>JAKAJC010000034.1 GCA_021814005.1 Microcaldota archaeon
AGCATGAGCAAGTCTACCTGCGGGTCGCTGCCCACGGTGTAAGCCTCCACGGCCTTGTCCAGTTCGATGCCCTTGTTCCAGAGTTTCATAAACAACACCAGAAAATCTGCGCCGGCGCTGCCGCGCCATGCCGCTGACTTCGTCTATGGAATAATTAAACCCATATATCACTTGGCCCTGCCGGAGCTAATCAAACGTTTGTTTTATAAAAAACAAAAATAAAGAAAAAAGTTTCGTTCTACTTCTTGCCCATCTTGTCGATGATGGCACGGTGGGCCATCAGCCGAATGGCGTTGATTTTGATGAAACCGATGGAATCGGTCTGGTCAAAGCCGCCGGCAATGTGCATGGAGCCGAGGTCCTGGTTGTAGAGCGAGCACGGGGACTCGCGCGCAACCGGCCAGCAGTTGCCCTTGTAGAGCTCCACCGTAACCTTGCCGTTGATGAGCTCCTGGCTCTTGTCGAACGCGGCTTTCAAGAAGTCGTGCTCGGGAGAGAACCAGAATCCGTTGTATATCATCTCGGCATAGCGGGGCGAGAGCATGTCGCGCAGGCGCATAACCTCGCGGTCCATTGCAATCGACTCGATGTCGCGGTGCGCAATGTGCAAAATGGTGCCGCCCGGAGTCTCGTAAAGACCTCTGGACTTGATGCCCACAAAGCGGTTTTCCACCATGTCGACACGGCCCACGCCGTTCTCGCCGCCCACCTTGTTGAGGTAGAGGAAGAGCTCGAGCGGCTTGGTCACGATGGTGCCGTCGTTTTTGTTCAGCACCTTGACAGGCAGGCCGTCCTGGAAGTAAATTTCCAGCATTGTGCTCTTGTCTGGCGCGGCCTTGGGCGAAGTGGTGCGCGAATAGACCGAATCTTCGGGAATATGCGCAGGGTCCTCGAGAATGCCGGCCTCGTGGCTGATGTGCATGAGGTTTTCGTCCTCGGAATAGGGCTTTTTGGAAGTTGCCTGCACCGGAATGCCGTGCTTGGCGGCGTAGGCGATGAGGTCGTCGCGGCCCTTGAACTCGGCCAGCCACTCCTGCATTTTCCACGGCGCGAGAATCTTGATTTTCGGATTGAGCGCCAGATAAGACATTTCAAAGCGAACCTGGTCGTTGCCCTTGCCGGTGGAGCCGTGCGATACGAATTCGGCCCCCTCTTTTTTGGCTATTTCAATCTGGTATTTGGCAATGAGCGGGCGCGCAAGCGAGGTGCCCAAAAGATAGCGCTCCTCGTAAATCGCGTTGGCCTGCACTGCGGGGAAAATGTAGTCTGTGACAAACTCGGCCTTGAGGTCCTTGACAATGACTTTGGACGCGCCGCAGTCCATTGCCTTCTTTTTCGCGGCCTCGTAGTCCTCCTTCTGGCCGATGTCGGCAATGTAGGCAATGACCTCGTAGTTCTTCTGGTGCACCATCCAGTGCAGGATGACAGATGTGTCAAGGCCGCCCGAATATGCTAAGACAACTTTTTGTTTTGCCATGAGAAATCACCTTACATGAAGTGGTTGAGTGGTAATATTCAAAATTCCCATCTATCAGCCCGAGTTGTTGGCATAGCTCTCGGCATAGCTGTGCGGGTTGAAATTATAGCCCGGCGGGATGTCGATTCGCACGCCTATGCCGCGCGGGTCGCAGCTCTGGATATATGCGCGGCTGTTGAATGAGCCGTTGACCTCGAGCATTTTGGCCGACTCGCCGTCATACATCATGAGCTTGAGGATGTTCTGCTCCTGAAGCGTGGGATTCATGTTAATCAGGACGTTGGCGCGGGTGCCGATGGCCGCCTTGATTTTGTCGGCGGCGGCCTGAGTGACCTTGAGGCTGCCCTTGTTCAGGTCTTCGAGAAGAGTCTGCATTTTCGAGACAGGCATCTTGCCGACTTCGCTGATGATTGCAGAAACGTTTGGAGTTGCGCTGATTGGAGCCATTGTTACACCTCATCCACATTGAGTAGAGTGAAATTATTGGCCCGGAGGCGGCATTTAAATATGGTGTTTGAAATGGATAAAAAGGGGGTAAAATGTTTTGTATAAAACAGGCCTAATTCCTCATCGCTTTTTTCAGCTTCTCGATGATGTCTTTGTTGCCCAAATAGATTGGAGTGCGCGCGTCAACGTCATTGTCCACCCTGTCCAGCACCGAATCTCCGGCCCGCGAGCCGTCCCATGTGGCGCCGCCCGCCTCTTCGCACAAAAAGCCCATCGGAATGCACTCGTAGTAGAGGCGGAATTTGCCGTCTGGAGAATTTTGCGTGGCGGGGTAGGAGAAAAAGCCGCCCCTGTGCAGCACCTGCGAGAAATCGCCCACAAAAGAGCCGCAGTAGCGCACCTTGAGCTTTTCACGGCGGAAAAGCTCTTTTGCAAACGCCATGAACTTGGGATTCCACGAGAGCGGGTCTGCGCCTATGCCGAAGCACTCGCCTTTGGCCGGCAGCTTCATGTTTTCATGCAAAAGCAGAAATTCGGAAGTGTCGTCGTCGAAATAGTGCTTGACAAATTCGTGCACGCCCGCTCCGTTGCCTACAGAATAGACAAGGGTGTTGACAGGGCCGTACAATTTGTAGACTGCCGCCG
>JAKAJC010000001.1 GCA_021814005.1 Microcaldota archaeon
GCTTTTGATTTTGATTTGGATTTCGATTGTTTTGATTTTGCTGTTTTTGCATCTGCCGCCTTTTCATCTTTTTGCGGCGGCGTGAAGTCTGTGTAGTCTATGGTGGCGTTGAAGATTTTGTGCTTGCAGTGCTCTGACCATGTCTGCGCGATTGCTTCGAGCTCGACATCAGTCGGATGGGGCGAGAGGCCAGCTTTTTCGCGCGCGCGTTTCACGTCATCGCGCGCATAATATGTGCGGATGGCCTGCATTTCCTCAAGCGAGAGTGCGAGAAGCCGGCGCTTGGATATGCGCTCCAGCTCGCCGTCGGAATCCGGCATTGGGATTTCATAGACCGTGCCTTTGCCTTTGTCGCCTGCAAGAGGCAGCACAAGTGAAGAGTAGTATGCTGAAATGCCGGCCAAATCAAAAGAGGCCCAGCGCTCGATTAGTGGGTTGCACAACACGCCTTCGGCAGCCGCCTTGTCTTTGCCGCCCGTTGTGTCGAAGTGCCCGTAGAAAAGATAGAGCGTTGAGGTGAACACCGCGCCGTTGAGCGGCCGGCCCAAAATGTCTGCCGCGGCCGCAGTCGCTGTCTCGCCAACATTGTCTTTCACGCCTGGCCTGAAACCAACTTCAATTGCATATGAAAAGTCGGAAGCGAGAGGCGCGCCGATTGAGAATTTCTGGCTCACCGGGTCGCACAACAGTTCTGATGCAAGAAGGCGCGCGTCCGCCTCGCTCAAATCCTCTTCAAAAGAATAGACAGACATGCGCCGCACTTTTTCCAAGTTTGCCTGCCCGAAATCGGTTTTGAGGCGCGCAAGCAGCGAATCCGCTGCCGCATCTTTAAGCGGAGTGTTCAAACTGACCTCGATTCGGCGCACCATAGGCAAAGATGGGAAATAAGGTTTAAGAAGATGACGAGAAGGAAAAGGAATTTTTTATAGGCCTGTTTTTGCCGGCGCGGGGCTGGCATTCTCGCCCGGCGCATGCACCAGGTGCCTCACAATTGCGCCGTAGGCCGGCCTTGTGATTGCAACACCCATGATGTAACCGAGAATGGTTGTTGTTGCAAAGCCGATGACGCTGATGAGGTTGGAGCCAGCGAAGAGCAGGGGTAGCATGGCCACCGAAGCGACGAGGGCGTTTGTCATGATGATTGCAAACGCCTTGTTCAACCGCTCCTGAGTGTCCTCGTGCGCGCCTTTCTTGAGAATTTCGTCGGTCACCACGATTTGTGCGTCCACCGACACGCCGATTGCGCAGATGATGCCTGCCATGGCCGCCAAATCAATCGAGAACGAGCCGATGATGGCGAGCAGGATGATTACTTCTGAAACCGAGATGAACACGATTGGAAGAACCACTTTGATGGTGCGGTAGCGCAGGGCCACCAGAAGCGAGATGCAGGCCATTGCGAACACGGCGCCAATCAGCGAGAGGCGCAAGAATTCCGCGCCCAGAGGCGCCTGAACCTCCTGCACCTGCCCGACAGAGATTTGAACCGGCAGGGCGCCTCCCTTTAGCACGCCCATGGTTTCGCGGGCGCGCCGGTCCGCGTCAAGCACACGCGCGTTGCCGACGCCGACGGCCGGGCCGTTGATGGTGTAGGCATTGAACGCGCTCGGCACTCCCTGCGTCACGTCAGAGGAGAGGCCGGGGGCGGATTTGAGGCCCACTGCCTCCCAGCTGTCAACAACAACGCTTGTGAGCCCTCCGCGGCTGGTGCGGTAATGGGGCTGCATGTCAACCGGGCTGCGCTCGGAGAGAATGTAGCCCGATTTGTTGAGAAGCGCCTTGAGTTCGGCGCTGGCGTTTGACGAGATGACGGCCTTTGTCTTGTTGTCTTTTGCATAAGTGAGCTTGAAGTCGGGGGAAAGCAGCTGGTCTTCAGTATATACTGGAACAGGGTCAGCATTGAGCTTGAGTGCTTCCTGTGTTGCCTTGAGGGCCTCGTCGGCGCGCACTGTGTTGGCGGCCACGCTGTTCAGGTTGGCCTGCGCAAGCAGGTCGGTTTTGGAAATAACAACGATGGCGTCTGACGGGCGGTCCACGAACATGTAAATCGGATAATCGGTCTTGCCTCGCGCCGCGGCTGTGAAACGGTTCTGGCCCGCGGCCGTGACTGCAAATGAAATCGCCCAGTCGCCGCCGCTCTGCGACAGTTGCTGGCCGGTTACGCGGTAGATGCGCTGGGTGAGCACGTCGCTGCCCTCAATCGCGGTCTGGCCGTCCACCGTTGCGGTGAACACGCCCTGCTGCGAGAGGATGCTCAAAATGTCTGTGAGAAGCTCCTTGTTTGTTTTGGCCACTTCGACATAAATTTGCGAGTCGCCCACGGGGCGCACGCGCACCTCGGTAAGAGCGAACGCTGATGCGCGGGCATTGATTGTGCGCACCATGTCATCCATGGTGACCGGGTCGACAGACTGCTCGAGCAGCACCGGCACGCGCAGACCTCCGGAGAAGTCGATGCCGAACTTCAGTCCGCCGCCGAACGGGCCGCCGTGGAGGAATATCCAGCCGACAGCCAAGAGCAGGAGGAAGAGAAGCGCCATCACACGGCGTTCTTGGAGGATTTCGAGGATAACGTTGGCCATGCACATGCACCCTTACGACCTGAAGAAGAAGCTCCACAGGGGCCTCTCAGGCCCGCCGGTGCCCTTCTTCTGCTGCTCTTCTGCATAATGCAGGACGATGACTGCGTTGAAACACCATGTGGCAACAAGGTCGCCGAACAAACCGGCGATTGCCACTGCCGCGATTTCATAATAGATTGGAATGCTTGTGGCCAGCGCCAAAGCCAGCAGGGCTGAGAACGCCACTATGGCCGAAAGACTCATGGTGCCTCCGGTTTTCATTGCATCATAGGCGCGCTGCGATGCGCTGCCCTCGTGCCTCTTGATTACGCGCATGGTGAGCAGAACGTCGGTGTCGAGCGAGAAGCCGACCAGCATCATGAGGGCCGAGAAAGAGGCAAGAGAGAGGGGGATGTTGAAGAGGGCCATTGCGCCCATGGCCATTATCACGTCGGCGCCTGCGCCGGTGAGAACCGCCATGGACGGAATTGCGGTGCGGAAGATGACAAACACCACCGCGCTTGTGAGAAGAATGGAGAAGATGACCACGCCGACCGCGGTGTCAAAGAATTTTGTCGAAAGGGAGGGTGTGACCTCGTTGAAAGAGGCGCTGGAGCCCGGAACCGCCGCGGCCACGATGTCGCGCAGGCGGGCGCGCTCGTTTTCGTTTATTTGCGACAAGACAGAGCCGACAACCTTGTCAAGCTGCGAGGTGGTGGTGTAGTTTTCCGCCCTGTTGGAGGAATTTGCGAGAACGAAGATTTTGTTTGCCGCCACATTCATGACATTGCGCGAAACCACGGCGCTTGCCTGCGCTGCGGTGTCGTTGCCGCCCAGCGCAAGCCCCTCGTCCTCTTCAGCCGTTTTCTTCACAACCGAATAGTCATAGCGCAGACTGTCCGCCTGCGCGGCGATGGCCGAGCGCTGCAGTTCCACCTGTGTGGAAAAGCCGCCCGGATTCTGCTTGGATTCTATTCTCTCGACATGATAATTGTTTGATTCGAAAACCTTGCCTAAGGCGGCGGTATCGACGGCAGTCGCAGACTGGATTTGCACGTCAATGCCGCCCTTGAAGTCAATGCCCATGCGGATTGGGGAAATGAAAAGGATGAGCATTAGGGAGATGAAAACCAGCACTATGGGTATGATGAACAGCCGGCGGTAATGGGGGTGGGCGTAGAGGTTGGGGATGTCCATAGAGAACACGCCTAAGATGAATGATGGTCAAAATGCTTGAAATGGGATTGGTAGCGAAAGGATAAAAAGGCGCACGGACGCGGACGGCAGAAAAGAAATAAAAAATCAGGCGGCGCACCCGAGCGCCGCGGACTCTATGGCCCGCTTTTGGCCCCGCCATATGACCGGCCTTTTGCCCCTGCCCCTGACCGGTTTTGCGCCGGGCAAACTATTATAATAACCGATTTTCCCTAATTATTTCACTTCGTCTAAACGGGTTTAGCCGGCTGGCGGAGATAACTAGGAAACTAGAAACAATAGGTGAAAAAATGAGTTATGACGACAACCAGAGCGGAGAAGGCGGTTACGGCGGACGCGGCGGACGCGGCGGATTCGGCGGACGCAGCGGCGGCTACGGCGCCCCGCGCGAAATGCACGATGCAGTCTGCTCGGACTGCGGACAGCCATGCCAGGTGCCCTTCAAGCCTACAGAGGGCCGCCCGGTGTACTGCAGAAACTGCTTCCCCAAGCACAAGAAATTCTAGAATAGGACAACTTCTATTCACAAGAATTTGATGGGAATTTTTGATTTTTTTATTTTTTTATCAATCTAACCTCTTTTAGTGAGCCGCAACAGCCATGGCGCCCCAATAGGCACTATTATAAGCCCCGAATGTGGCATTAATTACGTCTCACCAATAGAAAAAGGGCTAAACGAGCAATCGCTGGTTCTTCGTGAGGCTATAAAAACTAGGTGAAAAAATGAGTTATGACGACAACGAAGGAGGCCGAGGAGGCCGTGGTGGATTCGGCGGACGCAGCGGTGGCTATGGTGCCCCGCGCGAAATGACAGACGCCGTTTGCTCCGACTGTGGACAAGCATGCCAGGTGCCATTCAAACCGACAGAAGGCCGCCCGGTGTACTGCAGAAACTGCTTCCCCAAGCACCGCAAATTCTAGAATAGATAACTTCTATTCACAAGAATTAGCAAAATGGGATTTTTGAATTTTTTATTTTTTTATTTTAATTTGACTTTTTATTTTAACAATGTTCGTCAATTAGCGCAAGCGCTGCGGGCAAATCAACTAATTTTATTAGCCTGCACCTTCTTTTTGTGCCAAAGGAGGTATGCTATGATGAAATACGCACTGATTTCGGTAATGCTGCTCGCGCTCGCTGCCGGAGTTTTCGCCGGCTACAACGAGTGGGGCTACAATTACCAGGCAAACATGTTCAACGGCTACTACTGCGACGCCTATCAGGACGCCGCATGGTGCCAGCCGTACAAGGACGTCAGGCTCATGATGAAATGGAATGACGCCTGGATGGACGAGAACAAGACAAGGCACGCAGGCTTTGACTCCTACATCGGCTCTGGCGCGTGGCTCACAAACCACCAGTCAGGAGTTGAGAACGGGGAGGAATGGACCTATTTCGTGAAAATAAAGGCCATGGATTATGCAAACGAGCCGTGCGACCAGCCCATCTGGGGCGAATTCTGCGTTGTTGAAGAAGTGAATTCAGGCTCTGGCATGACATTCAAGGACATGCAGTACGGGCCCGGCTTCGGCAACTAGAAAGCGGTTTTCTTTTTTATTTTTTAATTTTTCTTTTTTGATTATTTTTCTTTTTGCTTAATTTTTAATTTATTTTGATTATTTTTTCTTTTGCAATTTCTATTTTTTCGGCTGCTTTGACATGTAATTTGAATAAGATTCGCCCGAGTGGAACCTGCCCCTATACTCTTCATAATGCAAGAATTTTGCCACGGCGCGAAGCGCGGAAGAGGGCGAAGGATAGGTCGGAATTCCATAGCCGTCCAGTATGCGCCTATGAAGCTCTGTGTATTCGCCGCCCGTGCTGACAACGACAATCGGCTTGGTGCGGGCCTGCGCGGCCTTTACCAGCACATTGACAACCGAAGAATCAAGCGCTGCGGTCTGGAACAAAACAATTGCCACCAGCACGTCCACATTGGGGTCTTTCATCAGAATGGAGAGAGCTCTTTCATATCTTGCAGCATCCGCGTCGCCCACAATATCCATTGGATTACGGGGCGTGGTGTAGGCGGGCAGCATGGCTTTGAGGGCCGAGAGGGATTCTGAAGAGAAAATGGCCAGCTGCAGGCCTTCGGCCTCGACAGAATCAGCGGCCAGCACGCCGTTTCCTCCTCCATTGGTAAGAATGCCTATGCGCGAGCCCGAAGCGGGCGGCAGGGCGAATATTTTTGCAAAATCAAACAATTCCTCCAGAGTTTCTGCCTCCAGAGCGCCGACCTGCTCAAATGCTGCAGAATACACTTCGGCAGCGCCGGCCAGTGAGCCGGTGTGGGATGCGGCTGCGGCAGCGCCCTGCTTTGATTTGCCTGCCTTGAGCACGACAAGAGGTTTGCTTTCGGTAAGCGTGCGGGCTGAATCCATAAACAAGCGGCCGTCTTTGACGCCTTCCATATAGGAGACAACCGCCTGCGTGCTGTCGTCATGTGTCAAATAGCGGAGCAAATGCCCCTCGTTGATTACGGTTGCGTTGCCGTAAGAAACAAATTTTGACATGCCCACGCCGGCGCGGGCGGCTAAATCCACAATGCAACCGCCAACCGCGCCTGACTGGGAAATGAATGCAATGCTGCCGGCGTGCGGCCGGCCCATCTTGTAGATAGGCAAAAAGACCGAGTCAACGCGCGCGGCCGGATTGAGCACGCCCATGCAGTTCGGGCCAATCATGGCCAAATCAGCGTCAAGGCAGATTTTGCGCACGCGCTCCTCTGCCTGCAGATTGCCGACTTCGGCAAATCCGCCAGTGATTACAACGGCGGCGCGTGCGCCGGCCTGAATGGAATCGCGCAGGGCGTCTTCCACAAATTGTTCTGGCACCGCAACCAGCGCGCAGTCAACAGACGGCGCATCAGACGCGTGCTTTATCGTTTCCACTCCGAGCACGTCGGGTGTGTGGGGGTTGACAGCATAAACGGGGCCGTCAAAGCCGCCCTCAAGGAAATTGCGCAAAATCACGTGCCCGATTTTCTGCGGCTCGCGGCTGGCGCCGATGACTGCAACGCTTTTTGGGTGGAAAACCGCCTCAAGATTTCGGATGAGGCGCGGAAGATGCTTTTTGGCAGAAGCCGATTCGGCAGAGCTTGTGTATTTGCCTGCTCCGACAAACATGCCGTCGCTGCCCACGAACGGGCCGCGCGCAGGCGATTTGGAATTTTGTTTGGAGCCCATGTCCGACCTCTTATCTTATGACTCTAGAGTCGGCGGCCCACAGGCCGTCGTTTCGCACCAGCAGCGGGTTTATGTCCAGCTCGCTGATTTTCTCGCGCACCATCATCTTCGAAACGCTTGTGATGATTTTTATCAGGGCGCCCTCGTCAATCGGCTTGCTGCCGCGCGCGCCCGCAAGAATGGGATAACATTTGAGAGAGCGCAGCATTTCACGCGCATCCCACCCGCTCACCGGGCAGATGCGCAAAGACGCGTCGCGCAGCACCTCTGTATAGACGCCGCCCAAACCCAAGAGCACCACGGGCCCGAACTGCGGGTCGAGCCGCCCGCCGATGATGAGCTCGGCGCGGCCGGGCCTAAATGCCTGCACCAAAACAGAACCGCTTGCGTCTATTTTCATAAGCCGTGCAAATTCTTTTTCAACCTGCTCGGCCGAGCGCAGGTCAAGGCTGAGCGCGCCGGCGTCGGTTTTGTGCAATATTTTTGATGAAACAAGCTTGAGGGCGACAGGAAAGCCCATGCGCGAGGCGGCGCGGACTGCCTCTGCCGGAGTTTTGGCATTAGCGTGCGCAAGAACGGGAATGTTGTAATGCTCAAGCAAATCAAAGTCCATGGAGCGCGGCTTTGACGCGTTGGAAGAAGCCGGGCGCAATGAAACGGCAGAAATATGCTCACCTGTTTATTGCGCGCCCATGGCCCTGCTGGCAAGACCGCTGAACACGGCAAACAATATGACGATGAACAAGATGAACAAGAGGAAGAGGAAGGGCAGGTAGGCGCGGGCATAGAACTCGATTTTCGAGAGAAGCATCGCCCCCCTGTCAAGTTTTATTTCGCCTGAATCTGCCTGCGCGCTTGCGCCCGGCACTGCCATCAAACCCCGCGGGGGTGAGACGGGGGCTGCGCCGGTTGCTGGCGCGGGTGCTGCTGCGCCAGAATTCTGCGCCTGCTTTTGCTGTGCTGCGTTTGGAACCGAAGCGGGAATGGAAGAACCTGGGGCGATTGGCGCGGCCGAGGCCGGCACCGGAGTGCTTTTCGGCCTGCCCAAGCCCCTGATAATGTCCTCGATATCGTCGGCTGCGGAGCGGGCTTTTGTTGCCGGCACATTTGTTACCTGCTTTGCGCCTGCTGCGGCGCCAGCTGAGCCTGCGCTTCCGGCCGCGCCTGCTGGCGCGCCCTCGGGCGGCCTCCATGTCGCGCTGCCGGCAATAATGAAGCCTTTTTCTGTGAGCGAGAGAAACACGCGGCCCGAGCGGACCTCGTGGTCAACATAATCCTGCATTTTGAGCTTGTGAAGATGAAGCGCGAGGTCGCGGCCGCGCACGTTGAGGGCCTGCTGCAAGGAATTCAAATCCCGCATGCCCGCGCCGATGGCGGAGAGAGCCGCCTTGTCGAGCGCGTCAAGCGGCTCGGAGGCCTTCTGCATCGCCATGGCCAGAAAATCCTGCCCGTCGCCGGTGATTACAAGCGGCGAATGGCCGGCGATGGAGGAATGGATGTCCACAAGGCCCTTGATTTTCATGGTGCCCAAAAGATTGGCGGTCTCGAAAAAGGACGTGTTTATTGTGCTTCCGAACCTCTCGACGGTGGATTCGGCGTCCATCTTGCGCAAAACTATAAGGTCCAGATAGTTGATTTCGTCGGCCATCAAGAGGCAAAAGAGGACTAGGTTTTAAAACCGAACGTCTGCAACGCCGTTTTAGGCCCCCATGGCCGCAAGCCTTATTCCGCCGACCGCAAGCCGTATTAAGGGCAGATTCGTATGGATAAACGGGGGGAACATGCTCGAATCATTCTACAAACCTCAGGGGAATTCATCGCTCCTGCTTCGGGGTGCCCAGCCAAAAGACAGAGTATGCGCCAACTCCGCGGTTGCCACATATCTTGTGAAGGCGTTTTATCGGGGCGCCAGATTCAGGCAGACAATTATGCCTATTCTTCATTCATGGCCGACCGGGATGCAGCCGCGGATACAGCTGGCGATTGAGACAGTCTGCAGCAGCCCGCATCTTACAGACGAGCAGCGGAAGGCTGTCGGTGAGGTCGCGCTGGCGCTGTGGAGAGCCAGCGGGAACCGCATGCTAAAAGACGACGTGACGCCCGAGCCGATGCACGCGCTCGGCGTGGCCTTGCGCGTCGAGAGAATGCGCGTAAAATACGGCTTCGGTTTTGAAATCACTCTTGCCGCCATCATGCACGACGCGGTGGAAGACGGCCTTCTAAACACGGAACAAATTGACATGCTTGTAAGAAAGACAGCCGGCAGCCGGCGGCTCGCTGCGCGCGTGAGCAGATGGGCAAGCATGATGAGCCATGCGCCGCACATCAAAAACGAGGAATATGCCGCTCACATGGAGATGGTGATGGCAGAACCGGCCACCCGTCTGATTAAGGTCTGCGACATGCTTGACAGACACACCCGGCTGGGCACGAACGGGCTGCGCGAAAGCGAGCTGGACAAAACACTCATCATGCTCGGCATGCTTTACCAAAAGTATGACATACAACTTGGCGCAGTGCTCGAAAATTCGGCCAGACGATTCGGCCTTCTGCCCCACTAAAGAACAGGATTGATTTTCTTCCCGCAGGCCGCAGAACAAAATTGAATTTCTTCCCGCAAATTACAGAACAAGATTGATTTTCTCCCCGCAGTTCGGGCAGGGCGGGTCGCGCGTGTTTTTGAATTCTTTTTTGTCAAACACGTTTTTTTCTATGCCGAACCGGTTGCGGGCAATCAGCAGCTCATTGCATTTTGGGCAATGGGTGTCCTCGCCGCCCTCCAGAGTGGTGTTTCCGATATAGACATATTTGAGGCCAGCATCAAGCGCAAGCTCTTTTGCCCTCTCCAGCCGTTTGAGGTCTGTCGGCGGAATGTTGTTCATGCGGAAATTGGGGAAAAATCTGCTGAAATGAAGAGGAATGTCGGGAGAAACCCCAGCCATGAATGAAGCAACCTCGCGCAAGTCGTCGTCTGAATCATTTTCTTTCGGGATAACAAGATTGATTACTTCGAGATGAATTGGCCATTCCTTGTTTTTGCGCAAAGCGGCCACGCGCTTAATCGATTCCTGCACGCGCGTCACGTGCCCGCCGCATATTTCGGCGTATTTCTCGTCATTCATGAACTTGAGGTCAATGCGAATCGCTGAAAGAAGCTTTTCCTTCACCACCAAGTCGAGCATTTCTTTTGTGAAATAGCCGTTCGACACAAACACATGGAAAAATTCTTTTCCCAATTTTTTCTCTTTCTGTTTTTTGCGGCATTCCATTATTGTGTCATATGCATATTCGAAGAAAATGGTCGGCTCGGAATAGGTGTAAGCAACGCCATCAACCTTCTCCCGCACGGCTGCGTCCGAAATCATTTGGGGGGTGACGAGCGGAACCTGCAGGGCGGCCGGCCCGAACTGCTTTACCGCCTGCGAAAGAGTCCAGTTCTGGCAGTTGAGGCAGCGGAAATTGCATCCCGGCGCGCCGAAAGAAAGCAAAGAAGAGCCTGGCTTGAGATGGAAAAACGGCTTTTTCTCAATCGGGTCTATTGCCAGCCCTTCGGCCTTGCCCCAGTTGAGGGTGACCAGCTTGCCGCCCTCGTTTTTGCGGATAAGGCAGGTGCCGACGTCTCCGTCCTTGATTATGCAGTAATGGGCGCACAAATCGCAGCGCAGCACATTTTTTTGCGGCAATTTTGGCAGAGGGTGCCATAGCTGCGCGGGCCGGCTTTCGCCCGAATACCCCAGCGCCAGCCGCTTTTCCCGCTCAATTTCGGCGGCTGAAAATCCCCGATTTTCTGCCATGGTCAGTTGTCTGTGTTGACGAACTGTATATTTGTTGGCCTTGCCAAATCCTGGGCAGTGACAACGTAATCCACGCATGTGAGTGACATGCCCGCGGCCGAAGCGTCCTGCGGCAGGCCTTCGGTCAGGAATGGAGAGGGCGATGTCGACACGCCGCCCACTGGCATTCCGGGCGAGAGGACGTATATCTTGTCCCCTTCCTGCCAGCTGGTGGTTGTGAGCTGTCCGTTGTAGTATGTAATCATTTTGAAGTGAGTCACGTCTCTGAAAAGATACTCGGTCGAGAGAGTGCTTGAGTTGAATATGCACCTGCGGTTGGTGTAACTGATTACCTGCGGCCCGGAACCCCCGGCCCCGCCGCTTCCCGCTCCCGCACCCGAAGCGCCGCCGGCTCCGCCCTGTCCTGCACCATAATCTGATGGCGGCACAGGCTGGCCGAAAGGCCCGGCGTTTGGATTGTATCCGCCCGCCGCGTAAGTCGTGTTGTTGTGCTGGGGCTGGCTTGCCTGATTCTGGGCGCAGCCGGCCATCACAAGCAATGCGACCAATACTGACATGACGAAAATAGCGTGTTTCATGACATCCCTCGAAAGGGGTGTAGAAAGGGAAGAAATAAAAAAGGCGGGAAGGGGCGGGAAACACTACTGCAAAAACAAATCCTCGATTTTGCATTTGAACGCGCGCGCGAGTGAGAAAGCCAGCGGCAGTGACGGGTCGTATTTCTCGTTCTCGATGGCGTTTATCGTCTGGCGCGAAACCTTCGCGATTTTGGCGAGGTCGTCCTGAGTCATGCGGTGCCGCGCGCGAAGTTCACGAAGTTTGTTTTTCATCAAAACTACCCCTAATCCGCGCTTCTTAATTCTCGCGCTCAAGCACGAGCAGGGTGACGCCTTTTGTGACGCCCATCAGCACCAAGAGGCCCATCAAAACAAACCATTGCGGGTTCCACATAATGTCCCACGAGAATGGCGTTGTCTTGGCCGGCATGTTGGACAGCATGGAGAGTATGACATATGCTATCAGGGCGGCAACGGCCACGAACGAGGCATTGCGCTCGGCGATGAGCTGGTGCTTCTGCTCGCGCTCGTCAAGGCGGGAATAGACCGTGCGCATGATGTCGATGAAGTCAAGCGCGACAACGGCCAGAAAGATTATCGAGGCCAGCATCTTGGCATCCTTGGCTATGGGCGAAGCCCAGACGGCGGAGATGATGAACGCGATGACCGCGATATAGGCAAAGCCCTGCCAGCTCCTCACGCCAAGGCCCCAGCCGAATTTTCTGGGGGTGAACCATTCCGGTTTTCCAAACATAGATATCACCTGCGAATATCCATTTCGCCTGTTTCTCCCTCTTCGGGGAGATGATGTAAAGTATATTTGACTAAAAGTATATAATACCTTACATCAGAAAAGATGAACCATACCCCATATTTTATAAATTCAGTCCGCTGCAACTCATTCAAACTAAGAAAACAGGCAAGACAAAGGCCAAATTCGGTGGTTTGAAAAAACCCAAAAAAACGAAACGATTGGAAAACACGACGCTAGTCGCTCTGGAGAAAAAGGGCGGCGTCGATACGCCCTAAAAAGGGCCTGCTGCCAAGGCGCAAAAAGATGCGCGTCTGGGGCAAAATACCAACCGATTCGCCTTTTGCCACAACTTGCCTGCCTAGAGGTTATACTATGGAAATAGATTTTTTGGGCGCCGCCGCTGAAGTCGGCCGCTCCGCGATTTTGGTCGAGACAGACCATAACATAATGTTTGACTGCGGTCTGAAAATCCACAACAAAAAAGACCCGCATCTCTACCCGCTGCCCGCGCCCGTGCCTATTGACACCGTCGTGATTTCGCACGCGCACTTGGACCATGTCGGATTTTTGCCCTCGCTTTTCGAGCACAACAGCCCGCAGATTATCGCAACCCCGCCCACGCGGGAAATCGGCGAGCTGCTGCTTCTGGACTCGGCCAAAATCATTATCGAGGAATACGGCACACTGCCCTACAAGCGCTCGTCGCACAAAAAGGCGATGGAATCTTTTCGCGTGACAGGCTATCACCAGCCAATCAAGCTCGACGACACCACGCTGACGCTTTTCGATGCCGGCCACATTCCGGGCGCCGCGCAGGCGCTGGTTGAATACGAGGGCAAACGCGTGCTCTACTCCGGCGACTACAAGCTGGCCGACACGAGGATGCACAATCCAGCCGAGAATGTCGGCGAGGTTGACGTGCTTATTACAGAGAGCACATATGCCAACCGCGACCACCCCAACCGCTCGGATTTGGAAGTGCAGCTCGCGCAGAGGGCACGCGAAGTCATCAATCAGGGCGGCCATCTGCTGCTGCCCGCTTTCGCCGTGGGCCGCACTCAGGAATTGATTTCCATTCTCAAAAGTCAGGACCCCAACCTCCCCATCTGGGTGGACGGAATGGGGGTGGAGGCCAGCCGCATAGTGGCGGGTTATCCGGGCTATATCAAGGATGCGCAGAAATTCCGCAAGCAACTTGAGTCAGTCAACATCGTGCGCGAGCCGCGGGACAGAAGCAAGGTGCTCAAAGAGCCCTGCGTAATCATCTCGACGGCGGGCATGCTGCAGGGCGGACCGGCCCTCGGCTACCTGCTCTCGCTCTCCGACCAGTCTGAAATAGTTTTCACAGGCTATTCGGTGGACGGCACCAACGGCTACAATCTGCTGCAAAACGGCTATGTCGAGGTGGACGGAGAACAGGTGCGCCCGACAATTCCGGTGCGCTACCTCGACTTCTCGGCCCACGCCTCGCGCAGCGAGCTGTTCGCCTACGTCGAGCGCGCCAACCCCGACAAGGTGTTCTGCATCCACGGCGACGCATCGAACTGCGCGCAGTTTGCAGAAGAGCTCAAAGTCGAAGGGTTTGACGCCTATGCGCCCAAACTCGGCGAGCGGATAAAAGTTTAGAAATTTTCTTTATTTTTGGTTTCTTTTGTTTTTCTTTATTTTTTGTTTTGTCATTTCTTTTTCGTTTTTATTTTCCTTTCATTTTTCGTTTCCATAAGATAAGATAATAAACGCCAATATCCAGAAATAATATCGTGACAATCAAACGCGTAATCGGAGTGCTACCCGGCCTTCCGCCCGTCCTCAACCGGCATGCCGCGCGGGACACGGTTCCCCCAGTTGCGCTGCTGCACATTCTCTCGGCCGTTGAGCGGAAATGGCCGGAAAAAGAAGTCCTGCTGCTGGACGGCAACGTCACCCCGCATGACAAAATCATAGAGGATGTGAAGAAATTCTCTGACAAGGAAACGCTTTTGCTGGTCAGCAGCCTCACTCTCAACCACCGCAACGGCCTGCGGATAGTGCAGGCCGGCCGCGAGAACGGGGCAACTGTCCTGATGGGCAACGACCATGCCACCCTCTTTTCCGAACCGATTATGCGGGACCGGCCCGGCGTGGATTATTTGGGCGTGGGAGAATGCGGGGTGCCGACAACGCTCGGACTGGTGGATGCGCTCGAAGGAAGGGCCGAACTCGATGGCGTGCCAAATCTTGTTTATCGGATGAACGGCCAAATCAGAAAAACCAGCACCATGGTCCACGCCCCTCTGCAGGACGCCTGCCCCGACATGTCGCTGATTGAAAATCCGGACGCTTATGTCGGGAACGGAAGGCAGATGCCCGGACCGCAAAACGGCGAAGCCCCGAAAAAATCAACCGGGGTAAATTTCAGCTTCGGATGCAACGGCAACTGCTATTTCTGCGGGATTCTGGACCGGCGCAAGGTCGCGCACATCTCGCCCTCTTCTGCCGTGAAATGGATGGCCGAACTAAACGGCATGGGGTACGAGCGCCTGCACGACGTGTGCGACGACATCGGCAGCGTGGATAGGGCGGTGCTGCGCGAGCTGGCCGAACGAAAAGAGAAGGCGGGACTGGATAATATCCACCTGCTCAACTACTGCCGCTCCGACCATCTCATGGACATCAGTTTTGTCAATCTCCTTGGAAAACTCGGAGTGGACACCCTCTTCGTCGGCATTGAGAGCGGGGACCCTGCAATACTGCGGAATTCGTCCAAACCGGGACGAAGAAGGGAAACCGGCCCTCATGGAATCGACGGCGAGAATGTGGCCGGCGTGACCAACGCTCTGCAGGCCGGCCTCGACGTCTGGCTGCTGTTCGTGCTGGGCCTGCCGGGCGAAACGGCCAAAAGCATCGAAAAAAGCGTCAAAATCGCGGAGACGCTGGTCGAAACGAGCCAAAACACGGCCGGAAAAATCATCGCCGCGGACGCGAACATGCTCATTCCTTTCCCCGGAACGAGGGCATGGGGAAGCATCAAGGCCAAGATGGGCAAGGCGGACTTTTTCGAAAAATACGAAAATACCGACATGCCCAACGTATTCGAACTCACCCGCATGCACATGGACATGTTCTGCCAGGTGAGCGGGGAGCAAATCGAGAAGGCCCAGAAAGAGATAGAAGGAATGGTGAAGGCCCAGTTCCGCTAAGCATCAGGTTCAGCTAAAAATCAAAATCCTGCAAGGGGTATGGGAGAAAGATAACAAACAGGGGCCGAACCGGCGCCTTCGTTCCTCTCTATTTTTACGTCAATAGTCGAAACTCTCTCCATAAGGTTTATTAGCTGTGCGACGTTGCTCCTCTCACAAAGGCGACCACCGCCCGAATGGCGGAAAGCCGGAAAATGAGGTGACGCAATGGCAAAAAATGAAAAAATGAAATGCGACGGATGTTGCAGCATGCACATCTGCGGCAAATGCGCACCAATGATGCTGGTGTTCGGCATATTGTTCCTGATTGCCGGCTTCAACCTCTGGACAAGCGCACCGTACTGGTTCAACTTCAACACCATCATCGGCGTATTTCTGGCCATATGGGGCCTTGCGGCCATGATGATGAAGAAGTAGAAAAATCGTTTCTTTTTGATTTTTTATTAATTTTTTATTTTCTTTCTTGCGCCTAATCTATTTGCCATGCGCGGCGCGGCGGAAAGCCGGTCTGCCAAATCATCTTAAACCCTGACTTTCTATAATGGCCTCCCTTCGTGGGAAGGCTTTAGCCATGGCGACCATTGATGATTCGCATTTGCTCAAATTATGGGAAGATTTCATAGAAGGCTACGCCAGGCAATCTCTGAAAGAACTGGAAACCCAGTACCCGACGAAAAAAAGCCTTGAAATCGACTTCGGCGAGGTGCAGCGCTTTGACCACGAGCTGGCCGAGCTGCTCATAGAAAAGCCCGACGTGGCCATAGCGGCTTTGGAAAAGCTTGTCAAAAAGCCCACGGCAGGCGTGCTGGAGGGCGTGCCGTTCGAGCCCCACGTGCGCATCAAGAATGTGCCCGAAAACAATCTGCTTATCCAGAACATTTCATCGACGCATATTGACCATCTTATTTCAATCAAAGGCATCATCAACAAGCGCGCCGACGTTTTGCACAAGGTGAAGGTCGCCCTTTATCGATGCCTTATGTGCGACCACGTGCTGCGCGTGCCGATTACAAGAAAGGACGTTGCCCCGCAAATCTGCCCCGAATGCAAGCGCCGCTCGCTCAAACTCGAGGAGGAGGGCTGCTATTTTGTCGACATTCAAAGGGCAGAAGTGCAGGAATTACTGGAGAGATTGAAGGGAGGCACGCCGGCCGCGCGCCTCGAACTTTACATGGAAGACGATTTGGTCAACCGCCTCACTCCAGGCGAGTCTGTCGAGGTTGTCGGAGTGGTGCGCCTGCGCCCGCCGCTCAAGCCGAAAGGAAAGCGCGAGGAGGTTGCCGGAATCTACACGCGCTTCCTCGAGGTAAACAACATAATTCACATGCGCAAGGATTTCGAGGACATTCTTATCACCCCTGACGAGGAAACGCAAATCCGCGAGCTGGCAAAGGACCCGCAGATTTACGAATATGTCACAGACGGCGTGGCGCCCGGCATTTACGGCCACACCGAAGTAAAGCAGGCAATCGCGCTGCAGATGTTCGGCGGCACCAGAAACAAGATGCTGCCCGGCGGCGAGCCTATTCGTGATGACATTCATTTGCTTCTTATCGGTGACCCCGGCGCGGCCAAATCGCGTTTACTGCATTATGCAAAAGACCTCGTGCCGAAAGGAATTTACGTTTCAGGCAAATCGGTCACCGGCGTCGGCTTGACTGCTGCAGCCGAAAAAGACGACATGGGCGAGGGCGGCTGGACTCTGAAAGCCGGCGCGCTCGTTCTTGCGTCGGGAGGCATGGCCGCAATCGACGAGTTTGACAAAATCGATGATGAAGAAAGAGCAGCCATGCACGAAGTAATGGAATCGCAAACCGTGAGCATTGCAAAGGCAGGCATTGTTGCGCAATTCAAGGCAAAATGCGCCATTCTGGCTGCGGCCAACCCGAAATTCGGCAGATTTGACAGAAACAAGCTGCCGGCAGAACAATTCGAAATTCCCCCCACCCTGCTTTCGCGTTTTGACCTCATCTTCGTAATCTTCGACACCATGGACAAGGTGCGCGACGCCGAAATGGCGTCCAAAATTCTGGCAGACCATCAGGCAATTTACATGAACGAGGCTGATGCAGAGGAAAGGGACAACGAGGGCAAGAAGCTGACGCGCCGCCTGCTCACCAAATATATCGCATATGCGCGCCGCAGCGTAAATCCCGCGCTCAGCGACCAGGCGGCCGAGAAAATCAAAGACTATTATGTTGAACTGCGCTCGAAGGGAATGCAGAGCGGCGCGGTGCCGATTACTGCAAGGCAAATCGAAGGGTTGGTGCGCATGGCCGAGGCCTCGGCCAAGGTGCGCCTCTCTGAAAAGGTGGAAGTCGTCGACGCCGAGCGCTCAATCGGTTTGCACACGTTCATGATGAACGCGATTATGCGCGACAAGGAGACGGGCGCGTTCGACGTCGATATTATTGCCACGGGCAAGCCCAAGTCGCAGGTGGACAAGATTAACACCGTCATGTCGCTGGTGCAGGAGCTGCAGAAGAGTTACGATCTGGTGGAAATCAACAAAGTGGTGGAGGAGGCGTCCACCTACCAGATTTCGGAGGCAGACTGCAGGCGCTTTATCGACGAGCTGATTTACAAGGGAGACTTGTACAAGGTCAAGCACGGCTTTGTGAAAGTGGTGGAGCAGTACGGATAGAGATTTTCCCGCCCCCTTCATCAACCAATTTAAAGATGCCCGTCCCACTGCTGAATTGAGGTTGTCTTCATGGAATCACCCGCACCGATTCACGGAACGTTTTCTGTCAAATCAGGCCTTGCCCAGATGCTGAAAGGCGGCGTCATTCTCGACGTGACAAACGCGACTCAGGCCAAAATCGCGCAGGAGGCCGGCGCGGTTGCGGTGATGGCGCTCGAGCGCGTGCCGGCAGACATCCGCCGCGAGGGCGGCGTTGCCCGCATGTCGGAGCCGGGGAAAATAAAGGAAATCAAGGCGGCCGTGACGATTCCGGTGATGGCCAAATGCCGCATCGGCCATTTTGTCGAGGCGCAGGTTCTCCAGTCATTGCAGGTTGATTTTATCGACGAATCCGAAGTGCTCACTCCGGCTGACGAAGAGAAGCACATAGACAAATGGGGCTACAAAGTGCCGTTCGTGTGCGGCGCGCGCGATTTGGGCGAGGCTCTGCGGCGCATTTCCGAAGGGGCGGCCATGATTCGCACAAAAGGCGAGGCCGGCACCGGAAACATCGTCGAGGCAATGAGGCACATGAGGGCGATGCAGAGAGGCATTGACGAAGTGAGGGCTGCGGCCAAAAACAAAAAAGAGCTGGCCTCTTTTGCAAAGGAAATGCGCGTTGATGTTACACTTGTTGAAAAAGTTGCTGCGGCGGGAAAACTGCCTGTGGTTAATTTCGCGGCAGGCGGCGTTGCAACGCCCGCCGATGCGGCAATGTGCATGCAGATGGGCTGCGACGGCGTGTTTGTGGGCTCGGGCATTTTCAAGTCCGCAGACCCGGCTGCGCGTGCGCGTGCCATTGTTCAGGCAACCGCGCATTTCAACGACGCTGAATTGATTGCGCGCGTGTCTGAAAATCTTGGAGACCCGATGCGTTCCATAGACGTGCGCACTCTTACGCCCGAAAACAGGATGGCAAGCCGCGGGATTTAAGAAAAAGAGGCAACAATTGCATAACCATGCTTACGCCGGCTAATGTGCATGCGCGCCATGCGGCAAAAAGAAAAGAGATAGAGGCGCGGCTGGCCGAATTCAGAACCATTCCGGCCAAAGGAAATGCTTCCCTTCTTTCAGAACTCTCGTTCTGCATCTGTGCCGCCAACAGCTCGGCAGAAGCGGCATATCGGGCGCAGACAGAACTGACAAAAACAGGCCTGCTTTTTTCAGACAACACAGACAAAATCTCGGCAGTTCTTCTCTCGTCGCACGTGAGATTTCACAAAAACAAGGCAAGATATCTTGTTGAGGCCAGAAAAAAGCTGTTTGACGAGAAAACACTGGAGAAAACGATTGCGCAAAACAATGATGCGCCCACAATACGCAATTCTCTTGCAGACAATGTTTTGGGTTTGGGCATGAAAGAGGCCGGCCATTTCCTGCGCAACAGCGGGCTTGGGCAGGAGGTCGCCATTCTGGACCGGCACATACTCAAGAATCTTGTGAGTTTGGGCGTGATTGACACCGTGCCGAAAACCCTCACCCGCAAAAATTATCTTGCAATCGAGGAGAAAATGATGGAGTTTTCAAAAAAGAACGAAATTCCTCTCGCGCACCTCGACTTGCTGATGTGGAGCGAGCAAACAGGACACATATTTAAGTGAAGAGGACGATGTGAGAGCAGCGAGGACGAAACCATGGCTGTTTTACAAATCGGGGTGCTGGCTTTGCAGGGCGGGGTGCAGGAGCACATAAACGCCACAAGAGCTGCGGCAGACAAAACCAAGATTCCAATTTCTTTGCGCACTGTGCGCACTGCAAACGAGCTTGCCGGCCTGCAGGGGCTTCTGCTTCCTGGCGGGGAATCCACGACGCTCAGCCTTCTTCTGCAGAAAAACAGCATGCTTGAGCCCATGAAAAACATCCCCGGACTTTTTGGGACATGCGCCGGCCTCATTCTGATGGCAAAAGAAGTGGAAGGCAGGGTGCAGGGGCAGGAAGGCCTTGATGTCATGGACGTCGGCGTGAACCGCAACGCCTATGGCGTGCAAATCCATTCTTTCGAGAGCGCATTGCAAGCAACAGATGAAAAAAACAATCTTACAGGCAGATTGCGCATCCCGTTCATCCGCGCGCCGAAAATAACAAAAATCGACGAAAATGCCGGCGTGAAGGTTCTGGCCACATTGCCAAAAACAGGCGAGCCGGTCATTGTGGAACAGAGGCTGGCCGGCCGCTTTTACCTCGGCACAACATGCCACCCTGAATTGAAAACATCAAAAGTGCATGAATTGTTTTTGAAAGAATTGCAGGCTGCGCTTCGCGCATAGGCGCGGACAGCATGTTTTTAGAATATGGCGATGAACCGGCAAGAAGTGATTGTATGTCAACAGGAGAAAAAGCACCCCCTTTCGAGGCCGACGCAGTTTATGACGGCAGAGTCATCAGAGTGAGCTTAAGCGAATTTGCCAACCGGTGGGTGCTGCTTTTCTTCTATCCAAAGGATTTCAGTTTCGTCTGCCCGACGGAACTTCGCATGCTGGCCAAATATCACGACGAGTTTGAGAAGGCGGGAGTGAGCATTCTCGGCGTGTCCACAGACAGCGTGGAGTCGCACAAGCAATGGCTTGCAAAAGATTTGCCCGACGTGCATTACCCACTCATCGCCGACACCGACGCGGTGATTTCCAGCCTGTACGGCGTTCTTGACGCAAAAAGCGGGCAGGCGCTGCGCGGCGCGTTCATAATCGACCCCGACGGCGTCGTGCAGTACGCTGTGATATCAAACATGAACGTGGGCCGCTCGGTCAAGGAGCTTTTGCGGGTGATTGCGGCGTTGAAGACCAGCGGGATGTGCCCGGCCGGATGGAAAAAAGGCGACAAGCCGCTGGCGGTGCGGCCTGAATGAAATTTATTTTTCACCCCGATGCGGCCTCGAACCAATCTTTTTAAACCCTTGTCTCCATAGCATTACATCTTCTTACGTCCCAAAACGTAAGATGACACTCCTGGCTATAACGTCAGGAATCATCTCGGGGCTCAACAAAAGCCAAGCGATGATTTATCAGAATCCATGCGCGTTAATTTTGTGCGCGCAATAATCTAATGTGATATTATGTCGGGACGCCACTCTCACCGAAGAGGTTCTATCGCCATGCGGCCGCGCAAGCGCGCGGAAGGCCAGACGCCGCGCATCGGAGTCTGGGCAGCCAGCACAGAAAAGCGCCTCCTGGGCTTTGCAGGCTACAAGGCCGGCATGACAACCGTTTCCTATATAGATGATTCAACTTCACCCAACGCGGGCAACGAGATTTTCGGCGCGGTCACCGTGCTTGAAGTCCCGCCCATGATGGTGTACGGCGTGCGCGGCATGAAATACGGCCAGACGCTCGCCGATGAATTGACAACCGATGAAAAAATCCTCAAAATATTGGGAAACAAGCCGAAAGCAAAAAACAAACTCGAACCTTCTTCTGTTTCTGAAATTTTCGTTTTGGCATACGCGCAATCGCACAAGACCGGATTCGGCCGCAAGCACCCCGACAAGATGATGATTGCAGTCGGCGGCAAGGACATGGCCGAGAAACTCGATTATGCCCGCAGTCTTGTCGGCAAGGAAATCAAGGCGTCTGAAGTTTTCAAGCCCGGCGAATACGTTGACGCCGTGGCAATCACAACCGGCAAGGGCTGGCAGGGCGCGGTCAAGCGCCACGGAATCATGACACAGCGCCGCAAGGCGACCGGCAAGGTCCGCCACGCCGGCACTCTGGGCGCATGGCACCCGGGTTACGTTCTTTACACTGTTCCGCACGCCGGACAGATGGGCTACCACAAGCGCACGGAGATGAACAAGCGCGTCATGAAGATGGTGGAGCCCGCCGCAATCAACCCGCGGGGCGGATTCCCGCACTACGGGGTTGTCAAGAACGAATGCATACTCATCAAGGGCTCGCTCAACGGGCCGGTCAAGCGCCTGGTTCGCCTGCGCAAAGCGGTGAGAAAGTCTGAAGTGAAGGCGCCCGACATGCGCGACATTTCGCTCCAGCCCAAGAACTAGAATTAGATTTACAAGTGATATTCATGGCATCCAAAGTCCCTGTATATGGAACCGACGGCCAGACGCTCGGCACGACCGACCTGCCGGCAGCGTTCGACGAGCCGGTGCGCGCAGACCTCATCTCGCGCGCCGCCATTTCCGACCAGACATACTTCTACCAGCCCAAGGGCCCGTTCCCCCGCGCAGGCATGCAGACATCTGCACGCTACCGCGGCCGCAAGGACGACTTCGGCTCAATCAAGAACCACGGCATCGCCATGCGCGCCCACGAGGTTCTGGCGAAAGGCAAATGGGGCAAAGCGCGTATCATCCCCGGCACATTCAAGGGCCGCCGCGCGCACCCGCCCCATGTTGAAAAGAAACTCATCGAGTTGATGAACAAGAAAGAATATTCGAAAGCCCTGCGCTCGGCCATTGCCGCAACAGCTTCGGCTGCCGATGTTGCACGCCGCGGACACAAGCTCCCCGCAAAACTCATGCTCCCCATCGTTTTCGATTCATCTGTTGAGGAGAAAATTTCCAAGACGGCCGCAATCAACGCATTGCTGCTCAAGCTCGGGCTTGAGACCGAGATGGTGCGCGCGCAGAAATCCCACCCCCGCTCGGGTGTTGGCTCCCGCAAGGGAGGCGCACGCCGCTCAAAAACGCTTCTCGTCGTGGTCGGCACGCACGAGGCCCCGCTCGCACGCGCGGCCCGCAACATTGCCGGCGTCGACGTTGTGACGGTCAACCACCTGCGCGTGATTGATTTGGCCCCCGGTGCAAAGGCCGGCCGCCTGACAGCATTCACAAAATCCGCCTTGGCCGCAATCGGAGCCAAGAAGGTCGAATAAACAAATACCAAGTGATATTCATGGCAGAAGCAAAGAAAACAAATCCAAACGGCGCAACGGCAAAACCGCTCGCGGCAAAAACAAGCGCGCAGACGGGCAAATCAACAATTTCGCCTCTCGCGCCCACGCCCAATCCGGCGGCCGGCACGCACACGGCTGTTCTGCGCTACCCGATTACAACCGAGAAGGCCATCGGCATGATTGAGCTTGAGAACAAGCTCGTCTTTGTCGTCGAGCCCGAAGCCACAAAGCAGCAGATAAAGGCCGAGATTGAGCGCATGTTCAAGGTGAAGGTCGGCAAGGTCAACACTAAAATCACGCCGACAGGCATCAAGCACGCATACATCCGCCTCAAAGAGGGCAAGGCCGACGACATCGCGGCGCAGCTCAAGATTGTGTAATGTAATATACTGACAAAGGGATTGCAATGGGCAAACTACTCAAACAGCAAAGACGCGGCAAGGGCTCGGGTGCATACCGCGCCCCCTCGCACCGCTACGGCGCAAAAGTGGCGTTCCGCCCTCTCGACGAGGTCGAAAAGAGCGGCAGCCTGCGCGGCGCGGTCATGAAATTCGAAGACGACCCCGGCCACCAGACAGTTCTCATGATGGTCCGCTTTGTGGACGGAACCGAAATCTGGCTTCCGGCCGCAGAAGGAATCGCCATCGGCGACGAGGTTTGCACAGGCGCGGCGGCCCCCATGGCCCGCAGCGCAATTCTCCCGCTCTCACGCGTGCCTGAAGGAGGCTACGTGTTCAACATCGAGCGCTCCCCCGGCGACGGCGGAAAGCTTGCGCGCGCGCCCGGCTCATACGCCGTGGTGTCGGCCCGCGAGCACGGAATAGTTTATCTCAAGATGCCCAGCCACCACACGGTGGAGATGCAGGCAACCTGCCGCGCGCAGGTCGGAATAACCTGCGGAGGCGGCCGCCTCGAGCGCCCGTTGCTGAAAGCCGGCGCCAACCATTACAAGAAACACGCTCAAAACCGCAAGTGGCCCGTCAACCGTGGTGTCCACATGTCTGCCTACACCCATCCGTTCGGAGGCAAGCAGCACCACAAGGGACGCGGCTCGGCTACAAGCCGCGGCGCTCCGCCCGGAAGAAAGGTCGGCCACATTGCAGCCCGCTCGACGGGACGGCGCAAGGCCAACCGCGACGAGAACCAGTAAGGTGAATGATTATGGTGAAAATCGAAAAATACCGCGGCTCGGTCAAGAAAGAGCTCGAGGCCGTCACACCCGAAGAGTCGCTCTCGCTGCTCACAAGCCGCGCGCGCCGCTCGCTCAAGCGCGCGATGGAGGGCAAGAACCTTGACTTCCGCAAGCTGATGAAAAAGGTCTCGGCGTTCCAGGCCAAGATGGCCGGCAAGCCCGTCAAGGAGGGCGCAATGCCGAAGGCAATCAAGACTCGCGTTCGCGCCGCCGTCGTCCTGCCCAGTTGGGTGGGCCTGACATTCGGAATTTACAGCGGCAAGGAGTACAAGAACGTGCTCATCACGCCCGACAAAATCGGCTACCGCCTCGGTGACTTCATGCACACCACCGGACGCGTGCTGCACTCGGGCCCCGGTATCGGAGCCACCCGCGGCTCGAAATTCATCCCGCTGAAGTGAGAACATGGCAAACTACGCATACCAGTCCGCACCAAACGAGCGCCTCGCTCGCGCCCGAGTGGACGGAGTCAACGCCAGCTACAAAGACCTCTGCAACGTCTGCGAGAACGTTCGCGGGCGCCGCGACGACGCGGCCCTGCAGTTCCTCACCGAGGCTGCCGAGGGCGAGAGGGCTGTGCGTTATTTCAACCACAACAAGCACCGCGGCCACGTCCGCGAGCTTGGGGGCAAGAAGGGCGGCTGGCCCGTCAAGTCGTGCAAAATCGTGCGCGACGTTCTCGAAAACGCAATGGCCAACGCCGAGAAATTGGGATTGGGCCCGTGCAAAATCATCCACATTCAGGCAAACAAGGGACTGGTCTACGGACGCATGGCCTCGAAAGGAGGCAAGCGCGGCCGCTCCAACCTTGAGACGGCGTTCGTGGAAATCGTGCTTCGCGAGCTGAAGACTGCCGACGGAAAAGAAAGAGAACACAAAGTCGAGACAAAGCCGGCAGAAAAGAAAGTTGAAGAGAAAAAAACCGAGACTCCGAAAGTCGAGGCAAAAAAAATCGAGGTTGCAAAGCAGACAGTTGCCGCCCCGCAGAAAATGACAGTTTGATGATAATTTAGGTGATGCTTTGGGAATTGAGCGTAAGTTTGTTGAAGAGGCCATTGTCCGTTACCAGGTCTCCAACTTCCTGGAGAAGGAGCTGGACCGCGCGGGCTTCACACACGTCGACATTCAGCGCACCCCGATGGTGACGCGCATTGCGGTCGAGGTCACGACACCGGGCCGCGTTATCGGCAAGAAGGGCCGCACAATCCGCGACCTCACCGACATGATTGCAGGCGAATTCAAGATGGAGAATCCGCAGATTTCGGTGGTCGAGACGGCCAAGCCCGAGCTCGAACCGCGCCTTGTGGCAAAGAAAATCTGCAGATTCATCGAGATGGGCAAGAAGCCCCGCGCCATTCTGCACTCGGCATTGCGCGACATCATGGCGAACGGAGCGCTCGGCGCAGAAATTCTTGCGGCCGGCAAACTGGCTGCAAAAGGCGGCCGCTCCAAAGCTCTCAGAGTAATGGCAGGCTATGTTCCCAAAGCTGGTGAACCGGCCCGCCTCGTCAAAGTCGGCCACGTCACGGCCTACCCCAAGTCGGGAGCAATCGGAATTCTGGTGCGCCTCGTGCTGCCCGGAACCGTGTTCCCCGACAAGGGAGTGGTGACAAAGGTCGAGATTCCCAAGCTTATCGCCCACGCAGAAGACGTGGCCGAGACGCGCTCGGTGCGCGAAGAGGCGCTCGACCCGCTCAAAGGCGCAACAGCGCCGCCCCGCCGCCGCATGCCCCCGCGCCGCCCCATGGGCGGAAGCGCAAGGCCCGGGCCGCGCAGGCACTAAATTGAGGTTATGAATATGGCAATCATCCGCAAAAAAGAGCTCAAGTCCATGGACGTTACGGCGCTCACAGCCAAGCTTGGCGACGTGCGCAAAGAGCTCAACTCGGAGAGGGGGCTTGTCAAAAGCGGCGGCCGCTCCTCCAACCCCGGCAAAATCAAGGAGCTGCGCCGCACAGTCGCGCGCATACTCACATTCATCGCCCAGAAGGGCGAAGTCATCGCGCCTAACGCTCTCAAGCGGCCCATGAGCCGCAAGACAGAGGTGAAACCAAGTGCCTGAAATCTGCCCAAAGTGCGGCCTGCCCAAGGAAATCTGTGCCTGCGATATCCTCGACAAGGAAGAGGTTCGCAAAATCAGGGTGTTCGCAACCAAGAAACGGTTCCGAAAACTCGTGACGGTCATAGAGGGGCTGGATGGAGAACGGCTGGATGAATGCGCGAAGGAGCTGAAAACCAAACTGGCCTGCGGCGGCACCGTCAAGGAGGGTGTCATCGTGCTGCAAGGAAACCATTTGGCGAAAATCAAAGCCCTTCTGATGGCGCAGAATTATCCGGCCGAGAGCATCGTCATCATCCCCGGCCTGAATTGAATGCACAAAGGGAAACCATGGATCCGATAATGGTCGAGGAATGGCGGGGCTTGCGCCTGCGCGTCATCGAAGCTGCCAATCCCAAACAAATCGGTTTGGAGGGCTTGCTTGTGGATGAGGGCGTGTCGCAATTGTCCGTGCGCTGTGACGACGGTCGGATCCGGCAGATTCCAAAAAGCGGCACCCGACTGGAAACGGTCGGCGGCGCAAAAAAAATGATAATCGATGCGGGCGCGGCTCTCATGCGGTCTGAAGACCGCACGAAAAAGCTGTACCGCAAAATCATGAGCAAGTGAAAAAACAAATGAATGAAACGAAAAACCAAACGCATGAAAAACAAAATGCAATGGAACGTGACCATTATGAGTTCAAATAACATCGAACGGCCGCTGTCCACGCGCGGACACATCACCAGCGGAGTGGTCGTCTCTGACCGCGCCAAGCGCACAGTCATCGTGCAGCGCGACATCGAGACCTACATCCCCCGCTACAAGAGGTACGCCCGCTCCATCTCCAAGACACCTGCGCACAACCCCGAGGAAATGGGCGCGCGCATGGGAGACGTGGTGGAAATCGCGGAGTGCCGCAAGATTTCCAAGACAAAGGCGTGGATTGTGACAAAAATCCTCCACCGCGGACAGGGCCGGCTCGAGCCCGGACAGGTCAAGCCCCATGACGAGGGCCAGTACAACAAGGAGGCGGAGAAGAAAGACGCCGCCGTCAAAACAGAAGCGAAAAATTAGATTGATGCTGAAAATTTAGGTGTTGTGTATGAAAGGATTGGGCGCAAGAGTGAACAAAGGCCTCCAGGTCGGCTCCAAGATAGTGTGCAATGACAATTCTGGCGTGAAAATCGCCCAGATTATCGGCACGCGCGGCGCCAAGGCGTCCAAGGCAATGTACCCCAAGGTGGGAGTTGGAGACATCGTAATCGTGGCCGTGAAAAAGGGCACGCAGCAGATGAGGAAAAAAGTGCTCAAGGCGCTCATCGTGCGCCAGAAGCAGATTTTCCGCCGCCCCAACGGCATGCGCATCATGTTCGAGGACAACGCGCTGGTCATTGTCGATGACCAGGGCCTGCCCGTGGGAACCGAAATCAAGGGCGCAGTCGCACGCGAAGTCGCGGACCGCTACCCCAAGGTGGCGGCAATCGCCCCCGCAGTAGTGTGATAACCAAACAAGAGTGATATCATGTTCAATTCGATACAACCCCGCAAACAGCGCAAAGACCGCTACACTGCGCCGCTTCATGCGCGCAAGGCGATGATGCACGTGCACATCAGCAAGGAGCTGCGCGCCAAACTCGGCATCACGCGCCGCTCGATTCAGATTCACAAGGGCGACAAGGTCCGCCTGCGCGTCGGCGAGGAGACCGGCAAAATCGGCGCAGTAATGCGCGCCGACTACAACAGGCTGCGCCTCTATGTCGAGGGATTCGTGAACAAGACGGCCCGCGGAGTGGAGAAGCTCAAGCCCATCCAGCCGGCCAACGTGGAAATCGTTGACGGGGATTTCGCAAAAAAAGACCGCGCCGAGATTCTTGCGCGCGGAAAAAAGAAAGCGGGTGCAACTGCAAGCGTGAAGACAAGCATGCCGGCCGCACCAGCTGCAACAAAGACAAATTGATGACATTCATTTGAGATGATATTTATGGCCAAACGAGGAGGATCCCGCCATTACAAGCGCCTGACCGTTCCCAGCAGCTTGCCGGTTATCGGCCGCAAGCACATCCACTGGCTGCTCTCGCCCAAGCCGGGCCCGCACCCGCGCCATCAGGCGCTGGCGCTGGGAGTCCTGCTGCGCGACTCGCTGCATGTCGGCGAAGACATGCGCGAGGTGAAAAAGGCGGTTGTCGCGGGCTCAATCAAGGTTGACGGCCACATAGTGCGCGACGTGCGCCGCGCCGTCGGCCTGATGGACATTGTCGAGATTCCCAAGATGGGAAAGACATGGCGCATGCAGATTGCGGGAGGCCGCCTCTCGCCCAAGGAGATTGACGGCGCGTCCGCCAAGCACAAGCTGTGCAAGGTCACGGGCAAGCGCACAATCGCCGCCAAGGCGGTCCAGATTACGCTTCATGACGGCCGCACAATGAAGGCAGACAACAGCGTCAAGATGGGCGCCACTCTCGCCCTCAGCGTGCCGGCATTCAAGCTCGAAAAGCAGCTGGCCCTGCAGCCCGGAGTGCGCTGCCTCATCACAAGCGGCAAACACGCCGGCGAAATCGCGGTGCTGGAAAACATCATCGAGCGCGTCGGCTCGATGGGCTCCGAGGCCCAGATGAAGGCGGGCGGAGAGAACTTCATCACAGTCACGAAATACCTTTTCGTGGTGGATGACCAGTTCGCCTAAGAATTGACAAACATGCATTTATCGGGAGATTGATATGGAAAACACGCAGAATCCGATGCGGCGCATCGTCATCGACAAAATCACGCTCAATATCGGCGTGGGCCACGCCGGCGCGGACTTGGAGAACGCCAAGACGCTGTTGGAGAGGCTCTCTGGCCGGCATGCAGTGGAAACACTCGCCCGCGTGCGCAACCCTGTCTTCAAAATCAAGAAGGGCGACCCCATCGGCGCGAAGACAACGCTTCGCGGCGGCGAGGCCTTCGAGTTCGTGAAGAAGGCGCTGCATGTGCGCGAGTTCAAGCTTCCCAAGCGCTCCTTCGACAAGGAGGGGCACTTTTCGTTCGGCGTGCCCGAGTACATCGAGTTCCCGGGCGCCAAATATGACCCTAAAATCGGCATCATCGGCTTCGACGTGTGCGTCACTCTCCGCCGTGCGGGAGGCGCGCGCGTCACACGCCGCAGATATGCACGTTCCGACATAGGCAAGTCCCATCGGATCAGCAAGGCGGATGCGCAGGAGTTCGCAACAGCGGCCCTGGGCATCAAGCTCGTCTGACACCCGAGGTGTTCCTGATGACAACAACGAAGAATTCCAAACCGCTCCCGCTTGAATACCGTTTCAAGGGCAAGGCCATGCGCAAATGCCGCTTCTGCGGCACATCCAGAGGAATCATCCGCTCCTATGGATTGCGCATATGCAGGCGGTGCTTCCGCGAAGTCGGCGAGAGAATAGGTTTCCGAAAGTTCTAGAGGGCGATGTGATGGTTTCCAAAGATTTACTGGCTGACGCGCTTAACACCCTCAAGACGCACGAGATAGCGGGCAAACCCGACTGTGACGTGCGCCCGAGCAAGATGGTGCGTGAGACACTCAAGATATTGCAGGCCAAGGGCTACATCGGCGACTTCGAGTACGTCGACGAGGGCAGCACGGGCCACTTCCGCATCAAGCTTCTGGGCCGCATCAACCAGTGCGGCGCAATCAAGCCCCGCTACCCGGTCAAGAAGACCGAGTGGAACGAATGGGAGCAGAAGTTCATCCCCGGTGTGGGATTCGGCACGCTGATTGTCAGCACGCCGAAAGGACTGATGACAAACGAGGAGGCGAAAACGGCCGCCACGGGCGGACGTCTCATCGCTTTCATTTACTAAGTGATGTTCATGGCAAAACAGACGCAAATCACACACCAGCTCCCCGTGCCTTCCGGCGTCACCGTTACTCTGGGCGAGAACGGCCACTCCATCAAGGCGTCGGGCAAAGCCGGCAAGGTGGAGCGCATTGTCAAAATCGACAACGTGAAAGCCAAGATGGCCGGCTCCAACATCGAGATATCGGGCAACCTGCGCGAGGCCAACACCTTGCGCGCCCACTTCGCCAACGTGCTCGATGGCGTGCAGAACGGCTACAAGCGCAAGCTCAAAATCGTCTATGCCCACTTCCCGTTCTCGCTCGAAGTCAAGGGCAAGGACATCGTGATCAAGAACTTCCTGGGCGAGAAACAGCCGCGCCACGCAGACCTCATCGGACAGACAAAGCTCGAAATAAAGGGCGCCGACATCATGGTCAACGGCGTGGACGTCGAGGAAGTCGGCCAGACAATTGCCAACATCCGCCAGGCAACGCGCATCCGCGACCGCGATTCCCGCGTGTTCCAGGACGGCGTATATCCGGTCGAATTGTGAGGAGATTCTCATGACGCTCAAGAAAAAACGCATTCCAAAATTCCTGCGCCCCAACTACGGACGCAGCAGCCGCTCGCGCATAGGCTTGGCGTGGAGACGCCCGCGCGGCATTGACAACAAGAAGCGCATCGGCGTGGCCAAGATGGGCTGCTCGCCCATGATCGGCTACGGACAGGCAGCGGACGTCAAGGGCCGCCACCCCTCCGGAGTGTATGAAGTTTATATCGAAAATCTCAAGCAGATGGAGAAATTCGACTCCAAGACCGCGCTCGCAGGACCGAACGGCACATCGCCTGCCCCGAGCGGAACCGAATTCGCCGTGCGCATCGCCGGCACGGTCGGCAAGAGACTGAAGGCGAAAATCATCGCAGCCGCGAAGGCCAAGAACCTGCGCGTGCTCAATCCCTAAAGATGAAATGAAAGGATGATATTCATGGGAAACAACACAATCCGCCGCTTGGCGGCAGATATCATGGGCGCCGGCGAGTCCCGCGTCCGCTTCAATCCGGACGAGATGGCCCGCATCGGCGAAGCCCTCACCCGTGACGACGTTCGCGCCCTTATCAAAGAGGGCATCATCTACGCAATTCCGGCACGCGGAGTAAGCCGCGCCGGAGCTCGCCAGCGCGCCGAAGGAAAGCGCGTGGGCCGCCACTCGGGCCACGGACGCCGCAAAGGCACATCCGCCGCCAGAGGGGAGCCCAAGGAGACGTGGATGGCCAAGGTGCGCTCGCAGCGCAAACTGCTGTTCAAGATGCGCGAGGAGAAAACCATCTCGCCCGAAGCCGTGCGCAAGATATATGCCATGATTAAGGGCAACGCGTTCCGCGGCAAGATGGTTATGCGCAATTATCTCAATGAAAACAACCTGCTGACAGCGAGCGGCAAAACCGCCCACAATGAAAAGAAAAATGTGAAGAAATCCGGACCGGCTGTAAAAACCAGCTCTCCGCCCAAGAAAGCCTAAGAATGTTTGATGAGTGTGAATGATTATGCCGGCTGCAAAAGGTCCCCTGTACAAGGTCGCGTTCCGCCGTCGCCGCGAGAACCGCACCGATTATACCAAGCGCCTCGGCCAAATCAAGGCCGCGACACCGCGCTTAGTGGTGCGCGCCTCCAACAAGGGCCTGCGCGCCCAGATTATCGCGTTTGACGCGGTCGGCGACAAGGTGCTTGCGCAGGCCGTTTCTTCGGAGCTTGAAACATTCGGCTGGCTCCCGCAGGCAAACACGCCCACCGCTTATCTCACCGGCATGATGGCCGGCGCGCGCGCCAAAAAGGCGGGCGTGAAAGAGTTCCACATCGACATCGGCATGGCCACGGCAAGCGTCGGGCGCATACTCTTCGCTGCCGGCCTTGGAGCCAAGGCGGCCGGACTCGAGACAGAACTCGACGAGAACATGGTTGCGGCGGACCGGCTCAACGGCTCGCACATTTCCAATTATGCAAAAGAGATGAAGGAGAAAGACCCTTCAAGATTCGGCAAGCACTTCGCCCGCTATGCGGCGAAGAACATCGACGTGACGGCGCTGCCAGCCCTGTTTGAGAAAACCAAACAGAAGGCAGCCAGTGGGTGATATTCATGGGAGGACGTTTCGAAAGGCGGCGCTCAAACCGAGATGCCGAGCCCAAGCCCGAGTGGATTCCGAAAACAGCCATCGGCAAGCGCGTGAAAGCCGGCGAGATTACCTCGATTGAGGAAATCTACGAAATGGGCAAACCGCTTCTCGAGGGCGAGATTGCGGACCACCTGCTTCCGGGGCTCACAGATGAAACACTTGACCTGATGAACACACAGCGCATGACCGACTGCGGCCGCAAGGCCCAGTTCCGCGCCATCGTGCTTGTGGGAGACAAGAACGGCCACTTCGGAATCGGAGCAGGCAAATCAGAAGAGGTCCGCCCCGCGATTGAGACGGCCGCGAAAGACGCGCGTCGCAACATCGTGTGCGTTCCCCTTGGCTGCGGCTCATGGGAATGCGGCTGCAAGACGCGCCACTCATTGCCCATTCAGGTAATCGGCAAGAACGGCTCTGTCGAAGTCACGCTCAAACCCGCGCCCCGCGGTCTTGGCATCGCCGCCAACCCGGTGGTGAAGAAAGTGCTCACAGCCGCCGGAGTGAAGGACGTTTGGTCCTTCTCGCGCGGACACACTGAGAATGTTTACAACATGTCGATGGCAGTGGCCAATGCGCTTGATTCGCTCAACCGCATGCGCTACCGCGGCGACTGGAAAGAGACAGCCTCTGCCGATGACAGGCAGAAGCGCGACGTTGTCGAGCCTGCAGAAGTGCCGGCCGAGTAAGAGGAGATTTAGATGGCAGTTGCAAATCCTACAAACAAGACGGCTTCGATAAAGGCCGAGACAAAGGGCGGCATGGCCAAAGCCATGCCCAAAACAGCGCCCGCAAAGGCAAAGCCCGCTCCGGCTGTCCGCAATCCCACTGCCTCCTCAACTCCGGCCGCAGGCGCCAAGGTTCTGGCCATCATCCGCGTCCGCGGCGTTACGGGTTTGCACCCCAAGCGCGCGCACACAATGGATTTGCTCAACGTGAGCCGCTCCAACTGCGCATCGCTTGTGATTGACACCCCGATTACCCGCGGCATGCTGCACAACTGCAAAGACTACATGGCCTGGGGCCCTGTTTCAGTCAAAATGGTCGAGCACATGCTCACCAAGCGCGGCTACATCGGCGGCAAAAGGATTAATGCGGTCAAAAAGCCGGCAGAAATCACAGAGATTGCCAACAAGCTCTTCTCCGGCTCTGCAACCCTCAAATCGCTTGAGCTCAACCGCGTGTTCCACCTCACCCCGCCCTCGGGCGGATGGAAAGACAAGAAGCGCACCTATCCGGTCGGAGACCTCGGTCCGAGGCCTGACATGGACTCGCTCTTGAAATGCATGGTATAGAGAAGAAATTCAAAAATTTGATATCCTGACGTGATTATCATGGCAAGACCTGGCAAACGCAACCGCAAATTCTTGGGCACCCGCAACCACGGCAAGGGCAACGCCAAAAACAAACGTGGCAAGGGTGGAAAGGGCGGCTGGGGCCGCGCCGGCATGCACAAGCACCGCTTCTCCTACATCACCGCGCACGAGCGTTTGTGGATGGAAAACGGAGGCCACCGCGGCTTCCACAGCCTGTCTGACAACACTTTGCCCAGCCTCAATCTGTGGCAGGTTCAGGTCATGGCCAACAAGGGCGAGCTCAAAAGCGACGGCGGCAAGATGGTGCTCGAGTTCGCAGGCAAGATTCTTGGTTCAGGCTCCATTTCCTCACCCGTTATCGTGCGCGCCATGGGCGCGTCCGAAACAGCGGTTGAGCGCATCGCTGCAGCAGGCGGCAAATTCGAATTGATTGCGCCCAAAGAGATGAAGGAGACGGGCGGAATCAAGAAAGACAACCGCGGAAGGCTGCAGGGCGAAGGCGGAAAGGCGCCGGCTGAAGGCGCCAAGCCCTCGGCCAAGGCCGCTCCAAGCGCAAAAGCCGCACCGGCCGCCAAGGCCAAGGCTGCTTAGAGAATTTTTTCTTTTTAATTTTCAACTTTTCCGGTTTTCGGCCTTTTAGTTCGTGCGAACGCGCGTCTTGACCTTTTGCGGGAGCTGAAAGAATTTATAAACCAGCAAGCGGAATGGGCGGTAAACAAGGATTTCGAGCTGGCAAAGCGGCAGGCAGGAGAGCCTTCGATGCAGCGAGTTCACAAATTGATAAACCGGGCGCAAGAACATCTGAGATGGCGCATGCAGAACCATCTCCACTTCAGCCGCGCGCATGCCCATTACATCGCCCGATACGAGCTGAAACATTCCGGGGATTATCGCTTCATCCACGACAAGATAAGCGCCCGGCAGACATTCCATCGCGAGACGCTGGAACTAATCCTTCTCTTCGGAGCTGCCTTCGTCTTTTTGGTATGGGGCGCCCATGCGCTGAGCGGGTGGCCCGTCGGCGTCATACTGGTCGGCATGGCGACTGCGTTCTATATCTCTACAATCCTCTTCAAGTTTCTGGTGTTCCTTCTGGCTTTTGGGAAAGGGATTCCCGACCCAAAGCCGATAGATTTGAACATGATGGACAACCGCGAATTGCCCAGATACACGATATTGGTGCCGACCTACAAAGAAGGGAAGTCCATCCGCTCGATTCTCAATGCTCTCAACAACCTTGATTACCCGCGGGGAAAGCTCGACATCAAACTGCTTTTGGAGGAGGGGGATAAGGAAACCGTCAAAGCGGTGGAGAGCTACGACGATCTCATGGGGCCAGAATACAGCGTGCTCATCCTGCCGCAGGGATTGCCCCGCACAAAACCCCGGGCGCTCAATGCCGGGCTGATGGAGGCGCGGGGGGAATTCCTGACCATATACGACGCCGAGGATGTGCCGGCGTACAACCAGCTCAAGAAAGCCGTGTGGGTGTTCCGCCATTCGGGGGATGACATGGTGGCGCTGCAATGCAAACTCAATTTCTACAACCCCCATGAAAACATCCTCAGCTGCTGGTTCGCGGCCGAGTATACGACATGGTTCGATTTCGTCCTGCCGGGGCTGCACATGCTGAACATGCCCATACCCTTGGGGGGAACATCCAACCATTTCAAGACGCATATGCTGCGCGAGCTGGGGGGCTGGGACCCGTACAACGTGACCGAGGATGCCGATTTGGGCTTGCGCATCAGCCGGAGCGGCGGCCGCATAAGCATGATTGAATCCACTACGTGGGGCGAAAGCTCCGCCAGCAGGACGAGCGGAAATCGGTATGGGGTCGGGATGATGGATTCCTTCACACTGGAGGAAAGCAATACCGACTTGAACAACTGGATCGGACAGCGGTCGCGATGGGTGAAAGGGTTTATCCAGACATTTTTGGTGCATTCGCGCCATCCCGGCCAAACCGTGAGGGAGTATTCAGTCCGCGGACTGTTCACACTGTTCTTCCTTATCATAGGGACCCCGCTGACCCACTTGCTCAACCTGATTTTCTGGATGATGGCGATTCTGTGGATTCTGACCAACTCTAGTATCATTAGTGCGCTCTACCCCGAACCTCTGCTTACCCTTGGATGGGCTTCGTTCATCATCGGCAATGCCTTCTTCATCGCCATGCATGTGCTGGCTCCGCTGAGAAAAGGTGACACCCGGACCGCTTTCTGGGCATTGTTCATACCCATTTATTGGCTCCTGATGGCCATGGCCACCCTCAAGGCAGTATATCAGATTTTTTTCAGGCCCCATTACTGGGAGAAGACTGCCCATGGTTTGAAGAAAGCCTGAATTAAAAAAAGCAAAAAAGAAAGAAAAAAATCAAAAAGAAACTAGCTTGCCAGCCTTTCCGGCCCAGCGTCGGGAAATGAAGGCGGGGGCAAAATGCCCGGTCCGAATTTAACCATTAAATCCACCTCACGCGTTTTTCTCAAGCTCTTTGATGCGCTCTTTCACTCCTTTCGCCTCGAGTTCCAAATCGGACGCGTATTCTTTGAGCATCTCGATTTTTTCCTCGCGCGTGAGGAACGAGCGGCCCGCGCCGCAGCATCCGCCTGGTCCACAGTTGAACTCCATTCTTCTCACCCCCCGATATATCGGGTGTGCGATACTTGGCTGCCGAAAGTATTTAATAATATCGGACATACGATATTCTCATGACGTCAAAAAAGGGGGGCGAATGCGTGCCGGGCTGCGACATGCGCGGCATGCTGGGATTTCTCATACTCTTTTTGCTCTCGAAAAAGCCCATGCACGGCCAGGAGCTGGCCGATGAGATTGGAAAACGCAGGGGCGGCGAAAAGCCGTCCCCGGGCACGATTTATCCGGCCCTCAAAACGCTCAAGGAGGCGGGCTGGATAGTGGAGAAAAACACAAAGGGGGGCAAAAGCATTGTCTATGCCTTGAGCGAGGATGGCCGCATTACGCTGAAAATGGCCAAGCAGCGCTTCTGCCAGATTTTTGTCGACGTAATGGAATAAAGAGCGCCCGCAGGATGGAATGAAGAGCGCCAGCAGAATGGAATAAGATTTATTGCTGGGATTGCTGGGCGCCCAAGCCGTAGAAACCGCGCATGATGTCCAGTGCTTGTTCAATCGGCAAATCGGCTGACTTGTCAAACGGATTTTCAATCACAAGGCCCAAAGCCGCGACTTTTTTCGAGAGGCGGCTGTCGGTGCCGAGCATGGAAACAACGTCTTTTTGCAGACGTTGAAACGCAATCCGCGCGCGGTCATGCGAGCGGTTCACCTCACCCATAACCGAATCTATATTTTCCACGGTCTGGCCGGTCACCTGCGCGTCATACATGTCGTCGAAATTCGCGCGCTTGATTGAAAATTCCTTGAGCCGGCGCGAAAGCACTATGAGGTCGTTGAGGCACAGATTGCGCTTTTCCTCGAACTTTACGGCCAGAGAATTCAGCGAATCGGTTTTAGACTGCACATCAGAATACTGGCGCGAGACAATGACTTTTTGCGGTTTTATCTGCTTCTCAATCTTGTTGTCGCTCGCTCCGCCGCACTTTATGCAGACATTTAGTATCAGGGCGCCCATGCCGAGGGCAACAATGGTGCCGACCACCTTATTGTTTCCTTCCACTGTCGGGAATCGGGATATCATGCAAAGACAATGTAAGTACATATTTATATAACAACAACAACCCGCGCGCGGGGATTTATTTTTCCGCCGAGGTCTATCCCTTAAAAACCCTTACGGCATGAACTCAATTACATTTTCCCCACCCATTATCATGCCGAGGTATGTGACATGGCTTCAAGCTCGTTGAAATTCCTAGAACCCATCTTCAAGTTCCTGCCAGAAGTGAAATCACCGGTTTCACCTCCCGGCTTCAGCCAGCGCATAACATGGACATTGCTGGCATTGCTGCTCTTCTTCGCCATGTACAACGTGGCGGCCGTCGGCGTTGACAAGCGCTTTGCCGACCAGTCCGACTTCTTGCAGGTGGTGACTGCCTCGAAAATGGGTTCATTGCTCACCACGGGCATCGGCCCCATCGTGTTGGCCTCAATCTTTCTCCAATTGTTCGTGGGCGCGAAAATCCTCAAGGTTGATTTGAAAGACCCTGAGCAGAAATCGCAGTTTTACGGCACGCAGAAACTGCTGGCCATTCTGCTTTGTTGTTTCGAAGCTTACATTTACGTCGTTGTCGGTCACTTGCCGCTGCAGCCTCTTTTCGCAAGCGAAGGGTATGTGAACAGCGTGGCCGGAGGCATTGCAACAATACAGACGCTGGGAGGCCAGTCGATACAGGTGGCCATGAGCGGCGCGGTTGTTGGCGCGGCCTACGCGCCCATGACGATGTGGCTTGTGCTGGCGCAAATCGCGCTCGGCTCGCTTATCCTTCTCTTCCTAGATGAAGTGGTTTCAAAGCACGGGCTTGGCAGCGGTATTTCCCTCTTCATTGCGGCCGGTGTTGCGCTTGCAATCATCGGCGGCATAGTGCATTTGAGCGGCATTGTGACAAGCATTTTGCAGGAAGGCGGGGCCGAAGTCATTTCCAAAGCCATCATGGCGCTCTTCCCGCTGTTCGCCACCATTATCGTGTTTCTTGTCGTTGTCTATGCCGAGGGCATGAAAGTGGAAATTCCGCTCTCATTCGACAGGGCAAGGGGGGTTGCGACCGGATTCCCCATCAAACTCACTTATGTGAGCAACATTCCCGTCATCTTGGCGTTTGCCCTTATTGCAAACTTCCAGTTCGCGGCATTGATGATGAACAACGCGCACTGGTGCATAACCGGCGTGGCGAACGTCAATGCGGACGTGCTGAACTATTGCAGCGGGGGCATAGATTTCTTCAACTACCTAGGCCGCACTTCGGGCGGCACCCCGCCGCAGTTTGTTGACGGATTGTTCTGGCTTATCTCGCCAGTATACCGTCCGGCGCTCGGGCAGGATTTCGGCGGGTTCATAGGCCAGATATTCAGCGCCAGCTCGCCGGCTTTGCATATCCCCGAAATTGCGCACGTTGTTGTCTACATTTCATTCCTCATGATCATCTGCGTGATTTTCGGACAGTTCTGGGTGGAAACAACAGGCATGGGGCCGAAAGAAGTTGCCGAGCAGCTTGACGCGGCCGGCCTGCAAATCCCCGGATACAGGCGCGACCCCCGCATAGTCACAAGCTTATTGGAAAAATACATCCCGCCCATCGTGGTTATCGGCTCGGCGTTCGTCGGCCTGCTGGCCGGACTGGCAGACCTCACGGGCGCTCTGGGCACAGGCACGGGAATTTTGCTCGCGGTGAGCATTCTCTACAGGCTGTATCAGGACATCGAGAAGCAGCAGGTGTTCGAGTCGAGCGCGTGGGCCTCGAAAATTCTTGGCAAGCGCTAGGCGCGTGATTCTTGGACGTGATGCTATGATGATTGTGATGGGATTGCCGGGCGCGGGAAAAAGCACGGTGCTGGCCATTGCGAAAGAGGCTGGCTGGACAGTGCTCAACTACGGCGACATGATGATGGAGATAGCCAAAAGCAAAGGCATCGCCGACCGCGACCAGCTGAGAAAGCAGCCGGCTGAATTCCAGAAAGACATCCAGCGCCAGGTCGGAGAGAAGCTTACAAAAGAGAAGAGGCGCAACGTCATCCTCGACACCCACTGCTCCATCTCAACGTCTGGCGGATATCTGCCCGGCCTGCCGTTCGCTTTCCTGCAGAAATGGCAGGTGGAGCGCCTCGTGCTTCTCACCGCGCCAATCAAAGACATTTTGGCGCGCCGCAAAAACGACACCAGCCGCGTGCGCGATGAGGAATCGGGCGACTCGCTGGCAGAGCATGACATGATGAACCGCTCGTACCTGGCTTCATATTCGGCCCTTACCGGCGCGCCGGCCATGATATTGGTCAATGCCAACGGCAAGCTGGAAGAAGTGCAGGCCAGTTTCCGCAAGCTGCTTGCGTGAGGCCGAGAAAAAAGATTTCGACGCTGATTATATGGACAATCAAACCGCAATGTATGCCATCGCGGCCATCGGAGTCGCCTACGCCCTTGTCTCTACATTCATCTATCAGAAAATAGGCAACCCGAAAAGAATCAAGGAGATACAGGCAGAATCCAGCCGTCTTTCCAAGGAGATGAATGCGGCAATCAAGTCCAAGGACGACAAGAAAATCGACTCCATCAACAAGGAATATGAGAAATTCTTCCCTCAGATGGGCGAAATGATGATGCTGCAGTTCAAGCCGCTTATCATCGTGCTGCCGCTCATATTCATCCTCACGCCGATAATCAAGCACACCTTCAGCGCCTTCACAATCACCCTGCCGTTCTATCTGCCGATTTTCCTCCAAAGGTTCGACATGCTTCTCAATCTGAGCTTTTTGGGCGATTTCAATACATTCCTCAACTGGCGCGATTTCTTCGGCCCCATCGGCTGGTTCTGGCTGTGCGTGCTTTTCGGCGGCCTGGCCGTATCAATTATAAAGGGCGGATTGGATAAAATGAACAGCAAAAAGAAAGATGACGACGGCAGGTCAGACAAATCAAAAGAAAAAGAAAAGCTTGCCGACAAGCCGAAAGCGGCCGAACCGGCTCCCGCTGCCGAATCAAAAAGACTTGTCGAGATGGCAAACTGATAAAAAACCAGCCCGCCAAATGAGAATATCATCTTTATCGAGGTGTAGTTATGCCCATTCCGAAGAACCGCGCGCCCTCGGTGCGCAAGATAAAATACCGCACTCCGTCCGGCGAGAGCCGCGTGCGCTACCGCCGCCGTGTAAAGGGCGGCATCCACAAATGCGCCCTCTCGGGCGAGAAGCTCACAGGAGTGACGTCGGTGCGCGGCCTCTCGGCCAGCAAGCATCGGCCCAACCGCCCCTTCGGCGGCCGCCTCAGCCCCTCGGCCAGCAGGCGCGTCATCATCTTCCGCAGCAGACTGGCCTCGAACGCCATCACCATCGACGAAGTGCCGGTGGAGCTGCTGCCCTACATGCGCACAAACGCCAAGAAGTGAAGCTTGAGAAAATGCCAAGCGCTTCCCCTTTCCCCGGCTCGAATATCCCTGGCTCATCTGAAATAATCGCAATTTCGGGTTTGGCCGGCTCTGGAAAAAACACAATCGGGGGCGAAGTGGCGAAAAAGCTGGCTTTTCGAAATGTTGAGCCGACCTTCAAAACATTGGCCGCCCGCGAGGGCATAACGCTGATGGAATTTCAGGAAAAGGCGAAAAAAGACGCCAACATCGACAAAAAATTCGACGCCGCGCTCCAAGAGGAATGCTCGGGGGGAAAATGCGTGGTTGCGACCTGGCTTGGGCCGTGGATGGCGCCGGGCCGTCCTTTTCGCGTGTGGCTCGATGTGAGCGAAAAAATCAGGGCAGCGCGGCTGGCCAAGCGCGAAAACATTTCGGAGGCCGACGCGCTTGCGCACATCAAAAAACGCGACGCCGACAACCGCGGGCGTTATAAGAAAGTTTACAAAATAGACATATACAATCATGCGGGATTTGATTTGGTTCTGGATGCGTCGGAGAAAAGTCCGGCGCAGCTGGCAGACGAAATTATCCTCGCTTACTATAAGAGGTTGATTTGAATGAGCGCTATTGGTGTTGGTCGTGTTTGCATAAAGACCGCCGGCCGCGATGCCGGACAGAACTGCGTCATCACAAAAGTGATTGACTCAACATTTGTTGAGATTAAGAGCCGCGCGCGCAAGAAGGCGCGCCGCTGCTCCATTCGGCACCTCGAGCCCACCGACGTTGTGGTAAGCTCGCCCGAGCAGTTCGGCGCATGAGCATAAACGAGTAATCACATGCTCGAATCTCTTTTTTCCATTTCCCCTTTTCTTTTCGCCGCTGGCGCGGCCGTCGGCATGGCCGGCTGGAACCTGATTAACCGTCATATTTTGCGCTACGAAAAAGACTACATGGCAGTTGCGGCAGTGAATGAGAATTTGTCGGCCGCCATGATTTTGCTTGCAATTTTAGTTTTGGGCGGCGGATGGCTTTCTGTTGAACAAAATACTGTGGCTGCTCCATCCGCTGGCTGGTTCGGAATTCCGTTTATTGCGTGGGCCGCTTTTGCAATCTCTCTTGTTCTCTACTGTTTCTCGGGCATCATCAATTACCGCATCGGACAGCTTGTGGACGCCTCCGAGCGCACTGTCGTCAGCCAGCTGCAAATCGTGTGGGTGGTGGCTCTCGGGGCGCTGCTCCTGGGAGAGCCTGTCGGGCCGGTGAAATTGGCGGCAGCCGGATGCATCATTGTTGGCGCGATTATTGCGACGTACAAGCCCGGCCGCCATCACTGGAAATCATACGGCGTGCGCCTCGCTGCGCTGGTGGCTATCATCTGGGGCACCACGGGCCTGAGCGACAAGGTGGCGATGGGATATTTCCCGCCGCTTCTCTATTCCCTGCCGTTGTATCTGGCACCTGGCCTGATTGCGCTGGCCCTGCTGAACAAAAACAGGGTGGGGAGGATGAAGGCCGCATGGAAACGCTACGGGCTCAAGTTCGTGCTTTTCTCCGCCGTTGCGACCGTGCCGTTCTTTTTCTACATCATCGCCCTGCGCGGGCTGCCGGCCTCGGTGGCAGTGCCGCTGATTAGCATCAACATAGTTCTCACGGCGCTGGGCGGCGTGCTGTTTTTGGGCGAGCGCGACGGCTGGCAGCAGAAAATAGCCGGCGCGCTGCTGGCATTTGTCGGCGCATGGATGATTGGGGGCGTATGAGAATATGGGAAAAACTGCCTCAACAAAACTTGACGAGCTGCTCAACTGCTCATTCATTATTCTTGACAAGCCGCGCGGACCATCTTCGCACGAGGTTACGGCTCACATCAGAAAATTATTGGGCGTGAAAAAAGTCGGACAGATGGGCACGCTGGACCCCAAAGTTTCCGGCGTGATAATTGTAGGTGTGGGCAAGGCAGTGAGACTTCTTCGATTTGTTGACACTGACAAGAAAACATATGTCGGCGTGATGAGAACAAGAAAAACACCAGCATCGCTCGAGGAGATGCAGGCGGAATTCGACAAATTTGTCGGAAAAATCACCCAAACGCCGCCCAAAGAGTCCGCCGTGGCCAAGAGGGCGCGTCGACGAAAGGTTTATGAACTTAGGGCACGAGATATAGTCGTTAATACCACGCTATTTGAATCCATCGTCGAGGCAGGCACCTATATCCGGGTGCTCTGCGAGGCGGTTGGCAGGCGTTTTGGCGAAGGCAGGATGATTGAGCTGCGGCGCACCGCCGTCGGCTCTTTTGACGAGGCCCAAGCCGTACGTTTGAGCGACATCGCCGATGCGGTGTGGCAATTCAAAGAGCGAAAAAATGCAGTGCCGCTGCAGAAAATCCTGCTGCCGGCGCAAAAACTGCTCCACCTCTCCCCGCTGTATGTGGCGGATGCTGCCGTGGACGCGATCGGTCGCGGGGCGCCTCTGGCGCTTTCCGGTGTGACCGGCGCCGAGGCTGGCATTGAATCGGGAAGCTGGGTGCAGGTGAAGACGAAGAATGAACGGCTCGTCGCCATCGCACGAATCGAGAAGGGCCAAATTTGGCCCAAAGTCGTGCTGGAAGACGCGGCCGGCCTGAGATGAAGCTAATGAATAAATGCATGGGAGGGGAGCGAGCCGGGATCGCATAACCTGGTAGTGCGCACGCCTGGAAGAAACCTTTTCTTTTCCAAAGAAAAGCTTTCATGGAAAAGAAATTTTCCTGTCAGCGTGTGCCCGCAAGGGCTTGTGGGTTCAAATCCCTCTCCCGGCGTCCCAATCCTATTCACGAAAAAAATCGGTGATGATTAATGGCTGAAAAAAGCGAACACAAAGACAGCGCGCCCAAATCCGCGGGCGCTCCGAAAACACCCAAGCCGGCGGCAGCGCCGAGCGCGCCGCGCCCGCAGGGCGGAAGGCCGCAGATTGCGCCGCAGACTCTCCCGCTCTCGGCGAGCGGGAAGGAAATCCGCGGTATCGTGCGCCTGGCAGGCCGCGACCTGAAAGGTCAGTGGACTCTGCCCCGCTCGATTCGCTCCATCCGCGGCATCGGCGTAAATCTTGGCCAGGTGATGGCCCGCACAATTTTGCAGACTCTCAAAGTCGGCCCCAAGACAATGGTCGGCGAGCTCGAAGAGCCGCAGGTGAGAAAAGTCGAGGAAATTCTCTCCCACCCCGAGAAATTCGGTGTTCCGGCTTACATGCTCAACCGCCAGCGCGAGTTCCAGACAAACGAGACGCACCATCTCATCGCAACAGACTTGGGCTTCGCGGTCAAGACAGACATCGAGCACGAAAAAGACTCTTACACCTGGCGGGGTTACCGCCATGCGTATGGACAGAAAGTGCGCGGACAGCACACACGCAGCACGGGCCGCTCCGGAATGACGGTCGGTGTGCTGAGGAAAGCTGTCATTGCCAAGGCAGGCGCGGACGCCAAGAGCGCCGGCGCAGGCGCACAGGCAGCCGCACAAGCTACTGACAAGGGCAAGGCAGCCGGAGCATCCGGCGCCGCTGCGCCAAAGGCCGAGAAGGCCGCCCCCGCCGCCAAGCCGGCCGAGGCCAAAAAGTAAAGCAGGTGATGATTCATGGGCGACCCAAAGAAAATGGTACCCAAGGCCGAGGCCCCGCGACGCGTGTGGGACCCCGAGCGCATTAAGACAGAGCACACTCTCCGCCGCGAGTACGGTTTGCGCCGCACCCGCGAGCTGTGGTCGACGCTTTCCGAGCTCAAGAAATTCCGCCGCTCGGCGCGTCATTTGCTCAACTTGGGCGAGGCAGGACGCGACAAGAGCCAGCAGATTATCGGCAAGCTCCAACGCTTGGGCATCGCCAAGAGCGACATGCGCCTCGAGGACATCCTGGGCCTGAGCGTCCGCGATTTGCTCGAGCGCCGCCTCCAGACACTTGTAATCAAGAAGGGCCTCGCGCGCACGCCGAAGCAGGCGCGCCAGCTCATCGTGCACGGCTTTATCGCCGTCGGCGGCAGGCGCGTCACCATTCCATCGTATATGGTGACATCTGCCGAGGAGCCCACAATTTCATATTGCAAGGCCATTGACATCGAGCCCCCGCAGCCGGTTGCCGCGCCCAAAACAGGCGTTGCAGCAGCCAAGGCGGCCCGCTCAAAGATGGCTGAGGGCGCAGAGCCCGTCGAATCCCCCGCGTCCGCAGAGGCGCCGGCGGCCGCTTGATTAGGTGATATTCATGGCTAAGGAAGAGAAAACCAAAGAAGAGAAGCCGGCCGCAAAAGAGGAGAAGGCAAAAGAGACAAAGGTAGAAACACCTGCCGCTCCCGTCGCATCGACTGCTCCGGCCGCACCCGCAACACCGGGCGCTGCACCTGCAGCTGGTACGACACCAGCCGCGCCCGGAGCAGCTCCGGCACCCGGCGCTCCGGCATTTATCCCCCGCGGCCCTATCCGCTGGGGTATCTGCCATGTGTATTCTTCAAAAAATGACACGATTATCACAATCACCGACATTTCCGGCGCCGAGACAATCGCCAAGGCGTCGGGCGGCATGATAGTCAAGTCTGACCGCGAAGAGGGCAAGCCCTACGCGGCCATGCAGTCCACAATAAAGGCGGTCGCCGAGGCGAAAAACCGCGGCATCACCGGACTGCACATCCGCATCCGCGCACCGGGGGGCCACGGCACAAAAACGCCCGGCTCCGGCGCGCAGGCAGTGGTGCGCACAGTCGCCCGCCAGGGCGTGCGCATCGGCAAAATCGAGGACGTGACACCGATTCCGACCGACACCACGAAGCGGCCGGGCGGACGCAGAGGACGGCGTGTGTAAGGAGGTCGGGACTATGGACATATCGATAGGATCCGAGGACAACCGGCGCATGGCTTTCAGCCTGTCTGGAGCCCGCACCGGCTTTGCCAATCTCGTGCGCCGCTACTCTATGAATCAGGTGCCGGTTTTCGCCGTCGACAAAGTCACGGTTTACGAAAACACCAGCACGCTGTTCGACGAGTACATCTCGCACCGCATCGGCCTTGTGCCCCTGCGCTCTCCCGCGGGAGTGAAAAGCGACGAGGAAGCGCTCTTCACGCTCGAGGCGTCGGGACCCGCCGTGATTTACTCGGGCCAGCTTTCCTCGGGCCATGACAAAATCAAGGTGGCAACCGAGAAAATTCCGCTGCTCCAACTCTTGCAGGACCAGAACCTGCGGCTTGAAGCCAAGGCGCTCTCCGGCATAGGCCGCAAGCACGCCAAATGGCAGGCCGGCCTCGCCTCTTACGAGATGGCGAACGGCGAGTTCAAGTTCAAGGTCGAGAGCTTCATGCAGATGCCGCCCCGCGACATGCTGGGCCGCGCCGCAGACCTTCTCGAGCAGAAATGCGAGGAAATGGAGGAAGGCCTCAAGGGCGTCAAGTCCGCGGCCAAGAAAAAGAAGGAGGACTAGATGCACTATATCCCATTGCATGCAGGGGTAGCAAAGCTTGGTCAAATGCGCTAGCTTGAGGGGCTAGTGTCTTAGGACTTCGTGGGTTCAAATCCCTCCCCCTGCAAGCTTTTTTCTTTTCTGCGGAAAAGAAAAAACCTTGGAAAAAAGAAAGAAAATGTGAAAAGAAATCGATGTAAAAATCCAAAATCAAAATCATATTGAATGGTGAATTCACATGGCAGACAAGAAAAAATCATCCAAACCATCGCCCTTCTGGGCGCGCGTGCAGGAGCTGCTGGACAAGCCCCGCAGACAGAAGCAGGGCATGAACCTCAGCCGCCTCGCCGCGCTCACAAAGGCCGGCCAGACTGTTGTCGTTGCCGACAAGATTCTGGGCGCCGGAGAAATCAAGCACGCCATCACGGTGGCAGCGCCGGCGTTCAGCCAGAGCGCGAAGCTCGTCATTTCCAAGTCGGGCGGTTCCGTCATCAGCCTCGAGAAGCTGCAGGCGCAGAACCCGACGGGCAAGGACGTGCGCATACTTATCTAGGGTGAAACATATGCAAGTCATCAACGCACAAGGACTGATTATGGGCCGCCTGGCCACAAAGGTAGCCAAGATGCTGCTCGCCGGCGAGGAAGTCATGGTGGTGGGCGTGTCCGACGCTGTCGTTACAGGCAGTTTGAGCCAGCACGTTGCCAACCTCAACTCGCTCAAGCACCAGAAGCGCAAGACAAATCCGGAGCACTCGCCCAAATACCCGCGCGTGCCCCACATGATGTTCAAGCGCGTGGTTCGCGGCATGCTGCCCAAGAAAACAAGCCGCGGCCGCGAAGCGCTCCACAGACTTAAGGCTTTCTCGGAAATTCCGGAGAAGTTCGACATGAAGACGGCCACGACATTCAAGGAATTTGCAAAACGGCCGGCCCGCAGCACCACGCTGGGGGCGATTTGCCGCGCGTTCAGCTACAAGCCGGCGGCATAAATTCGGGTGATATGATGACCACTACAAAGAAATCCTCCAAGGCCAAGAAAAAGGGCGGCATCGTCGTGCGCGGCAAGCGCAAGGAGTCGATTGCCAAGGCCACGGTTGTAAAGGGCAAGGGCATGGTGCGCGTAAACTCGCTCCTGCTCGAGGCCATTCCCAACCGCTACGCCCGCGAGCTTATCGCCGAACCCATCAACATGGCGCCCGAAGTTGCGGGCGGCGTTGACATTTCGGTGACAGTGCGCGGCGGCGGCCAGATGGGCCAGGCGCAGGCGGCCAGAATGTCGGTTGCCCGCGCTCTTGTCGAGTATTCGCAGGACCCGGTGCTCAAGGCAAAAATGATTGAGCGCGACCGCTTCCTGCTTGCAGAGGACTCACGCCGTGTCGAGCCCAAGAAATATCTGGGCCCCAAGGCGCGCGCGAGATTCCAGAAATCATACCGTTAAGCTGACAGAGTGCAATGAACGACGATGTTTGAGGTGGATGGATGTACTTCCCTGTGCGATGTTTCACCTGCGGCGCCCCGATCGGGGACCTGTGGGAGGATTACGAAGGCAAGGTCAAGGGCGGAACCAAGCCCGCGGCCGCGCTCAACGAGCTGGAAGTGGAACGCTTCTGCTGCCGGCGCATGTTCCTCTCGCACGTGAACATCATGGACAAAATCGTCAAATACACCAAGATGTAGGGGGCGAGATGAGAATACCGCATTTACGGGGCCATGGGCTAACCTGGTAGACTACGTGCTTGGGGTGCACGTGATCCGAGTGTGGATCTGATCCCGTCATGGGATTCCTCCACCGGGAATTCAAATCTCGGTGGCCCCAATTTATTGTCATAATAAAATGAAAACAACCAAGCCGTTCCGAAAGTAACCGGCCTTCGTAAAGTTGGTCGAGCGATTTGCGGGCTCCTTGGAAAACTGGTGAAAAACTATGGCAGACGGATTGTTGATAAAACAGGAGAAATATTTGGAAGCCGGCATACACATCGGCACAAAGCTGCGCGTCATTGACATGACGAAGTTCATTTACAGAACGCGCAACGACGGACTTTTTGTCCTTGACCTGAGGAAGATTGACGAGCGCATCCGCCTCGCAGGCAAACTCTTGGCCAAATACGAACCGAAAGAGATTGTTGTTGTTGCTTCACGCGCCTACTCTTCAATGGCTGCGCAGAAGTTTGCATCAGTAACCGGCTGCAACGTGGTTGCGGGCCGCTTCGTTCCGGGCGCATTCACAAATGTTCAGCGCGACGACTTTGTCGAGCCCAAGCTTGTCATCATCTGCGACCCCAAGGGGGAGAGGCAGGCGGTGCTTGAGTGCGGCAAGATGGGCGTGCCCACAATCGGCCTGTGCGACACAGACAACTACACAATGTTCATTGACTGGGTAATCCCCTGCAACAACAAGGGACGCCGCTCATTGGCCCTCATCTTCTGGCTCTTGGCGCGCGAGATGGCCATGGGAACGGGCAAGATTTCCAGCTACGACGACTTCAAGCTCACATTGGAGGAGTTCGAGACAATGGCTCCGCCCGCAGAGGCTCCGGCAGAAGGCGCGCCGGCGGTTGACGCAGGCGTTGCTCCTGCGCCCGCTCCGGGCAGCACTGACGAGAAGGCCGCCGAAGTGGCTGAAGCCGCGGCAGAGGCTGAAAAGCCGGCCAAGGCCAAGCACGTAAAGGAGGAGGACACCCCCGAGGTGGCCGAAAGCAAGCGCAAAGCCCGCAAAGCTGTTGAAGACGACGAAAAGGCGGGCAAGGCGGCTCATGCCAAGAAAACCGAGGAGGAGGCCAAGCACAAGAAGGCCGAGCCCGAGAAAAAGGCCGAGCACAAGCACGAAGAGCACGGCCACAAGCACGAGGAAAAGAAGGAGCATGAGCACAAGGAAAAGAAAGAATAGAACGCGAACTTCTTTTTCATTTATTATTTCTTTTTTCATTTAACCCCCAGCGGCCGCCGTCTCTTTTTTAAATCCCTTATCCGTTCTCCCCTCGTGAATCCGTTTCTCAAAGCCGCGCTGCTCACCCTCGTCGTGGTGGCACTGGCGCTGGCCATGGCCGCGCAACTAGATGCCGTGCGGGCGTCCGAGCTGCGCAACAGCATTGATTCCGCCCTTTTCCAAAATCAGGAAAGGCAGGTTGCGCTTCATTTCGGGCGCGTGATGGCGAACGACACCGCCGCCCAGTGCGCCTATCTCACCCGCATGAGGGCCAAGCAGCTCAACGACACCTACCCCCTTGCCCTCAAAATACAGGATTATGAGAAAAACAACCTCTTCAACAGCGAATACGAAAACATCAAGACAACATATTTCCTCGGCGTGGCTGACAGCTATATTTCAGTCTTTGAGCAGCAGCAGGCCTGCAGAAGCGACGAGGTTCCCCTGCTGCTTGTCTACCGCGAAAAGAGCGCCTGCCCCGAATGCCGCGCCCAGAACCAGATTTTGTCAGGCCTTGTGGCGGCGCGCTGCCCCAATGTGCGCATATACGCCCTTCCCTATGATTATCCGCTCATGCCGCTGCAGATGCTGGCCGACCGCTACAATGTAAGCAGTGAAAGCCGCATGCCGGTCACGGTTATAGACGACAAAATACGCCTCGACGGCCTGCGGAGCGAGGATGAGCTGGTGGCTGCGCTGGTGAGCCGCGGGGCGACCTGCGGGCCTAAACAAAACTAAAACAACCTTGACGCCAAGCATGATAGCGAGGGCAACAGATGAAACGATTCAAATCTGGCAAAACCGCCCCGTCCGACAACTCCACCTCATTGCCCGGCTTCAAGCGCAGCCCGTTTCGGCTTGAGGGGCGCAAGCAGCTTGTTTTCACCGGCCTTGGCCTTCTTTTTATCGTCGTGGTGGCCTTCATCAACGTGCCTTACCAGATTCTTCTTCTTCTCTACAGCATCTATGCAATACTTCTGCTCATGACCTATCTGACAATTTGGATGGACGGGGCGGACGAGATGAAGGAGCCGGAGGCGGTGATGAAAAAATGGCCGTCGGTGAGCATCGTCATTCCCTCTTACAACGCCGGCCACACCATCTTCAAATGCCTCGAGCACATCAAGCGCATCCGCTACAAGGGGCGCCTAGAGGTGATAGTGGTCGATGACGGCAGCAAGGACGGCTCGGCCGAAGTGCTGGCCAAGATGAAAGGCATCAGGTTCTTCCCCATCACGCGCAATGTAAGCAAATCAACTGCAGTGAATTTCGGCATCTCGCGCGCAAAGGGCGAAATCATTGCCACAGTGGATTCCGACACCTATGCAAATGCAGACGTGCTGGAGCGCGCCATTCCATATTTCGAGCAGGACAAAAAAATAGGCAGCATTGTGCTGTTTATCAACGCCGCACACCCGAACAACCTGCTCCAGCGCCTGCAGGAGCTGGAATACTGGGTTTCTTTCGGCTTCTATTTCAAGACAGTGGATTTTGTGGACGGGCTGCATGTCACGCCCGGCCCCATGGCCATCTACCGCCGCGAGGTGTTTGACACGCTTGGCGGGCTGGATGAGACCAACATCACCGAAGATTTGGAAATCGGGTTGCGCATGCGGCAGGCAGGCTGGCGCATCAAGGCGTGCCATGCCGCAGTGGTGTATACAGAGGTGCCGACAAATCTTGTCAACCTCTACAAGCAGCGTTTGCGCTGGTTCCGCGGCGGCATCATGAACATTTTGCGCTACAACCACCTGTTTCTCAACCCGCGCTTTGGCTCATTGGGCATGTTCACCATGCCTATGGTGCTCACAAGCGGCCTGTTTGCCGCCGTATTCACAGTGTGGACAATACTGGACTGGGCGCGGGGGGCTATAACGGCTGTACTGCCGGCGGTTTCAAACATCACCGCATTTTTGCCGGTGGCCATGCGCGGGCCGCCGCCAGACCCGCTTATGGTGAATTCAGTCGTGCTTGTGGCCATGATTCCTGTCATTATCTGGTGCTTTTTCCTCTACTCGGGCTTTCGCATTGCCAATGCGCGGCCGAATGTCAGCCACATCCTGCCCGCTCTCATTCTGCTTTTCCTCTATCCCGCATTTTTGGGCATCACTTTTCTGGCCGCCTATGCCTCCGAATTGTCGGGCAGATGGTATAGATGGTAATGGGGCAAATGTTGTGCACAAAAGGCCCCGTCCGGTTGCGCGGCTGCTTTTAAACTCATACGTCGCAAAATCAGACGATACAAATGGGCAGCTTTTGGGCGTTTGAATACGTCGCATCCTTCATATGCTTATTCGTAGTCGTGCTCCTCACTCTTGTCTACCTGCGGGACCGCAACAAGATACATTCGACAAGACTGCGCGCAGACAGCTGGACGCCGACTGTGACCATCATTATTCCGGCCTACAATGAAGCCGAATATATCGCGGGCTGCATCAAATCCGTTCTTGCGCTTGATTACCCCAAAGACAAGCTCGAAATAATCGTGGTTGACGACGGCAGCACCGACAACACCGCGGCGGTGGCGCGCTCGTTCTGCAAAAAGAATCCGCACCTCAAAGTGTGGAGCAAGCCCAACAGCGGCAAGGCAGACAGCATGAATCAGGCCATCGCGCGCGCGAAGGGCGAGCTTGTGGCCTGCCTTGACGCAGATTCATATGCCAGCCCCTATTCCCTGCGCCGCATGCTTATGCATTTTGACGGCGACGACGTGGCGGCGGTGGCGTCTGCTGTGAAGATAAGGCGCGCGCGCAACATAGTCGAGGAAGTACAGCGCATAGAATACTTCTACTACCTTTTCTCGCGCAGAATACTCAACGCGCTCAACTGCGTCACGGTCACGCCCGGCCCGTTCAGCGTGTTCAGGCGCGAAGTCATGCTCAAAATCGGCGGATTCGACCGCACCAGCCTGGTGGAGGACCAGGAGATTGCCCTGCGCCTGCAAAAGATGGGCTACCGCATCAACAGCTCGCTCGACACCGACATATACACCGAAATTCCCCACAACTTCTTCGAACTGATGAAGCAGAGGACAAGATGGCAGAGGGGCGGCTTTTGGAACGCAATGAAATACCTTGACCTCATCCACCCCAAATACGGTGATTTGGGGCTGATAGTGCTTCCCTTCGTTGTCGTGGGCTACATGCTGTTTATCGGCGGGCTTTTGGTGTTTGCCGACAGCGTGCTCAACCGCTCCCCCTACGAGGAGATGGTGGGCTGGCAGTCGTTCTTTCTGGGCCTGGGCCCCACGCAGATGCTTGTGCTGATTTGGTTCATGTTCGCCTTCTCGTGGTTTATTTTCGGCGTGAGGCCGATGTTCAAGGAGGAAAAGATAGGGATTCCGTCCATAGTTCTCTTTTTATTCCTCAGCCCCATTTTCTCGGCCATATTCTGGTTCTCGGCGGCCTACACCGAGATTAGGACGGGCGGAAGATTCGCCTGGTGAGAGGAATGGGAGGCCGGCGCATAAATCTTGGTGATTGAAATGGTGAATCTGGAAGGAAAACCCCGTGAAATCAGCCTCTCGCTCTATATTGCCGCCTTTATCATCAGCGTTGTGCTATTTTCTGCCGGAATTTATGTTGGCAAGGCCATGGAAATCGGCAATGTTACCGGCCTCGAGGAAGGCATCAGCCTTGCAAACAGCAAAATGAACTCGATTGAAATGCTGTATCTCATGGGCGAGGATTCCGCCGCCCTATGCCCAGTCTACCGCAGCGAACTGCACAACCTCGACACCCAGACCGAAAATCTCGGATATCAGATTTCTTATCTTGAGGACAAGGGCACCCGCGACCCTGAATTGAAAAAGCAGTATTTCATGCTCGAAGCCAGTGCATATTTTCTCTCGCAGAAAGTTATGACGCGCTGCTCAGGCACTGCCAATTACTCCACCGTGCTCTATTTCTACAACAACAGAAACTGCGCAAACTGCACCGCGCAGGGCCTCGCGCTTCTTGACGTGAAGAAAAAGATGGGCGACAAGCTGCGCGTGTATTCGTTTGACGGCGGACTGGGCAGCGAAATTGTCGACGTGCTCAGGCTCAAATACAATGTCACAGTCTATCCTTCGCTTGTAATAAACGGCCAGAGCACTTACGCGGGCCTCAGAAGCACGAGCTGGATTAGTGAGGCCGTCACTCCGGCGCCCATTGCCGCAAACGCCTCTTCTGATTCACTCAACGCCACCGCCGATTCGGCAAACGCCGGCGAAACTCCGGCACCCCCAAACTGACAGCATGAAAAGAGGAGGCCTGTATTGATGGATATCGGCCTTTTGGACCGCATTGCGGGTTTGGCATTTCTGATTCTTGTTTTCTGCTGGCTCAAGCCTGAAAAAGAAAAACAAAAAGAGAAGGATTCGCGTCTTGTTTTTTTCGATTTCGCCAAAGGGCTGGCCATACTCATTGTAGTGGCAATCCACACGGGCGGCATCCTGCCGCGCGGCAGCCCGCCTGAGCGCGTGCTGTGGTTCGCCCTGCCGCTGTTCGTGATTTGCTCTGGCTATCTGCTGACGCGGCGCTATGCAAGCGGTTTCAACGCCGCAAAATTCGTTTCCAGCACTTTCTGGCGGCTTGTCCTGCCCTATGCTGCCTACACTATTTTTGCCGGCTTTTTCCTCTATCCACGCACGAATTTTGTGCAAATGCTGATTGACATTCCATTAGGCACCCAGAACGGCGGCACCCTCTTCTTCATCCCACTGCTCCTGCAGCTCTACGCCCTCTTCGCCGTTTTGCAGAACTGGCCGGCCCTGCGCCGCCTCGCGCTCCATCCAGTTTCGCTCATGCTCATCTTCCTTCTTTCGTATGCCATCAGCGACGCCGACCACGCATTGCGCGCGGGGCAGTGGAACAGCCATGTCGAATCACTGGTGTTTGCCGGCCGCTATCTGTTTTATTTCGTTATAGGAATGTGGCTGACAGGGCATGATTTGGAGGAGAAAAAAGCCGCCAAGACTGAATTGGTGCTTCTTCTTTCTCTTCCCCTTCTTCTGCTTGCCTATGACCCGCTTGGATGGGACCAGCCGTTCGCCTACCCAGTGTGGGCTCTGCTGGCCCTGCATCTGATTTACCAATGGCTCAAGGAGAATGGCTTGGCGCGGCATCTTATCGGCTGGCTGGCCGTCATAGGCCAGTATTCGCTCATTATATACATGATTCATCCGGCTGTGCTCGGCTATGCGCTGTGGCCTCTCGATGGTTTCGTGCCGTTTGAGGGCTGGTTCCACTACGTGCTTATAGCGCTGGCCGCCGTCATCATTAGCAGTGTTTTGGGAAAATTGCTGATGGACGGCTATGCGGCCATGCTGAAAAAAATTAATCCAAATTGAGGGCTTTTTCTCCCAGATATTTGGCCTTTTTGCCCAGCTCGTCTTCAATGGCCAGCAGGCGGTTGTATTTGGCTGTGCGCTCGGCGCGGGCGCACGCGCCTGTCTTGATTTGCCCGAATCCCAAGCCCACGGCCAAATCGGCAATGGTGGTGTCTTCGGTTTCGCCCGAGCGGTGGCTGACCATTACACCCAAGTGGTGCGAGCGGCAGTATTGGGCGCATTCAATTGATTCGGAGAGCGTGCCGATTTGGTTGACTTTGAGAAGCAATGTTGAGATGGCCTTGGCTTCTCTTGCTTTTTTGAGGCGCCTCAAATTCGTTACCGTCAAATCATCGCCAACGATTTGTGCGCGCGAGCCTACAGCGGCCTTTAGCTGCGCGAAATGGGCATAATCTTCTTCATCAAACGGGTCTTCGAGCGAAACGATTGGGTATGACTTGATTATGTCTTTCCAATATTCAAGCAACTCTGCCGCATCCAACTCTTTTCCATCTATTTTGTATTCTTGAGTTTTGGAATCAAAGAACGAGCTGGAGGCCGGATCCATGGCAAGTTTCACTTTCTTTGCATATCCTGCCTGCGAAATTGCGTCTTCAAGAAGTGTGAGCGCATCGCGAGTGGTGCGCAGAGTGGGGGCAAAACCGCCCTCGTCGCCAACATTTTTGCCTGACGGGCCGTATTGTTTTACAATAAGAGAGCCGAGGGCGTGATAAACTTCGGTGCCTGCCTGCAGGGCGGCGGCAAATGAGGAAAACCCGACTGGCGCCAGCATGCACTCTTGTGCCGCGAGGCCGGAGCCCGCATGCTTGCCGCCGTTTATGACATTCATGAATGGGACGGGAAGAATGGCGCCGCCCATGAGAGAGTAGGGGCCAACTTCTTTGCTTGCGGCATGTGCCTGCCATACGGCCATGGAAACAGCAACCATTGCGTTTGCACCCAAGCGCGATTTGTTTGGCGTGCCGTCCAGTTCGCACATTATGGAATCGATTTCCTCTTGTTTTGAAGCATCATGGCCAACAATTGCCTTGGCAATGGCGCCATTGACATTTCCAACCGCCCGGCTCACTCCCTTGCCGCCCCACGCGCTTCCGCCGTCGCGCAATTCCATTGCTTCGAAAGTGCCTGTGGATGCGCCTGACGGGGCTAACGCCCGTGCCCGCGCACCATCTTTCAACTCCACAACCGCTTCCACGGTCGGATTGCCTCTGGAATCAAGCATTTGCCGAGAACGGACGCTTTTGATAATAGCCGCCATATGGGGTGGGTAGAGAGCGAATTCCTTATAAAGGATGGAGCGCCATATAGAGAGCAGAGACAATTACTCATGCTTTAGGTGAGACCTTGATTTGCGAACGATGCAGCAACCAGATTTACTATGCCGAGAAGTGCGACTACTGCAAGAAGATGGTATGCCTCTCGTGCGAAAAGAGCGCCAAGCGCGTGAAGAAAATCCGCCGCTGGGTAATCTGCAAAGCCTGCTGGGGAAACCTCAAGGCGCGCAGCCAGTTCAAGGCGCTTTAGAAAAGTTTTCTTTTCTTATTTTTTCTCTTTCTTTTCAAATTTCAAACTTTCAGAATTAATGCAAAACCTTTTTCCGGTAGGCCTTGGCCCGTCGTCAAACACATGGCCCAGATGCCCGCCGCATTTTGAGCACACCACTTCCATTCTCAGAAGGCCGTTGGATGCGTCTTCATGAAGTTCCACCTTTTTGGCGTCAAGAGCTGCAGAAAAAGAGGGCCAGCCGCAGGATGAGCCGAATTTCTGCTCGGATGAGAATAATTCCTGCCCGCAGGCCGCGCACGAATACACGCCCTTCTCGCCGTGAAGATAGTATTTGCCGGTGAATGGGATTTCGGTGCCCTTTTCGCGCAGGATATGATACTGGCTTGGAGTGAGAATCTTGCGCCATTGGGCGTCTGATTTGACTATTTTGGCCATATGCTAGAGAAAAAGAGGCGGGGGATAAAAAACAGGCGGTAACTTGCGGGTTGGAAACACGCCCTACAGCTTGAGCACGGCCGCCTTGAGCTTCATGTCCTCGATTTCCCATTCTTTCACGAGGGCGGCGGTTGGCGCCGTGCCGGTTGTGTGAATGGCCTTGGCGCCGACAGTTTGCATGAGTGTTTTCTTGCGCGAGCTGGCGGCCGAGAGCAGTTCCTTGTCTCCTGCAAGCCACACTTCCACAGGCTGGCCGGGCTGCAGCTCCATTTCCTTGCGCATGGACTGGATGCGGCGGCCGATTTCGCGCTCCATTGCCTCTGCATAGAGCTCTGCGTCAATGACTGTCTTCAGATACACCTTGCCGCCGTCGAATTCTGCCAGCGCGTAGCCGTCCGAATGCTCGACAACATTTACCATTGCCGGTTCAATCTCCCATTTTTTGTCCAGCATCCACGGCTGCGCCCCGCGCAGGCCCTCGATGATTTCGGCCGGCCTTAATTTCTGCAAAGCAACAAGCACCTGCGGGGATTCGCCCTTGTGCTTGGCGCCAATTTTTGTTTTGTCAAGCGAGACTTCGAAAGTGGAGGGCGGCGCGCCCATTTTGGTGTGGCGCACATTGGCCATTGCCGCGATAAGGTCTGAAAGACGGGTGCATGCGGTGACAACTTCGGTGGATTCTGACGCAATGCAGACATGCTCGGCAGGCCAGCGCAGTTTGAGGTTGGCGCGCCCGCGCGCATTGGCGGCCGCATTGAGGGCCGCGCGCGCATGATTCATCTGGACTTCCAAAAGCGGGTCGCGCCATGCCTGATTGACCTTGGGCCACGGCAGGAAACTGATTGACTCCTCTTCGCGCTCGCCCTTGAAAACCGTGATGTAAAGATGCTCGGTAACAAACGGAGTGTACGGGTGAAGCAGCTGCACTGTCATGAGAAGGCAGTCGTGCAGGGTGGAGAGGCCGGATTCGGGATGCCGCTCTCCTGAGGAAATGCGCTGCTTGAGGCGCTTGAGATAGAAGCGGCTGACATCCTCGATAAGGAATTCCTTGAGAGCATAGAGCCCTTCGTGCGGTTCGTAATGCTCAAATGAATGGGTGACTTTTTCCACCAGACCCATGGTGCGCGAGCGCAGCCAGCGGTCTTCGGCCTCCAGCGTGTTTTCGGCAATGGGCTTGGACGGTTTTTTGTAAAACCGCGACAGCCACACGCCAAGATTCAGGAAAATGTCAAGGCAGCGGCGGCTCTCGTCCATTTCCTTGACAGAGAAGCGAAGGTCGTCCCACACTGTTGCCGAAAGGCCCCACAAGCGGAAAGAGTCGGCGCCGTATTTGGAGAGAATGTCTTCAAGAGGCATGAAATTGCCGACTGATTTGGACATTTTCTCGCCCTTCTCGTCCACGAAAAATCCGTGCATAAGCACAGACTTGTAGGGCGACTCGTTGTTGAGCACAGTGCCGCAGCCAAGAAGCGAGTAAAACCAGCCGCGCGTCTGGTCTTTGCCTTCCACAATAAATTCTGCCTGCAAACGGCCGTCTTTGGACCATTTCGCTGTTTCGGCCTCGCTTAGCTGAGCCCACACGGCCGTGCCCGAGTCAATCCATACGTCAAGCACGTCAGGCACGCGGTGCATGGTGCCGCCGCATGTGCAGGGGAATGTGACGCTGTCGATAGAGGGCCGATGAAGCTCGATTTTTTGAGAAGAGGCAGGCAGTTCGGAGCGCGAGCCGATGACTTTCCTCTTGTTGCATTCTTTTTTCTCGCAAACCCAAATCGGCAGAGGTGTGCCCCAGTAGCGCTGGCGGCTGACGCACCAGTCGGGCGCGGAAACAACAAAGTCGCGGAATCTTGTTTTGGCAAAGTCGGGCTGGAATGAAATGTTGCGGTCGATTTCCTCCAGCATGCGGTCCTTGAGCTTGCTGACGGCGATAAACCACTGGTGCGTGGCTATGAAGATGAGCGGGCTTTTGCAGCGCCAGCAGTGCGGATAGCGGTGGCGGATTTTGCCCTGATGAATGAGCGCACCGTGCGCCTCTAAATCAGAAATTATGCCGGCATTGGATTCACGGGCCGGTTTGCCCGCATACTGGCCTGCCTCGGCAGTGTAGTGCCCTGATGCGTCAACCGGTGAGAATGCGGGAATTCCGGCGCGCCTGCCCACTATGAAGTCCTCTGGTCCGTGGCCGGGGGCGCAGTGCACAAGGCCCGAGCCGTCCTCCATTGTGACAAACTCGTCCGAGAGCACCACCTTGCGGTCGTACACGTGCCCAATCTTGTCCTGCAAAGGATGCTCGTATGCAGTGCCTTCCAGCTTTTTGCCCGACGTTTCCCCGATTACTATGGGCGAGACAAGAGGGTCGAAAGCCATGACAGAGTCAAGGCGCTCTTTTGCAACAATCCAGATTTCGTCGCGCACTTTTGCGCGCACATAGGCATGAGTCGGGTGGACCATGACTGCCATGTTGCCGACAAGAGTCCAGGGAGTGGTTGTCCAGATGACAAGGTATTCGTTCGGAGTGCCCTTGACTTTGAATTTGACATAAATTGACGGGTCTTCCTGCTCCTCGTATTCAAGCTCGTAGTTTGCAAGAGTGGTTTCGCAGCGCACGCACTGGGGCACGACATAGTGGCCGGGCGCGAGAAGGCCTTTTTCTTCCGACGCTTTGATGGTGCGCCAGATGGCCTCGATATAGGAATCATGATAGGTGATGTAGGGGTGGTCGAAATCCATCCACACGCCGCAGCGCTGGAACTGGCCCGAAATAACGCCGATATACTGGGTGGCGAAGCGCTTGCATTCTGTTATGAATTTGGCAACCCCGATTTTGCTCTCGATTTCTTTTTTGTTGTTGAGCTTGAGCGCCTGCTCAACCTTTACTTCGATTGGAAGGCCGTGGGTGTCGTAGCCGGGCCGGTCCTGCACGCAAAAGCCCTTTGCGCGCCAGAAGCGCAGAATGGAATCTTTCAAACATTTGTTCCACGCCGTGCCGGGGTGAATCTGGCCTGTCGCGTAGGGCGGGCCGTCAACAAAATAGAATTTGGGGCCGGCCGCGTTGCGCGCAACCAGCTTTGAGTAGATGTTGTGCTCTTTCCAGTATGAAATGATGTGATTTTCGATGGGTGCCAGGTCTGTCATTGAAATCACTGAGTAGTGCCTAATCTGCGGCTGGTGCGGCCTCTTCTGCTTCGGGTTCATCATCGCCGCCTTTTAGTATCTGGCGGTCGTGCAGCCAGTCGATGAGGACAGGCAGCAGCAGGGAGGCGGCCAGAAGGCCCGAGAGCCTGCTCGCAAATGCCGAAGACGCGAACAAAAGGCCGAACACCAGCCATGCCGTGAGCACGAGGGCCAGATAGCCCATAAGGGGCTCGATGCGGTCTGCGCCCGAGCCGAAGCGCCATGTTGAGAGCAGAAGCTGGCCGATAAGAGCTGCCGCAATCGGCGTTGCGTAGACCAGCAGATGGGCGCCGGGCAGTATATGCATGCCCATTGCCAGCCAGCCGACGGCGAGGCCGCCGACCAGAATGTGCGGAATGTGGGGTATGGAATCAGTCATAAAGATAACCAATAGTCGATAACGACGAAGAAGTAATGACCGAGAAGGTATTTAATGTTTGGTTTCGATGTCATGACAGGACGCAGACGACTTTGTGTGCCGCGAATCGGCCGAGTTGGCTATTATGGCTTCTGATTCACCCATCGACATCACCCCTTGGACCGAGAAATACAGGCCCCACAAGCTGTCTGAGATTATCGGCCAGAAGGATATTGTCAAATCCATGCACGGTTTTGTCAAGGCCGGCAACATGCCGCATCTGCTTTTAGCCGGCCCGCCCGGCTGCGGCAAAACAACAACAACGCTTGCCCTTGCCCGCGAGATGTACGGCGAGCAGGTGCATGAATGTCTTCTTGAGATGAATGCTTCGGACGAACGCGGCATTGATGTTGTGCGCGGCAAGATAAAGGATTTTGCGCGCACTGTTCCTCTCGCGCGTGTCCCGTTCAAACTTATATTTTTGGATGAGGCAGACTCGCTGACTTCGGACGCCCAGTCGGCCTTGCGCCGCACCATGGAAATGTATGTTTCTGCAACTCGATTCATACTTGGAGCCAATTATTCTTCAAAAATTATCGAGCCGATTCAGTCACGCTGCTCTGTTTTCCGCTTCAAGGCCCTTTCTGATGAAGAGATGAAGGAAATGGTTGGCCGCATTGCCGAGGCGGAGAAACTCAAGATTGAGGAGAAGGCTTATGCCGCGCTTGCCTATGTTTCTGAAGGAGACATGCGCAGGCTCATCAATGCGCTTCAAGGTGCGTCGCTTCACGGCACGCATATCACAGAAGATGCGGTTTATCGCTTCGCCGCCCGTGCGCGCCCGAAAGAAATTCTTGAAATGATGCAGGCCGGACTGGACGGGAAATTTGTTGAAGCGCGGAAATTGTTGCATCGCCTGCTCACAGAATACGGCCTTTCGGGCGAAGACGTGCTTATTCAGATGTTCCGCGAATTGGACAATGTCAAGATCGATGAAAGGGCGAAGGCCGACCTTATCGACAGGATTGGAGAATACAACTTCCGCGTTGTTGAGGGGGCGAATGAAGTAATCCAGCTTGAGGCGTGTTTGGCGCAATTGGCGGTAATCGGGAAGGAGAAGAAGGTGTAGGATGGGAGAAGTCTTAGTATGGATAACAGCTAACCTTCAGCCAAGAGATTTGATGCTGCCGGTAGTAGCTATTCTGACTGCATTCGCGTATTTCTTTGGAAAGATAGTTATTAGAAAAGCAAGGAATGAGAAAGATATTTTGATTGGAGGATTCGGGTATCTATTTATTGGCATAGCACTTCCAGTAATTGGCTTAGCATATGCATTGCCAACATTATACAGTACTTACAGTACCTTGCAGGGGGTACAATTGAATCAATTAGTTAACCTAACCGCAGATCTTTCTCTGATAAGTCATTTCCCAAATCTTTTGATATGGATTGCGTTTAGAGTATTAATAAGCGCCCTAACTTACGTGTTGACAGGACTCTCGGGAGTTCTAATTGAAATAACCCCATTATTGGGTATTCTGGCAATAACTGAAATTGGACCATGGATGATAAAGAATAAGAAAAAATTAGGAGTAAAAAGACTTTGGATTGCAGTTTGCTTTTTGCTTAATTCGGTAGCCATATTTTCGATAGCACATGCAGTAGTTAATGAAAATTGGCTTGAATTAGGAGCTTGGACGCTTTTTGGAATATATGCATTATGGACAGGAGCATATGTTCTTTCAAAGCAACTAGATGTCCAAGAGATTTATTGGGGAGTAAAGGGGAATCTATAGTCTTAAAAGCAACTTCCCCCATAATTCCATTTAATCCAATATCTCGTGTGGAGGTCAAACCATGGCTTTTAGTGACATCATATTCTGGCTTTTCGCCCTCGGCATCCCGATTGTGCTGGTGCTCGTATTCTTCAGCATCCGCACCATCCGCCCCACCGAGCGCGGCATTGTGGAACGCTTGGGCAAATACCATGCATTCTACAATCCTGGCGTGGTCATTCTCATCCCCTTTATCGACAATCTGGTGAAAATCAACATCACCGAGGAGATGGTGAATGCCGAGAGTCAGGAGGTTATCACCGCCGACTCGCTCAACGCGATGGTGGACGCCCAGATTTACTTCAAGGTGCAGACAGACGAGGACAGCGTCAAGAAAAGCCAGTACGCCGTCAATGACTACCACTACCAGATTGTGCAGTTGGCCCGCACAACGCTTCGCGCCATCATCGGCTCCATGACATTGACTGAGGCCAACACAAGCCGCAACAAGCTGAACCAGCTCCTTGCCTCCGAGCTGCAGGAGCAGACAAAGCAGTGGGGCATTCAGGTGGTGCGCGCAGAATTGAAAGAGATTCAGCCGCCGCAGGACGTTCAGCAGACCATGAACAAGGTCGTTATCGCCGAAAAGGAGAAGGTGGCGGCCATGGACTTTGCGGCCGCCGTTGAAACACAGGCGGACGGCCAGAGGCGCGCAGCCATCAAGCAGGCCGAAGGACAGAAGCAGGCGGCCGTGCTCTCGGCAGAAGGCGAGGCCATTGCGATTGCGCGCATTGCCGACGCCACAGCCAAACAGATTCAGGTTGTGAATTCGGCTGCCGAACAGTACTTCAAGGGCAACGCAGTCACGCTGCGCCGCATCCAGATGGCTGAGACGGTGCTGCAGAGCAACACCAAAATCATTGTGCCGCAGGGCGCTGATTTGGTCAACGTGCTCGGCGACACGGCAGGCTTGAGCAAGGGCGGAATTTTGCCCCTGCCGGTGGGCAAGCCGTCGCAGACAACGTCCAAAAAGTAGTTTTCTTTTGTTTTTTAATTATTTTTTATTTTTCTTTTTTCTATTCTTTTATCGCATATCTCAAAAATGCGGCCAGCCCGCCCAGACCGGCCAGCTCGTGCCCGCCGTCGGATTCGTGCGAGAAAATCATCACGGGCGTTTTCATTTTTTCTGCCGTTTCGATAATGTCTTCAACATCTTTTCTCTGCCTCAGAATTTCGTCAAGCACCATCACTTTTTCGGCAGCGCCCGCTTCCACGGCCGCGCGCACGTTTTTCAGGCCGTAGCAGACCTTTTCAGAGCCCTTCGAAACGGCTGTTTTGAACTGCTCCATTGCCTCCATTTCCAAAGCAACACGTTCGTCGGCAGCAACACGCGAGAGAATGCCTTTTTTCAAAAGTTCGTTAACGCCGGTTCTGTCTGCATAAGTGCAATGCTCGATAACGAAACGGCCAGCCAGCTTCGCATCTTTCTCTTTGGCATATTTTGCAAAATTGTTCGGGGCAAAACCGGGGCCTGCCAAGATTATTTTGTTGGTTCCCTCCAGCCGCTGCAAACGGGCCAGCAATTCACCGTAAAACTGCGAGTGGGCTTCTGTCTGCCTTTTCGCCTCATCTCTTTTGCTGCCGGACCGCTCAAGCTCCCATTCGTAATTCACGCCATAGCCGCGCAATGAAGCTAACAATGCCTCGCGCTCGTCAAGCACCATCACGTGCACTTTGGGCCTCTTGGTTTCGGCGATTGCCTGCTTCAAACGCGAAAGATGGTGCTCTTTCCAGTCTTTGAAAATTGAAATAGGAAAGTTCGGCTCGGCATCGATTGTGTGGTATGAGCCTGTCTGCACAAATTCCTCAGGTGTGCCGGAAACAATTTTGCCTGAGAGACGAAGGCGGTTTGCGTGGCGTGCAAATTCTATTTTTTCAAGCGAAAGAGTGACATTGATTTTCTTTTTCTCGGCCGGCGAGTCGGGCGTGGCCTTGAAAGTGCGGAATGAGACCGCTTCCACCCTGTCTCCGCTGGCCAGAATGCGCTCCAGATGCCAAAGGTCTTCGAGGTTTTCGGGCGTGAGCCGAATCAGCCCCTCTTTTTTGTCTTGTTTGACGATTTTCATATGGGTTAATAAACGAGGGGCAGATTGATATGGATTATGGGCGGGACGACATACTACATCCTTGGCGTGCTGTGCCTTGCGGCAGGCGGACTTCTCTATTTTGACGTGCTGGGCGCAACCGCAGACCCTATTCGCCAGTGGGCCGGCACGATGTACGGCCTGGTGCCGGCTGCGCTCGGACTTATGGGGCTTGCCCTCTGCGGACTTGGATTTATCTTCAAAAGCAATGTCTAGGCAGGCGGTAAGCATTAAATACGCCAAAAGACAGATATTAATCGACTGTTTAGGAGTTTAGCTATGCCAAGAATTGCGATTATCGACCGCGACAAGTGCATCAAGGAGAGATGCGGCTATGTCTGCCAGAAAGTGTGCCCCGGAGTGCAGATGGGCGACGATACGGTGACGATTGACAAGGACGGCTTTCCGGTCATTTCCGAAGTGCTTTGCACCGGCTGCGGCATCTGCCCCAAGAAATGCCCGGTGGAATGCATCACAATCATCAATCTGGCGGCAGAGAACGGAGTGCCGGTGCACCAGTACGGGGTGAATTCCTTCCGCCTCTACGGACTGCCTCTGCCGAAAGAGGGCGTGTCGGGCCTTATCGGCAAAAACGGGATAGGAAAATCCACAGCCCTCAAAATCCTCTCGCAGGGCGTGGAGCCGAACATGGGCAACTACGCGCACCCGCCGAAAATGGAAGAAGTGTTCAATCTGATGCCGCGCGAGATGGGGATGCATTTGCGCAATCTGTTTGACAAGAAGGTGAGAGTGTCCCTAAAGCCGCAGAATGTTGACAAGATTCCGAGCGCTTTCAGGGGCAAAGTGAAGGAGCTTTTGCAAAAAGTTGACGAAAGGCACGTGCTTGACGAGGCAACCACCCTTTTCGATTTGCACGATGTCATGAACAAGAATCTTAACCAGATTTCGGGCGGAGAGTTGCAGCGCGTTGCAATCGCGGCCGCGTGGTGCAAAGACGCCGACCTCTATTATTTCGACGAGCCGGCCTCTTATCTTGACATAGAGCAGCGTTTGCGCTGCGCGCGCGCCATCAAGCAGCTGGCCGAAAAGAAAAGCGTCATTGTTGTGGAGCATGATTTGGCGCTTTTCGATTATGTCAGTGACTATGTTTACGTTTTCTACGGACAAGAAAATGCCTACGGTGTTGTGTCGGGCGTGAAGAATACGCGCGCCGGCATCAACCAGTATTTGGGCGGATTTTTGCGCGAGGAGAATGTGCGCTTCCGCGACCATGAAATCAGATTTGCGCGCACCTCCACAGCATCGGAGAGAAAAAGCAAGATTAAACTGCGCTATCCAAAACTGGCAAAGAAATGGGGCGCGTTTTCATTTGAGGCAGAAGCGGGCCAATTGCATGAGGGCGAAGTGGTCGGAATATTGGGCCGCAATGCGATTGGAAAATCACTTTTCGTAAAATTGCTGGCAGGCGTTGAGAAAAACGAATCCGGTGAGGAGCTGGAACAGTCGCTCAAAGTGTCTTACAAGCCGCAGTATGTCAAGGCATTGCCGGGCGTGACGGTGCAGCAGCTGTTTGCGCAATACAAGCTTGACACTGCATTTTTCGAGGAGGCGCACCGCAAGCTGAATGTCGCCTCGCTGATGGACAAGGAGCTTGACTGGCTCTCTGGCGGAGAATTGCAGCGTGTGGCCATTGTGCTGGCGCTCTCACAAGAGGCAGAATTGTATTTGCTGGACGAGCCTTCCGCATTTTTGGACATTGAGCAGAGGCTGCATTTGGCAGACCTTTTGCAAAGGCTTATTGCAAATTCGGGAAGAATGGCCATGGTTGTAGACCACGACCTTGTGTTTTTGGATGCAATCTCTTCGCGCGTTATGGTTTTCACCGGCACGCCCACCGTGCACGGGCAGGCGTATGCCCCTGCAAAAAAGCGCGACGGGCTCAATGCGTTCCTTAAACAGATGGATATCACGCTGCGCCGCGACCCGGACACCGGCAGGCCGCGCATCAACAAGCCTGATTCGGCATTGGACCGCGAACAGAAGACGGCTGGCGAGTATTATTACTACGACCCGGACGCGAGCGAGTAGGAAAACGTTCACTCTTTTCTGGCGTAATAGAATGGGTACAAAGCGTCTCCATAAGACGGATAGAGCGGAATTATGCCATTGTAAGGAGACTCGGGTGCCGCCTTGTAGGCCACGATGAACTTGTCTGCCTTGACGCACTCATAGGCGGCGGCGGTTTTGCCGTCTTTGACTTCATAATCCGAAACCCTAAGCGAGTTGGCCATGATAAAACTCATGGCGTTGGCGCCCAGCACAGCGCCGGTGTCATAGGCAAAGAATTTGAGAAGCTCATACATCGACTTCTCGGACGCTGCCCAGTGCCGTGTTTTGACAGCCAGATAATCAAAGCGGGCGTCGGGCAGGGCGGTTTGGAGTTTCTGCGCAAAACCGTTGATGTCGTCGTTTTGGCCGCCCAGCGCATTGATGATGTTCGCCACTTCATTTGGCTCGTTGAAGAGCGCGTCGCCGTGGACAAGAATCACCATCGCGCCGCCTGGCTTGACCAGCTGGTAGGCCTGCGTCGCTATGTCCACCCAGTGCTCGGGCGGATGGAAGTAGAGCATGTGGTCAAGACAAACGAGGTCTGCCTGCGGGAAGTCATAGCTTTTGTAGGCCGCCAGGCCGTTGTCTGATATGCGCAGGGTGTATGGGGCATTGTCATCGCCAATGATGCTGATGCTGTCGGGAAGCGGAGTGCGCTTGCGGTTCAGCCAGCCGAGTTCGTAATTTGAAGTAAGAACGCTTTTCACTTCACTCTCGCTCGCCGTAACGCCGTATGGGAATTCCGCGTGCGCGAGCTGGAATTTCAGATGCGGCTTGCATGGCGCATATCCGTTGGCGATTTTGATTGCCTGCGCGAAGTTGTGCAAAAATTTCGGCTTTTTGTTTTTGAATTTGAGAGAGAAGTATTTTTCAAGAATTTTGAGGGCTTCGGGATTGCGGTCAACCAGAATCGCTTCCTTGAACTGCTCCGCCTCTAGCGTATTGGACGAGAATACGCCCTCGCCTGCGCCGATGCTCAAATAGGTCTTTGGATTTTCAAGTTTCGGCACAATGTGGCTGCGGACAATCTGCGCGCCCACCTGCTTTTCGTCGGTTGAATGATAGAAGAAGTGGAGCTGGTCCATGAAGCCGGGTTCGCGGGAAACGGTGTAGCTCCTCTTGGTGCCAGGGTCGTTTTGGATTGTGATGTTGAACAGGCGGCGCTCGAGCGCATTCAGCCGCTCGACCGAGGGCTTGGCAGGCGAGGAAACAGCGGGAGTTTTCCAGACAAGGGAAGTTGTAGGGGTTGACATGGTTTTCTATTGAGTTGTAAAATATAAAAATGAATGGGCTTGGGCGCGGAAGCCGCAGAAGCGGGGGGGAGGCAGCAGGTATTATTAACCTCTATGGTGGGAAATAAGTGGGAATAACAAATTACAAAGGTGAATGACCATGCTGACAATGATGAAAGAAACTTCCGGCAACGGAACCGCCCTCAAGACCGCATCAGTCAAAGACAGCATTTTGCTCATCAACAAGGTGCTGGCTTCGAACGGCCTGAGTAAGGCGGTGTTCAGCCGCGACCAGTGGCAGGATTTGGGCAAACTGGCCAGATATCTTGACACGCGGGAGGAGCGCCTTCGAAATTATCTTGAACTTGCGGTTGGCGGCTGCTCCCTGCCCTGCACCGACTTCAAGACGATGGTTATGCGCTCGCAAAGCGCGCGGGCGGAGGCAAAAGCGGTCTTTTTGGGCGCGGCGCCGCAGATTGCAGGCCAAATCATGGATTCGGGCAGGCCGCTAAATGATGCAGAAGTCAAAAAGTTCATCAGCGCCGCAGAGCCGCTGCTTGGAGAGCTTTTGGCGAGCGCGCTCACGCCGAAAACAATAGGCGGGGGCGGAGAACTGCTGGATGCCGAAGTGGCCAACGCGCTCGGCTCGGCGCAAAAGGCCGGTCTGCTGACAGAAATCGGGAAAATTGTTGAGGCGGTGCAGGCCAATGAAAAAATTGGATTTGCGTATGAGGAAAAGAAGCAGGTTGAATTTATGGGCATCCACTAATCGCCGGCGTTTGCCAAGTATGATATGAAACCAATATAAACCGCCGAAACGAGAGATGGCCATGGATTACGCCGTCGAAGCGGAAGGCATCACCAAGGTCTACAAAAACAAGGTGGCGCTCTACGACTTTTCGCTTAAAATAAAAAAGGGCCAGATATTCGGACTTCTTGGCCCCAACGGCGCGGGCAAAAGCACCTTCATCCGAATATTGTCAGGCCTTGAGAAGGCGGATTCCGGCACATTGAAGATGATGGGAACAAAGGCCGGCAGCCAGACAAGAAAAAAAATCGGGGTTGCGCCGCAGGATGATTCTGTCTATCCGCTTCTGACCTGCCGCGAAAATCTCAAATATTTCGGCTCGCTCTACGGAGTGAGGGGCAAAAAGGCGGAAGAGACGGCGCTCTCATTGCTGGAACAATTGGGGCTTGGCGAAAAAAAGGATGTGCAGGCAGGCTTTTTGTCTGGCGGCATGAGAAAGAGGCTGAATCTGGCGTGCGCGCTCATGCATTCGCCCCAGATAATCATACTTGACGAGCCGACCACGGGGCTTGACCCGGCCACCCGCATCAAGATGTGGGACACGGTCCGCACCATTGTGAAGGAAACAAACGCAACCCTTCTTCTCACCACGCACTATATGGAAGAGGCTGAAGCCCTCTGCCAGCAAATCGCTTTTGTGAATGCGGGCCAAAACGTTGCTCTCGGCACGCCGGACGAGCTCAAGGGAAAAATCGGGCGGGAGATTTTGAAAATCACCACAATTCCGGGCGGGCCCGACAAATTGATTCAGATTCTGGGCAAGCTGAAAGGCATCGAGTCTGTAAAACCGGCAGACCACGGGGTTGTGGTGGACGGCGGCAGCATCGCATCAAGGCTGCCCGAAATTTCAAAACATCTGGAAAAACACGGCCAGACCGTGGTGGAGATGTCGCTCTCACGCCCGTCGCTGGAGGACGTGTTTCTTACAATCACCGGCTCGAAATTAAGGGAGGTAGGTACGATTGGACCTGATAAATGAGGTGATAAAGGACGCATGGCAGTTCGTGCGCGAGCCGCGCACCCTTCTCCTGCTCATAGTTGCACCTCTTCTCGTGCTCCTTGTCACCGCTTCGGTGTTCGGCGGCCAGTCGGGGCAGACAAACGGCCGCAGCGTGATTGGCGTGTGCGACATGGACGCAAGCAACTCCTCCTCGCTTTTCCTTGACAGCATCAGAAACAACAGCCGCGTTGTGGAAATAGTGAACGAAACAGGCTGCGCCAAGCAGCTGGAAGACGGAGTGAAAACCGGAAAGCTCGCGGCCGGAATAATAATTCAGTTCGGCTTTGAGGCCGGAATAAAGGCTGGCGAGAGCCAGAACATTTCTCTGTTTTTGGACAATTCGCGCATACAGGTTTCGCCGACAATAGACGCGCTGGTGACTGCGGCAGTGGAGAAAACCGATGAAGCCATCGGAACCGAATTCATAAGCACGGTGTGGAAGCGCCTTGACGAGGCCGACACCCGACTTGGAAAACTTGTGGGCGACATGAACGACACAAGGCAGAGGGCGACGCAGATGAGGCAGGATCTCAACGGCACCGCCCGCTCGCTCGCTTCTCTCGACATCGCCGGCGTTAAAAATCAGATAACACTCGCAAACGACACGGTGCTTGGCGCATCCGCTTCGCTGGCAGAAGCAAGGTCGAATTTGACTAAAATCGAGACCGACATGGTCGGCTACGATGAAAGTCTTGTCCAGACCGAATCCGACCTCCTGGCCATCAACGACAGCCTGTACAACACAACACAGACAATTTCAAATGCCAAGGCGGCGGTGAATTGCAGCAACATAACGTTTAGCGCTTATTGCGCTTCGCTGGACGCTTTCAATGCAGGCATAGACGCCCCTCGCCAGTCGGTCGAGGCCAGAATACTCAAGGTGAGGGAGGCGCGCCAGAGTCTGGCGGCGGCAAATGAAACAATCCAGCAGTTCAAGGCCAGCATAGACAGCGCGCAGATGAAAGTTGGGGATGCCCAGACACGCCTGGCGAAGATGGACGAATTTGTTTATTCGCTTGAGCAGAACCGCCAGCAGGCAATCTCCACAATAGCGGCAGTGGATTCCTCGCTCTCAGACACAATCACAAAAACATATGAGTTCGAGTCGATTATCAACGACAGCCGCGTGCAGATTCGCGAAATTACTGCCAAAAAGCCCTCGTTCGTGATTTCCCCGATGCTTGTTTCAAGAAAAGAGGTTTTCGGCACCCGGCCCTATTTCGAATTCATGCTCCCGAGCTTATTGCCGGTCATTCTCATGTTCGTGGCCCTCTTTCTTTCATCAGCATCTGTTGTGCGCGAAAAGAACGGCGGCACGCTGACGCGCGTGATTTATTCACAGGTAAATCTTGTGTGGTATGCTGCAATGAAAGTGGCAAGCCTCACCATAGTGCTTTTGCCCGAGGCCATTCTTCTGGCCATTGCGGCATCGGTGCTCTACGGCGCATTCCCGCTCTATGACCCCGGCGCATGGATTGTGGTGATGCAGTCCCTTGCCCTGCTCCTCTTCGCATTTGTTGCGGCAGGAGTGCTGATTGCAGTATATTCCGAATCCGAGTCAACGGCATTTCTGGCATCGCTTGTGGTGGGCCTGCCGCTTCTGTTCTTGAGCGGGCTTCTCTTCCCGCTTGACTTTATGCCTCCGCTTGTGTCGTCCGTTGCCGTAGTGTCGCCGCTCACACAGTCCATTATCGGCATGCAGGAAGCCATGATATATGACACGCCGCAGGAGGCCCCCGCGCTCGCGCTGGCTGCTTACGGAGTGCTGTTTACGCTTGCCGCCGGTTTTGCCCTGAGAAAAAGGGCCTGAGTCCACCTCGGAGTTCCATCTCCCATTTTAAATCTAATCCCCGATTGCACGACTTACAGGGCGACTGTTATGGAAAGTCTCGTGAAATCCGTCCTGGGCGAGCAAGAGCCGGCTCAAGAGTCCTTCGGCTCGGACCAGATTAGGATAGTAGTAGTCGGTGTCGGAGGCGGTGGTAACAACACCATCAATCGCCTCATACGCTCAGGGGTCAAGGGATGCGACCTGGTAGCCGTCAACACGGACCGCCAGCACCTGAACATGATCCATGAGAAGGCCAAGAAAGTGCTCATAGGCAAGAGCATTACCAAGGGCCTCGGTGCAGGCGGATATCCCGACACGGGAGCGAAATCAGCTGAAGTAGACCGGGCGCTGCTCGAGAAGGAACTCGAAGGCGCACACCTTGTGTTCATCTGCGCAGGAATGGGCGGTGGCACTGGTACTGGTGCTGCCCCGGTGATTTCGGAAATCGCCAAGGAACAGGGAGCCATCACAATCGCGATGGTGACATATCCTTTCAACCTTGAGCGCGCGCGCCGCACAAAGGCTGACGAAGGCATCAACAAGCTTCGCAAAGTGGTTGACTCGGTCATCGTACTCGACAACAACCGCCTCGTCAAGCTGGTGCCGAACCTGCCCATGAACGAAGCGTTCGCAGTGGCTGATGAAATTCTCTCCAAGGCCGTAGGAGGCCTGGTGTGGACCATCACGCAGCCCTCTCTGATCAACATTGACTTCGCAGATGTGCGGGCCATTGTATCGGGAGGCGGCGTGGGATTCATCGCTGTCGGCGAAGGCAAGGGAACGGACAAGGTTCGCTCGGCTGCCGAAGGCGTGTTGAAGAACCGCCTGCTCGACGTGGACTTCGATGGCGCCAATGGTGCCCTCATCCACATCTCGGGAGGAGCTGACCTCACGCTGGGAGACGCCATCAAGGCCGGTGAAATCATCACCGAGAAGATGGACCCCCAGGCGAACGTCAAATGGGGCGCACGCCTCATTCCGGGATACGACGGCAAGCTGGAAATCGTGGCAATTGTCACGGGCGTCAAGGGCGCGAACATATTCGGCGCGTCCGCTGAAGAGCCTGTTGCAAAACCCGCGAGCTACAGCGACATTGAAATCATCGGGTAGAAATACCCGACTTTTTTGTTTTTTAATTAAATTTTTTTATTTTTAATTAATTTTTCTTTTTGATTAATTTTTTCTTTTTCTTTCCGGTTCTTTCTTCTTGGCGAAAGCTTGTTCCACTAAACCACGCCGTAGAATGTTCCATTCGTTCCGCCCAACATATATACACCGTTCCAGGCCAAGCCGTCCACTCAACCAGGAGGCGGTGATGGATATGGCAATGGAGAAAGTGATGGTGCACCTCAACGAAGGCGCGCGAAAAATAAGGAGAAATGCCGGGCGTTTCTTTGTGAGGAATGCCTTTCGGGGCAGGCTCATGGATTGGATGAACGCGGGCGGGTATGCTTCCGGCATGGACAAGGGCGGCAGGCCGCAGAAGCTGCAAATCCCGTCAGGGTTTGAAAACCTGTCAAGCAACGGCGGTTGCGGCGTTGCGCTCGCAATCAAAAACAGCGCGGACGGGGCTTTGTCTGGCCATGAAATTATCGGCGGCGAGACTTTTGGCGGCATCGGGGGCAGCCCTGCATGGCGCGAGGTCAGGCTTCATGACCTGCAGGTGGACCGGTTCGATGAGCTTCGGTATTTCCTGTCAATAAAATATTCCTCAAGGCTTGCCAACGAGGGAATTATCGCAAGGCGGAGGGACCGCTCCGTGATAATCGCGGCGTCAAAGGCGTCCACAAGCGACTATTATGAGGATGTTGCCGCATTCCGCAGGATTGCGCTAAGCGCAGCAAATGGCGAGCTTACTGGGCGGGAAGGGGCGCTTTCGCGGCTGATGTACTATGCATATGTCGCGCTTGTGTTCAACCTGTCTGAAGTGTCGTTTGAGTTCTATGACTATGCAATGAAGGAGGCAATGACACGCAGGGAGTATGAAAACTCCCTTGAGTGCTGCATTGCACTCTCGGTTATGCAAAAAAAACCGCCGGAATGGGGGCATGCCTCAAAGAGGATGCATGAACTTGCGCTGTTTCTTGAGCGCGAAGGGGCCCTCGAATACGCGCGAATCGCGATTTTCCACGGCGCGCGGATGGCATACAAGAGCGGCAGGTTCAAGGATGCAATCTCGTATTCTGCGGACTACGATGCAATCGTCGCAAAGATGCACCGGAAATACCGGCACATTTGGGGCGACTCAAGCGTCATGACATACATGCGCGGCAATGTCCTTGTGTTTGACGAGATTGAGCCCCCAAAGCCATTGGGCGCGCAGCAGCTTGAATACTCAAGAAACGCCGCAAACACCTACGACATGATAATGCACGCAAGACTTGGAAGCTCGCTTGAGCTTGCGGCGGAAATAGCTGATTCGAGGCATCTGGGGAAGCAGTCGTTCGCAAACTTTGTTCCCATGCATGAGGCGCACAGGCTCCTGGAGCATGGCGAGGGTGAGCGTTCCTGATTTTATTTTTTCTTGATTTGTTTTTTTATTTCGTTTTTTCCTGATTTTAGTTTTTCCTGATTTTGTTTTCCGTTTTGCGTGATTTGTTTTTTATTTCAAATCCGGTTTTGTTTTCAATTTCATGATTTTTCTCCCACTTTTTTCCACGACGTGAATTTCGGGCCGCAAAATTTCGAAAATAAAACCAAATGCCGCCCGTTTTTCAATGCATCAAATTTTCTGAGATTAGTTTACGTCAGTAAAAAAGCGCGATAACGATTAGTTTTTAAACTCTATTTATTTCTATACGACCAGTGAGCGGCAAAGGAGCGATAGCGACCCGCTCCGACGTCGCAAAAGGCTGGATATAAGGGGGATGGGCACATGTTGGACGGCATATTGGCTTCGGCCAAAGATAATGACGGTGTTCGCGTTCAGGCGAACGCAGCGACGGACGGCGACGGACTTATTTCGAACGACAAGATTCGAATAGCCGTAGTCGGAATCGGAGGCGGCGGCTGTAACACGGTTGATAGGATGATGAAAAACAACATCCAGTCAGCTCAAACCATTGCGATTAACACGGACTCATTGCATCTCAGGAACATGCAGGCGCACAAGAAAGTGCTTATCGGAGGCTCAATCACCAAGGGCCTTGGCGCAGGCGGTTTCCCCGAGGTTGCCGAGAAATGCGCGCAGGCATCCAAAGCGCAGCTGCGCGAAGTGATTGGCGAAAACGAACTGGTCTTCCTTTGCGCAGGCATGGGAGGCGGCACCGGAACAGGAGCCGCGCCAGTTGTGGCCGAGATAGCGAAAGAGGCTGGCGCAGTCGTTGTGTCGATTGTGACCATTCCCTTCGCCCTTGAGCGCGCACGCCTCAAGAAGGCGGTGTGGGGCCTGCAGAGACTGGCAACACACTCCGACACCATGGCGGTCATCGACAACAACAGGCTCGTGAAATATGTGCCCAATCTCCCCATTTCCGACGCCTTCAACCTCGCGGACGCCATCACGGGTCGCGCTGTCCGCGGAATTGCGGACACAATCATGCTGCCGTCTCTCATGAACATCGACTACGCAGACGTGCGCAGCGTCATGGAGAACGGAGGAGTCGCCCTGATTTCGATGGGCGAGGCGCATGGAAACGACCGCGTGCAGAACGTTGTCAAGAACACGCTCGAACACCCCCTGCTCGACGTTTCTTATGAGGGCGCGAAGGGCGCGCTGGTGCACATCTGCGGCGGCACGTCACTCTCTCTGGGCGACGCGATTGCGGTGGGCGAGGGAATAACAGATTCCTTTGACTCCAACGCCAACGTCAAGATGGGCGCGCGCCTCGACCCCTCGTTGGGCGACACGGTTGCAGTCACATCCATTGTGACCGGCCTGCGCTCGGGCCAATTGGAGGGAATAGTCGGCCAGATGGGCGGCGCACAGCCTGAAGCGCCGGCCAAAATGCCTTCCTTTATGGAAAGCATGGTCGAGATTTAGTTTCTTTTTATTTTTTCAATTCTTCTTTTTCTTTTTATTTATCGCCTTTAGCTTATCAAAAACAGGTTATTTCTTTCTTTTTTCCGAGGTTTTCTAATTTTCTTTCTTTTTTCCGAGGTTTTTTCTTTCTTTCGTAAAAGAAAGAAAAAAGCTCTTGGACGCAGGGGGAATCGAACCCCCAGTCTCTGCCTTGCGAAGGCAGCGTCTTACCGTTCGACTATGCGCCCATGAAAGAAGTAATAGAATTAACCGATAGGGATTTATAAAAACGCGCCCATAACCCGTCGATGAAAGTTGTTGTTCTGTTTTCCGGCGGCAAAGATTCTGTTTATGCCACCCAGCTCTGCCTTAGTTGGGGCTGGGAAGTGGAATGGCTCACTCTCCACCCGCAGGAGGATTCAATGATGTTTCATCATCCGAACACGGAATGGTGCAAATTGCAGGCAAAGGCGGCCGGAATAAAACTGCACGAAATCAAGGTGAAACACGAGACAGAATTGGCGGATTTGGAGAAAGCAATCAAGCGTATTCATGTTGACGGCATTGTTTCCGGCGCCGTTGCGTCCGAATACCAGAAGCAGCGCATTGAAGTGATTGGCGAGCATCTCAACCTGCCGACTTTTGCCCCGTTATGGCACAAAAGCCCGGACGTGCTGCGGGAGATGCTGGAAATGATGGAAGTGTATTTTGTGTCGGTTTCTGCCGGCGGGCTGAATGAAAAATGGCTTGGCAAGAGGTTTGAAGCGGCTGATGTCGGCCACCTGCTTGCCATGAGGCCCGCAATCCACCCGTTTCTCGAGGGCGGCGAGGGCGAGACATTTGTTGCAAATGCGCCGTTTTTCAAAAAAAGGATTGAAATTTTGAAATGGGAAAGGAAATGGAGCGGCCAGTCGGGCAAGGCCCTGATTAAGAAGGCTGAATTGACTGAAAAATAAGAAAAGAAAGACAAGAAAGGCAATAAGAAAACAAGAAAAACAAAAAGAAAAACAAATTTCTACTTCTTGGCCGGCTCGGCGCCCATTGCGTCGAGGCGCTGGATAATCGAGTTCAGCTCATCGCCAAACACCATCGAAATGCGGAACGAGCTGCGGATGCGCGTTGTGATGGGGATGTCCTTGTTGATGTTGATTGTGATGCTTTTCGTGGAGTTGGTCATGTCAACCGGCACATTGGCGCGCAGCATGAGCGTGTCATTGACGCGGAATGTTGCCACCTGCCCGTTGGCCGACACGCCGTTAATCATGCCCGAAACCGGAATGTTCATGGAAATCGGGATGTAGAACGTGGTGGGCAATATGTCGGAGAGGGGGAAGCTTTTCTCCACGCTCACCACGGTCTGCAAATCAGGCGAGGTGGCGCTGAATTCCTTCTGCTGCAGCGAGCGCAAATCCTGCGCAATGCCCTTGAGCTGCGCGCGGTCGGCGGCAGTGATGCCTGCTCCGGACGAGTTGTTTACTGTGATGTAAAGTGACGCGGCGCCCAAAAGCAGGGCGATTATTGAGAGGACGAGCGGAAGATTGGAGCCGCCCGAGTCTGAATTGTCAAAAGACGCGGAAGACGAATTTGACTGGGATGAACCTGAGCCAGAGCCATTCTGGCGCGCCATGAGGCCGGACGGAAGCCGGTTGTATGTGTCGGGTGCCATGACTGGACATGGATGGCTCAAGATTAAAAATCAAACCTTCTACACAAAAGGCACTAAGATAATGTTGGTGATATGCATGCCCAAAGTCACATTCAAAAACGACAATCTCACGGTGGAATGCGCGGCCGGCAGCAAGCTGGTTGATGTTTGCGAGAAAAACGGCGCATCTGTCAATTTCTCGTGCAAAGAGGGCGTCTGCCTTACCTGCCTTGTCAATGTGGTGAGCGGAGGAAACAACCTCGGCCCCATGACAGAGAACGAGAAGAGCACGCTTGAGGCGTTCGGCGCAAAGCCCAACCAGCGCTTGGCATGCCAGGTCGTTGTCAACGGCGACTGCACCATTGAGAGCGTGGGGTAAGCGCGGGTGTAGAATGGTTTCTTCAGACGCCAGCGGGTTGTTTTTTTTCGGAGTCGGCACACTTGTAGGCGTGGGTCTGTATTACTACGGCCTCGGCCTCTACCACACCAACAAGCTTATCCAGTACACGCCCACCTCCAAGGCCGCCTCGGTTGCCCCCGGAATATGCGAAGTGCAGGGCACGGCCAAACCATACGGGGAACTCAAGATTTCCCCCTACAACCGCAAAGCTTGCGTTTTCTATGAAACAACGATTTACAGATGGTCCGGCTCTGGCAAGAACCGGAGCCGCAACGTGGTCAAAGTCACGCGCAGTCAGGACCCGTTCTTTATCCACGATGATACTGGAGACGTTTTGATTCGGGCTCCGGTTTCTGGCACTATTGGAGCGTTTAAAGGACTGAACTATCTCAAACGCGATATCAATGCCAGCGCGGTGCCGAGCAACGCGAGCGTATGGGGTGCAATCAGCAACGTGTTCGCGCTGGTGAAGGGGCAAAAGCCAAAACCGGCTGCCGAACCCGCCCCGGACAGCGACAAAGGGCGGATGCGCGCGCTTCTACAGGCCGAATATCCGTCTCTTGTTGATTACGGAGACAGGATTGACGTTGAGGAAACATATATCGAGCCCGGCGACCCGATTTATGTGCTGGGCACTGCAAAGGCCGGACGGGAGGGAGACCCGGATTCCGTATTCGTAGGGTATGACCAGACTGATCATATTTTCTGCATCTCGGACGGCAGCGAGAAAGAGGCGTTGAAAAAAACCGGCTCCGGAGCTTACTTGTACAGCCTGCTGGGGCCGCTGGTGTTCGCAATCTGCGGGGTGATGTTTTTTGGCATGATGCTTGGCGGCGTGGACAATCCAACGAGCGGGCTGATTTTGATAATTGGAATGCTGATGTATGCTGGATTCGTGCTGACTAATTTCTTCGAACTCTACAACGGCACCATCCGCCTGCGCCAGAATATTGAGAGAGCCAAGGCAAATGTTGACGCGCTTATGCAGATGCGCCACGAGCTTGTGCCAAATCTTGTGGAAGTGGTGTCGGCGGCAGCCAAATACGAGAAAAAGCTGCAGACAGAAGTGGCAAACCTGCGGGCAATGCAATTGGATGATGCCGGCAAGTCGGTGATTGCTCTTGCCGAGAGCTATCCGGCCCTGCAAGCAAACAAGAATTTCATTACATTGCAGATGCAACTGGCTGAAATACAGGAAAAACTGGCCGGCTCGCAGAGCTATGTTGTTGATGCCACAACACTCTACAACACGCGCGTGCAGTCATTCCCCTATTTCCTCTTCACGTCGTTTATCGGCTTGAGGCCGTTGCCAATGCCGGCATTGGTTTAGAATCAGACTCTTTGCGCGGCCTAAACCCGTTCCGCACTTCTCAGCCATTCAGTGTTTCGCCCCAATTTTCGCTCAAATGCGTCTTCTGCCGCCAGCCACACTGTGCCGGAATAGGGCGGAGCTATTTTTGGCTGGATTTTCTTGGCGCTGCAGGCAAAAGCCAATGCTGGAATCATGCGCCTTCTTTTCCGTGTGCCTGCATTGAATTTTCCGCGCAAACAAATGAGATGGATTTGGGCATCAATGGCAAGAGTGGAGCGGAGATAAGCTGCAAGAGCCGAGACCGGATCCTCGCCTTCGTTAATGATTATGGAGGGCAAATCAAGACGAGTTATGCCCCGCTCGTCTTTTTGTTCAAGAAACAGCGCGCGGGCTCCGTCTTGGAAAAATGCGCAGACAAGGGCCGAAAGCTTGGGAGGGGTGCGGATAGTGCGGCCGGCCATGGAACACCAGTTCTAAGTGCCCTCTTTCCACTCTTCTGCATAGGCAAGCTGCTCTTTGGTGGGCTTGTCCAGCACCACGCCGCGGGTGGCCAGAATGCGGGCGGCGACAGAATCGTCAACTTCGCGCGGCACATCCATTACCCCTGCAGCCATTTGCCTGCCCTTGCTCTTGGCAACCAGCTCGCAGCAAAGGGCTTGAATGGCAAAAGAACCGTCCATGATTTCCATTGGGTGGCCCTGCCCTGAGGGCCGCGCCAAATTCACAAGGCGGCCTTCGGAAAGAAGATAGAGGGTTTTGCCGCTCTTGAGGTGGTAGGCGGTGATGTTGTCTTTCACCTCTTCCACCTTTTTGCTCATGGCGCGCAGGCCCGGCTCGTCAATTTCCACATTAAAGTGCCCTGCGTTGCACAAAATCGCGCCGTCTTTCATCAATTCGAAGTGTTCTTTTCTTATCACATTCTTGTTTCCTGTTACTGTAAGGAAAATGTCGCCAACTGCCGCAGCTTCCTTGTGATTCATCACGCGGTAGCCTTCGTAGAGGGCGCAGAGGGCTCGATTTTGCCCTGATTCGTGCGGGCCGAGGGTGCCCTCCACCTCAACCACGCCAACCTGCGCGCCAAGCCCCTTGAAGCGCGAGGCAGCGCCGCGGCCGCACCAGCCATAACCATAAACCACAGCCATTTTGCCGGCCAGAATAGTGTTGGTGGCCTTCATTATGGCCTCAATGGCGCTTTGGGCTGTGCCGAACTGGTTGTCCAAAAGATATTTGGAATGCGCATTGTTCACAGCATAGACCGGCAGCTTGAGGGCGTTGTCTTTTTGCATGGCTTTGAGGCGCACAATGCCGGTTGTGGTCTCTTCGCACGCGCCGATGATTTCTTTCAATTGCTCAGGGCGCTTCTCATGCAGGCGCATCATCAGGTCACAGCCGTCATCAATTACGATGTTGGGGTGGCCGTCCAGCACCTGGTCAAGGCACCAGTAGTATTCCTCCGTAGTCTGGCCTGCCCATGCAAACACTTCCAGTTTGCCGGGTGATTCTTCGGCCAATGCGGCCACGGTGGCGTCATCGGTGGTGTTGGGATTGCAGGAGGAGCCATAGACTGTTGCGCCGCCGTCGCGCAAAGTGCGGAGCAGAATGCCTGTCTTCTTTTCCAAATGAAGAGCAATTCCGATTTTGAGGCCTTTGAATGGCTGTGTTTTTTTGAATTCCTTGCGAATGTCGCTCAAAACCGGCATGTGGGCTTCGGCCCATGCCAATTCCTGCCGGCCTTTTGCCGCCAACTCGGGGTGCTTGATTTTGCTCATAAGAATCAACGTAGTGGGATTGGAAGTATAGGTATAAAATCCCGCGTGGGCCAAGCAAACCTATGGCTGATTCGCGTTCTTTGGAGCTCTTTTCACTTGGCACACCGGTTATGGACGGCTTTGCGCAGGTTGGAGCCGAATTCCTGACTTCCCACAAGCTGGCTCTTGGTTCAAGCAATTTCATGGACAGCGCGCGGCTGGCGCAACTGGAAAAAGATGTCGGCCCCCGCATCCGCTCCTGGGACCCGGGCGACAACGGCCGCAATGTGTGCGAATCATTTGCCCGTTTGCAGCAAAACAACAAACAAAAAAATGTCGGCGTTGCTTATGCGGGAAGCATCGGAACAGATGATGTTGGCTCGCGCTTTGTGGACAATCTGCGCATGCACGGCATTGTTCCCCTTATGCAGCACATTAACGGCGCTTCGGGCAGAATTCTTGCATTTGTCACGCCCGAAGGCCAGCGTACGTTTGCTGTTTCTCTTGGGGTGAGCGAGCAGTATAGGATGCCCGCCGAACTGCCCAAGGCAAAATATTTCTTTATCACCTCGATTACGGCGCTTACGCCTGGGCCCATTTCGCATGTGACATGGATGATGATTGACCAGATGAGGCGTGCCGGCTCCAAAATAGCAATTGCATTTGAATCCCCAGCCATGCTCGAGAAAAGCAGAAGCAGGGCTTTGGAATTGGCTGCGAAAGCTGATGTTTTGTTTCTAAATGAAGAGGAAATGAAGGCGGTTGGAACTGATGAAGCTGGAGTTGCCAAACTTGCGCCTCTTGTTTATCTCAAAAAAGGGGCGGATGGCTCGATTGTATTTTCAGCAGGCTCCAAACTGGCTGAAATTGCGGCCCATCCGGCCAAAAAGCTTGTTGACACCACCGGCGCAGGCGACAATTTCGCCGCCGGCGTGCTTTGGGGCCTTGCGCACGGCAAAGATGAAGCAGCGGCCGGCAGGATAGGGGCGAAATTAGGGGCTGCCGCTGTTTCGAAATTCGGTGCAAGTTTGCCGCTTGATTTTAGGCTTGAATGAAGCTATAGAAACGATTATGGGGGCAGAACAAGAAGATCTACGAGAATTGGTTGAAAAAGATGACGTTCGGACGGGTCAATGACCACTAAGGTGGGTATTTGTGGAAGATATAAAGCATAAAAAACAGAATTTAGAAGAGAGAATATGCTCTGAGCTGGGAGGCGCGAAAAGAATTATCAGGGTAAAAGGCCGAATGAGAAGATTCTACGACTACTATTCTTGTTGCCGATTTCTTCCAGATAGGAACAAGAAGGATGAACGACTTATATTGACTAAAAGAGATGAGAAGTTACTTTTTCTTAAGCTACTTCTCGATAGAGCGATTGTTTATGATGAGCAAATTGTTGGTCCGAATTATCCATTCCCTTTCGACACCGAGATGCATGTGAAAAGATTTGTAACTAGTATGGTGTGGCCTGAAGCAGAAGCAAAGAAACTCCTTGCTAACATTGATTCGGATTGGAAAGTGTATTTCTCTTACTCAGGAGGGGGCTTTCCCCACGATTATCATATAAGCATCGAAACTGGAAACGAAAGGCAGTATGAGGATAAAACTGATAGAGAAATGAACGCTAAGATTATCTGGGTCCTTTCGAACAGCAACAGATGCAAATCACTCAAGAATTTTCTCTTAAGAGACATAAGTGGACTTTTCGTCATCGCTCATGGTGATGGTGGGGGTGTAGATTACGATTCTACGCGGTATTTAGACAACTACATTTTATCTACAAAAGACCAGATATTTTTAGGAAAATTAGAATATCCTCGACAGGAGATGCTAAAACCAGGGGTGTATAAAATAACTGGGAAGGTTGTTCCAACCCAAAGATTTCTTGGTGGAGCGATAATCAAGATATTGATAAAACATGCTAAATGCGTCAGAGTTCTCAAGACCACACACTTGACCAATACTTTGCGTCCAAATTTGAAAGCGGTTGAACAGTATGACAGCGGCATTAAGGACAGAATCACATTCATCGCAGATAAAGTAGAAGGAGTATGGACGCATTTCAGTTGGACAACAACGAACGTGGTCGTGTCATTAATAATCGTTCTTTTGGCTCTGAACGGGCTAGTCTCCTTGCTTCTGCAATTAATCTCTATGATTATGCAGCTGCCAAGAGCTTAGATATCACTCGGATTGGCGCACATAATTCATTTGTCAGTCGCAGCGTTCGTTTGTTAAAAGTAGATAACAGCGATGATGCGCGATTAATAAACTTAGTTTTTCATAAATAGCTCGCCGAGGTCGCATAATCCGGTAGTGCGTCAGTCTTGAAAACTGATCCCTTCACTGGGATTATGGGTTCAAATCCCATCCTCGGCGTTTTACGATTGATCTATCGAGGTTCTTTATTTTCTTAGATTGGACACTCTCTCTGTCGCTTGGTTGAAATAAAGGAAGACAGTGAGCGGTATTCTTCCAATCGATGTGAGTTTTAACGAAAGGCTAGGAGGGATACAAAGGATTCCAAACCCGTTTACGGAATAGTCAATCTCTGTTCTTGTTCGGGAATAATTCCCTAAATTTTTTGTGGCTATCGAAACAATCTTCTCGATTTTTTCCACTGTTTTTTTGTTCAGTTTTTTTGTCTTCAAAGCTATAAGCCCATCAAAATCATTACTTTGGATAATCTCGTCAATCGTACAGATTTCACTCTCATTAAGCGTTGAAGTAAGACGGTTGCTAATTGCCCCTAACTGCTCAACGAGAAAAGCAAGATATCTGATAGGGGCAACATATTCGAGGCTCCCGTCTGCGGCATAGTCAATTTCCCCCCTAAAACATTCTAGGTGTTTCTTTTCAAAAAAGCGACTGAACCACTTCGAATCAAGAATCAAACCTACTGCTTTGAGTTCAGACTCAGTTAACTCTTTTTTTGTTGAATGCTGAGTGCTAGCTCTATTCTTAAGCGATTCTTGCATGAACTCCATAAAGGGTTTGAAATTTGCTTTCCAATATTTTTTTCTTAAATCGTCTCCAGTATCTCTCATTTCCATACGGTCTTTCCTAACTTGTTCGATATAGTTACTTCCAACTAGTTGGTCAATTGCACGATTTATGTTTGAAAGTTGAACTTTCCCTCCATAAATTTCTTTTGAAAGGTCTGAAACAGTTCTCGGTTTTTGTAGTAATAGGAAATATACTTTGGAGACAACGCTCCCGTCTTTGAGGATTCCGTAAGAGTCATATATCATATTCTCCCTCACACGTTACATATGTGTTATTTGGTAGTATATGTATAACACATAGTTATATACTTAAGCCTTGACCGGTTGAATAGTACGTCCTCGCAGCGCGAACTGGAACGAGCCGGGTGAGCGAAACCCGAGGTACGGGTTCAAATCCCGTCGAGGACACATGTTTACGCAAGTTTCCGCTCCGGACCCAACTAAACCATTTTTTTGAGCCTTGTTCTATCTGGTTCTAATCAGTTCGCACTGCGGCGTAAGTTCGACAAATCTGTCCGCCTTCCCGTCCGCATAGAGCGAGCACTGGTTTGCCGGCTCATCATCAATTGCTTCTCTCGGGCTGTGCGCGATGTCGCAAACCCAGCGCGGCTCGTCGGGAATGGGGTTGAGAAGGCAGGGGCCCGCGTCAAGATTCTGGCCTAGAGCAAGGGCGGAGCGGCAGGCCTTGACGCAGGTGTCTGTTGGAGAAGAGACGCGCGTGAGGGAAAGGTTCGGGTTCGGCTCGGCGGGCCCCAACTGCAGGCAGCCCATGGACAGAAATAAGCAGACTGCCAGAACAGAGGCAAAACGCGCAAGAGCCATTGCTTCACCTATCTGCGCCCGTATAATTGGTGCATGCGCTGAATCGGGGTCAGAAAACGCGTTTTTGGCCGGCTGAACTCGCCCAGCTCGGTTGCAGAATCAACAAGCGGCTGCTCTTCAATCGGGCGGGAAGCGGTGTCCGGTGGCAGCGGCTGGACTTCCTCCTGAATCGACTGGCGGTTCAAATCCTGCAGAAAATGGCGGATTGAAAAGTTGGCCACAACCGGTTCGGAAACAAACTCTTCGCCAAAATTTTCGGTTTCTTCGGGGGAATTCGAGACTAAAGAGTGGCGCATGGGCGCGGAGTCAACGATGTGAATGCCCTTTTGATAAAAGTTCAATATTTCCACAGTTATAATAGGTGGGGAAAGTGTATAAGGATAACGGAAAAAGTAGGGAGAAAAAATATCGGGGGAGGGCGCTTCCCTCCCCCATTGCAGCCAGTTCGCCTTGGCTGGGATTCGAACCCAGGTTACCGCCGTGACAGGGCAGAGTGCTAGACCACTACACTACCAAGGCATTTGATACACTGACTGCTTATGTGACATAGATACAAGCCGTAATTTTTTAAACACGCCGCCGGACGCGGGAGGATGAAAAAGCACGGGATTTGGCAGTCTTTTGCCCTGACGCGCGAAATGCGGTTTTGAGCAAATCAAATGATGTCGAGACAAATCCGGTTTTTGTGCTGCCCGAATCGCGCGGCAGGAAGCGTATGTCAACCTCTTTTATGCGCGCTCTGGCCGCCTGCGCCTGCTTTATGAGCTGCACGTCAAGGCCCCAGTGCTTTTCTGTGAGATGGAGATGCGGAAGAAGAGAGGCGCGGAAAGCCTTCATGCCGCTCTGCGGGTCAGACACGCCCAGATGAAGCATGCGGTCTGAAACAACTCCTGAGAAAACCTTGGAAAATACGCGGCGGGCGGAATCGTCGGCCCACACAAGACGGCGGCGGCTGACAGCCAAATCGGCCCCGTGCTCAACAGCACTTGTTAATTTCGGCAAATCTTCTGGCAAATACTGCAAATCTCCGTCCATGTAGGCAATGAATCTGCCTTTGGCGCGCGCGATGGCGAGGCGGATGGCGAGCCCCTTGCCTCTTGGAGCCTCGAGAAAGTAAAGGCGGGGATGAACGCGGGAACATTCCAGAAACACGTCGCGGGTGTGGTCTGTGCTGCCGCCGTCGGCCACAATCACCTCGGAGCGCGAGGCCAGAGGAAGCTCGTAGATGCGGTTCAGCAAACGCTCAAGCGAGCCGGCCTCGTTGAACACGGGAATGATGATGGTCCAGTCGGTTTTCATGCGCGGCCCCGTATGATTTGAGAAGAAAAAATCCCGCGAGTGTGATTTGAACACACAACATCCTGATATCTGCCAGACAAATCTCTGCCAGACTTGGATTGCAACACAATCGTTGCGGCGCACTTCTACAGCCAGGCGCTCTACCAAGTTGAGCTATCGCGGGTGCTAAGATAGGGGTCGGAAGGCTATTTAATATTGCGTCGGGGGCGTCAAAAAGAAAAAATCGGCTGAAAAGGCACAACAGACGGATTAGAACGGCAGAAGCGACGGCTTTTTCTTGGCGTCAGGCGAATGCACAAGCGCAAGGCGGCCGGAGCGCGAGAGGCGGTAGAACACGAACTTCTTGCCCGGAGTTGAAATGCGCTCCACAAGGCCGGAGGCGCACAAATCGTCAAGCTGTTCAACAACAGTGGATTTGCTTTTCTTCAGCCTGATTGCGATGTCGGTCGGAATGCGCTCGGTGTCTGCCAACTGTTCCATCAGCGCAATGCGCGTTGTGGAGAGATAGACGGGCGGCACCGGCTCGGCTTCAGGAGCGGGCGCGCTCGGCGTCTGGAATGGGCCGAGCACAGAGGGCTGGCGGTAGTAGAACGCCATGACGCCCATGAAGAATGCGCCAAGCGCGGCCACTATGGCCGGAGCCATCCACCACGGCCAGCTTGCGCCCGATGGTTGGGAAGACTGGGCGGACTGGAATGACGGCGGAGTTGAAGTAAGCTCGCCGCCGGTTTTTGCATTTGCATAAGTTGAGGTTGAGGGGGAGGATGAGTCGGAAGCCGGAGACTTGGGAGGAGGCGAGGTGGGGGGAACCGCGTCAGGTGAAATTGTTGGAACGATTTCGCCTGAAGGCAAAGCCGGAGGGGTTGAAGTTATGGTGACAATTGGCGCCGGAAGCTGGCCAACCGGCTCGTTGGACGGAGGCAACTGGCCTGATGCCGGAGGGGGCGAAGTCACGATAAGGATGTTTGGAGTCGCGCCAATCTGCGAGCCGTTGCCGACTACGGTCGTGCTGTAAGCGTCGCCGGCAGCAAACGGCAAGGCAGTCGGGGATTGAAGAGGCGTTGTGAAGCCGGCATCTGCGTATTCAACAGAGCAGTTTCTTGCCGTGCCGAAAATTTCAATCCATTCGGCAGAAGGAGAAATGCCGATTGCGGTTTTTCCAACTTTCAAATCAATGCTCTTGCCGTCGGATGCGCGCGTGAGAGTGAGATTTTGGTTCGGGCAGATGGAAACCGAGCCGCGGGGGCCCATGCTCTGGTTGTTTTCATCAAATATTGTCAGAAACGCGGGATGTTCGTTTTGACAAGCGGCCGAAGCTACGCCGATGCCCTCCAGATGCACTGTCCAGTTGTCAATCTTTACCTGCTCCTGCCATGGCAGAACGCTCCAGCCCGGGAAAGAGCAGAAACCGTCCTCGGCCTGATAAATCGCAGGCTGCGCGGAGTACACGTTGAGCGTGAAAAGGCTCAGCAATACAATGGCCAGCATGCAGCGCGAATACATGGAAATATTGTGAAAAAGAGGGGTTAAATATTGTTCGGTTTTGGTTGGGAAAGAAAGAATAACAAAAAATATCGTTCGGTTGAACGGCGAAGAATCACTTGGGCTGGTTTTTGCCGGCAATGAAGTCTTCCACCATCTGCCTTGCCACCGGGTCAGCGTACTGCACGGGCGGGTGCTTCATGAAATAGGCTGACGGGCCTTCCAAATAGCCGCTTGCCCCGCGGTCAAGGGCAATCTGAACGCAGCGCAGCGCGTCCACGGACACGCCGCCCGAGTTGGCCTTGTCGTCAACTTCCAATCGCAGCTCCACGTTGAACGGAATGTCGGCCCACATGCGCCCTTCTATGCGCATGAATCCCAGCTTCTTGTTGCCAAGGAAAGGAACGTAGTCTGACGGGCCGATGTGAATGCGGTCTGCATCGAGGGGCTTTCGCAGGTTGCTTTGCACCGACTCGGTCTTGGAAATCTTTTTGGATGAAAGGCGGCCGTGCTCCTTCATATTGAGAAAATCTGTGTTGCCGCCCACGTTGAGCTGGTAGGTGCCGTCTATGAGCGCGCCGCGGTCGTCCACAAGTTTCGCAAGAGTGCGGTGCACGATTGTGGAGCCCACCTGCGCCTTGATGTCGTCGCCCGCAATTGGCAGGCCGGCCTGCTTGAAGCGCTGAGCCCACAGAGGGTTGGATGCGATGAAGACTGGAAGGCAGTTCACCATGCCGCAGCCGGTGTCGAGCGCCATCTTTGCCCAGTATTCGCACGCCTTTTGGCTGCCGACCGGCAAATAGCAGAGAAGAATGCGGGTTTGTGTTTCCTCGATGTGGCGGCGGATGTCGCGCGTGAGAACGTCCATGGACTTGTTTTTGACAGGTTTCACCAGACCGTGCACGAACGTGCCGATGCCGTCGAGGATGGGCGATTCCTGCACCACCACATTGCTTTTTGGCATGTTCTTGACCCAATTCACGGCGTTGGGCGAGGCAAAGGTTGCCTTGTGAAGATGGGAGCCCACCTTGTTTTCTGCAACATCAAAAGCTGAGACAAATTCGATGTCGGAGAGCTTGTAGCCGCCCAAAACCGGGTGCATGAGGCCGGCGGCGCGGTCCACATTGTGGTGGCGGTAGTATTCAAGCCCCTGATAGAGGCCGCTAAAGCAGTTGCCTACGCCGATAACGCCGACTTTTATCTTGGAACGTGCCACAAATACACCTCGAAACATTCGGAACAATGTTTATACAGGTGTATAGTATATACAAGATTAAAATAGTATCGAAAATTAGATTTTTTTGCTCATGTAGGGCCCGTCTCTAACATATCCGAGTTTGGCGTAATAGGGGCGCACGCCCACGCCGGAAATGATGACCAGCTTGTCACGGCCGGCATCGGCGGCGATTTCCTCGGCGCGGGTAAGAAGCGCCTTGCCCAATCCGTGGTGCTGGACAAGAAGATTGGAAGCGGACGGCTCGGCTTTTGTTGCCTCGATTTCAACTTCCTGTCCATAGACGTGCAATTCACGGATGAGAGCAGTGGTTGAGGTAATCTCGGGGCGATGCTTTGAGTGAGGAGGGGGCAGGCGCAGGCGGATAAAGCCGGCCAGCAAATCCTGCTCAACGTCCTCGAATGAAATGAAATGCTCCACTCCGCCAGAAGCGGCGTATTCGCGCGACACAAGTTCGAGCGAAAGAGCGGCAGGTTTTTGTTTTTGCGCGCGGCTGCCGGTTTTTGTTTTTTTATTTGCCTCTTTTCTTTGCGATGAAAATACTTCGCGGCAGCGGATGCAGCTACATTTTGTCCCAGCCTCGTCCATCGCCTTTGTCACCAAGTCGTGCAGATGGCCGGATTTCACCCCAGCCGCAATTTTGTCGACCGGAATGTCGCGCTGCATGCGCATAACGCGCACCCAGGGCGGGAAATAGCTGGCTGCCTCGGCGATTCGGGACACTGCTTCATCAGTTTCGAGCGGAACAAAGCGGCCGGCTTTCCATTCGTCATGCAGCACCGTGCCGGGCATTACAAGGCATGGATAAAGCTTGAGCATGTCGGGGCAGAAGCGCGAATCTGTGAAAAGGCGGCGCATCATTGAAACGTCCTGCGCATGGGAAGCGTAGAGGCCGGGCATGAAATGATATCCCACCTTGAATGCCGCGTCCTTGAGGCGCGCAGTGGTGAGGGCAGTGCATGCCGTGTCGTGCCCGCGCTGCACTTTTTTCAAAATGGCATCATCAAGACTTTGCACTCCGAGTTCCACGCGCGTTGCGCCCCATTCCAGCATGCGCTCCACGTGCGCGTCTGTGCACCAGTCGGGGCGCGTCTCCACTGTGAGGCCGATGACTCGGTGAAGAGAAGATTCGTTTGTTTTGTGGGCAGAGGCGAGGGAGGCTGATGGTTCGACCGACTCATTAAACGCATCATAGCATTCGTGCACAAACTTGTTCTGGTAATCAACAGGCACCGAAAGAAATGTGCCGCCCATGAGGATAAGCTCGCATTTCTGCGTCGGCTGGCCGAGCGCCTCATATTGCGAGAGGCGCACCGAAATTTGTTTGGCTGCGTCATAGCCGTTCTGAATGGCGCGCCGCGTGGCGGGCTCGAAACCGGTGTAGGCCTTTGGAGCAAACATTATTGTGCGCGAGATTCCGTCCGGCCCGATTTCGTCTTTTGTGGCCGTGGGGCAGTAGGTGCAGCGGCCCACACAAGGGAAAGGCATCGGCATTACGGCAACAGGCGTCACTCCGGACGCCGTGCGGGTGAGGCGGGTGCGAAGAAGGCGGACAATCTGCGGCGTGCGGCTGGCGGCTGGCAGTGCGGACAGGATTGCGGCATTTTTCGGCACTCCGGCAATCTTGAATTTCGGGGCAAGTTTGTTTTTGAGGGCCTCGATGTTTGCATCGGGCTTGCGCTCAAGCTCGCCGGCAAGGGCAAGGGCAAAAGCCTTCAATTGGGCAGAAGGAGCGTCGTTCATTGCTTACACTATGGAGAACTAGGCTAAAAAATAGATTTATGGGAAAAAGAGCGGCTCAGGGAAAGAAGAGCCCCAGTATGCCGGCCAGAGAATACACGGGCAGCATGATTGGGGGGTAGAGCAGAACGCCGTGGCTGGTTGCCTTGAAGTCTGCAACAAGATTTGTGCGGACCTGCAGGCTGACCGGCTGCTCATAGCGGATTTGTGGAGAAGACTGCGACTCTACAAAGAGCACAAGAGGGTAGTAGGCCTCATCGGCGCCCACCACCTCGTAATTGAATGTCTTGGTGGCGCCGGGGGCAAGATACTCGCTCACAACATATGACCAGCCCTTTACGCCCTGCGCGCCTATGCGGAAGGTGTCAGGTGCGGTGCCCAGATTGGTAAGAGTGACTGTGAAGCGGGCCGGCTGGCCTGCTCCGACTTCCTGCATGATTGGCGTGATTGACGCCGCCAGCACATCCCTGCGCACGTGTACCACAACATTGAATGAGATGGCGCCGCCGATGTGATCCGCGCCGTTTTCATCCTCGGCAACAACGCTGAAGCTGTAATCTCCCTCAACAGCCAGCGGGTCGACCGTCACCTCGACGTTGAGCGGGTCGCCGTAAAGGCCGCTGGGCCGCGTTTTCCAGCCCTCGGGCAGTTTGGTTGCATAAGCGCCGTCCCAGCGCCCGAGATATTTGCCGCTCGCCACGTTGCCCTCGCGCACTGTTGGTGAAATCTTGATTGCGAACGACTGGCCCGGCCCCACCATACCGTAGTCGATTACGCCGTCATTGCTGACAGTGGTTGCGGGCATGACAAGATTAAGCGGGGCAACCGCCCAGATTGGGGCTGCCGCGAGCACGAAAAGAGCCAGAAGGGCGAACAGGGATGAATGCTGCATGACAGCCAACCTCCTCCAAACCATAAAAACATTCGCATCGCTGGCTTTTCATGCGCCTGTTTGTGGCCATCCATCCCCCGCCCGCCGTGCTGGCAGATTTGCGAAAACTGCAGCATGAGCTTATGGCCGGCCAGGAGCCAATCAGCCACAAAGAGGGCAATCGGTTGAGCGACGAGGGGGTGATTCGGCCCCAGCGCCTGCCGTGGAAAGAGACGCGTGCCGAGCAGATGCATCTTACTTTGGAATTTCTGGGAAATGACATCACAATACACAAGGCAGAGGAAATCAGGCAGAAACTGCATGAAGTGGAGCCTCTGGCCGCGCCGTTCGAACTTGTCTGCATCGGGGCTGGCGCATTTCCAAATGCAGCAAGGGCGCAGGTGGCATATGCATCGGTGGAAGCGCAAGAACTCGAACAATTGGTCGGCGGGGTGGAGCGGGCGCTTTTGCCTTTGGGAATTCGACGTGACAAGCCTTTTCGGCCCCATATAACAATTGCGCGAAGCAAATGGGGGCAGAATGCGAGCGAATGGGTGGCGGAGTACGGGAAGCGCGTATGGTCAAATGCCGAATGGGCTGTGCCCTCATTCTCGTTGATGGAAAGCGCGGCAGAACTCGGGGGGCATGAGCATCGGGTTGTTGAAAAATATTTTTTGCGCGCCTAAATTTTTTGCGCGCCTAAAGATATGTTTTAAATGCGCGCCCTCCTTGAGCAGTTTATGCAGGCCGACGCCAATCCGAGCCGAGCGGGCAGCCATTTGGACGCAAACCTCGAGCGGCTGCTCGACCCGATAAGGCACGAGCTTAGGCCCGGCGCGCAGGAGAGGGCGAAACTTGAGCAGGTGGAAAACGAAATCAAATCGCGCCTGCGAAAAACAGTGCCTGCTGACGTTGAAATCGGACTTGTCGGCTCCACGGCCAAGGGAACCGCCCTGCGCGGAAACCATGAATTGGACATATTCATACTGATGCCAAAGAGCTGGCCGCTTGAAGAAATGCAGGCAAAGGGGCTGGCGTGGGCCAAGAAGGCCATGCGGGGCGTCAAGACTGAATTGAATTATGCCCAGCACCCCTATCTCAAGGCATATATTGACGGCGTCAAGGCTGATTTGGTTCCCTCCTACAAACTTGCCAATTTCGAGCATCTTGGCAGCGCTGTCGACCGCTCGCAGCTTCACACCATCTGGGTGAACGCGCGGCTGAATGACGAGGGGCGCGATGACGTGCGGCTGCTGAAAGCCTTTTTCAAAGCGCAGGGAGTTTACGGGGCGCAGACGCGGGTGGAGGGCTTTTCCGGCTATTTGTGCGAACTGCTTATCATCAATTACGGGGGATTTGCATCTTGTCTGCGCGCAATGCAGGCATGGAAGATGCCCCATGCGCTTGACCCGGCCCATCATCATCCGGAAGGGGCGATTCTCAAGCATTTCCCGAACACGCCACTTGTTGTGGTCGACCCGGTAGATTCAAACCGCAACGTGGCGGCCGTGGTGTCGCGCACCTCGATGGCGAGGGCCATTCTGGCCGCGCGCTCGTTTATGGAAAACCCGCACCGCTCTTTCTTTTTCAAGGAAAAGGAAGTGCATTCACCGGCAAAACTCCGCCAAATTATACGCGAGCGCGGCACGCATACGCTGGTGCTGTTCATGCCCGCCCCGCCTCTTGTGGAGGACGTGCTCTGGCCGCAGCTTAGAAAAAGCGCGCAAAGCATGGTAGGCCTTCTGGAGAGGGCGGAATTCCGCGTGTTCGGCCATTACTTCTGGAGCGACAATGAAAGGGCGGTGATTCTTTTCGAATTCATGGACAAGGAACTGCCGGCGGTGCGCCGGGCGGCAGGGCCGCAGGTGTGGCTGGAGAAAGATGTGAACGCGTTTTTGGCCCGCCACAAAAAAGCCCACAATTTGCATGTCGAGCACGAGCGAGTGGTGGCGGTGGCCCGCCGCGAGTGCCGCACGCCGAAAGAGTTGCTGGAAAATGCGATGAAAAAGCCGCAAAAGACAGGAATTCCGGCGCCATTTGTCCGCGCAATGAAAAAACGAAAATGGGGCGTTGCGACAGACCTGCTGGCGGACGAGGGCCTGCGCGAAGTGGCTTCCGACTACTTCAGCCGGCGGCTGTAATCGAAATCCTTTTATTCATTGTCAAAAATCATGTTTGCCGAGGCGATTATACATGAGTAAGATAGGCTTATGGGCGGCGGGCACCTTGCTTGCCATAATAGTTTTGACGGCCATGCCAAGTGCAGTGGTTCAGCCGGGCACGAAATGCTCTGATGGAACGGTATGGGGCCAGTGCTCGACCGTGACACCTGGCATGGTGTGCTGGGCGGACAGCGGCTCTCCGAACGGAGTCAGCCTGCTGAATGTATATGATTTCCCGCAGTCTGCTGACGTGCGCTCGAAGTGCGCCTGCAGCAAGTTCGCGGGATACACCAAAGTGGACAATGCGTGCGTGAAGACAATCTGCACAGACCCAGGAAACAGCCAGACGCTGCAGAGCAACGCATGCGCATCCACGCCGCCGAAACAGTGCGTTAACGGAGCGCTGGTTGACAATTCAGCCCTGTGCGGCTGCCCGCTGGGCCAGAAGCCGAGCGCTGACGGAAAGAAGTGTGATTTGCGCGTTGGCTGCCGCTGGAACACGATAAAGTGCCCAAGCAACCAGGATTGCAAATACGACCAGGCCAATGCCAATGAAGACGGCACGTGCGTCTCCAAGCCCGGCTGCGCGTACAACCCGACGCTCTGCGACTCGACACAGGACTGCAGCACGGCCACCAATGCCTCGGGCATCTGCGTGACAAAGAAGGGATGCACTTATGACAACCCCAAGTGCGCCAGCGATGAGAGCTGCATCGGCAACGGCCTCGGCGGAATCTGCCAGAAGAAGTCTGCAGGCATTCCGCTGGCAAACCTCACCCCTACAGCCAATGCCACCGCAAGCTCCAACCCGCTGGCCGGAATAAGCTGCTGCTGCCTCCCAAGCGCGGGCGCCGCTGCGATGGTAGGACTTGTCGGCTACAAGAGCTTGAAGGGCCGCAGAAAAGAGGAAGAAGAATAAGCGGCTAGATTATTTTCTTTTTATTTTAATTTTCTTTTTTAATTTGTTTTTCTTTGTTATTTTTAGATTTTATTTTCTTGTCAGCTCTGCCATGACAGCGAATTCGCAGATGTCGTAGAATTCCACCGCCAGATTCAGCTGGCGGGCGATTGCCGACACTTCCTCCGGGCGGATTGACACAGACTTCAGCCCGTCAGAACTGACAATGGTTTCGTCCACGATTTTAACGTTGTGCCAGCCCTCCTGCGAATACATCTTCTGCCTTGTCTGGAGATTTCTCTCCCCGGGCGGGTAGAAGTCGAAGAACACACGGGTGGCGGCGTTTGACAAAGAGGCGATTGCCTCTTTTTTGTTTTCAAAATTCCCGATGGTGCCCATGTTTAGCACCGCGGTGTCGGCCATGTGGCTGGGCAGCGTGCAGATATCGGACATGAGGAATTGCACGTTTTTGATGCCCTTTTTGTTTGCAAGGCTGCGGGCCATCAAAATCAGCGGCTCCAGAATATCCACGCCGATGACGCGGGTGTTGTATTTGGCCAGCTCAAAAGAATCGTGGCCGATTCCGCAGCCGGCAACCAGCACGACCTCGTTCTGGATGTGTTTTTTGAAAAAGCGGTTTTCCTTTTCAAAAAAGTTGTCCCTTATTCTGGCGACCTTGGGGTCGTGGGCGTGATTGAGATGCTTGATAATGAGGGAGACGTCGACATATTTTATGCTCATGACAAAATATGGAAAAGAGTGTTTAATAATATGTGTGGCCGGCGACGGATTTATGGGCAAACTTAGGCAATTATTTTTCCTCTTGCCAGTGCGGCCGTGCCGCCCCCTTTCGCGCCTTTTGATTTGAGCAATTCAAGCGCATTTTCCGTTGAGCCGGCAGGCACCGAAACTACGAAGAATTTGTCGGTGTTGGAAAGAACGGCTACCAGGCCTGCTGCCGACAGTTCTGCCGCCGCAGTGTCCATTGTTTTTGGAGACCAGGCGAGATTGGAAAGCTCGACAATTGCGTTTTTGTGTTTTTTGTCTTTTTTCGCTTTTGCGATTTCTTCGGCGACCACCGCGCCTGCCACCTGCTCGCTCATTTTCTCCAATTGCTTGCCTCTTTCCTTCCATTCGTCAAAGAAGCGTGAAACAGATGACGGCAGTTGGCCTTCAGGCACGCCCAGATTGGCGGCCATCTGCTTGATGAGCGCCTCGCGTTCCTGCATATAGCGCACGGCCGCAAGATAGCACTTGAATGTCACTCTTTCCACGCCGTCCTGCACAGCCTCGCGCTTTACAACCTTGAAGAGGCCGATGTCGCCTGTGCGGTCAACGTGGGTGCCGCCGCAGGCCTGATGGTCGAGGTCGGAGATGGAAATGATGCGCAAAGCAAGGCCCGGCACTGCGCCGCCCTGATAGATGCGGAATCCGAATTTCTGCTCGGCTTCGGTGCGCGAATAGACTTTTTTGTGAACTGCAAGATTTGAGAAAATGATTTGGTTGGCGCGGCGCTCGATTGCCTCGAGCTCCTCGTCGGTTATGCGCTTGTAGTGCGTCAGGTCAAGATGCGCCTTGAATTCGTCCTTGTGGGAGCCGCACTGCCAGATGTGCGGGCCCAGCACGTCGCGGGCGGCCGCATTGAGCACGTGCGCGCCGCTGTGGTGAGCCATGATTTGGCGGCGGCGGTCTGCATGAATTTCTCCGCGCACCATCATGCCCACGCGAAATTTGTCAGGCTCTGCAACGCGGTGCAAAATAACGCCCGCCTCTTTTTTCACTTCTGCAACCGGCTGGCCTGCAAGTGTGCCTGAATCTGACACTTGGCCGCCGGATTCTGCGTAAAATGCTGTGCGGTCCAGCACCACCCAGCCCTCGCGCACTGCCAGCACTTTTGCGTCAAAGGCGAAAAGGTTGTCATAGAAGAGCGCTTCTGTTTTGGGAAGGCCGTGCACGTCAATCGATGCTTTTGGCGGGGCCTCCTCGTCCTCGTGCCGCACTTTTGAGTAGAAGTCGGCCGGCACGCTGAGGGCAAACTTGTGCTCGCGGGCAGTCTGCTCCACCATTTCGGGCGGAATGCCGTCCGAGACATAGAGCGTAATCAGCTCTTCGGTTGTGATTTGCCGCTTTGTTGCCGCGGCTTTGCTTACAAGAGTGGCCACTTTGCCTTTCGCCTTCACCTGCGTTGCACGGTATTTCACCAATTCCTCGGCCACAACATCGGAGGCGGTTTGCACGCCTTCGGACAAATGCGGGAAAAGGGGCTTGAGATGGTGCGCATGGCCTTCGAGAATGGAGGCCCAGTCAAGGTCCCAACCATATTCGTCTGAAAATCCGAACGCTCTGCGCAAAACAAGGCGCAGGTTGTAGCCGCCGCCAGAATTGGAGGGCAATTGGCCGTCTGTGATTGTGAAAAGGTTTGTGGAAAGATGGTCGGCGCATGCATAGAGGGCGAATTGTTTTTGAAGAGTTGAGAAGAACTCTTTTTTGTCCACGCCAAGCTTTTTGGCAATGGCTTCCTCTTCGGCCTGCACTGTGCGCCCCTCTTCGGCATCAAGGGCGCCGGAAAGTTTTGCATATTGCTCAAACAATTTCTCGTCAACGCGAACGCCGGTTTTTGCTTTCATTTTTGTGATAACATCTCCGAACACAAGTTCGTATGATGTGGGCGTGCCGTGCCCAATCCAGCACAAACGGGCGAGGCCCGCGCCCATGTCGATTACTTTTGTGTTAAGCTCGCGCGAGCCGCCGCCGGGCAGCACTTCGTATTGCATAAACACGCAGTTGCCCAATTCTATTCCGCGGCAGAAATATTCCATTGAAGGGCCGAAGTTGCCGCCGCCCACCCACACGTCCTCGCGGAATGTGAATTCCTCCTCAGGCAGGCCCAAGGCGCGCAAATAGGCGATGTCGTGTAGGATGGCTTCGTTTTTCCAATAGAATGTGCCGGTCTTGGGAGTGTTGAATCCCAATTGGCCCACCATAACGAAATTGGTGTAATGCCTTCCCGTCACTCCAACATTTGTCAAATCTCCAAAGCGGATGCAGGGCTGGGGAATGATTACCGGGTTTGCGGGCGGCTCCTGCTCTCCAGACACAACATAGGGCTGAAAGTCGTTGATTGAGGCGATTGTGAAGTATAAATCATCGCGCCAGCGGGCCACGGTTGGGTAGGGCTTGAGAGAAGTGTGGCCCGAGTGGGTGAAATAGTGCTCGATTTCCTTCCATGTGTCGGCATAGGTGAGCTTTTTTGAGCTGCCCGGATTTCCGATAAACTGGTAGCCGATGCAGGACGAATCCCCGCACCTGTCTCTTTGTGATTGTGCCCAGAAATGGGTGTTGCAGGAGGCGCATTTCTGCCTCGAATATCCGCGCTCGCGCAGGACGGGCAAATCATAGTGTTTCTGCCAGTCGGCCGCGAATTGGGCGCGAAGCTGCTGCTTGTCGACCATGGCTGAGCATGGAGAAGGGAAGTTTAAAAGCCTAAAGCGGGAAACTGGAAGTGACAAACCCGCATAAAACATCATGAATTGGATCCGTGGTGGATGGCTTTTTGCCTCACAGGCAAAAACCCCGGAAAACCGCGGAACAGTCGTGCGTGCGAATGAAATATGGATCCGTGGTGGAATGGTTAACACGCCGCTCTCACACAGCGGAGACTCGCGGTTCGATCCCGCGCGGATCCATTGGGCTCCCATAGTCTAGCCCGGTCAAGGACAGTGGATTCTCAATCCATTAACACGGGTTCAAATCCCGTTGGGAGCACATCAGAATTTTTAGGCGGTTACCGTTTGGAAATGAGCTTCTTTTAAGTAAGCGAAGTGCAACAGATGCATAGAGCATCGAAAGGTGAGACTATGGACTTCATGCAGATTGTGAAAGCGCGCTATGCGACCAAGAAATTCGACGGCAAAAAGGTGCCGCAGGAGAAAATAGCCGAGCTGGAGGAAATGATTCGCTTCTCGGCCTCTTCTTTCGGCCTGCAGACCTACCGCATCAAGGTAATCACAGATGCGGCCACAAAAGAAAAACTTCTGCCAGCCACATGGAACCAGCCGCAGATAACGAGCTGCTCGCACCTCTTTGTTTTCTGCGCAGACACCGATTTGGAAGGCAGGGCAAAACTTTTGTATGATGCAATGAGCTCGGCCGGAGTGCCGGCCCAAAACGTGGAAGGATTCACCAAAATGCTGGACGGCTTTATCACCAACCTGCCTGTCGAGCAGCGCCTGATTTGGGCCCAGAAGCAGGCATATCTCGCCATGGGCAATGCGCTCAACGGCGCCAAAGCGCTGGGATTGGACTCCTGCCCCATGGAAGGGTTTGACGCGGTCGCTTATGCAAAAATACTCGGCCTGCCCGCGCATCTTGTGCCGACGGTGCTGGTGCCGGTCGGATATGCGGATGACACGCCGAGGGCCAAGGTGCGGCTGAACAAGAGCGATTTGTTCTTCTAAGAATCAGTTCTGTTTTTTTTTGTTTCGCAGACATAAGCGGCAGCCTTGCGCAGGTATATAAACATACAAGCATATGTTTATTCGTTGATATTTATGCCCAAGACGAAGAAGACACCCCCGCTGGGGCCCATGTCGGACGTGTTCAAGCAGCTTTCCGACCAGTCGCGCCTGGCCGTGCTGCACGCTCTGTGGGACGAGCCGCTGTTTGTGGGCCAAATCTGCGAAAGGACCGGATTGAGCCAGCCGAACGTTTCCCATCATCTGGCGCAGCTGAAAGGGCTGGGGCTTGTCAAGGCCGAGAAGCAGGGTCAGAACGTGCTCTATTCGATTGCCGACTCGCACGTTTTCTCGATAATAACAGAATGCGAGGAGCATGTCGAGCAAGGAGTAAGGCTGGATTAGAAAAAAGAAGGATGAAATGCGAATTTGTTGGTGTTTAGCATGCACATTATGGAAGGATATTTGCCCGCATTCTGGTGCGTAGTCTGGTATCTGGCTTCGCTGCCGTTCGTGGCTTACGGCGCATGGCAGGTTTCCAAAATATTCCGCGAGCATCCGGAGCAGAAAATCATCATGGCAGTTTCGGGCGCGTTCATATTCGTGCTCTCCTCGCTCAAGCTGCCCTCTGTGTTCGGCTCCTCAAGCCACCCCACAGGCACCGGCCTCTCGGCCATGCTGTTCGGATTTTCAGTCACGTCGGTGCTGGCCACCATAGTGCTTGTATTTCAGGCATTGCTTCTGGTGCACGGCGGAATCACCACGCTTGGGGCAGACGTGTTCTCGATGGGCATAGTCGGCCCGTTTGTCGGTTATTATATATTCAAATTGCTGCGCAAATTCGGCATTGCGTTGCCGCTGACCGCGTTTGTGGCGGCAGTGCTGGCAGACTGGGCCACTTATCTGACCACTTCGCTGCAGTTGGCGCTGGCAGTGCCGGGAGGCAATGTTGAGACGCTGTTCATCTACTTCGGCGGCATTTTCGCGCTTACGCAGATACCGATTGCGATAGGCGAGGGCATCTTGATTTGGATGTTTTTCGACTTTTTGCTCAAAAGCAGGCCAAAGCTGCTCAAGCAGCTTTTGGGAGAAAAACAAAATAGCACAGAGGCGAGTGCATGAAAGACAGATACAAATACGCACTGGCTATTCTGCTCATGGTGGCAATATTCGCCATTCCGTTTATCGTCAACCCGACCGCCAAATTCGGCGGAAGCGATGATGCGGGCGCAAAGGCCGTGCTTCAAACAAATCCGAATTACCAGCCATGGGTTCAGCCGCTGTGGAAGCCGCCGCCCGAAACAGAATCCATGCTGTTTGCCCTGCAGGCGGCCCTCGGGGCGCTTATCATAGGTTATTTCATCGGGCATGAAAGGGCGAGACAGGAATTCTTGAAGAAAATGCCAAAAGACGGGCGCGGGGACTGAAGTACATGTTTGCAATAGATGAAATGGCATACAAGAGCCCCCTGCGCGCCTGGCCGCCGGTGGGCAAGCTCCTTCTCGCGCTGGCCCTTCTGCTCGGCTCCCTGCTCTCCCCGACTCCGGTTGTGCCCCTCATTGTGCTGTTAATCGGCCTTGTGCTGCTTTATCGCTCCTGCCATCTGCGGCTTCCCAACATCATGGCGCTGGCCTGCATGGAGACCATGCTTACTCTTGTGATAACAGTTGCAATCATTGCAGTTCTCCTGCCCGGCGAAATGATTTGGCGGGCGAATATAGCAAATATTTCTATTCATGTGTCACGCGAGGGTGCGAATCTCGCATTTTTGCTGCTGATGCGCACAATGGCCGGATTTGTGGTGCTTCTCTTCTTTGCCACTTCCACGCCCATTCCCCATCTCTTTCTGGCCATGAGGCAGGTCGGCCTGCCCGCATTTCTGGCAGAGCTGGTGGTGCTTGTCTACCGCTATTCATTCATGCTTTTGGAGCAGATGCAGCAGATGGCCACTGCGGCCGACTGCCGCCTTGGATTTAGAGGAGCGCGGCAAAGCATGCGCACCATGGGGCATCTGGCGGCAAACCTTTTCGGCCGCTCGATGGATTTTGCCGAGCGGGCGCAGTCCGCGCTTATGTGCAGAAATTTCAGGGGCCAATTCATGCCTTTCAGGCAGCCGGCCAGATTGACATGGCTGTGGATTGCGGGGCCGGTCGTTGTATTGGCTCTTCTGGTGCTTGCCGGGCACCAGTTTCAACATTTGCTGGTGATTTAGATGGAAGAAAAAACAAATCCTGTTGTCTCGAAAACCAATCCGATTCTCTCAACCCGCGGCCTGTGGTTTTCCTATGGCGAGGGCAAAGCTGCTCTCTCCAATGTCACGCTCGACATACCTAAGGGGAAGAAAATAGTTTTTCTGGGCCCCAACGGCTCTGGAAAGAGCACATTGTTTTTGCATTTCAACGGAGTGCACAGGCCGGACAAGGGCGAAGTGCTTTTTGACGGACAGGCTGTAAAATATGACGCCAAGAGTCTGGCGCGCCTGCGCTCGGACGTGTCGCTTGTGTTCCAGAATCCGGACGACCAGATATTTTCCGCCACTGTTGAGGAGGACGTGGCATTCGGCCCGCTCAACTCTGGAGTGGAGAGGGCGGAAATAGAAAAAAGGGTGGATGAGGCCCTGCACATGGTGGGCTTGGAGGAATTGGCAGAGCGGCCAACGCAGCAGCTTTCGTTTGGACAGCGCAAGCGCGTGGCATTGGCCGGCGCGCTGGCCATGAAGCCCAAAGTGCTTGTAATGGACGAGCCCACCGCAGGGCTTGACCCGCAGATGGTGCACGAGCTTCTGGAAATGGCTGATGAGCTCAACCATGCGGGAGCGACGGTGGTGATTTCCACCCACGATGTTGAAACCGCATATGAATGGGCTGACGAAGTGCGGGCAATTCATGAAGGCAAGATTGTGTTCAGCGGCGCGCCCGAAGAATTTTTCGAGCGCGAGGACATGCTGCTGCACGAAATGGGGCTCACGCCGCCTTTGGTGCTCTCGCTCAATCATTCGCTGCACGGATTGGCCGGCACGCCGCTCAAGCCCTATCCGCGCACTCTGGCCGAAGCAACGCACAAGGCATTTCCCAAAGAGGGGCGCAAGACAGGCAGGCTCATTGTGAGATGCGTTGACATTACAAAAGAGATGATTGCGCCGGCGGCGCACGAGCGCTCGGGAATTTATGGCGCAGCCGCGCGGCGCATGGCGCAGGACGGCAAACTGAACGTGCATTACCGGTTCCACGCGCTGGAAAGCGGGCTGATGGAGGCTGCGTCTGGGCGGGATTTTGTTTTGTACACAGATTCTTCGCTCTGCAATCTGGCGGAAGAGAAGGCGAAAAGGCTGGAAAGAAATTCTGGTGTAAAGGTGCCGATTGAGCATACGCACGGGCAGAATTAAACCGGATTTATAAACTTGAAGATGCCATAAATGCCCACAGACAGAGTGTGGGTTATGCGTTTGCTTGGATTTGCAGCCAAAAAAGCTTGTTCAGACACCCCGAAATCCGAGATTCCCCAGCCAAAGAAGCTTGGGTTCTATGAACGTGACAATATCAGACTCCTTGACTGTGACATGCGCTCATTTTATCGGCTGGCCAAAAAATTCGAAAAGATTCCAGAGCCAAAACGAAACCCTGAAGACACCAAATGGATTGTGGAGAGAGCTCAACAATTGCACTCCGACTACAAAAATGACCAGCGGGACGGCGCGCATGAAGAGATTATCGGCAACCGCTCGGATTTGGCCGAACTTTATGACGAGAAGCGGGAGAAGATGGCCAAGAGCGTCGGGCACCACATGATTTTTTATGAAAGCGTTGCGGCAGTCGTCACTGCGGCAACAAAAGGAAAGGCCTGGGCATGGGCATTCGGAACCGCCACGGCCGCCAGCGTTGTAGAATTTATCATCCGCAACAGCTTCATTGTGGACAGAAAGCAGGATATGGCTGAAAACGGCTGGAGAAAAGTTGTGGAATATGCCGCAAAAAATCCTGCGGCGGAAGCTGCACAAACGCCGGCTGCTGAACAAAAAGTCATTTCGCCCAAGCATGAGAAAGAAAAAAGAACAATCAAGTTCGGCAAAACCGAATACGCGGATTAAATTAAGGCGCCAGTCTTTTTCCGGCTTAAGGCGTTAGTCTCGTTCTGTCGCGCGGGAACATTGCCGCCTCGCGGATGTTGTGCAAGTTGCAAATCTTCATCACAAGGCGCTCGATTCCAATCGACCAGCCCGCGTGCGGCGGCGCGCCCACGCGGAAGGCGTTGATGTAGAATTCGAAGGCTGCCGGGTCAAGACCGCGCGATTGCAGCTGCTTAATCAGAAGTTCGGGAATGTGGATACGCTGCGCACCCGAGGACAGTTCAAGACCGCGGTACATCAGGTCATATGCCTTGCAGATTTTGGGGTCTTTTTCGTCAGGCATGGAATAGAAGGCGCGGATTGCGGTCGGCCATTTGGTGATGAAATAGGCCTCTTCGCCCAAGAGAGAGTAGAGCTTGGCCTCTTTTTCGCGGTCGAAATCATCGCCCCATTCCATCGGCACGCCGGCCGCATTGAGCTTTTCCACCAGTTCGGTGTAGGTGTGGCGGGGGATTTTTTTCGGCACAACAAGCGGGGCCTTGAGAAGCGCGAGCTCATCCTTGCAATGCTCCGACACGCTGTGCAAAATGTCCAAAAACGTTTTCTCAAGCGCATCCATGGCGTCATTGTCGTCGCAGAAGCCCATCTCTGCATCCATCTGGAGCACTTCATTTAGATGGGAGAGAGTGTTGTGCTTTTCCGCGCGGAACACCGGCGTGGTCATGAACACCTTGTCCATGCCGCCCACCACTGCCAGCTGCTTGTACAGCTGCGGAGACTGGGCCAGCGTTGCCTCGCGCTCGAAATACTGGACTTTGAAAACGTCTGCGCCGCCCTCTGTTGCCGCGGCCACAAGGCAGGGAGGGTGGATTTCGGTGAAATGCTGGCTGAGGAGCGATTCACGGAAAGCGCGCGCTGCCTGAGATTTTATGCTGAATATTGCGGACGCGTTCGGGCTGCGCAAATCAACATAGCGGTTGTCGAGGCGCACGTCAAGCTCTGCCGGAACCTGCCCGGTGAGGTCGATGGGGATTTTGATTGAGGGGGTGGAGAGGACGTCGATGCGCGAGGGCGCGAGTTCGACTCCGCCGGTCGCGATTTTGGATGCAACAACCTTGCCTTCCACCACAAGAACGGTTTCGCGCGGATGCACCATTTTCTCGAAGAGCGCGTCGTCCACGCCGCCTTTTTTGGCAAACACCTGAATAATGCCGGTCTTGTCGCGCAGAAGAAGGAATCTTACCTTGCCCAAATCGCGCACCTCGTGCACCCAGCCCGCCAAAGTGACGGTCTGGCCTGCAAGGGATTTGGCGGCTGAAATATAGTGAGTGCGGAGCATAATATCACGATAAGGGAGTATTTGGCGCGATGGTTTATAGTGCTAATTATCACTCGAACACGAAGACAACCGGCTTGCCCATCCACTTTGCAACCAGCGGCTCTAGTTTTCGAACGTCGATGCGCAGCAGCTTTTCATCCGATTTTGCCAGCCTGATTGAGAGGCGCGTGCTGCCGGCATGAAAAGATTCGTTTATTCCCAAGATTTTGGCAGGTGTGATGAGGTCTTCGAGAGATTTTCGGGCGTCGCCGCGCTCGGAAACAACGCGCACGCGCTTGCCCAGCGCGGCCGAGAGGGCCGACACCACCTTGCCGCCGCGGCCGATTAGAAGGCCGGCCTCGCCGGGGGTGAAAACCAGCACCGCGTCGCCCAAATCGATTGCGTGCGAGAATTGCGCCGCCGTGATGTTGTGCAATTCGTTGATTTTGTGCAAAATGCGCGACACTTCGATGTCCAAGTCGGACATTTCGCCCGAACCGCGCTTTGCGTCGCAGGATGGGCACAATGATTCGCTCCAGGCGCATTTTTGGCACAGCGGCGTCTGCATGGCACAAGAAGGAATGGAAAAATCAAAAAGGGAGGGGGTTGAAAGAAGGAAAAATTGCTTTATTTGAGCAGCACAATCTCAATGCACGACACTTTGGATTTTGTGCCGTCCTCGTTTTCCACCTCCTGCGTTGAGATGGAAACTGGGCCGAGCTTTGTCTCGGTCAAGAATTTGTGGCGCACGATTTCGGCGACATCGACCGCTTTTGAGATAATCTGGCCTCTTGCCTTGATTCTCACCTGCGGCGCGCCGCCCTGAAACTGTGTGACAACGGCAAGCACATAGCCCATGGTGGGCTTCTTGCCGATGAAAATTGTGTTTTCTTCGCGCAATGCGGGGCGGGTGCGGGGGGCATGATGCTCGGAATGGGGCGCGGCGGCGGAGGCTGAAGAGGGCGCTGAATGCGGCGGGGTTCCCTCGTGCTGGCGCGGGGCTGGCTGGCTCGCGGCCGGGGCGGGCTGCACGCCGCTGTCTGGAGAGTTGGCGGGGTTGTCGTCAGAAAACATTGTTGGCACCTCGGTGTTTTTTTAGCGTCCGGCCGCGTCCTCTTTTTGGCGGGAGCGCCGGTATTCCTCGATTACTTTCTCTATTTCGGATGGCTCGTTTATATCTTTTAAATCCTCGTCACGGGACGGGGAAGAAGATGATTTTGAAACTGACGCGGACGGCTTGGCTGATGCGGAGCGGGAGGAGGAAGGAGAGCGGGATGGATTTGTTTTTACCCACTCTTTCTGCTTGCGCTCATTCACGCGCTTGAGTGATGCGCGCAAGCGCATTATTTCTGCCGCCATTTTTCTTACGGTGCTGTCGCGGCGCTGGCGCTCTGCCACGCCGTTTTCCAAAAGCCTGATGCGGTGCGAGAGCCGCTCGCGCTCGGCCTCGAGAAGCGAGATGGCCTTGCGCAGCTCGACAAGAGTGCGCTCCAGAGTTTGGAGGCGCAAAGAAGATTGAGGCTGAGAAGATTGGGAAGGGTGGGAAGATTTTTGCTGGCCTGAGGCGTTTTCTGCGACCGGCTGCTCTTCAATTTGTATTTTCGGCCTTCTGATGCGCTCCAATGCAACGTCATGGCGGAAGCCCTGCAAAAGCAGATGGCGCAGAATTTCTATTTCTCCGCCGCTCAGGCCGGTTTTGGCAGGCAGGCGCAGAAGATTCTGGTAGTTGCGCCATGCCTGCACGGCCGCAGACAAGGCGTCGCGCTCATGCACGTTTTCAACTGGAAATGAAAAATGGCTGAAAACCTCGCGCACCACTTTTTTCTTGTCATCCTCGCGCCACGGCTGGGCGGGCACAAAAAGCGCGGCATTGAAGGCCGAGGCGAGTTTGAGCACAAGTTCTGGCGCGGGGCGCACGTCGGTGGCGATAAGGGACGGCGTGCCCCATGTTTCAAGAGTTGCAAGGGCAGCCTCAAAGCCGCCCTGCTGGATGTGCGCAACCCGGAGCGGGCGGCCCTCCAAATCAAGGGCTGCCAAACCGATGGTGTGGCCCGGATCCACACCAATGATAAGATAGGTCATCGGGCTGTTATCTGCGGCTTAATTCTTAATTTTGCTTGATTTGAGTTTCTGCTCCAATTCAACAAGAGTGCGGCGCTCCACGTTCTCTTTCACCATGACGTTTGCGCCAATCCAGCAGTGGTCGCCAATCATCTTGCCCGGCATGACCGATGAGAGCACGCCCATCTTCACCTCATCTCCGATGATTGCACCGAGCTTCTTGCGCTTTGTGTCGATGATGATGTCCTCGACTTTTGCTTTCACGCTGCCTGCGTCAAAGCGGTAGTTCGCGATTTGGGTTGCAGAGCCGAAGTTGCAGCCCGCCCCCACTATGGAATCGCCGATGTAGGAAAGATGCTTGGCATTGACATGGTCGAAAATGATGGAATTTTTCACAGTGGTGGAATCGCCGATTGAGCAGTTCGCGCCGATTGACGACGTGCCGCGGATGTAGGCGTGCGGGCCGATGATTGTGTTGGCGCCGACATAGAGCGGGCCCTCCACATATGAATCAAGGATTTTTGCGCCTGATTCCAAAATGACTTTTCCCTTTATTGTGGAATTCTCGATTTGACTCTTGTCTTTTTTCTCAGGCATTTTTTCCAGCAAAAACCTGTTTGCGTCAAAGAGCTGCCACGGCAGGCCCATGTCAAGCCAGTATTCCGAGGTTATGACGGCTTTTACCTTCTCGCTCTTGAGTATGTCGGTCATTTCAAATTCGCCGCGCGTGGATTTTTTCACAGCTGCAAGAGCCTTGAAAATTTCCGGCTCCATCACATAGAGCGAGCAGTTGGCCAGAGCGCGCGCTGGCGCGTTTTTGGGCTTTTCCTCAAAGCCGGCCAGATAACCGTTCTGCACTTTTGCAATTCCGTACTGCTCTGATTTGTCGACTTCGGTCAGGAGAGCGGTTATTCTGCCCTCGTGCCCGCGCGCCAATTCTTCCAGAGCGGCCGGCGTGGTAATCACGTCGCCTGCGGCTGCGAAAAAGGTGGAATTGATTTTGCCGGCCGCTTGTGCGAACGCGGCCGCGGTGCCGTATTTCGAGCCCTGCGTTACGAACTCGAGGTCAAGGCCGAGTTCGGATTTGTGGGCCTCGAAATATTCGCGCACAACTTCCTCCATGTATTTGACCACGACAACCGCTTTTCTCACGCCAACCGATTTCAGGTTGGCCAGCACGTGGTGCAGAATAGGCTTGCCCGCGAGAGGAATCATGCATTTGGGGCGGGTGTAGGTGAGCGGGCGGAGGCGCTTGCCCTCGCCTGCCGCGAGCACGACTGCTTGTGTGATGGCCATAGTATCGTCTGTATATGGGTTTTTAGGCTTTTAATGCCGCCGCCGGCCGCCGCTTTTGCCGCCGGCCTTCGGGCGCGAGAGTATGACTACGGCGTTAAACATTGCCATGATGGCAGCAAGGCCGTTGAGCCAGGTGAAGATTGCGTCGTTGATGAGATAGGCGTGGTACGCCAGAAACAGCGAGCCGAAGAGGTAGAGGCAGACGAACTTGAGGTTGAGATTTTTCCCCTTCTCGCGCCAGTTTTGGAGCGTTTCGGGAATCCACGCGATGATGAGCAGAGCCAGACCGGCAATGCCGATGTATTCGAGCAAGACAACACCTCGAGAGGTGCACGCACGGATAGTTTTTAAATTCTCAGCCGACAAGAAAACAAAGATACAAAGCTTCAATCAATGCCTCGGTGAGCCCTTTTCTTTGCTGCGGCAAAGAAAAGCCCTCGGGGAAAAGAAAGAGACAACAAATGCCTCGGTAGCTCAGTCGGTAGAGCGATGGACTGTTAATCCATAGGTCAGCGGTTCGAGCCCGCTCCGAGGCGATAAACTTTTTTTGTCAGCGGTTCGACCCTCAAGCGAAGCTTGGGGGCATTCGGCACGAGGGCCGCAGCCCGAGCGCCGATGGCCCGCTCCGAGGCGATAAACTTTTTTTGACGAAGGGGTTCGGATTTTAAATGAACCCCCCTTCATATACGATATGCGCGAATTACATTATGCCTGGTTTTTCGAAACCCTTGCAAACCCCCTGAGGATGCAAATCCTTCTTTATCTTCTTGAAAAACCACGCTCTGTGAACGAAATCGTTGCAAAAACAGGGGAGGAGCAGAGCAACGTTTCCCATGCGCTCTCGATTCTGCGCCTGTGCAACCTCGTGCTGCTCAAAGTCGAGGGCAGGCGGCATCTGTACCAGACAAACGAGACTCTTTTCAGGCCGCTCGTAAAGCTTGTGGACGAGCACGTGTGCTCCAACTGCGAAGGCATGTGCGCGCAGGAAAAGCGCAAGAAAAAGCTCAAGCACAAACAGTAGGGCGAATATGAAAACGCGGGAAAAATTATTTTTACTTCTTTATTTTGAGCGGGATTTGACGCGGGCCATCAGCATCGCCAGATGAGCCTGGCGCGTGATGCGGGCAGTTCTCTCCTCTATTTCGGAAATGTCATCCCACATCATCTCCAGCGCGGCGCGCACCGCAAACGACACCGCCTGCTGTGGGGATGAGGGTATGGATTCGTTGAGGCGCAGGTCAAGGGACTGAACATGCGCCGTCTGGCGCGTGGAGGCCACCATTGTCATTTCAGACATCGGCTCGGCCTTGAGCGGCTCCTCGGCCAGCGGCTGCGGGGCGCGCAGGCGCGCGAGGCGCGCTGCCTCCTTTTTCTCCTCTTCTTGGGAGAAAGATGAAACTGCGCGGGACGATGGCGTTGACGCTTCGATGGCCGAACTCATGACCTACCCTCCGTACTTTTTTCCAAGGGTGTCGTCCCCGCCAAGGAACGAACCCCGCTGGTCGCTGGTTTTGCCCACGAGGAGAAGGTTTAAAAAAGGCCCTCTGGCTCCGGCGTGGAAAAATGAAAAATGAGGGAAAATAAAAAACAAAAAACTAAAGCATTTTTTTAGGACAGCTTTGCCTGGCACAACGCCTTGTAGCCGTCTTCGGTGATATTGTCACAGATTGTGATGTCGTGATGCTGCACCGCGAGGGCCGTGAAGCACCGTGACTGCCACACCTCGGTCTCGATTATTGCCGCGCAGGTGGCTGTGCCGCTCAGCGGCACGGTGCCGGTCAGCACGTTGTTGTAGCAGCTGATGCGGTCATTGTGAGACAGGGGGTTGCAGGCGGCCGGGTCGCCGTTGGCCTTGGCAGTGTAGACAATGCACTTGTTGCGGTTGAGCGAGTTGATTACCTTGTCGCAAATCGACACGTTGTCGAGCGCGGTAGAGTAGTTTATGTAGCACTGGTCGCGCGCGGTCTCGGGCGATGTCTGCTGGCAGATTGCCGGGTCTTTTGAACTGATGGCAAAGTGCGTGTAGCAGTCGTTGCGGTACGGGCTGCCGAGCTGTCCGTTCGAGCACCAGCCCTGCGAGTTGAGGGCGATGGCGGCCAGCTCGTAGCACAAGTCGGCGCGTGAGGAGAGGTTGTCAGCAGTGCATGCTGCCGGGTCGCGCCGCACGATGGCGTGACAGGCCAGCAGCTGGGCCCTATCGCCGCTGATGAGGTCGCAGGCGTTCTCGTCGGAGTGGTTGATGGCAAAGTCCATGAGGCATCCGTCCGAGCCGCAGTAGGCGAAATCATTGTGCTGCGCGGCCAGGCATCGCCCCTTTGCGTCGTTGCCAACTTCGAGGTCGCACGGCTGCGCGATGTCGATGAGGCACTGTTTCGAGCTTGCATTGTCTGTAAGCTTCGAGCAGTAGGCGCTGGAGTTGATTTGGCGGGCCACAGCCCCGTAGCAGGCCTGCTGTTTGGAGGCATTGAGCATCTTGTCGCACAGGCTGATGTTGGATGGCACGAACAGCATGAGGCAGTCGTCGCGCGCGTCAATCGAGAATATGTGGCTGCACAGCGAGATGTTTTTCTGCGCCGAGGCGAGCGCCTTGAAGCACGCGTCGTTGGCCTCGAGGCTGGAAGTGCCGGCGCATGGCGCAGGCGGCGGAGCGGCAACTGAGGTGTTGTTTGCTGGCGCCGGCGGCGTGATAATAGGGCCGGACGGCTCTGCCGGGCCGGACTGGCCGAGGCAGCCGAAGATGAATAGACTCGCTACGAGCAGGCTGAAGAGCAACCAAGACCGCATGATATCGCCGTTGAGGGCAGGCGGCGGGAGTTTATAAGTGTTGCCTCGGCTCACCAAAAGCATGGCTGTCAAACTTCTGACAATGGGAGGGACGATTGACGGGCTCGAATATGCGTCGGAGAATGATGAGCCGAAAAACAGGAAGTCGCTGATTCCGGGCCTGCTGAAAACAGCAGGGATAACATCGGATTACAGCATCGAGGAGGTCTGCTTCAAAGACAGCAGGTTTATCGACGGCGATGATCTGGAATTACTGCTGGACAAGTGCAAAAAATGCCACGAGCAGAAAATTGTGATTACACACGGCACGATGACCATGACTGAGACGGCTAAATTTTTGGGTGAACGAAAACTCCCCAAAACGATTGTGCTGACCGGCTCGATGATTCTGGGGGATAAAAAAAATTCTGATGCGCCAGTCAATTTGAGTGCCGCATTCAAGGCGGTTCAAATGCTCCCCCCGAACGTCTACATCGCCATGAACGGAAAAATATTCTTATGGAACAACGTTCGGAAAAACACGCGGGCCGGACGATTTGAAACGCTTAAAGAATAACTTCTTTTTCTTTTCCCAGGTTTTCTTTTCCTGCAGGAAAAGAAAAGCTGTGCGGGGGATGGGATTTGAACCCATGAATCCCTAAGGAACGGGGTCCTAAGCCCCGCGCATTTGACCAGGCTTTGCTACCCCCGCAAAGAAGATTGGAACGGGGAACTATTATAATCCGTGTCCGCGTCGGCTCGTCGTGTCACCCGGACCGGTTCTTCTGAAGCCCAAGGAGCGCGAGAACGAGGAGGAGCGCGAGCTTGAAAAGCAGAGGGAGCGGCTCTACAAGCGCCAGAATCCGAATGCAACGCCTGCGGCGGCGCGGGAAAAAGTGAGGGAGGCGGCCGCGCAACCGCCGGCCAAAACTTCTGTCAAGTCAGTGGAGGAAGTGCCGGTTGTCGCCCCGCCCAAAATGAGCACGCCTTCAGCCGGGCCGGCGCATGCATTTGTCGAGCAGAATGTGCGCCAAGAGGTGAAAAAAGTCGAGAAGTTTGCCTTTACAACGCGCAACGAGGAAACCGGCCAGCAGCAGGTGAGCGTCGGGCAGAGCGAGCTGATTTACGACGAGCACAAGAAAAGCGGGCATGACAGCTTCGAGCGGCAGGGCGGGGCGGAAATTGAGAAAGAGGGGGAAAGGGGGCAAATCGAGCAGAGGCGGGAGCAGATGCAGCGCTCCGGCCAGATTGTTGAGGCGCAGCCGATGGCGCGCGAGCAGCCGTTCGAGAGCCTTATGAAAGAAAAGGAAAAACAGGAAGCCGAATTGGTGCGCAGCAAGGAGATGCTCAAGCTTGACAAAGTCCTGCCTGCCGAAGTGGTCGGCGCGCAGGAAAAGAAGTTGGAGGAAGAGCGCAAAGTGCCCGCACAGCCTCTGAAAATCGAGGAGGCTGTGAAAGCCGCGCTTGACGAGGCGCTTGAGCATAACCGGCCCGCGCTGGTTGTCAGCGCGGTTCTGCAAAAAGAACAGAAGGAGCAGTTCGAGCTATCACTTCTTAGCGTGGACGAGAAAAGGCTGGAGGCGCTGCTGCGCGAAATCAACCTGCGGCTTCGGGACGGCCAGATTGAGCGCATGCGCCTTGCAGGCATGATGGTGAACGAGCAGGACGCGGCCAAAAAGAGGCAGCTCAAGCTCAAGATGAAAAAACTGCAGTTGAGCCTGGCGTTCTACACTAGGGTAAAAGGCATGCTCGGCCGCCTGCTTGGCGGATTCTTTGGAAAACTGGCAGGCTTAAGCAGGCTTTTCAAGTAGGGAAAGAATTGGAAAATAAAGAAGATTGAAGAACTAAAGAAGAAGATAATTTGAAAAAATAAAAACAAATTAACGCCTAAGAAATTTACTTCTTGGTGCGTTTCTTGGGGCGCAGGTGCTTGTAACCGCACTTGCGGCAGTGCTCCACGCCCGCCTTGTTGCGGGTCTTGCACTTGCGGCAGATGACGATTTTGGCAAGGATTGCGTCGGCTTCAGCGAATTTACCCATGAAAATACCTCTAAGGATGATGAGTGATTGGATGGAGTTATGAATATATAAAAAGGTGTGCCCAAAGTTTTGATGCCACGCCCTCGTAGCTCAGTGGTAGAGCGCCTGTCTTGTAAACAGGAGGTCCTGAGTTCAAATCTCAGCGAGGGCTTCTAGCTCGTTCTTTGCTTTCAGGGCGTCACGCAGCACGCGGCCGAAGAGGCCGGCCTGCCACTCGGGCACCCAGTCGGCCTTTGGCTTGCCGCGGATGCTCTCTTTGATATAGCGGTCAAAGCCAGCATGGTTGCCGACGAAAAGAATGTAGGGGTCGGTCTCGTCGGGCAGGTATATCAGAAGCCGGTGGTTTTTGTCGGCGGTGACGGCCAGGCGCGCCAAATCCTTGTCGAGCGCGGACTCCCAGTGTATGGGATTGCTGGCCTCGAACGCAGTGTCAAGCGCGTGCGCGCTCAGGCGGCCGTTGTTCTGGATATAGAGGTCTGCAAGCGTTTCAATTTTGCTTTTGAATTCGTCGTACGCCACGTGCTTGTTCTCGGGTTTGCAGAACTTGAAGCGGTCCTTGCGCCAGAGAGCATCAACCAGCAGGGGTTTTGTCCGCTCGATGACGGCTTTGAGGCGGGCGGTTTCGTTGGCCAGCAACGCGGCGCGCTCGGCTTCGGCCTTGGCCTTCTCGCCCTCCATTTCCTTGGCGCGGCGCAGGGCGCGCTGCTGGCGGCGGGAGGCGTTTTCTTGTTTCTCCCTAAACGAGTCGCCCATGCGCTCGAGGGCGGCCTGCGCGTCTAAGAGGTCGGTTTTGAGCGATGAAATGCTTTTCTCAAGCTGCGCTTTGCGGGCGTGCAGCGAGTCAAGTTCATTCTTGCGGCATGATGCGGCGGAATCGGCATCGGGCGGAGCCGCCTCCAGAGCCGCCAGCGACTGTTTAAGCTGCAGCAGACGCGTCATTTGCTCGTTGAATTTGATGACCGCTTCAGAAATTATTTTGAGCTGCTTTGCAAACTCGAGCTGCGATTTCGCGAAGATGACAGACTGCTCCACCCAGGGGCCGTCCTTCTCGAGCTTGTTGCGGTCATTTATCACTTTCATGACGCGGTAATTCGAGACAATGTCTGTGGCCGGCCCGAAGCCTGCAGACGCCCGCTTGATTATTGAAGTATATTCACTGTGCGAATCCAGCACCTGCCTGCTGGTTTTCTCAAAGTCAATGATGCAGTCGTTGACGAGTTTAAGCTGTGACTCGGTTTTGACCATGTATTTGGAAGCCTCTGCAGACCACTGGTCCAAAGAGATGTCAGGAATTGCGGGGTTGAGGGGGCTTCCGTTCGGCTGGGCCGGAAGCGATTCCACAAAAGAGCTGAGGTCGACTCCCGCCAGGCTCAGGTTCTGGATAAATTCCACGATTCCGCCGTGATGCTGCGCAGCCCAGTCCATAAGGCCGATAGAATCATGGAGAATGCCGGATTTGAAGGCCTTTTTTCTGACCGATAAGTTCCGCATATACACGTTGGTCGGCACCAGCATGCTGATGGCGCCGTCGGCCTCATGCAAACTGGCTGCGGCCTCGCCGGCCCTTTGGCAGGCGTTCTGCTCCCTGGCAACAAGAAGAATCAGCGATTTGACGGTCTCGTCAATCTGCGCGCAGAGCTGCGCCCTCTCATTGCCGTGGTTCTGGTAAACTGAGCGCGCCTGAATTATCTCCTTGTTAAATGAGTGGATTTTGCGGTTGCACTCCGCGAGCGAATCCTCCTGCTCGGCAATCCGTGTTTTGAGATATTCGGCTGCGGCGGCAAGCATAACCTGCTGCTGGTGCATGCCCGGCTCCACCATGCCGCTGCGCGCGAAGAAGGAGAGCTGCTCTGCCGGAAGCAGAATGCTTTTGTCCTGCCGCGTGGTGCGGAAAGGATTGTAGTTTTTGTCCTTGTGCGAGCCGTGCCCGGGAATGCGGACTGTGATGACTTTGTCAGGTGCCATGATATCAGCTCATTGCATCGGCTTTTCGAGCGCGGGTGATTTTCTGGTAAGTTCGTTCAGCGAATCGAGGCTTTTGCTGAAAGACTCAAGCTCCGAAATTCTGAGATTGAATTCGGCCTTAGACAGGGTGAAAGAATTTTTGCTGCCGCCGAGAAGATAGTTGGAGATTGCATTCTCGCGTATGACAAAGATTTGACGGAAGGCCGCTTTGGACTCTTCTATTTTCTCGTTAGTCTGGTACGAGTTCGGCCCCTCCTTGAAAAGCAGGCCATACAGATTATCCAGATTGCTGTCAAACCACTCCAAGAGCCGGGTTTTCATCTGCCTGGTTTTGACGCTGAGGGCATAGGCCGAATCATCCAGAGCCAATGCATGTTGGGTTGAAGTAAATCTCATTTCAAACAAAGTCCGCCCGTCTGCCCACCTGCCGAGTTCTGAAGCCTGAAACAGCTTGATAAGTCCGGCAACCGTGTCTGGCTCGCTGAAATAACGCATATACAAATCAAAATTTTCCTTGCTGATGTGGCCAGCATTCCATTTGCCGCCCACCAGATACTGCATGAGAATTTTCTCGGCAAGGGGGAAAGTCAACTTTGTCTGTTTGCCGGTGGCGGAGATTGTGAGGGTATAGAAAACTACAGGTTCGCCCCGCGCAGACATTGTGGAGTCACTCTTCCGTTTGAGCGTGGTCAGATATTCCCTCACTGTTGCATCCAGACGCAGTGAATGCTCGTTGGCCATAGAGAGAAATTGGGTTCGCATAGGGAGCCGGGTTTCGAGCGCTAAAGCCGAATACGGCTCGCGGGCAATCTGCTCCATCTTGTCTTTGTGGCTTGTCCAATAGCTTATGCCGGTAATCGAGCCGGCGGCCAGCGAGGCGGCGATAAGACCGGTGACGATTGCACGGCGGAAATGGCGCTTTTTGGCCATGCGGTGGGAAGCCGACGGGGCCTGCGGCAGCACTTCTTTTAGGGACACCAATTTCATGCATTATATATTGAAATACATATTTATATAGCTTTTGAAACAGCGAAGAGACGGAGATTTGAGGTAAAAATCAAAAATTGGAAAACAAAAGAAAACAAAAAAAGAGAAATTGAAAAACAAAAAATCATTTCTTTTTCTTCATCGCGCCCGCGGCCTTGCGCAGCACGACAAGCACGACCACCAGAACCACGAGGTAGAGGTAAGGCATGTAGGGCTCAACGCTCTCCTGGAAGCTGGCAAGGCGCACCGGCATGGCAAAGTCTGCCGAGTCGGAGAATGTCTTGCCCTGCGGGTCCTCGAAGTCCATCAGAAGGCCGACAAGCTGCGAGCCGGAAGTGGCGTCCTTGTCCACCGTGATGACATAGGTCAGATTGACTGACTGGCCCGGCTTGAGAGAGTCGATGTAGCGCACCGTGCCGTCTGTGGAGAATGGGAAGAGCGGGCGGATGCGCACTTTGAGCTTGCGCGCCTCCTGCGTGCCGGTGTTGGTGAGGAGGATGTCGGCGTTCTGCGGAGCGCCTGCGCGCAATGTGGAGCCGACGGGGTAGGCGGCCACGAATTCGGCCTTCGGCTTGATTGGCACCTCGAAGTGGAAGAGGGCGGTTCCGTTCTGGCGGTCCTCGCCGGCGTAGTCAAGGCGCACGTCAAGAGGATAGGCGCCGGGCGCAAGGTTTTTTGGGGCCGAGATGTGGAAAGTGGCCGATGCGCTGCCGCGGGCCACAATGGAGCCGACGGCCTGCTCCTCGCCAGCCCATTTCACCTCGATGCCGCGGGCGGTGGCGGTCGCGAGCGAGCTCTGCACCATGCTGGCTCCCGTATTTTGGAATGTGACTGTTACCGACGCATCGTCGCCGGGGTAGATGTCCACGGGGCTTGAGGAGGCAACCGAGGCGGTGAATGCCGGAGCGCCGCCCACGCGCACGTTGAGCGTGTTGGCTTCGCTGAACTTGGTGAAGAGTTTCTCATAGGTGGTGGAAACCGAGACAGGGTAGGTGCCGGTGGTGGCGAGGTTGTCGACCGGCAGGAGGAAGGTGAATGTGCCGGCAGAGTCGGCGTCCGTGTAGCACAGGCTTTCAACATATTGCGTGTCGGAGCCGCTGATGGAGAGAGGATAGGACACGGCCAGCTGAACGGCAACGCGCGAGGCGCAGTTGTCTGGCTCGAGGCTCTTGATGCGCAGAGTCAGAACGAGCGTGTGGCCCGGCTGCACCGGCGACTCGGAGAGCGAGTAGTTCAGGAGTTCGAGTTTCGGATTGACCGAAGCGAATGAAATGGAGGAGAGTAGCAGCAAGAAGGCAAATAGCGCCGGCATCACTGAACCGAAACGCCCCGCGGCCGGGTTTGTCCTGTGTTTTTGCATTGTTTTTGTTTGCATGGTTGTGGTTTTCATCGATATCACCTATAAGTGTTTCTCATATTTTGCATTCATTTCTCATCTCATACGAGTTCGCGCTTGAAGAGCAGCAGACTGAGCGTGATTGTGAAAATGCCAAAGACTGTGAGGGCGAGGATGTCGGGCAGCAGCTGGCCCAAGGAAAAGCCCTTCACCATCACTCCGCGCATAGCGTCGGCCGCATAGGTCACGGGAAGGAATTGGGCCATGGATTGCAGCACCGGCGGCATGGTCTGGACTGGGAAGAACGCCCCCGAGAGAAACATCATCGGCATGGACACCATCATGCCCAGAGCCATGTACTGTTCCTGAGTTTTGGTCATGACCGAGAGCACCATTCCCACGCCGGTCGCGCCGAGCGCGAAGAGGGCAATGATGAATATGATGTCAGGAATGCTGCCCGAGATGCTGACTCCGAAGAGCAGAATGGCCACGAAGATGATGAATGTGGAGCGTATTGTTTCGAGCAGCAGGTAGAATATCTGCGTGCCGACGATGATGGTGACGTTGGAGGTGGGCGTGAGGAACACGCGGGTGAGCGAGCCGTCCTTGCGCTCGCCGGCAATGGCCCGTCCCAGCCCCATCACCGCGCCCTGGAAGATGATGAGCGCCAGAATGGCAGGCAGGAGAAAGTCAATGCCGCGCCTGTCATATCCGTAGGGCTGCAGGATGTGGATGGAAACTCCGTTGGCGGCCAGAGGAACTCCGGCCGAGATGAGCTCGAGCTGGTTGCCTGCCGCATCCTGGAACGAGATGGCTGAGGTGGCGGCTGCTGCCTGCGCGTTTGTCTGGGCGGCCAGGCTTTTCACGCTTGCAGAAAGCCGCTGCGCATCGGCAGCGATGCGTGCCTGCGAGCCCTGCACAGCCTGATAGAGGGAGATTTGCTGCAGCGTCGCGGCCTGCGAATCGCCTGTCGCCAGCTGCGCCAGCGCCGCCTGGCCCAATGAGCCGGGGCCGTAGCCTGACAGCACCTGATTCTGGTCGATTAGAAAGCCCAGAGAATTTTGCAGAGTGGTGATGCTTTTTGACAGACGGGCATCTGATTTGGAATAGATTGTTGACGCGTCAAGCGCGAGGGCGGAAGCTGCCGCAAGCGACGGGCTGGCATCGAACGAGGAGACGATTGCCATCATCTGCCGCGAACGGGCGAGCTGGAGTGAGACTGATTTTGATTGAATCGAAAGAGCCGCCAGCCGCTCCCTTGTGACTGAAGCGGACAGCGTCTGGGAAAAGCTTAGGGCGGCAGATTTGCCGGCCTGCGCCACAGATGAGTCTGACTCATCCACCATCAGAGATATTTCCGCCGGCTGGCCCCGCGCCGCCGAATCGCCAAAGCCCGGAGGTATGATGAATATCACTTTGACCTCGCCCGAATCCAGCAGTTTTTTGGCCTCGTCCTGCGTGCCGACCTGATAACTGATGGAGAAGAAGTCGACGCCCGAGAGCTGCTCCACCACAGAGTGCGAGAAGACGGACTGGTCATAGTCCACCACCGCGGTCGGCAGGTGCTTGGGCAGGTTGCCGGTTGCATAGCCGAAAATGACAATCATGATGATAGGCATGAAGACGAGCGGGAAGAGCCGCACCTTGTCCCCTTTGAGCACCATCCAGTTCTTTTTGACAATGGCCCATGTCTTGGAAACGTCGATGACGCGCTCCACGCCTCCGTTGTGGGCGGCGGCAGTGAGATGAATCTTTTCGTGCTTTTCTTTTGCCATGAATATCAGTCTCTCAGTTCCATCAGTCTCTCAGCCATTAGTCTCGCAGCTCCTTCTTTGTGAGGTCTATGAAAACGTCCTCGAGCGTCGGCTCCTGGAATTTGATTTCCTTCAAATCAACGCCCTCGCGCGTGAGCAGGTCTGATATTTTGTGCACCAGGCCCGACCGCAAAGAAGGCACAGACAGTTCCACAATTGGGCCGTCGTTGCGCATCGATGTCGCGCCCGAGAGCGCTTTCAATTTCGACACAAGAGTTGCCGATGCGTGGCGGTCGAGTTCGAGGCGGATGGTGTGCCGCGCGCCCTGCAGAGACTTGAGCTCCTCGGAGGTGCCCAGCGCGATGAGCTTGCCGTGGTCCATGATTGCGATGCGCTCGCACAGCTTGTCGGCCTCTTCCATGTCGTGGGTGGTGTAGATGATTGTCATGCCGGAGTGGTGCAGTTCTTCTGTCAATTCGCGCAGGGCTATGCGGCTCTGGGGGTCAAGCCCGGTTGTCGGCTCGTCCATGAAAAGAATTTGCGGCGAGTGGAGAAGGCCGGCGGCCACCGACATGCGCTGCTTCATGCCGCCAGAGAATGTGCCAGTCGGCACGTTGCGCTTGTCATAAAGAGTGACGATTTTGAGCAACTCCTCGCTGCGTTTTCGCACCGTGCTGTTGTCCATTGAATAGAGCTCGCCGATGTACCAGAGGTTTTCCAATGGCGTGAGCTCTTCGAAAAGCGAGAAAGACTGCGGCACCACGCCGATGCGGCTGCGCACAAGTGAATCCTCGTTCACTAGGTCATAGCCGGCCACTATGGCATTGCCGTCGGTCGGTTTTAGGAGCGTGGTGAGCATGTTGATTGTGGTGGTTTTGCCCGCGCCATTGGGGCCCAAAAAGCCGAACAGCTCGCCCTTCTTTACCTGCAAGGAGAGAGTATTTACTGCCGTGAAAGAGCCGAAGCGGCGGGTGAGCCCTTTGAGCTCTATAGCATATCCGTTTGCGCGTTCCATTTGGTCCCTCATTCGATGATTTTTCGGTTCATGATTCGCCGATTTTTGAGCGCCCGTGTCTGTCTTGGGCTGAACCTTTGAGCATGTCTATTACGAATTCACGAATAAGCCCCCTGAACAGACGTCTGCGCTCCTCCAGCATCTGCCGGCCCTTGGCCGTGATAACATATACCTTGCGCACCCGTCTGCCGGTTTTTTTCTCCTTTTGAGATATAAGCCCCTGCTTTAGCATGTCGGCCAGAAACGGATAGAGGCGCCCCGGCCCCAGTCCGTGCATGCCCCCCTCGCGCAGGGCCTTGAGAATGCCGTATCCGTGGATTTCCCGCTTCTGGATAAACCAGAGCAGGAAGAGGGTGGCCCTCGGAGTCATGCAGGATGGAATGGAGCCCAGCGTCATCGAAACCACGCATGCCGTTTCTTGTGCATATCCTATGCCGTTTCGCGTACATATCCTATTTGGAATATATCCTTAAATAGCTATTGCCGCCCGCGCCGCGCGCGGGTTCGGCGGCACCAAATAAAGCTATAAACCCCCAAAGCGCAAGCCAGACCAACTCACGCTTGATATGAGGTTGTACCATGGATGGATTTGTTGATGAAGTCGCGTTCGCCGCCAGGCACAAGGACTGGATGGTTGTCAAGAAACTGTTGATTGAGGCAAATACTCTGCCCGAGGAGATTGCACTCACTCTTGCCTCCATTGACAAGACAATGGTGCGCAAATCGTACGAATACACCGGCATCAAGACAGATATTGTCGAGGCATATGTTGCCAAGGTGGCCAAGAAGGGGCGCACATTTGCCAATTTGTCTGCCGTTTTCGGCTCACTCAAACCCGGCGAGGTGAAGGCCGCGCTTTTGGAGGCCTGCCCCACGCCGGCGCACTATCCGATTGCTGAAAGCTATTTTGTGAAAAAACTTCTTGAGGAAATCGGCTTTGACCCCTGCCTTGAGCCTGAAACTCTTGGCAAGGTGTTCCCGCACATAAAAGTTGCAAAACCCCGCGGGAATTTCGGCGGCAAGAAAAAGAAATAAGCCCGCCCGAAAAAGAAGTAGTCTTTTATTTTGTACCATTTTTACCTCATTATGGCAAATCCTGTTTCCAATAAAACATCGCGCCAGTCAGCTAACCTCGTGCGCCTGTGGCTGAAGCAAAAGCCGTTCATGCACTGGCTGGTGCGCGAAGGGCTTGTGAATTACACCGCACTTGCCAAACGGCTGGACGAGGAGGGATTTGCTTCGGGCAAGAGGCCGGTTGCCGCGCTGAGGGCCGCCCTTTTGCGCTCCCGCCATCTTGATTTGGGCGAGTTCAATCCGTTCGGACACAACAGGGTGCTGAAAGATTCCACCTTCGAAATACGCTCGGGCATTACGGTAGTGCAGTCGGCCAAGGCGCTCAACATCCCCATCATTTCCGTTTCATCGTCGAAAAACGGCGTGATAAGCCTTGTCGACCCCGACGAGGAGGCGCACATTCCAAAGAGCGCGAAAGTGATTGGCGAGGATTTGGTTCTCATAACCATCTACTCGGACGAGCGCATGGAAACAGAATCAGGCGTGCTGGCAACGCTGATGCTGCATCTGGCTTTGCAAAATGTCAACGTCGTGGAAATGACATCTTCCGGGCCTGACACGTTATTGGTCATTTCGCCGAAAGATTTGGCTGTGGCGCTTGGAGTGCTGCAAGGTTTGATGGGCGGCGGCAAGAGAAGCAAGGGAGAGCAGGCGCTCTTTTCATACGACAAACCGGTGAAGACGTAGGGAAAAGGAAAGGCATTAGGGGGAATCAGGAAAGAACCTCAAAACTGAAGGGGGACTTTGGTCGTTCTGGTGTTCCCCCTGCGGTTGCGGAAACCTTTATAAAATCAAAAGGGCATAGCCAAACCAACAACGGCTTACCGAGTATGCTGGCTAATGCAGACGAAGGGAGTCTGAATCGAGGTGTCTAAATGGCAAACAAAGAACACATGAACCTAATCTTCATCGGTCACGTCGACCACGGCAAGTCGACGACAGTGGGCCGCGTGCTTTACGAGACCGGCGCCATGACAGACCAGCAGTTGCGCAAACTCAAAGAGGAGGCCGAGAAAGTCGGCAAAGCGACATTCGAGTTCGCCTTCTCCATGGACACCCTCAAAGAAGAGCGCGAGAGAGGAGTGACCATTGAGCTCTCGCACAAGGAGTTCGAGACAGCCAAGTTCTACTTTACAATCATCGACGCCCCGGGACACAAGGACTTCGTCAAGAACATGATTACGGGCGCCTCGCAGGCCGACGCCGGCGTGCTTGTGTGCTCTGCCAAAGAAGGAATTCAGCCCCAGACAAAGGAGCACGCCTTTTTGGCCAAAGTGCTGGGCATCAACCAGCTCATCGTCGGCATCAACAAGATGGACGCCGTCAACTGGGACCACGTCAAATACGACGAAACAAAGATGGCCCTCACAACGCTGTTGAAAAACATCGGCTACAAGACCGACACACTCCCGTTCATTCCCTACTCGGGATTCATGGGAGACAACATCAAGACAAAGAGCGCCAACATGCCCTGGTATTCCGGCCCGACGCTCCTTGAGTGCTTCGACAAGCTGGTTGCTCCGCCCAAACCTACGGACAAGCCGCTGCGCCTCCCCATTCAGGACGCCTTCACAATCACGGGCCACGGCACAGTGCCGGTCGGCCGTGTTGAGACAGGCATCCTCAAGCCCAACATGAACGTTATCTTCATGCCCTCGGGCGCCAAGGGTGAGTGCAAGCGCATTGAAATGCACCACCAGGAGCTGGCCCAGGCAGTCCCCGGCGACAACGTCGGATTCAACGTGAAAAACGTTGACAAGAAGGACATCAAGCGCGGCGAGGTGGTCGGCCCGGTCGATAACCCGCCCACAGTGGCCGCAGACTTCACGGCGCAAATCGTGGTGCTCGAGCACCCGACCGCCATCGGCAAGGGATACACGCCCGTCTTCCACATCCACACGGCGCAGGTTGCCTGCACCATCGTGGAAATCCTCGAGAAGAAGGACCCCAAGACAGGCGCGACAATGCAGAAGAACCCCGACTTCATCAAGACCGGCGACGTGGCCATCATCAAGGTCAAGCCGCTCAAGGCCGTGGTGGTCGAGAAGTTCTCGGCATTCCCGCCCCTGGGCCGCTTCGCCATCCGCGACATGGGCCAGACAGTGGCCGCAGGCGTGGTGCTTGAAGTGACGCCCAAGACGGCGTAAGGTTTTTTTATTTTTTAATTTCATTTATTTTGGATTGGTGAACAAATGAGCAAAGCACGAATCAAACTTATCGGCAAAAACCCAAAAGAGCTGGACGACGTCTGCCATCAGATTGAGGAGATAGCCAAGACCACGGGAGTGGATTTGGCCGGCCCCATCTACATGCCTACAAGACGCCTCAAGATTTCGACCAGGCGCACGCCCTGCGGCGACGGCTCTGACACATACGAGCACTGGGAAATGCGCATCCACAAGCGCATGATTGACGTGGCCGGAGATGAGAGAACTCTTCGCCAGATTATGCGCGTCAAGGTGCCCGACACGGTGCACGTGAAGATTTCGATTGAGTAAGGCCGGATTTTTTGGCCCATAATCCATTTTTTATATTCCCCAGTGCAAACTAGAATCGAATGATGAGTCTACGACTACTGATGGCCTCAAAACCAGATGAAGACGTGACTTGACTCTGACCCAACATTTATGCCAATAATGAGGAAGTAAGAGACATAGTATTTTAAACATCAAATGTCTCAAATACCTCGTGAAACCGGCATCTCCGCACGCTGTCGTCGAGGCGGACATTGAAAAGCAGATCGCGGGACATCTCTCCCACGCCCAGCTTACGCCGGGCCAGAGGGCGGCCCTCAAGTCCTTCCGCCTTGAATTTTGCGTCAACCGCAACCAGAAGTTGGCCACCCAGGAATCCTATTTGCGCTACATCTGCTTTCTAGGCCGCCACGTGAAAAAGGAATTCCAGGACATGACGAAGGACGACATAATCGACTATATTTCCAGCCTGCAGGGCAAGAGCGAGAGCCTAAAGGACTGGGCCAAGCTCGCGATTAAGATGTTCTTCCGCTGGCAGCGCACGGGGGCCATAACCCGCGGCAACCCCTACCCCGACATCGTGTCGTGGATCCGCGTGACGCAGCCCAAGACCAAGAAAGTGCGCGTCGAGGACTGCATTTCCGCCGACGAATACCGGCTCATGCTCAACGCCTGCAAGAACCAGCGCGATAGGGCGCTTGTCGCCCTTCTCTACGACAGCGGCGCAAGGATTAGCGAGATATGCAACATCCAGCTCAAGGACGTGCACATGGAGGGCGAGATGCCCTTCGTGACGTTCGCCCAGAGCAAGACCACCGAGGGCACGGGCCGGCCCTGCTACCTCATCAGCTCGATTGCCGAGATTGCGGCCTGGTACAAGATGCACCCCGACAAGGACAACTCCAACGCCTTCCTCTTCTGCAACATCAAGCTGCGCACCAAGCTGCCATTCATCACGCCCAAGATGGCGAACCAGACCCTCCAGCGCATCGGCATCAACGCCGGCATAAGAAAACACATCCACCCCCACCTTTTCCGCCATTCCTCGGCCACGAACGACCGGCGCAGCGGCATGAACGACCAGTTTATGCAAATCAAGTATGGATGGACCGAGAATTCCCGCATGGCGCAGCGCTACGCCCACATCACCGCCGAGGACGTGGCGCGCTTCCAGATGAAGCAGCGCGGGCAGGCTGTCAAGAAGGACGAAACACCGGAATTCAAGGAATGCCCCCGCTGCCACGCCCAGATTCCCTTTGCCGCCAAGGAGTGCGAAAACTGCCTCATGCCCCTCGATGCGAAGCTTCGGATGGAAAAGGCACTTGAACCGACGAAGATAAACCAGCTTATGGAGCAGATGGCGATGATGCAGGCAGAGCTTGTGAAATTGCAGAAGGCAGCCGCCCGAGGGACGATTGCGAAGGCGAAAAGCAGGGCGGGAGTATGATGCCGATACAAACAAAAACATCGTATGCTTGGGTGTAATATGGACGAGAGCGAAATCAAGGGGCTTGTCGAAACCGGCGAGGGCTACACGCTTGACTTCAAGGAGTCCCTTCCCAACGACTTAGGACGGCACCTCTGCGCCTTCACCAACGCCTCCGGCGGCAAAATCATCATCGGTGTGCGCGACAACGGCACGCCTTCCGGTTATTCTCCGAACAATGCCGACGAGGCGCGCATCAACTCCTATGCCCGCAACCTCGACCCTCCCACTCGCGTCCGCGTGGAGCGAGTCGGCCCGTTCGCCGTCATCCACATTCCCGAGGGACCCGACAAGCCCTATTCCAGCGGCGGGAATTTCTACCTGCGCATCGGTTCTATGTCCCAGCAGCTTCGGCGCGACGAGATACGCGAGTTCTTCCAAAAGGAGAGGCTGCTGCGCTTCGATGAGAAGCCCAACACCTCGTTTGATTTCCGCTCCGATTTCGACCAGTCCCTCTTCAAGCAATACCTCTCCAGAGCCGGTATCACACCCCTGCCTGACCAGAAGGACACCTTGCGCAACCTCGATCTCCTAGACGGGCCATATCTGCGCAATGCCGGAGTGCTGCTCTTCACCCCAAGCGTTACCCGTTTCTTCACCAGCGCCACCCTCCTGTGCGTCCTCTACCAAGGCAACGATAAGGTCACCATCCTGGACCGCAAGGAGTTCCGCGGCGACCTCCTCTCCAACCACGAGAACGCGCTCACCTATATCCGCTCGAAACTCAACACCAACCTCATTATCAAGGCCGAGCGCACCAACAAGCTTGAACTGCCCGAAGAGGCCCTGCGAGAGGCATTGGTGAACGCCCTTGCCCACCGCGACTATTTCTCCCCCGGCCATGTGCAGGTGGATATCTATCTCGACCGAGTGGACATCTCCAACCCCGGCGGCCTGGTCTCGGGCTTGCCGCGCAAGGAGCTGGGTAAGCGCAGTATGCCCCGCAACCCGCTTCTCATGGACCTTTTGCAGCGCATCGACAAGGTGGAGCGGGCCGGCTCGGGCATCAAGCGCATCCGCGACGCCATGAAGAAGATCGGGCTCAAGCCCCGCTTTGACATCAACGAGGGCTTCTTCTCGGTGGTGTTCCCAAGAAGTACCCAGACCGCACCCGAAAGTTCCCAGAAAGGTTCCCAGAAGAGTTCCCAGAAGATCCTCGACCTGATCCAAAACAACCCAGGCATAACCATCGAAGAGCTGGCTTCTAAGATTGGCATCAGCGACCGGGCGGTGAAAAAGCAACTCTCGATTCTGAAGGCACGCGGGAGCCTGAAACGCATCGGGCCGGACAGGGGCGGGCATTGGGAGATAGTGCAGGAGTGAACAAACAGATGTGCCTAAAAGTATCCAGAAAAGTATCTGAAAAAGTATCTGAAAGCACCGACGAGAAAGAGCCGAAAAGTATGACGAAAGTACAAGAAAAGTATAAGGAAATTCTAGATGCCATTCTCGCAGAATCGACTATCGCCCAGCACGAGCAGGCAGAGGAACTCCATCAAACCCCACGGCCCATGGTCGGGCAGGGCGTTTAACCGGAAATCTAGTGAGGGTAAAGTTATAAGGTAAAAAATCGAAGTAACTTCATGCCTAAAACAGGAAATATCAGGCTTTTCGCACCTTCTGAAAAAAAGAGATGGCAAAAATACCTGATAAACATCCAAAAAATATGCAAGGGGCCAGATTGGGAGAAAAAATACTGCAAGGAATTGAAAAAACACCTCACGGGTTTGTCTCAAACTCAGTTGCAATCATTCAAACAAAAACTCGGTTATCCTAATACAGCTCAATTTGACGATATCCTTAGGGACAAGAAAAAAGCCATAACTGCTTATTGCTATTGGGTATTCTCTAGAAATTATCGTTCCAGCATAAGCAGATTCCTCAATCTGACGGGGCAAACCGGGAAAGCTCTTCAAAAAACAGCATTCTTGGGGATTCTAGGATTATCTGACGCCGAACTGGAAGGAATCGTTCTCTTCCAGATATGGAGGAAAACGGCAATCTTCGAACGGGACTATTCGTTGCGTGAAGTTACGAATGAACAGATTACGCAAGTGGATAAGAAAGTAAAGTGGCTAGCAGGAACTTTATCGAAGGGAGCGCATAGGCCTTCCGAAACCGATGATAAAGTTTATCACTTCAAGCAAAAGGGAGTCTATCGGGATTATCGGATCTACTGGTTTCTCAGACAAAAAAGCGATGAAGAAGAGCCGTCGTGGCCAAACAATCAACGGCAAAAACGGTTTTCGAGCAAAATATTAGCCATCAACCAAACAGGGAAGAAAATACATCTCGTTGTGCATAATTCTAAAGAGAGGAAAATTTTTCTTAGATTCCTTCAACGCACGATTAAGCTTGAATTGATGTCAACCCAGAGCGAAACGCCTGTGAATAAAGCACAACTACAGAAGCTTTTCGTTCCAGATGAAGCTGACGACACTCTGCCCGTAATCAGCGTGTCCTACAAATATACTAATTTACCTGGAAATCCAAAGCTTATCATCCAAGATCGCGCTGGAAAAAACCCTGTAAAGGGCGCGGTCAAAAGACTTACTGAAAACAAAGACATAACCCCAGAAGAAATATCCAACATATCTGCATTTACTCTTCTTTTCTCAGGTCAGCCAGTCAAAGTCAGAGTTTTCGAGGGTAGATTTGGATACTACAAAATGCAAATCCCTGACAGAAGTCTGGCCTATCAGGATCGCGAAGGATTAATCTCACAATTTAAACAAAAAACAAACATTCCGATCAACCAATACTTTGAATTTGAAGGTAAACCCATCGAAGTCAAGGAAGCGATAAATTCGCTTCTAAACACCCAACTCGTTTCAATAAGCGATGATCCGCCCATATACCGGAAGGTCCTTGAAGTCTTATACCAGATGGGCCTCCTCCATGCGCCCGAAGAGGAAAACAAGCGATACTGCGTATACAATGGATGCGTGAAGCAATATGCCAATACTTGGCAGAAAGGCACGTGTTCGGAATGCGGGGGGCAATTGCACCTATTCGGAGAATACTTCGCAGTGAAGACAGATAAGGCAAAGATTCGAGAACTTATTTCAGACTCACTTATTTTAGAAGGATATTCGGTTGTGCACGGAACACGGAAATTCAATAAGAGGAAAACAGACGTTATCGAAGTATATACGCCAAAAGGCAGCGTTGTTGTAGTGCCAGTCAATTCACAAAAAATCGACTCAAACCTACTAGAATACTTGAAATTCAACGACGCAGCCGTAGTATTCGCACCATATCCTTACACGAGCGAAACTGACCAAATTCGAGGATATGGGCATGGCGTTGTTACTGTGTCTGACCTTATCTACAATAAATTAACCAATTCTAATCAAAAGTTGTTTACGGCTGAAATTGATTCTTGCTTAAATGCAACGCAAACCCGTATCGAAAACAACTATCGAAACGCATTGGCCCGGCTTGAACGCACAGGGGATTACGACTTCCATAAATTCGAGGAAGACACATTCTCGCTAGTCCACTTCCTTCTGCCGACTTCTCAACGCCTAGGGGATCAGTTCATCGGCAAGCGTGTCCCGGATGGAATAGCGGCAATACCTCTTTCTTCATCCGAGAGATTCTGCGTCTCATGGGATAGCAAATACTCCACAGCGCAATACGCATTCAGCGAAAAACCTGCGAAATCCGCATACTACATAAAACGGCTGCAACCACTACCAGTAGTAAAGAATCTAGGTGGACTTGGATCCTTTATCTACATATCCAACAATCTGCCAGAAAAAAGATTCAAGAAATTCGCTAAACGAGTGAAGAGACGGGCTAGATGGCCAGGTAGAATCATCCTGTTATCTTCTGCACAATTAATGGAATTATGCAAGCACAAAGCATCCGTACAGCAAGTGCTTGCCGCATCTCCCGAGATGAATGAAAGTTACTACAAAAAGATAGCTGGATTATTCTCTAAACGCTACCGAAAAATATACGCTATCTCCCCGGCCGAGATTCAGGCAATCACATCTAGCCAATATACGACACCTGCACTGAGTATAAGCCGCGCAGAAGTCTGATTTATTAACCTCTTATTCCTCGTATATTCAATGGAACCAGAGCAGAAAGCCCGCCGTAAAATTGATAAGATGCTTGAAGCGGCAGGCTGGGTCATCCAAGATTACAAGGATATGGATTTGGGCGCCAGTCTCGGCGTCGTTGTCCGTGAGTATCCGCTGAAAGAAGGCCGTGCGGATTATCTCCTCTTTGTGGATCGAAACGTGGTCGGTGTCCTCGAAGCTAAACCTGAAGGCACCACGCTAAGCGTTGTGGAAGAGCAATCCGAAGGCTATCTCAATAATACACCCGAGAACTTGCCAAACGTCCATTGGCCTCCTCCTTTCGCCTATGAGTCAACAGGGGTAGAAACCCGCTTTAGGGACAACCGCGATCCAAAACCTCGCTCCCGAAACCTTTTTGCGTTCCACAAGCCTGAAACGCTCTTGGAATGGGTGGAGCAAACTGAAACCCTCCGCTCTCGCTTGAAGAAATTCCCTCCTCTTCCAAAAGGCAACCTCCGCCAATGCCAGTTCGAGGCCATCAACAAGCTGGAGGAATCTTTAGGGAAGGACAGGCCAAAAGCCCTAATCCAAATGGCCACGGGAAGCGGCAAGACTTATACTGCCGTAAGTTCCATTTATCGCCTAATCAAATTCGGCAAGGCCAAGCGCGTTCTCTTCCTCGTGGACCGCAACAATCTGGCCCGCCAAACCCTGCGGGAATTCCAGCAATACGTTCCTCCCGACTCAAACAAGCACTTTACGGACATCTATAATGTCCAACACCTCAAATCCAACAAAATCGACCCCGTGGCTAAAGTTTGCATCACTACCATCCAGCGTCTTTATGCCATCCTAAGCGGAAAAGAGATTGACGAAGAGATAGAAGAGCATTCGATGTTCGAAAGCGGCGCTTCCGCCAGGACGACCCCCATAACGGTGGATTACAACCCAGCCGTTCCCATCGAAACCTTTGACTTCATCATCAGCGACGAATGCCACCGCTCCATCTACAATCTCTGGCGGCAGGTTCTGGAATACTACGATTCCTACCTCATCGGCCTTACTGCCACCCCGTCCTTGCAGACATTGGGCTTCTTCAACAACAATCTGGTGATGGAATACAACCATGAGAAAGCCGTGGCCGATCAAGTCAATGTGCAGCTTGCCGGAGTCTATCGAATCGAAACCAAGATTTCCAAGCATGGGGATAAGGTAAAGGCTGGGTTCTATGTGGATGTGCGTGACAAATTCACCCGCGAGCGACGCATGGAGCTTCTGGACAAGGATTTCTCCTATGAGGCCGCCAAGCTCGATCGCTCCGTAGTTTCCCCAAGCCAGCTTCGGACAGTTATCCGAGAATTCAAGAACAAGCTGAAAACCGAGATATTCCCCGGCCGCGAGCACGTTCCCAAGACACTCGTTTTCACCAAGAACGATGCCCATGCCGAAGACGTGGTGAATATCATCCGCGAGGAATTCGGAGAGGGCAACGACTTCTGTAAGAAGATTACCTACCGCTCCAACGAGAAGCCCGAGGACATACTTCAAGAGTTCCGAAACTCCTACAACCCCCGTATCGCCGTCACGGTGGACATGGTGGCCACAGGCACCGACATTAAGCCCCTCGAATGCCTTCTCTTCCTTCGAGATGTCAATTCCAGGCTCTATTTTGAGCAAATGAAGGGACGTGGCACGCGCACCATCTCCAAAGACGATATGGCTTCGGTAACTCCCGACGCGGGCGACAAGACCTCATTCATTATCGTGGATGCAGTCGGCGTATGTGAGAAGGATAAAACTGACACCAAGCCACTGGACCGCAAGCCAACCGTTGCCTTCGAGAAATTGGTTTTGGATGTCGCCAAGGGCATCCGAGACGAGGACACCATAAGCTCCATAGCCGGCCGTTTGGTCAAGCTGGACCGCAAGATGGAAGGGCCGGAGAAGCAGGAGTTCGTTCGGTTAAGTGGCGGCAAAGGCGTTTCTGAAGTGGCCGCCCAGCTCCTCGCCGCCAATAGCATCGACAATCAGATGGTAGCCGCCAAAGCCATGTTCAAAACAGATAAGCCGGACGAGGCGCAGCTCGCCAAAGCTCGAAAGGAGCTGATAACCAAAGCCTGCCTGCCGCTCGACAAACCTGCACTTCGCAATTACCTCATCGATGTTAAGCGTGAGAAATACCAGATTATCGACACAGTAAGCCAGGACGTGGTGCTCCGCGCCTCCTTTGATGCTTCGGCTAAGGACAAGGCGCAGGCTATTGTGGGCAAATTCAAGGAATTCATCGAAAAGAACAAGAACGAAGTCTCGGCCCTTCAAATCATCTATGGCCGCCCCTATGCTCAGCGGCATTTGACTTACAAACAGATCAAGGAGCTTGCCGAAGCCATCGCTCGGCCCCCATATTACCTTAATTCAGAAGTCGTCTGGAATGCCTACAAGCAACTCGACAAAAGCCGCGTCCATGATGCGGGCCCCAAGAGGCTTCTTACAGACATTATCTCGCTCGTTCGTTACACTGTAGGGGAGAGCAATTCGCTCGTGCCCTATACTCAACTGGTGGATTCCCGCTTCAAAGAGTGGCTTGCAGAGCAGAAAAAAGCAGGCCAGACATACAATGCCGCCCAGATGGAATGGCTTGAGATGATAAAGGCGCACATCGCCGCCTCAGCCAGCATCGAGATAGACGATTTCGAATATGCCCCATTCGTTGGAAAAGGCGGGGCAGTAAAAGCCAGCAAAGTATTCGGCTCACGCCTCGATTCCATCCTGAGCGAGCTTAACGAGGCGTTGCCGATATGATCACTTTTCTTAATGGTCTAATTGGACGCTTTCACAAGTACTGGAAGATTCTTTCCAGCAATGCGCTTGAGTTCATTGCATATTTTGTCTTAGGATTAATTTTCCCATTAGTGGTGTTTTACTTCCTAAGAGATTGGACTCTACCCACTGTCCTCTTTTCGGTCTTCACTGGCTTTGGCCTTGGCCGGTTCTTCCAAGAGAAAGAGAAATTGGAGAGATGGCTAGAAGATTTGCGTGTTTTGAAATCCCAAATTGAAGTCTGGACAAAAGGCTTCAAGACATTGCGCTCTTTTCAAACGATGGAGAACTTTCAATGGGGTCCGCAACTTAGTTGGCTTGATGGGCAATTGAATGGGTATTGGCTAGGAGACAAAAAGACATCTGTTTCAAAGACAAGTTTGGAGCCTCATTATTTCGAGAGAGTTGAAATCAGCCGCATAATGGGCGGAATTCAATATATCCCGATGAAAAACGCCAAATTCCTGCTCGGTTCTTTGAGGTCCATCAATCACAAGATAGACCACCTCAATTTAATCATCCAAATCCTGTATTTACGCAATGATTTAACGAACGACGAAATGAAGAAAATCGGCTCTGATCTCTGCGGCAGCCCGCTGGCAGTTTGCGAAACGCTGAAAGATGAACTTCCACTAGCGGAAAAGAAGCTTGCCGAGATTTTAGAAGGTTATGGATACATTGAATAGTGATGGGAGAACATGACTGATAACGAAAAATTGCCGAAAGGGTGGGTTCTTGCCCCTCTCGGAGAACTTGCGGAGTATATCAATGGGCGCGCATTCAAACCTACCGAATGGGAGAGAGAAGGAAAACCGATTCTTCGCATTCAAAATCTAACAGGTTCAACCGATGAAATCAATCGCTACTCTAAACCTATCGAAGATAAATATCTCATTAAAGACGGACAACTGCTTATCTCTTGGTCTGCAACCCTTGGGGCATTCATATATCGTGGGGAAGATGCTGTTCTCAACCAGCATATCTTCAAAGTAATTCCATATGTCGATAAGAAGTATTTGTATCATTTAACCAACGCGTATATTGGTTCTCTAAAATCAAAGGTTCACGGATCGGGGATGCAGCATATTACTAAAGGTTTATTTGATACCTCTCAAGTCCCCCTTGCGCCATCGAACGAACAACTCCGCATAGTCTCAAAAATTGAAGAACTTGTCTCAGAACTGGACGCAGGTGTTTCATCTCTCCATAAAGCTAAATGCCAAATTAAGATCTATCGCCAATCAGTGCTCAAATCTGCATTTGATGGAAAGCTTACTGCAAAATGGCGGGAGAAAAACAAAAACAAAATTGAATCAGTAGAAAAAATACTGGCGCGAATAAAGGAAGAACGGAAGTTACGACTTGGGAAGAGACACAAAGACGTGTTGCCGTTTGATGCTTCAGAGCTACCCAAATTACCGAAGGAGTGGGTTTGGTGTTCGATGAGTGAGGCATGCGGCGTAATTTCTAACGGAAACACTCCTGAACCATCAAAAATGACTAGGGATTCTGGGGATATTCCGTTCATAAAAGTATACAATCTTACAAAAGATGGCCGATTGGATTTCACTGTTAAGCCTACATTTATTGACCGAGAAACGCATAGAAAAGAATTAGCGAAATCGATCACTTACCCTGGCGATATCCTCATCAATATCGTCGGACCCCCCTTGGGGAAAGTATCGCTAGTCCCAGATACGTATCCAGAATGGAATACTAATCAGGCAGTTGTCTTGTATCGAGCATCAAAGAACTTAGAAACACGATTCTTGCTGTTCTATCTATTGTCTAATGATTTGATTCGTTTTCTCACTAAAAAATCAAAAGCCACTGCGGGGCAGTATAATGTTCAGTTAAGTACTTGTAGAAGCGCACCGCTTCCGTTTGTACCTATCCTCGAACAAAAAGAGATTGTAAGACAGATAGATATCAAGATGAGTGCAATTGAAAGGACGGAGCAACTTATTGACAAGAATCTCACTATGGCTGAGAATATGCGCCAAAGCATTCTCAAAACCGCATTTGAAGGCAAGCTCGCCCCCCAAGATCCAAAAGATGAACCAGCGGAAAAACTGCTCGAACGAATTCGAGCTGAAAAATCCAAGAAGAGGTAATTTTATGCCTGAATCAAGCTCCATTGTTCAAAAAGTCTGGAATTACTGCACGGTTCTTCGGGACGATGGTGTTGGTTATGGGGATTATGTCGAGCAACTAACATATCTCATCTTCCTCAAAATGGCACACGAGCAGACAAAACCTCCATACAATAAGCCGTCCACGATACCCAAGGGATACGATTGGCTCTCTTTAACCTCAAAAGATGGCGAAGCGTTGGAAGGCCATTATTTGGCTACCCTAACCGCTTTAGGAAAGGAAAAGGGGATGCTAGGTATCATTTTTGCCAAAGCTCAATCCAAAATCCAAGACCCAGCCAAACTCAAACGCTTAATCAGCCTGATTGATGATGAGGTCTGGCTCGGATTAGATGTTGATGTAAAGGGGGAAATCTACGAGGGATTGCTCCAAAAGAACGCGGAGGACACCAAGAGCGGCGCAGGCCAATATTTCACGCCAAGACCATTAATCAAAACTATGGTCGAAGTCATGCAGCCAAAGCCAAATATGAAAATCTGCGACCCGGCCAGCGGAACTGGCGGATTCCTTACCTTGACTTACGATTACATAGTCAAGCACAACAATTTAGACAAAGACCAGAAGAAATTCCTCAAGAACGATGCGTTGAGAGGCTACGATATTGTCCCTCAAGTCGCTAGGCTCTGCGCCATGAACCTTTTTCTCCACGGTATCGGCTCCGAGCAGTCGCCCATTCAGGTTAGGGATTCTTTGGCCTCTGACGATGGCGAACGGTTTGATATGGTCTTGACCAATCCGCCTTTTGGGAAGAAGAGCAGTATCACAATCGTAAATGAAGAAGGGAAATCGGACAAGGATTCGGTATCATATGAACGCCCTGACTTCTGGACCACCACTTCCAACAAGCAACTGAACTTTGTCCAGCACATCAAGACCATCCTAAAAGTCGGGGGAAGTGCGGCAGTCGTAGTCCCGGACAACGTATTATTCGAAGGGGGCGCAGGAGAAACCATCCGCAAGAACCTGCTAAAGGACTTCGAGGTTCATACGCTGCTGAGGCTGCCAACTGGTCTATTCTATGCTCAGGGAGTCAAAGCCAACGTAATCTTCTTTGATAAGAAACAAGCCTCTGAGAGCGCGTGGACGAAAGACCTCTGGATCTACGATTTGAGGACAAACAAGCATTTCACGCTCAAGGAAAGCTCGATGGGCATGAAGGACTTGGAAGACTTCGTTAAGTGCTACAACCCACAGAACCGGCACCAAAGGAAGGAAACCGAGCGTTTCAAGCGCTTCAAATACGAAGATTTGATTAAGCGGGATAAGACCAGCTTGGATATTTTCTGGCTCAAGGATGACAGCCTGACGGATTCGGATAACCTGCCGGAGCCGAGCTTAATCGCCGAAGAGATAGTCGAGAACTTGGAAGAGGCATTGGAAAGCTTTAGAGAGATCGAGAATGGTCTGGAACGGAAGAAGTGATGCTCAATGACAGCAATCGTTCTATTCTATCTGGACAGAGGAAAAACACTAGTTGTTGCATCAGATAAGAAAATCTCGTATGGAAATCAGTTCAAAAGCGCTTCATCTTGTGAAGGAGAAAAATTTCATAATTTTGGGAATTACTATATTTTTTATGCGGGTGACGCTGCTCTCTTCAAATCAGTTATTAACGGATTAGAAAAAAAAGGCAGCCTGACACTTCACACCATCAGAGATTATATCCTCCAAAGAAGCCCGCGAAAATCTCCTTGCAACTGGATCATACTAGATAGTAAGAATATCGACAAGGTAATCTTCATTCGAGATGGAAATGAGCAAAGTATGATGGACGATATTGAATGTATTGGACAGGGAGAATATTTTGGCCATCTACCAAAACAAATCATAATCGGAGAATTTACTCCGAAATGGATTCCATGCAAACAATTGCCTTGGTCCCCCTTATTTGTTGACAAACTTCTAAGATTGTACAAAGAATATTCTTTTCTAGACGATGCGATAGGACATCCGGGAGTATATGGACTTGATTTGTTCGTGTTCTCTTCATCAAAAAAGCAACAGCTTAAACGAATTTTATGCAAACACGACCTAACGAATCACAATAGCTATAATGGATGGGATTAGGATGGAACTTTCTCAATTCGAAAAATATAACAAAGAAGAACAGATTGCAAAATGGGCCCAGGTACGCGAAGGTCTATCTCCAGAAGAAAAGAAAAAACTAATCGAGCAAGCCATCAGCGATGAGTATGGCATGTGGTCCTATCTAGAATTGATTTCTGCTATTCTATACGAAATTGCATCCGATTCAGATCAATATATTCAACTTCTCGATAAGATTACAACCCGAACTAGTCGAGATTTAGCACAAGGGCCGATTTTGGAGTCCCTCATCCGGATTGGAGAGCAAAAAAGTGAACTTGGGCTACATATTCGAGATAAGATAATCAAGACAGGAAATAAACCTCTGATAGTTTTATCTGGATTAATTCTTGGTGGTTTTGGAAAGAAAAATGAAAAAGAAGTCATGAAGATACTGAACAATGAGAAAAACAGTGAGGATTCAAGTCGACTCAGTTCTCATATAAAAGCAATTCTTGTTATCAATGAAAAAAAAGACGTAATTGATAAAGCGCACAAAGAATATATCGATTATCTCCTCACAAAAAATCGTCAAGAGATTGACCTTGAGTTACTAAATCTAAGTATTGCAGACTATAAGAAAGATAGAGACTATTTCTATCCAATCATTCTGAGACTTGTAAAGAAAGACGAGCTATGCCGCCGCTTGGCGTTTAGAAGACTTTCTCCAAAGGATCAGATGGAAGAAACCAGAGTATTTGAACTGATTGGTCATTCAAAAGATTCTGAACTGGAAACAATTAATGAGATATTGATGCTACTCGTAAGATACCCTCATCGATTCCACGACACATTGGACTTGTGCTATTACTGGATTAACAAAGGCTACTATAATGATTTGAAGCATATTGATTGGGTTCTGGAAGAACTCGCAAAAAAGAATAATGGTTTTGTCGGAGAATTCTTCGATACCTGCTTTAATAAAATCGAAGAGAAAAATTACATATTCATTACCTTCATTATCAAGGATATTGGGCAGTATGACCTAGACACGACTATAGACCGCACAATGAAGATTCAGACGGATTCTGTTATCAAAGAAATTATTTGGCACCAGCTTCTTGGTGCAATACTTGGTTTTTGTTATAATGATTCAACGAAACTCGGTCAGGTTCAGAAGTTCTCGAAGTTGCTCATCGAACGTGCAAAAGGAAAGAAATACATCAAAACGGGAATTCCCGCTAACCTGTTAGACGCGAGCAAATTAAATGACGATGAATATCGGGTTCTTATAGATAAAGTCGCTAAACTAATTGAAGGAATTAGGATTGGCCAAGAAGAGTACGATTTCGTAGCCATTGAAAAGAACCTGAGCAAATACCCTACTATCGAACCACTTTTCAAGGATATCTTAATTGAGTGTAAAAATGGAAAATACTCGCCATTACTATGGATGCTTGAGAAGGAAGAACCTTCCAGTGACGATGTTCAATTTAAGGAGAATGAATCGGAATTATCAAAGGCGCTCAAATTTGAAGCACTACGGAGCACATTCTGGCCAAGAGCGTATCTAACCGAACTAAATCAAGGTTTATCTGTCTTTATGAGTGTTGAAAATGACCGGAGAAATTCAAAGGAAAAAGAAAAAGAGATAAAAGACAAATTCATGGATGATGACGGCTTCTGGCGCTTTTTCTCAGAATTAATGATTATGAAGCGGCTTGGGGCTAAAAATATAATCACAAAAGATAAGGTCATCGGAACCAAAGATATCGACATCGAGGCAAAACTTGGAGAAAAAACTGTCCTATTCGAGATTACAACCCCTGATCAAGACAGAGATTTGAAACTTTCTAATCGTTCGGTTGGATTAGGGAATAAATCTGAGTCAGTCCTGTCGAAGAAAAATACCCAGCTTCTTGTAGGGCTTGCTAAGAGTTCTCGTGAAAACAGTACCCCATATTATGTCGTCATGAATGTTAGTGGATCAACCATCGACGAATACGATTTATTCAATACGCTATTTGGTCAGTTAAAGATTCCGATTCACAGCGGAGAGCCATTCCGAGATGGGCGAACTTCTATCCAAATGAAGAAAAAAGATAAGCTGCTAATCAGCGGCGTGGTGTACTTCAAACAGAAACTTGTAATTGATGGAGATAGAACCCCAAGAATCCAGCTAATTGGGGACGTAATTAATACGCCAAATGCCAGAAATGCTTTGAACGAGGGCGAGGTCGCTAAGCTCAAAGGATTACTCTTCGCATAGTGTTGGGGTAGATGTTAATCTATCTTATCTTTTTCGTGCTGCGATAGCAGCGGCCCGGTTGGGCGAGCTGGCGCAGCCCAAACCGAGGCCTTAATCCTTTTACAACGTGGTCTATACTTGGATATTTTCGATTTTGATATATTCGATTGAATCATCATACTCGTTAAACCTTTTTTGTATCAACTTAAGATGCTCGCTCCCAATCAGTAATGCCGAAACACGGATTTGGTTAGAGTTAATCGAATCGACCACGTTCTTCACTATCACATTTTCTCGCTTAGATGGAGTCAGGTGAACTGCAATCGCATAGAAATAGAGCAAATTGAATAAGAATATACCCGGCAAAACTGAAAAATCCAAAATGAGTATACGTGAGATTCCGACGACAAACAACATGAGCATGAAATAATCTAAGATGGTGAGTTTGAAATCAAATAGATCGAAAATACTCAGTTCGATAAACTCATTGTATGCGATTTTCTTTCTTGCTGCAATGACCTTCATCGATTCTTTATCCCCGCCGCCATGGAACAATGCAAAGAACCTCAGCGAGAGTTTATATGGGACATTAAGAATTACGAAAAGCGGGCAACGGAAGAAAGAAAGGATGGAGTTGCTCTTCTTGCTCACTCCCTCGAAGTATAGCATTTCAATATCGCTTATCGTGCTCCCGTGTTGTCCTAATGCTGCATCAAGCTTCTTCTCATCGATTCCTCGATAATGCCCCCCACTAGATAGAATGAAGCAACGGGGTTTATTGGAGTTTGAAGAATCCGTTCGATTCATTTCATCTCCTCGAATTAAATCTTGCTTAGAAACGTAGATACCAACCCGTAAACCAATAACAAGAACCCAAGCCCGATGGACAAACTCAGAATAAGAAATAGTATGAATGCCAGTACAGAGTTTATTTTCGGCTGGGAATAGGTGCCGTGATGCAATCGCTCGTGCTCGTCCTGGCTCTCGCACACGATCAGATTCGACGGGTCGTTGTTCTTCTTGTCCATGTCTTTGTGGTGGACAACCTCCTTCTGGGATAGGGAATGCCCTACCATGAGCTGGGCGATCGCCCGGTGTACGAGCTGATTGGTATCCTGGAAACGCAGGTAGCCGTTATCGTCCACGAATGTCGGACGTTCGGGTATCATGCTAAAACTCCGGTTGAACCTTCAATATAATGATTCGCAAGGCGGGTTTCCACTGGTTTTTGGTTATCGCTATAGCCCAAATTCGGCGCAAAACTTGTCTCGATATTGTATTTCCACAACTTCGAAGTGGCTGCGCTCTGAACGGATGAGGCCTGTGGTATTTATACATGGTTGACCCATCCATATATCATGCGCGGAATCTGTCGGCTATGTGGTGCAAATGCAGATCTCGTTAGGAGCCACATTATCCCAAAGTTTGTATTCTCTTGGATAAAAGAAACATCTGCCACAGGAAAACTTAGACCTGGCGATAACCCGAACAAACGAATACAAGATGGCCCGTCATTTCCGCTATATTGCAGAAAATGCGAAGAGTCCTTTTCGACGTATGAAAATTACTTTGCCCGTAACATATTCTACCCACACATGGAGGGGAAATTCAAAGAAATTGTGTGCTCCGATGAACTTGAGCGCTTTATGGTAGGATTATTTTGGCGCATACTTGATTATTGCTCAAGTGATTTCGTTAAATTAAAGCCCGGCTGCAGCATTCCGCATAGCAACGCCCATCGGGAATGGCGCGATTATCTACTTGGGAAAACCTCCACGCATAAATCCGAACTCCACCTGAGCCTGCTCACGGATGGCACTTTCACCTCGATTGATGAATCGAAGCTTCTTTGGTATTTTCACCGCGGAACCGACGCAGAGATTTACAGTTCCGGTCCTGGCGAGATAATCATCTATTGCAAGATGCCGAAGATGATACTGTTCTCATCTATATTTCCTAGCCGTCCGGGGGACTTTTTGGGCACCCGCGTTTCGAAAGGTAGCGTCATCGAGAAAGAATCTGCGATATTCAACTCCGGCTTTGTAAGGTTTATTCGTTCTCGTGTCGATATAATAAATCAAGGTGAAGCGTCAGCGGAACGCAAGAAGGTAGTCCTGAAGTCCATTCGCGCAGATCCAAAAAGATTCAGAAAATCCGAAACTATGAAGTATCTCTCTAAAGAATTTGAACGCCATGCAAGAGGCGACAAAACGCATCGACCGCGTAGAAAACAATCGAAGCAAGAATAACCTATGAACGAGATTCTTATCAGTGTGTAGAAATCTCAGGAAATCGGCCCAATTAATCGATATTTCTCTTTCCATTTATCATCTCCACAATCCCAGCTCAGCGCACATCTGCCCGATCTTCTCCTCGAACACGGAATAAGCCATTCGCACCAAGGGGGCATCGTTTAGCAGAACGTATGGCTGGTGGGTTTTTCGATGAATAGAGCCCGGCAAGGATACAAGCCAATTCGACAAGACTTCGAGCGCCAGTTGCCCGTTTCGAAAGTATTGCCGCCGCTCGATTGGCGCATCTACCAATAAGTGGATATGCCCGCCCTTCGAGCCGAATGTCTTTCGCGTGGAAGGGAATAGGCGGGAGGCATAGCTGAACGTATCCGAGTCCTCGCAATCCAATACGACATAGCCTCGAACCCCAGTTAAAACAGCCCAGCCGTCCGGCTCGCAATTATATGCTTTCCTGAAGTCTTCAAGCAGGTTCCCGGGCGCATCACACTCAACAGCCGCCTGCCGGTGCCCCTTCACTATCACCAAGCCAGATCCATTATTCTTGTATGGCAAGACAGCCGCGCCCTCATCATAGAGCTTGCCGGCATAGTAATAGGCGGAGGGCCCATGCTTGGGTGAGGGGTTGTTTTCCGTACGGTGTTGTTCTATATTCATAGGGAATTCACGACCCGTTTTCTTCATTTCCAGCCCGTAATTCTGCAAAAACCAGTTGATTTGACTGGTCAGAAAAGGGAGGCAAAAAGGCGTAAAACGCCCCCAAATCCAAAATACCCGTCCAAACACCGGTAATTACTGGTTTTAAGCCAAGGAATACCTCCGTTTCATGCGAATATTGATGCCAGCGAATCCTTGATTTTGGGTTTGGTAATCACGGTGGCATAGCGCTGATAGTCGGCCTCATAGGCCCAATGCGTCACGATGATGTAGTAGCCGTCCGGGTATTTGTCGCGCAATTTCCTGAACCGCTCCTCCAAGTCCTTGTTGCGCTTCTCCACCCACGATCCAGTCTCGATTTCGAAGGCTATCCGCTTGCCCTTGGAGGAAACCACTATGTCCGGCTCCACGGAATCGTTCAAGATGACGGTTTCGCAATAGGGTTTTACCGCATCGCGCACCATGAGCACCATCAGAGCATGGGTCGGCCCCTGGTTGCCGTGCGGTTTTACCATCCATTTGGGGCCGCGACCGCCCCCGAACGGCTCCAAGCTCACTTCTTGATAGCCCATGCTCTTGAGCACCCGGAGCTGGTTTTCGTCCATTTCCGAGTATTTGTAGTAATCCGCGTCGGTGTCAAGCCCGACCTCATACTTTTGCTTGCCCCGTAAGCCCTCTTCTGGGCTTAAGGGAGCCCTGAAAGTCTGCTTGCTCTCAGCCACGGCCCCCAAATGCTGTTTCTGCGACAAATGGATCACTTCGTTGGGGTCGGTGGTAATCATGTCGTGGATGGTCTTGGAGGGCTTGGTGAAGAAGCGGGTTCTATCCTCGCCAGAAATAAGAAGCCCGTGCCCCTTGCCGCATTTTATCAAAAAGTCCTTCTCGGAAGCGTTCAATTTGAGAGAATCCGAAATCAGATCTATATTCGTCGTATTCTGGTGCATCAGGATTTTGGTGGCCGTCTGATTAAGGATAGACCGCCCGCCATCAGTAGAAAGCAAATCCTCAAGCTCCTGCGTGATGAAGCCCAATGACGTGCCGAACTTGCGCGAGGTCTTGATGAAGTCGAGCAAATACCCCTCGGCTTCCTTCGAGCGCAATAATGCCCAGCCCTCATCGATGAGCAAAACCTTGGGCTTGTTGTCCATCTTTATCTCCCTGAACAGGAAGTCCAGCACGGCGAACATCATCAAAGTCCGGACAGAAGAGGGCAGCTTCGACAAATCAAAGTTGATGAAGCGCTGCTGCAAATCGATTTTGGTTTTCCTGTCCAAAAAGCCGAAGAAGCCGTCCCGCGTATACATCGCAGTCCTGTTTGACAATACTTCCAACGAGCGGGTTTCCTGCTTGCTCAAAGACTTGTCTGACTTTGACAAATCCTTGCGGTTCTTCTGCACGATGGTATAGAAATCCGAAAAGGTGGGCGGCTCCTTGTTCCAGGTGGAGGGGTCGCTCTGGAAAATGCCCTTCAACTCATAGGTTTGCAGGAGCATTTGGTTCAAAACTCCCTTCTGGCTCTCGCTCATGCCTCCGATGATGATATCGAAGATGGAAATGAGAGAAAGCATTTTCGAGCCGAAGTCCTCATTAGCCAAATCGAAGATGTTGATGATGCTATCCGAATAGCGGGACAGTTCGATGGTTTGCCCGCCAAATCGGTTGCACAGCTCCTTGTATTCGGAATTCGGATCCAGCACATAGATGCGCGCATCCATGGCAATAAACAACTGAATCAGGAGATACTTCGCCGTGTAGCTCTTCCCGCTCCCCGACGTGCCCAGAATGAAGAAGTGCTTGTTTGGCAGGGCGTCAAAATCTACATAAACAGGCGTTTTGGTTTCCTCCTCTTTGCCCAATAGCACGCCTTTCCTAATCGCACAGGAGGACGAGATGAATGGAATGGTAGCAGCAAGTGAATTCGTAGAAAACTCCTGCTGGACTTTCAAATCATCCTCTCCAAGAGGCAGGCAGGACCGCACTGCCGGAGCCATGCGGTAATTGCAGCTTTTCGGGATGATGAGCATGGAGTTCAAATTAGACTTGCATTTCTCAGTCAGGAAATTCAATTTCTCCTCGGTATCCGCTTTGTTGTCAAGATACAACGACACGCGGAAAATCTTCTCCTCTCCCTTATACAATGCCTCGTAAAGCCTTTTCGTATCTGCCAATTTGGTTTCCAGCGCCTGATTGGGGATGCCCTTGGTCTGGCTCATGTACAAGTCGGTGGTTTGGTGGAGAATCTGGTTGTGCAAATAAGCCAAAGTGTCATTTATCGACAATGGCTCGATGTGCTTCGAGATATCATAATCCTCGTTTTTGGACAAGAAAGTGCGCAGCCATCCGTCTTCGACATGACGGGGATAGCCGCCGGCCTGGATCACCCTGTGCCTCATCTCGTTGAAGCGGGCGCTGTCGGGAGTAATCACAACGCGGGAGGGGGCCAACAGATAGGGGAACAGCTCCTGCAACTGTGGCTTGGCCTCTTTCGGGGCCAGAAACGGGATATTCTTCTGCCACCACGGGATTTCGAATACCTTCAACTGCTGCCGCTCAAGGACCGCCTTGACGCGCTCGGTTACCTTGCGCTCAATCTCGTCCTCGTTTATGGCGATGGGCGGGGTTTTTTCTTCCGGTTTTCCAATGGGATATTGTTTCGGTTTGGGTTTGGAGTTCCTTGTCTTCTTGGCCATCGGCTTCACCTCCCTTCTTTTCGAAGAATGACTTGGCGACGACCACCCGCGAGAGGTAGTCCTCGTCCACCTCGACGTAGCCGTCGAAATACGACATGTAGAGCGAAATCAGCTCGTTGGTGGAAAGCCGCCTGGAAACCAGGCTGCAATTGGCGAGCTTCTGTTGCATGATGGAAGTCCGGTCGGCCAGCTCCTTGCGGTCGGACTCGTCCCGCTCGGCCTCCAGCTTGTCCAGCTTCCGGCTTAACGCCGCCTGAACCTTCTCTTTGAGGATTTCGAGCCTGTCCTGGTAGCGCTTTGCCAGCGAGTCGGACGGGTCGTAGGGCACGATGAGATAGTAGAGCCGCTCCTTGACCCGGTTCTCGTTGACGTATTTCTGCTCGAACAGCTTGAAATCCTTGTAAAGGGCGATCAGTTGGGGATTGTTGGTCTTCTCCACCCGGCTATCGTGGCCTGAGAAATAGTCGGCCAAATCCACGTTGACGGTTCGGACAAGTATCTGGACGGGGTGGGTGAGCTGGTTGAGGAAGTCGCGGTAGTTGAGGATGACGCTCTCCCGCCGCCCCTCGTCCATGTTCTCGAAATTGATGGGCGTGATGGTGAGGATGGCTCGCATCTGCCCGTTGGAGAGATAGACGGTGTTGTGCTCGATTTTGCGGACTCCTATGAACTCCTGCACCCTCGGATCAAGCGCCCCGCCCTCTCGGATGCCCGCGTAGTACGCCCAGCGGTTGAGCAGCGACTTCTCCCATCCCAGTTGGATGAAGCCGAAACCGCAGATGATGAAGCAGGCCGGCAGGACGAACTTTCCGGGGCCCGCGAAGGGCAGGCCGTAGGAAAAGAACGCCAGAAGGGCGAACACAACGGCATAGAGCAACTGCCCCAAGGTGAGGTTGAAGACTATTTTCTCCTTGTACTGGATTTTGTCGGGGATATCATAAGCCATTCATACCAACCCCTTGAGCAGCATAAGCCCGCCGATTCCGGCGAGATGGATAGTTTGGCTGGCGACGCCCAGGACGGCCAGCAGGATGAGGGCGAGATTGACCAGCCCGAACGACATCAGGGCGAACATCAGGCCCACCGAGCGCACGAAGGTATCGGCCAGGTTGGGGTCGTTGGTGCCAAAGAGGGCAGAGAAGCCCAGCAGAACGAGCGCGTCGGCGGTGGTCATGAAGATAAAGACCAGCACCAGCTTGAGGAAGACGCTGCCCCATTTCTGGGTGGGCGGGATGAAGTAGAGGAATACGGCAATTGGGAAAAGCATCATCATGATCGGGATGAACAGGTAGCGCAGAAGGAGGGTGAGGTAGGTCAGGAAACCCAATGTTACTCCGCCCAGAAGCATGACAAATGTCAGGATGGAAGCATCGCCCGTGGTCTGGAACTTGAAGATGGAGGTCATGGACTTGCTGGCGATGGAAGAAGAGAGGTAGGCGTTGAAATCGAGCATCATGGTGAAGATTTGGAAGGAGAAGGAGAGCACCAAAACCATGATGAACATGTTTTCCATCCACTTGCGGGTTTCAAGCCTGCCTTCCACGTCGCCGGAGCGCAGGATGGAGAAGAGAGCCAGCGCCATGAGAACGAGGACGAAAAGGCCCTCCAATACGCCCATCACCGCCCCGTAGGGAACACAGAACCAGTTGGGGTCGGGGTTTGAGAACATGAACTTGAAGGCATTGTCGCTGATGGTCTGCTCTGCTTCCCCAAGCCCCTTGTTGGTGTAGGTGAAGAACGCCGTGACGATTTGGCCCGGTAAGCTTCCGATTGCTCCAAGGAGGGGGCCCAAGTCGATGGCGGGCGGCGGGTCGTTTCCCGAGCCGTCACCTTCTGCGAAGGCGAACCCGACCAGCAAGAGGAGCAGAAGGAGGCGTTTCATATCACACCTTGCAGTAGGTCCCTCCCATGAATTGGGCTGCCAGTAGGGGAGCCAGGAAGAGCAGTATCAGACCCACGAATACGCCTGCCAAAGCCTCCTTCCATTCGCCCCGCTCGCGGATTTCCGGCGTGGTGGCCAGTTTGAGGCCCACGAAGGCAGCCATGACGACGGACAAACCCACGGAGAATTCCTTGAGGGTGAGGGCTGCGGCAGTGAAATCGAAAGCCATATCACCAGCCGCAGAGGTCGGACGATCCGGCCAGGTATTTGACCACAAGCGGAGCCAGCCAGATGATGATGACTCCCAAGATTGCGCCCTGGATCATCATTTTGGCGTTGTTGCGCTCGGTTTGCTCGTGCGAGGTGGCCAGATGGAAGCCCGCATAGGCGGCCAGCAGCACGCCGCCCGCCGTGCCGAACAGCTGGATGATGGAATAGAGCCGGCAGAGCGGCTGGTCCGGCGGAATTACGAGGCCGGTGGATGCGGCCATGGCAAGCCCCGAAAGTAGCATCAGGGCTACGGTGTCTTTGAGTTTCATGTCAATCGTCCCTCCCCCTGAAAGATGATTTTGAGATGGCCGTCAGGGATACCGGCCTTCTGGCGTATGATGCGCATGTTGTAGGGATTGCTCTCGTAGCCTGCCGAACGGCGGTTCAGGTGAGATGCCACTTTGGGGAGCATCCCGTCTCCTAAGAATGGATCAAGGATGATGTCGCCCTCGTCGCTGAAGTGGAGGATGAGGGATTCCACCATCTCCTCGGGGAAAATGTCGGGGTTGGGCATCGGCGAGCGGGCATCCAGGTCTTGCAGGTATCGGACGGGGCCGTTTCGGCAGAATACGGCCGCGCCATGCGAATCCATGCCGCATTCCCCCTTCAACCGGCGTGATTTGCGGGGCAGGCCCTTGGAGAAGATGAGGGTGCGCTGGATTTGGAAATCGTCCGAAAGATGGGCTTTATTGTCAAAAAGGGTGGTCTGGCGGCCGGAAATAGCCGTATTCTTGGCTGTCCGGCTCCAGAACACGTCCTCGCAGAAGCGGAAACCCGAGCGGCGCACGGCAAAGATGATGTGGGCGGGGATGGGCATCTTCTCGATGTTGCTGGCACTGTCGCTGAGGTTGATGCACAAGAAGCGTCCCGGCTCAAGCACGCGCTTGCATTCCGAAAACACGCCCATAAGGCCCTTGAGATAGGATTCGAAGTCGTTGAGATATCCGTTCCCTTCCGGGCCGGCGAGGCGGAAATTGAGGTTCGGGGGGCTTGTCACGATGAGCTGCACCGATGAGGCGGGCAGCTCCCTCATGTTCCGGGCGTCGCCGATTACTACGAGGTGTTCCGCATCCATGAGAATGGATGGCGCTTAAGTGGAGATATTGATTCATGTCGATACCTGCAAAATTTTGCAGGTTTTCAGTGCAAGGAGGATGAAATGATCTGTTTGGTTCCCTTTCTAACGACAATGCGCAGACCGATTCTCTCGCGGATCACCCTGCGCGATTCCTGTATCTCGGCGATAATGTCGAGGTATTTCTTGACGGTGCGATAATCGATTCCGGAGCGGCGGGCCATCTGGGTGATGGTAACGGACTTGTCTTCAGGCACCATTTCCATCACTTTCATGAGAAAGGTTTCGACCATTATTATCACCGTATATTATGCATCTTGGCGATAATAAGCCCTTTGCGATGGACACCCCATTTCCGCAGCAATTGGAATTCTTCGGGGTATTTCCGCGGAAGAAGTGATGGAATTTCCGCGGAAATGGCCGGCGAAACGGGAAAAACCAGGGTGCATTGCGGATAAAGAGATGGGTTTATCTCTGATAAGTTGCAAGAACACATATTGCATGGTCATATAAATATATTCGAATATAATGAAATATATGGAAGATGACATTTACAGCCTGCACGCCGAGACGTGCAAGGTGTTCTCGAACCCTGTGCGCATAAGGCTGCTCGAACTTATGCGGGACGGCAAATGGCATCCGGTGGGGGAGATGCAGAAAGTGGGCGGTTACGGGCAGGCCAACCTCTCGCAGCACCTATCCGTGATGAGGGGCAGGGGCGCCATTTATTCGAAAAAGGAGGGAAGGCAGGTTTTCTACCGCATCTCCGACATGCGCATAATCCGGGCATTCGACTTGATCCGGGCGGTCATATCCAGCGGCGCGAAGGCACGCGGGCGCCTGCTGGAAAAAGGGGGTTATTGACATGAGGTTTGCATTTATAATCGCGATTTTGGCGTTGTTTGGGTTCGTAATGGCAACCATGAACGCCAGCGAAATAGCCGGGGCGAAGCAGATCATCGGCTCCAATGTTTCCTGTTCAAGCCTTTCCCAGGCCCAGTTGGAGCTTCTCGGCGAGTATTACATGGAGCAAATGCACCCGGGCGATGCGCACGAGGCGATGGACAGGATGATGGGCGGCGAGGGCTCGGACAGCCTTCGCAGCGCGCACATCCAGATGGCAGAGGTCCTATACTGCGGCAGGGCCGACACCCCTGCAACATACGGGGGGATGATGGGGATGATGCCCATGATGGGCAGGTTCGCCTACCGCAACCCGCCGGTCTCAAGCGACTACCGCGGCTACGGTATGATGGGAGGGTATGGTGGCATGATGGGCTACGGAACCGGGGGCGGGCCCGATTATTCCCTCTGGCTCCCTATCCTTGCAGTGATTGCGCTTGCCGCGCTGGCAGCGATATGGATTTACCGCAGCGCGAAAGAAAGCCGGTCCTCCGCCTCAGATATATTGAAGAGGCGCTACGCCGGCGGGGAGATAACGAAGAGGCAGTATGAAGAGATGAAAAAAGAAGTCGGGGACTGATGCCCATGGAAGAAAGCAAGAATGCGTGGATTTGGGTTATTGGCGGAATCGCATTGCTTTTGCTGCTCGGCGGCTTTGGGATGGGGGGCTATGGCATGATGGGGTTCGAGCCGGGCTTCGGTTTCATATTCATGGCGCTGTTCTGGGGGGCGCTGATTTGGCTGGCCGCCACGCAAATCAACCCGTCCCGGGCAGGCAAGGAAAAAGACGACCCGATGGCCATATTGAAAAAGAGGTATGCGTCGGGAGAGATAACGAAGAAGCAGTACGAAGAGATGAAAAAAGACCTGGATTAGCAATGGGGTGGAACAATGAATAGCATCAGCGTGGTAATCTCATCCAACGAACCCGAGAAGGCCTGGAATGCCTTCCGCTTCTCCAACCTCGCGTTGGGTAAGAAGGATGAAGTAAAGGTCTTTCTCATGAACAGCGGGGTTGAATACCTGAAGGATGTCGGCAAGTTCGAGGTCAAGAAGCTCTCGGAGCAGTTCGAGGAAAAAGGAGGCAAAATCCTCGCCTGCGGCACATGCATCAAGAACAGGCAGATGGGCGACGTTTGTGAAATATCGAACCTGGAGACATTCTACAAGCTCGTGATGGAGAGCGACAAGACGGTATACTTCTGATAATCCCGCATCCCGCCTTGATTATCGCCCAAAGACGGGTGGAACGTTTTAATACTCCAAGCCATTTAACCTAGCAGGTGATGAAGCCCGCCCTGCTGATTTTAGCAAAACCGCCGCCAAGGCCAGATGGCTTCTATTCCCGGAGGCAATTTTATGGCGAGAAAGCGTGCCCAATGGCTCAATTCCACGGTAATCGGCGCCACAATCACCAGCTTCCTCTCGGACACCAGCCACGAGGTAGTGACAGTTTTCCTTCCGTCGTTCTTGCTTATGCTTGGCGCGCCCGTCTATGCGCTCGGATTGATAGAGGGCGTGAGCGATGCCATCTCCAGTTTCGCCAAGCTGGGCGGCGGCTGGCTTGCGGACAAAACGGGGAAGCACAAGGAGATTTCAACGTTGGGTTATTGCATGACTGCCGTCTTCCCTGCTATGTTGGCGGTTGCCGCCAGCTGGCCGATGGTTCTCTTCGGGCGCGTGTTCGGCTGGTTCGGGCGGGGCCTGCGCGGGCCTCCCCGCGATGCCATACTCTCCGATTCTGTGGATAAGAGGGATTTGGGGAAGGCATTCGGGCTTCACCGCGCAGGGGATACGCTGGGCGCTATCTCCGGCCCGATGATCGCGATGCTGCTAATAACTTCAATCAGCCTTCGCGAGGTGTTCTGGCTTTCGCTTATTCCGGGAGTGATGGCGGCGCTGGCGTTCTGGTTCCTTGTCAGGCAAAAGAAGGGAAAGTTGTCGCCGGCAAAAAAATCGTTTTCGCTCTCGCTTGACGGGCAGCCCGGCACATTCAAGTCTTTCCTGGTGGCGATACTGGCATTTGGAATAGCCGATTTCTCGCATACGCTGCTCATTTTCTTTGCGGTTGCCACCCTCTCGCCTTCTATGGGTGCGGTCGGGGCGGCCGCAGCCGGCGCCGGCCTTTATCTCGTGCGCAATATAGCATATGCCCTCCTATGCTATCCGTTCGGGTGGATGGGCGACCGCTTCGGGAGGCGCAATGTGCTGGCGGCCGGTTATGCCCTCGCGGTGCTGACATTCATTGGCTTCATCCTCTCGCCCCCAAGCCTTATTCCGTATGCGGTGCTCTTTGCCATGGCAGGCGCGTTCATCGCGGCAGAGGATACCCTTGAAGGGGCGATCGCCGGTGAGCTTGCGGACAAGTCCAGGCGCGCGCTTGGCTTCGGGATGCTTGCCACGGCTAACGGAATTGGCGATTTCATATCAAGCGCGGTCGTGAGCGGCATATGGGCTATTGCCGGATTCCGGGCAGGCTTCGCCTTCTCCGCCATCGTGGGCGCAATCGGCACAGTTATCCTAATAGGGGGAAGCACCCTGAAGGAGAACAAGTAATGGATTAGGGGAAGAACATAGCTTCGGCGTGAACAGCAATAAACTCTGCGGCAGGCTGCCATATATTCGGCTCAAGGAACAATCCGACGTGGCCTGCAGGCGCGTTTCCGGTGACTGGAAGCGGGCAGTGTTCAAGATCCCGTCCGGTGCATCGTACAGGCCAAGCGCCAGTGTTATTAATTTTCCCGTCATTCTCTTTATGGCGATGAGGCTCGCCTAGCAATCCGCTAAACCGCCTTGAAACAGGCTGACAGCTTCTACTTAAATTAGAAGGTGAGCTTCAATGGAACCAAGCGCAGTACCGCTGATAGCCGGAACAATGGTATTTCTTGCCAGCCTTATTTCCCTTCGGCTGGGAGTATCAGTCGCCATCATTGAGTTGATGCTCGGCGTGATTGTCGGAAACTATCTCGGTTTCCAAGCCGAACCCTGGATGACTTATCTGGCTAGTTTAGGCGGCATCGTCCTGACCTTCCTTGCCGGAGCAGAGGTTGATCTGCCCCTCCTGCGTTCCAAATTCAAGGAGAGTATGCTGATTGGTGGCGCGTCCTTCCTCGTCCCATTCGTTGGCGCTTTCATCTACACTTATTTCGTGGCTGGCTGGGCGCTCAACGCCGCCCTGATAGCCGCCGCCGCGCTCTCGACAACCTCCTTGGCCGTCGTTTATTCGGTCCTCGTGGAAACCGGGCTTAATCACACCAAATTGGGGAAGCTTCTCATGGCTGCCACTTTCGTCACTGACATCGGAACCGCACTGGCGCTCAGCATCCTCTTCATCAAACCGAACGAACTCACACTCGAATTCGTCATAGTCTCCGCAGTCGTCATATTCCTCGCCGTGAAATACTCGCGCATTCTCTTCGGCAATCCGCTCTACAAGAACAAGGTCATCGAGCCCGAGATAAAGTACCTTCTCCTGCTGCTCCTAATCTTCATGTACTTCGCGGCAGCCGGTGCGAGCCATGCTGTCCTGCCCGCTTTCCTGCTGGGGCTGTTCATGTCGCCCTATTTCACCGAGCTATCGGACACAAAAGAGGTTCGCAACCGCCTTCGCGCCGTAGCCTATGCCATCATCACGCCCTTCTTCTTCATCGTGGGCGGGATGAATGTCTCCCTGCCATTGGTGATGGGCGCGCTGGGGCTTTTTATTTCCCTCTTCGCTGTCAAACAGGCATCAAAGTTCATTGGGGTGTTTTTCCTCGCCCGCAGATACATGCCGAAAAACGAGATGTATGCCACGCTGCTTATGAGCACGGGCCTGACGTTCGGGACCATCGCGAGCGTATTCGGCTACCAGGCTGGATATATCGACAAGACGCAGTTCTCCGTGCTAATCGCCGTCGTGGTGGCCAGCGCCGTCATCCCGACGCTGATCGCGCAGAAGTGGTTCAAGCCCGTGCACATGGAAGACGTGCTCAACGGGAAGTAGGGTGCTGGGACTCTTCAGGATGGGGAAACGCACTCTCCAGATATTTCTTGAATCAAATATCCTGCTCCATCACAGTCTGCCGCTTGTCCGATGCCGACCGAAAAGCATCATAAATTGATATCATCATATAATTATATGATGAATTTACAAAAGCTGGCCGCCAAGGCCAAGTTCTTCTCCGGCTTCTCCGACCAGACGAGGCTCTCCATCGTGGAAACGCTGGCTGACGGGCCGAAGAACGTGGGGGAAATCGCGAAGGCCACGGGCCAGCCCCAGCCCAACGTCTCCAACCATCTGGCCTGCTTGTTGGAGTGCGGGCTGGTCAGGCGCGAGCGCAAAGGCAAGTGCAACCTCTATTCCCTGAGCGAGAAGGATGTCGAGCATCTGTTGGCCGTTTCGGAGAAAATCGTGGCGAAGCACTATGGCAGGCTGGCGGCCTGCACGAAGCCGTAGAGCGATGCAAAATGCATAGAAAACAGGTGATGAAATGATAGACAAGCCCAAATTATTCATAATCGCAATGGTAGCCATGACAGTGCTGGCGCTGGCGTTCTTTGCTTCCCAGGCGGGTCCGGCCAGGAGCAATATTCCTATTGCTTCGAACGCGTGCAATGGCGCCGGATGCAATGCCAGCCCCTTTGCGGCAACCCCTTCAACTGCCGCCGCGGCAAGCGCTGCCGTGCAAACCCAGCCGGCCGTGCAATCCAATCCATCCGCGAAAGTCAATTCGCCGTCCGAACCCCTGCAGCAGGTTTCCGCCGACCAGCTGGTGGTCAATCCCGCCTCGTTCCTGGGAAAGAGGATTTCACTCGTGGCGCCCGTGGGCGCTTTGCTGCCCGAGAAGAGCATGTTCACAGTGACATGCAGCTGCGGCCAGACGCAGATTCCGGTTTCCTACAAGGGCGCGTTCCCGGCGCAGGGCCGGCGAGTTGCCGTGCAAGGCACGCTCAGGCAGGACGCGGCCGGACAATACTACTTTGATGCGCAGAGCTGGGCTTATGCGAACTGAGCCGCTCGCGAGGGTTGTCCTCCCATTGCTGGTATTCGTCCTTGCCGTCGCGATCCACTTCTGGCTTTTCGCCTCCGCGCAGGCGCAGACGGCCGGACAGTGGGCGGTGCAGCAGCACTATGACCCGGTCGCGGGCTATATTGCAACACAGGAGATACTGCTGGGCATCTCCTACGCGCTCATGGCCGCTTTCACCTCTTATGTGGCGCTTCTCTTCTTCGCGCACCGGGCAAAACTGTCCCAGCTGGGAGCATCCGCCGGCTTCACCGCCGCCCTATATGCGTTCGGCTGTTTCCTCATCGGCTGCTGCGGCTCGCCGATGCTGGCAATATATATCGGCTTCTTGGGGCCCAGTTTTGTCGGAGTATCAAAGCAGATCGTCTTGGGCGTAACCATGATTTCCGTCGCCTATGGCTACATGAGCATGGCGAAATTCAGGAAGCCGGCCAAAGATGGCGGCAAGGATGAAAACAAGACGGACTGCGTGGATGATTCGTGCGCCTGCGCTCCCACCGATAAGAAGGCCGCCGCAAGCGCCAGCCCGCCCGCCGACAAGAAGGAGTCCGCCTGCATAGAGGACGCATGTGCCTGCGCCCCTGCAAGTGAAACGAAGGCAGAAGATGCAGAAAAAAACGCCGGTTTCGCCGGCATGATAGCGTTCGCTTTCGTTGGCGTGGTCGCTATCCTAATTCTCGCAGAACTGCTGGTGGAGCGCGCGGGCCTGCTGGAAAAGCCGCTGGAGCTGCTTCCTTGGCCGCTTGTCGTTGCCGCGACGCTGGCGGGCGGATATCCGATTTTCAAGAATGCGTTGATGGGGCTGAAATCGGGCAAGATAAACGCCGACCTGCTCATGAGCATCGGAATTGCAGCCGCCATGGCCATCGGCGAGTTCAGCGCCTCCACCCTCATCGTGTTCTTCATGGGCATCGCGCACTTCCTGGAACGCTTCACTTTCGAGCGCTCAAGGAAGGCCATTAGGGACATCGTGGCATTCGCCCCCAAAAGCGCGCGGGTGGAGCGAAATGGCCGGGAGGCTCTCGTTCCGATAGAGGAGATACGGGTCGGGGACACCCTGACCGTCAAGCCCGGCGAGCGCATCGGCGCGGATGGCACCGTCGTATCCGGCTCAAGCAGCGTGGACGAATCGCCCATCACCGGCGAATCCATGCCGAAAGAGAAGCGGGCCGGAGACGGCGTTTTCGCCGGGACTTTGAACCAGCACGGGCAGCTGGAAATCAGGGTGAAACGGGCCGGCGCGGACACCATGCTGGGCAAGATAATCCACCTGGTCGAGGAGGCGGAGGCCTCACGCGCCCCGGTCCAGAAATTCGCGGATAAATTCAGCTCATACTATTTACCCGTCGTGTCCCTCTCCGCGCTGGCCACATACCTGATAACAGGCAGCATCACGCACGCCATCGCGGTGGTGGTGGTCGCATGCCCCTGTGCGATAGCGCTGGCAACCCCCATGTCGGTCGTCGCGGCAGTAGGCAACGCGGCCAAGAATGGGATCGTGGTCAAGGGAGGCGTCCATCTGGAGAACCTCTCCAAGGTGGACACGCTGGTGGTGGACAAGACCGGCACGCTCACCCACGGAAGGCCGGAAGTTACGGACATCTACGCCGCAGGAGGAGAAAGCGAGGGTAAAATCGTGGCCATCGCAGCGGCGCTTGAAATCCATTCCGAGCACCCGTTGGCGCGGGCGGTGCTGGAAAGGGCGGAAAAAGACAAGGTGAAATTTGACAAAGCAGGAAAGTTCCATTACAAAGTCGGCATGGGCGTTTCGGGGACAATAGATGGGAAGGCGGCTGCGGCGGGAAATGAAAAGCTCATGTCTGCCAATGACATTGACGTGTCCGTGCTCATCAAGAAGAAGGAGCAGTTTGAGAGCGAGGGAAAAACCGTCCTGCTGGTCGCCAGCGGGTCCAAAGCCATCGGGCTGATTGCGGTATCGGACACCCTCCGAAATGACGTGGCCGGGGCGTTGGGAGAGCTTCGGGCTCTTGGAATAGGCAGGATAGTGATGCTCACAGGAGACAACGTGCGGGTGGCGGCGGCTGTGGCGAAAGGCGTCGGCATAAGCGAATTCCGCGCCAACCAGCTTCCGCACGACAAGGTGGAGTGCGTGAAGGCGCTCCAGAAAGAGGGGAAGCGCGTGCTCATGATAGGGGACGGGGTGAACGACGCCCCGGCCCTCGCGCAGGCGGACGTGGGAATCGCCATGGGCTCGGGGACTGACGTGTCCATAGAAACGTCGGACATCGCGCTGATGAGGGACGAGTGGGCGCAGGTGCCGGCCGCCGTGCGCATAAGCCGGAGGGCGTTCTCGACTATAAAGCAGAACATCGCCTTTGGCGTGATTTTCAACGTTCTGGGCATTGCGCTCGCGTCCGTGGGCATACTCACGCCCATGTTCGCGGCTGCAGCGCAGTCGCTTCCGGACTTGGCGGTGTTCGTCAATTCGTCGAGGCTATTGTTTCTCAAGAACGGAAGATAAGCACGCCCTACTTCCGCGCCTCAATCTTGAGGCTTTCAAGCGGGATTCCGCCATACTGACGCCCGCCGATGTCCTTGTCTTCGCCTAGAATACTGACCTTGAAGCCCGCGTCTTCGAGTTTCTTGAGATAGACATCTCGCAATAGGGCGCCGCCCACGCAGCCGGAAATCAATTCGTCATCCTTCCTCTGCACAGCAGTCAATTCTTTCAACAAGACGATATCGGAGACATACATTCTCCCACCCTCTTTGAGCACCCGGAAAGCCTCGGAGAACACCTTGTCCTTGTCGGGAGCGAGGTTGATGACGCAGTTGCTGATCACCACGTCCACGGACGCATCTGCCAGCGGAAGCTCCTCGATGTCTCCCAGCTTGAACTCCACGTTCGAATAGCCGTGTTTCGCGGCGTTCGCCCGCGCCTTCTTCACCATGGCCGGCGTCATGTCCACGCCGATGACCTTGCCGCTCTTGCCGACTCTTCGGGCGGAAAGGAAAGCGTCGAAACCGGCTCCGCTCCCCAAATCCAATACCACATCGCCTTCTTTCATCTGCGAAAGGGCGGTCGGGTTGCCGCACCCAAGACCCAGATTCGCCTCCGGCACGTTGTTTATCTCCGCTTCCGAATATCCGATGCTTTTGGAAACTGCCGCTGCATTCGTACCGAGCGGGGAGCAGCAGGACGGGCCGCAGCCGCATCCCTCATTGCTGGCAATCTCGGAATACCTTTTCTTGACGATCTCTTTGGTTTTGCCCCCCATGGTCCCCCTCACTTGAACCTAATCAACAGTGCGGAGTTCAGCATCACCGAGAAGCATCCGGCCTCCTGGAATATCACCGCGAGCGCAGGCACGAAAATGCCGACCGCCGAGAGCCCGAAACCCAGCACGTTGTAGGCCATTGAGAACATGATGTTGCCCTTTATCGTGCGCAAAGTCTGCCGGCTGAGCCGTATGGTCTCGGCCACCTTCCCGATGTCGTTGGTCTTGAGCACGATATCCGCCGCCCCTATGGATACATCGGTGCCGGAGCCCATGGCGATGGAGACATTCGCGGCCGAGAGCGCGGGGGCGTCGTTGATGCCGTCCCCCACCATCGCCACTTTGTACTCTTTCTTCAGCTCCTCCACGATGCGCACCTTGTCCTGCGGAAGCAACTCCGAGCGAACGTCCTCGATGCCGAGCTGTTTGCCGACCGATTCCGAGACGGTGTGGTGATCCCCCGAGAGGAGCACGATTTTCTTAATCCCGAGCTTGCGCAAATTCTCCACGCCTACGCGCGAGTTCTCCTTCAGCACATCCGCCACCGCGATCACTCCGGCGACCTTGCCGTCTACAGACACGATCAGGAGCGTCTTTCCCTCCTGCCCGCGCTTGACGATCTCAGCCTGCGCTTTTGCGGATATCTTCACCTTGTTATCAGAAAGCAGCCTGCTGTTCCCGACCAGCACTTCCTTCCCCTTCACCTTGGCAAAAATGCCCTTGCCGGGGAAAACCTTGAAGGAGGACGGCTCACAAAGTGTTATCTTGTGCTTCTTTACCTCATTCAGGATGCTTGTTGAAAGCGGGTGTTCGGATAGCTTCTCAGCACTTGCCGCATAGAAGAGCAGCTTTTCCGCCCCTATCCCGTCGAACGTGGAAACATCTGTCACGGAAGGCTTGCCGAACGTGAGCGTGCCGGTTTTGTCGAAGACCACGCAGTCCACCTCAGAAGCCGCTTCCAGATGCGCGCCGCCCTTGATCATAATCCCTTTGCGTGCGCCATTGCCGATTCCCGCAATGACCGCCGCAGGTGTCGCCATAGATAGGGCGCAGGGGCAGGCCACGAGCAGCACGGCGGCTGTTTTGACGGGGTCGCCGGTCAGCAGATACACCAGCGTGGCGAAAACGAGGACGGCGGGAATGAATACGCTTGCTATCCTGTCGGCGTATTTCTGCACTTGGGGCTTGTTCAGCTGCGCATCCTGCACCATCTTCACCACGCGCGCCAGCGTGGTGTCCTCTCCTACCTTGGTCGCCTTCATCTCGAAAGCGCCAAGCTCGCAGATAGTGCCGCTCATCACCGATTCGCCAATGCTTTTTTCGAGGGGGATGCCCTCACCGGTAATCACGGATTCGTTGATGGAGCCGCTGCCTTTGGTTATGGTGCCGTCAACAGGTATGCCTTCGCCGCTCTTGACGACCAATATGTCGCCGGGCTTCACGGTTTCGACCGCGACCTCTTCCTCGACAAATCCATGCTTGACTCGGGCTTTTTTGGGTGCGAGAGCCATCAGTTCATCCACCGCGCTCTTCATCTTCACCAGCGTGAATATCTCAAGTGTCTCGATGCCGAGCATGAGAACGATGATCGAGCCTGCCGGGAAGAACCGGCTTGAGAAGAGGCGGTTGAGGTCCGCGCCCAGCCACGATGCGTCCACCGAATGGGCGGCCGGGACGGCCAATGCGGCGATGATGGCGATTCCGATGAGGACGTCGGTTGTGAGTTGCTTCTTCAACAGGGCGTCAAGCGCCCGGCCATATATCTGCGCCGAGCCAATGAAGATGGCAAGTAATGCGGTGTCCACCCCGAATAATGAATCAAGGACATGGAACCAGCGCAAGGTGAAGAGGAGCAGGACTGTGCCGTAGATGGCATATTGCCGGTATTTGCGCATCCTCTGCTCCTCGCCCAGCTTGTCCGTTTTGACAGACGGTACACTGCACGATTCTCCGGGGCCGCATGTACTGCAACCCATTCAAGCCACCTTGAGGCGTTTTGCCACTTCTTTCTCCAGTTCGGCATAGGGCGGGATAGTGCCGGGCGCCAGCACCGTTTCTTGCACCGAGATGAACGGGAGCAGGATTTTCCCAGCCGAGCCTGCCGTTTCTCGGAGGTATGGGAATTGCTTGAGATTGAACCCTTGATAGGCCTCGAATTCCAGGCGCTCTTCCCCGAATTTATTCACCAGCTTTTTGGCGGCAAGCTCAAGAGCTGCCACGTCCTTGTTGGGGCCGCAGCCGCATCCTTCGCCGCATGTTTGGGAGAAGAACAGGCGCACAATCACTTTTTCACTCATTAAAATCACCTTGAAGCGTTATCTTTCGCATCTGTGGAAGCTGGACTCGACCGAAACAGTCTCCCCCGCAGCCATAGCGAGACATCCACCAGCCCAATCAAAACCGGCACCTCGACCAGCGGCCCGATCACGGCCACGAACGCCTGCCCCGAGCCGATGCCGAACACAGCTATCGCCACGGCAATAGCAAGCTCAAAATTGTTGCTAGCAGCCGTCAGGGCCAGGGTGGCCGTGCGTGGGTAGTCCTCGCCCGTCTTATATGCCATGAAGAAGCTGACGAGGAACATGATGACGAAATAGAGGAGGAGCGGAATCGCAATCATCGCCACGTCAAGGGGAATTTGCAGAATCAGGCTGCCCTTGAGGCTGAACATCACGATGATGGTGAAGAGCAGGGCGATGAGCGTTATGGGTGAGATGGCAGGCATGAATTTTTGGTGGTACCATTCCTCGCCCTTTTTGCGGATAAGGTATTGATGCGTCAGCAAACCTGCGAAGAAGGGGATTCCCAAGTAGATGAGCACGCTCTCGGCGATTTGCCAGATGCTGATATCCACAACCGTGGAGGCAAGCCCGAACATCGGCGGTAGTATGGTGAGAAAGAGCCACGCATATGCACTGTAAAATATAATCTGAAAGATGCTGTTCATGGCCACGAGGCCGGCGGCATAATCTGTGTGGCCTTTTGCAAGCTCGTTCCACACCAGCACCATGGCGATGCAGCGGGCAATCCCGATCATGATGAGGCCATACATGTATTCGGGCCGCTCGCGCAGGAAGACGATGGCAAGGATGAACATGAGGATGGGGCCGAATATCCAGTTTTGGAGAAGCGACAGGGCAACTGTTTTGGGGTGGTTCTTGAACACGTCGGCCAGCTTCTCGTAGCGCACCTTGGCCAGCGGCGGATACATCATGACGATGAGGCCGACTGCGATGGGGATGGACGTGGTGCCGATTTGGAGGCTGCTCACAAGCTGCCCGAACTGGGGGAGGAAAACGCCAAGTGCCAATCCTATTCCCATTGCGAGGAATATCCAGAGCGTGAGGTAGCGGTCAAGGAAGGATAATTTGTCAGAGGTCTTTTCGCCTGCCATGCTCATACACTCTCCGTTTTTTCCATCTCAACCATCAAACCTTTGATTTTGGCCCCAATCATATCCCTGACTTTGCGGTATTCCTCAATCGGTTTTCCTTTCGGGTCGGGTATCTGCCAGTCAATACGGTGCTTGGCCGCCACGAATGGACAGGCGTCGCCGCAGCCCATGGTGATGACATAATCGAACTTCTGGCCCCTGTAATATTCGGTGCTGTGCGGAACCTTTCCTGATAGGTCGATGCCGGCCTCTTTCATGACTTCGACCGTTTTGGGATCTATTTGAGCGGCAGGTTCGCTTCCGGCTGAGAAGGCCTGACCGTTGGCCATCCTGTTGAATAGAGCCTCCGACATCTGGCTACGGCAGGCATTGTGGATACAGACGAACAGCACGCGCATGGATACACCTTTAGCAGCTTGCCTCTTTCCGCTTCGTTTTGGGTATCTTGAGGATATCCATTATCTGGGCCGCTTCGGGGCTCTTGAGCTTGTACCAGATATTCACCCCGACGCGGCGGGATTCGAGTATGCCGGATTGGAGCAGCACCTTGAGGTGTTGCGAAACTGTGGGCTGGGCTTTGCCGCTGGCGGGCACGAGGGTGCAGGCGCACATTTCACCGCCCAGCAGCGCCTGGACGATTTTGAGGCGGGTTTCGTCGCCGAGGGCTTTGAGGAGGAGGGCTTTTTGCTTGAGCATAATATATCGGTATATGCGAATATATAAATACTTAATGGATACCGCGTTCTTCGTCTCTATTCGCATTCTGATATGCTCAGGCGCAATCGTTTACTCCTAGGTGTTCTTATCACGACTCAGGCAATCGAATCTTTTCCAAGATGGCAGGCAGAAGAATATCCGAAATATCTGCGTTCAAATATCCTGCTCCATCACAGTCTGCCGCTTGTTCGCAGCCGCCCGCAAGCACGCCTTTTTCAGCAAATTCTCAATTGCCGCGTTCACTGCCGAATAAAGCCCGCTCGATGTCCTCATCTTGTTCTGCCGCAAATACTGCTTCAAGCTCGCCCGCTTCGCTATCTCCATGTCCACCACCCTATCGCCTGCATAGCAATTGGATTATCTTGCCCTTGAGCAGACCTCCCTTGGAGGCCGATCTGACCGTGATTAATCCCTTGGCGTCCAGCAGCCCCAGATAGTTGCGTATCTGCCGCTTGCTTATCGTCTTGACGGCCATGAACTCGTTGTAGAAATCGGATGATGCCACCTCGCCCTTTTTGGCGATGATGCGCAAAGCCAGCTTCTCGTCCCCGGACAATGCCATGCCCTTCATGTTGAAGTCGGTAAAGCAGTCCTCGGCCAGAGTTCTGGCGTAATCTGTTTTGGAGGAAACTTCCTCCACGTCCTCAGGAGTAATCCTTTTGTGCCCGCGGTTCTGCGCCTTGCGGGCAGCCTTCCAGAGAATATCGAGAGCCAGTCGGGCGTTGCCGTTGTTGGCCTTGCCGATTTTGGCACAGGCTTCGAGCACGGGAGTGGGACAGGAGCCGGAAGAGAGGGCTTTCGAGGCACGGTCCTTCAGTATCTCCACGAGCTGCTCCAGGGAATATTCCTTGAATTCGAGGGTGGTGAAGTGAAGGAGCGTCCTCACCTGGTCGCTTAGGCGCTCCAAAACCTGAGAGTCTATGGAAATGCTCACCACGCCGAAGCGGGTGCGGCCGTTCTCGTTGGCGCGGGCGATAGTATAGAAGATATCCTCCTCGCCACGAAGGATGAGGCTGTTCACCTTATCGAGCACAAGAAGGATGGAAAGGCCGTCCCGGTCCAGATGCTCGCGGATGCGGGCGAATACCTCGTCCGTGGCCAGTCCGCGGCGGGGGATCGGGATTTGGAGGGTTTCGATGATGCGGGAATAAACCCCCATCTTGGTTGGGTATTCCCAGCAATTGACATAAACGGGGATGACTTTGGAGGTTTCCTTGCTCAACTGCCCCAGCACATAACGCATGGAGGTTTGCTTACCAGAGCCGGCTGGGCCGTGGATAAAGAGATATTCGCTTTGGTTATGGCTCAAAAGGGGTCGGAGGGTGTCCGCAATTTCTTTCAGTTCATTTTCTCGCAAAAGAGGGCCAAGCGCATCATGTTCGGGTTGAATCGCTTTTTCATTTTGGATGATTGCGCTTGCCTCATGATTGTCTGCTTGGAACAGATCCTCCATTTTACACCAACATAATTTACCCCTTTTTACCAATATAAACCTATCGGTTTTGTGGGGGCTGAAAAGTGCGATTTCCGCGGAAATGAACCCCGTGTAGGTGGAAAAAAGGGGCTTGGGGAGGATATTTGGAAACCTGCAAAATTTTGCAGGTATCTGCATGAAAGATTAAACCCTCCCAAGCGCAGATAATCGCATGGTGATGAGATGCTTGATCCGCGCCTGATATTCCTCAAGGAGGCGGTAATGGAAGACTGGGCCTCCCTGGAAGTGCTCGAAGACGGGGATTCCATCACCATTAGGGTCAGGAACGCCGTCAAATCGGCGGATTACATCAATCACCCTCAGGCCAGGGAGAACGCAAGGAAGGGGCATCAGGCTGTTTTGTAGAGAGTTTGCCCCCGTTCTTGCACCAAAACCAGCGGAAGCAAGCGCAGCTATTTAAACTTCAACAGCGTTTTTCTTACGTCGGCGGAGTCAAAATTCAGATTACATGCACTACCATTTGCATTAACTCAACTTGACTTGACTCTGACACAAATTATTGTTCTATCATGCCCTTGTTCAGCTTTTTCCAAATCCCGACTGCAGGGTAGAAGACAAGAAGGTAAAAGACGGGAATCATGGCGAGGCCCTGCAAAAGCCCGTAATCCATTATTATGCGCGGATAGGCGTCTATGCTCTGCGACAATGTGAGATTTCCGTCCAGATAGGAATGGGCGTACGGGTCGTTAAGCGTTGCCACCCAGTTGTAGCGCACCGGCCGGCTCAAATCAACGTCGGTGCAGTTGATTGAATTCGATTCCACCACAAGCGAAATTCCGTTGTCAAGCGTCACCTTCCACACGACATCTGGCACCGCGTCGCTTGAGTTTTTCCACACAAAGCGGCTGCCGGTGTCTGCAAAGCATTCCTGCAGCCGGTCGTGCGAGACAAAGGGCGGGAAATCGACGTAATTTGCCAATGGAAAGAGGGCGTTCACCCTCTGCGGACTGACATCGTCGCGATGCACGAAACCAAAAAATGTGATGCTTGAATCCGTGCCGCTGCTGTTTTGAATCGGCGTGCCGAGCGACTGGCTGTCAATCGCCTGCGTGTGCGGCAGCACCCACATGCCCAAAAAGAACGGGATGACTATGAGCAGCAGGGCGCGCCACGCGTAAAGCCCCCACGGTTTTGTTTGAGGATTTGCCGCGGCCATGGACTTTTGGGGGCGGCCAAGCTATTTTAAATCATGCGTGCGAACCCACTTCTATGGCAAGCAAAAACTCGCCGGCAACGGCACCCAAAGACCCCGGCATCGCCGCCCTCATCAGCGTGGTCGGCATGCTCTTGTTAGGAGCCCCGTCGCTTGGATATTTCTATCTTGGAAATGTCCGCAAGGGAATCGTCTACCTTGTCGGCGCGTGGATTGCGCTCGCAGTCGCGATGGCAGTGGCGATGGCTGTCGGAATAGCCACTCTGGGCTTGGGCTTCTGCCTCGTCATTCCCATTGTCCTCATCGCGCTGGCGTTCGACCTCGTCATCGTCTGGGACGTCTATCTCATAGCCCAGGGCGAGAAACCCAAACTGCCTGAATTCTAGGCGCCCTCCGCCTCCTTTTTATTCTTCTTTTCCCATATCCCTAGTGATAAACATGGAACTAATCAGAATACCGTCCGAGCGGGTGGCAGCCCTGCGCGGGGATGCAGACGCAACACTGCAGCTTCTCGAGCGCAAGCTCAAATGCGCCATTGAGGTGTCGGCCGAGGGAGAGGTCGAAATCAGCGGCGAGCCGGTTGACGAATTCTTCGGCAAGCCCGTAATCAAGGCAATAGGCAGGGGGTTCGAGCCCCACAAGGCCCTCAAACTTCTCAATGACGAATACGGATTCAACCTTATCGATTTGCGAGACTATGCAAGCAAGCCCGAAGCGATGACGCGCATAAAGGGGCGCATCATCGGCGAAAAGGGCAAGGCGAAGAAAATCATTGAAGAGGAGGCGGAGTGCGATTTGGCGCTTTACGGCCACACTGTCGGCATCATTTCCAAGCTCGAAACCCTTGACATCGCCACCACGGCCATGTTCAAGCTCATCGAGGGCCAGCCGCACACCGCAGTGTACATGTATCTGGAGAAAAACCGCCGCAGGCGCGAAGCCGAGGAGAAAAAGGCGGGCCTGTGGATGAAAAAGCCCGAGAAAAAATAAAAGAAATCGGTTTGCGCTCAATTCAGGAAAATGCCGGGCATCTCGGCCAGTTGGATTGAAACTTCGCATATGGTAAGAGGTAAATCCATAGGCTCGGACAAGCTATAGAGAAGTTCGAACCTGCCTTTGGCTTCTTGTCCGATGGCGTCGGGAATAATTGGAGTCATGGCCGACAGCCTGTAGTAATTCATCATCGAAGTGGCATAATCTTTGGGGTTGAATCCGCCGCGGGCGGCGATATCATCCTGCATCAGCTGCAGCAGCGAAATTTGGGAAATCCATTCAGTCATGTCAATGCGGTCGTTGATGGTGAGTTTTTTGGACGGCACGCCGGAGCGGCTTGCGAGACTGAAAGAGTAGACGGCAAGAGCGGTTTTGAAATTAATCAACGCCGGCTGGAACTGGCCCGAAAGATAGAGGGAAACATACTTCTCGTCAAGCAGGGCGCGCTTGCCAAAAAGGTCCTTGCTGAGCATTTTGACAAAGTCGGCCTGGCGGTTTTGCGGCAAGCCGGTTACTGCCTGATGAAATTTAAGGTTGGGCAAACTAAAAGGTGCGTCTGACATAGTGATACTAATTAGTGGTTCGTGTTTAATAAACCTTATGCAATTCGCAAATAACAGATTTTCACCTCGAACAATCCCCACCCTTCTTAAATTCTACTTTTCAATTGGCATCATCGCGTTGGAAATAGGCGCCAGCGCGTTAGCAGAGGGACATCTCATGCCGTCAGACACCGACAGGATATTTTCCAACTTCAAGGAGCACTCGGTTGCCGAGTTCTTCAAGAAAAACAAGCAGATGCTGGGATTCAGCGGAAAAACCCGCTCGCTCACCATCATAGTGCACGAATATGTGACAAATGCCATTGACGCGGCCGAAGAGGCCGGCATTTTGCCCGAAATAACGGTCAAAGTGGATGAAATCGACAAGGAGAGCGAGCGCTACCGCGTGTCTGTGCAGGACAACGGGCCGGGCATTCCCAAAAAGCACATAGGAAAAGCGCTGGGCCAGATGCTGGCAGGCACAAAATTCCACCGCTATGCGCAGCAGAGGGGGCAGCAGGGAATAGGAGCCACCGGCTGCACCATGTATGCGCAGGTGACAACCGGCAAGCCGGTCAAATTCGTGAGCGAGTGGGACAGCAAGCGGCTCAAGGGCGAGATTTCTGTTGACATCAAGACAAACACTCCGAACATTGTCAATTTGGTGGAAGAGGAAAATCCTGAGAAAAAGCACGGCCTCTATGTTGAGGGCGAGTTCGGCGAAGTGAAATACGACCGCTCGCAGGGCAGCGTTTTCGAATACATCCGCCGCACCGCACTGGCCAATCCGCACGTGTCTCTCACGCTTGTCGAGCCGAGCGGGGAGAAAGTCGGCTACCCGCGCTCGATTGATGTTTGCCCGCCAAAGCCGAAAGAGACAGAACCCCATCCGCTTGGCTTGGCCGTGTCGGATTTGACTGATTTGGCCCACCGCGAGGGGCCCGGAGTATCGCTTTCACAATTTTTGCGCGAGCGCCTGCAGCGCGTGTCTGACGCCAAAGTTGCCGAGCTGGCGGGAATATTGAATGGCCAGACGGCAGGACTTCCTCTTGTCAATTTCAAAAAACCCTCGCGCGAACTGACATGGCCCGAAGCGGAAGGACTGGTGAAAGCGTTCACAATGGTGAAATGGATTGCGCCCGAGTCCAACTGCCTGCGCCCGATTGGCGCCGAGCACGTGCAAAAGAGCCTTGGCGCCATCCTTGCTCCCGAATTTGCCGCAGTCACCGAGCGCCCGCCCAAAATATATCACGGCGGCGTGCCGTTTTTGGTGGAGGCGGCCATTGCGTGGGGCGGCC
>JAKAJC010000008.1 GCA_021814005.1 Microcaldota archaeon
GCACAATGATTCTTGATGCCATGTCTTCACTCTCAATCTATTCATACAGCCGCGGCCTGCGCATGAACACGTATCCGATAATCATGCACTGCATCGTCATTCCGCCCAGCACCAGCATTGTGTATATTTCGGGCGTGACGCCCAGCACGCCGAACACCGAGAAAATGACCAGCACCGTCGTACCCACGGTCGGCAGCACGGCCGCCACCAGAAGGTAGATGAGCACCACGAAGTTCAGCTCGGCATTGTATGCTTTCACCGAGCGCATCTGCGCGTCCACCAAGAGCTTGATGATGCCCTTGAGCGCGTTGGTGAGGTTGGAGCCTGAGCGCATGGCCGTGATGAGCTGCCACACGGTTTTTTTGAGATATTTGCTTTGGCTGCGCAAAGCCATGTTCTCGAGCGCGGCTGAGAGCGGGGTGCCGGAGCGCACCTCGTTCACCGCTTTTTTCATCTCGGCCGACACCTGCCCGTAGTCGCCGTCTGACACGTTGGCCAGCACCTGAAAAATCGGAATGCCGGAGCTGGTCTGTATCAGCATGTCGCGCGTGGCGAAGAGCAGCCCCCTGTCAATTTTGGCGGCCACCGAATTCGCCAGCAAGCGCGGGTAATACAGGTGCATGACAAAGAAGAGGAGCCAGGTGATGAGCAGCCCGAATAACGGGGCCAGAACCATCAGCGGTCCGCTAACCCCGCGCACCTTGACCACGACTATTGCAAACAGCAGGCCCATGATGCCCCAGATGATTGCGGAAAGGCAGGAGGCGAACGCATACGTGTCCGGCTCGACGGCTATGCCCGCGTTGGTCAAATCGTAGCGAAGGCCCGGATAAACGCTGCTCAGGCGAGTCGCCATCCCCCGAAAGCGCACCTCCAGCTTCTCGGCAAGTGACATCGGGACGAGCATCAATCCAATGCGAGCCATAAACTGGACCTCGATTCAATTTTCAGGCTGCCGGAGCCTCCAGGTTCCTGTTAGCGATGTCGAAGACTTCTTCGGGATTCGAGTAATAGAGCGAGAAAATGTTTCCCACCGAATCTATGTCGGTGATTTTGTTTTTTATCATCCAGCGCAGAATCGTCTGCCGCTTCTTGTTGTCGTCCATGATTTTCTCCTTTGTCATGCCGGTGTGCAGGTTGAGCTCTTTGTAGAAACGCGCCGGCTCCGAAACTTTCTCCCACGTGTCGGAGCGGGGCCTCCAGCGGAACACGATGTTCGGCTCGACAACGTTGTCCTCGCTGGCTTCGCTCACCTCGGCAATTTCGAGCGTGCGGCGCAGGTTGCGGCGCCGGTCGCGGAACTGCACCACGAGAAGATGCAGCGTGTCAAGCTCGGCGGCCGGCAGCTCGATGGGCGGGTTTGTCATGCGCCTTACCGCCTGCGTGGCGGTATCGGCGTGGAGCGTGGAATACACCGAGTGGCCGGTGTGCATGGCCTCGAAGGCAACCTCGGCCTCGCGCTGTTTGCGAATTTCTCCCACGAAGATGCGGTCAGGGCGCATACGCAAAGACGTGGTGATGCAGTCCAGCATGGTCACCTCGCCCTGCCCTTCAGGATTGGGAAGGCGGGTGAGAAGCGGAATCCAGTTCCACTGGTGTTTGGGCAATGTCAACTCGCGGGTGTCTTCGATAGTGATGATGCGCTGGTTCGGCGGCACAAATGCGGCCAGAGCGTTGAGGGCGGAAGTTTTTCCCGATGCCGTGCCTCCCACCACCATCATGTTCAGCTCGTAATGGAACGCCTGCCACAGCATGGCGGCCATTTCAAGATTCATGGTGTGCGCTGGCTCGCCAAGAAGATTGATGATGGTCCACGGCACGCGGGCGAAACGGCGAATGGTGATTGTGTTGCCGTGCGAGCTGATGGGCACAAGGGTTGCGCAAACACGGTCGCCCATCTCGAGGCGCGCGTCCAGAATCGGGGTAAGCGTTGCAATCTGGCGGCCCACCCTTCTTGCAATCTGGCTCGCGTAGTTGAATATGGCGTTCTCGTCGGGCATGTAAATGTTTGTCTTGAGCCATCCGAACCTGCGGTGGTAAACTCCAATAGGTGATTTGGCGTTGTTGACCGCAATTTCTTCCAGCCAGTCGTCGCGGTTGAGCAAATCCAGCTCGCCGAGGCCGAACATGATGTGAAGAAGCAGGCCGGCCAGCATCTCGGTTGTTTCGCTGCCCAATTCGTATCTGGCCAGCGTTTTTCTTATGGTGTCATGAAACCCTTTCCGGACAGCCATGACGCGCTCAACGTCGGCCACATCAGAGCTCTCGGCGGGCACCGATTTGATGAGCTGCTCTTTTATCTGGTCAAGGAAAATGCGGGTGGGCACGCTCAGCTCCACCAGCGAGACATGGTACAGCCGCTCGCGCCCCGAATCGCGGATTTCCACCGTGGCCGGCACGTCGTCGGCCTTGAAAGTGTAAGTCTCGATAAGGCGCCCCAGCGCCGGTTCCTCGTCGCTCACAGACTTGCGCGGTTCGGACGGCAGCTGGACAAACACAACCTGCGGTTTTTCCATCACGTTGAGCGGGTAGTCAATCTGCACCACGCCTGCCTGCTCCATGAGGCCGGCCAGTGTTTCGAGAGCTGTCGGACTCATGCGCAATTCTCGCGTGAGCTGTTCCAGCCCCCGCCGCTCGGAGCGCACCAACTGCACGAACTGGTCGATTTTTGTCTGCAGCACGAATGGTGCAGGGCTGGGGAGCATTTAAAGCTTATCCCGCCCGCGCAACGGAGATAAAAAATAAACAGAACAAAACAAAATCCGGGTGCCTCTATTTTCTCGCCATGACCAGCTGCCCGCCATAAGTGGCATTGTAATATGTCAGATTCACGCTGATTGGCATGTACATTTTCTCCTCGGCCGCGCCGGAATAGGTTTCCAGAATGCTGGCGTTCCATGAGCAGCTCACGTTGTTCTTGCCCAGCGCCGGCACATAGGTGGCGTTGTTTTCGCCCCTCACGCGCAGTGCGTCCGGCCCCACCCAGTCGACATGAATGGTCTGCATCCATCTGCTGGTTCCGTCGTAGTAGCGGGCCGAGAAGCTGCTCGAATTCGCAGTGTCGAACATGGCGTTCGAAACGTGCAGACCGCCGCTGTCGTAAAAGAAAATGGTGGCGTTGACCGTGGTTCCGTTCGCGCCCAAATCCCCGAACGCGACGCTGGCCGCGCCGCCCGGCCGTCTGCACGTGATATTGACGCCAATCACCCTCGGGACCGCGGAGCCGACGGGCGCAACGAGCGATGCCTGGTCATAGGCGGCGTTGGAATTGTCGTGCGAATATACCAGGCGTGTCATGCTGGTTTGCACCAGCTGCCCGCTGGAATTCATGCTGCTGTAATTGTATGTGAGGTTGGCATGCGTGGCGGCGGTCCAGTTGCTTGTCAGCCAGCTTTGCAGTGGCCCCAAATCCACCATTCCCGAAGCGGCCGCGCTGAGCGGGAAACCCGCGTCGGAAACGTTCAAGCGCACGTGGGTGCTGTTGCGCCACAAAGTCGCGTTGATGCCCAGGGCCTGCGTGCTCAGCCGGCTCAATTCTTCGAGTCGGCCGGCCAGCACGTCCTCATATGCCGGCGCGTCTATGCTGTTCCGGCGCTTGTCGGTCTGCTCCACCCAGAACGCCATGAGCGCAAGAAGCACGGCCACAAGAAGGAAAATGGAAAGCGAGTAGACCATCCCTTTTTTCAGGAGAGAGCCAGACGTCTTTTTTTCCATGTCCATCATCCCTCCCGGGCATAGGTGCGCACCCGCACCCATTCATACGAATAATTGGTGCTGTTGGCGCGCCAGACCTGCGCCACCCATGTCTGCGCCCATGCCGTATCTATAGTCTGGTTGCATCCGCTGCGCGTGTAAGACCAGACGGGGGTGCCGTTGCCGGGGTTGACAGAATAGACTTCGGCCTGCGCGCAGATGGCGGCAGGCAATCCTTCCATGAGCGCACGCGCCGCCGTGTCGTTGGATGCCGCCCATCCGAGCCATGCGCCGTTTTGCGCCCCCGCGGCAGCCAGGTCATGCGCATACTGGCGCAGGAGCGGCAGATGGGCATCTCCCGACATCGCCGCAAGGCCGGAAGCCATCAGAAGGGCGGTGAAAAGCAGCAGGGCGGCCAGCAGCGCTTCCACTGACAGAACCACGCCGCGCTTGAGGGGAATTTTCGCTCTGCAAACCAAATCCATCTTTCTCACGTCTCGTTCTTCCACACGCGCAGGCGCACCAGCACCGTCCGGTTGTCAAGCACCGCCAGGCGCGTGCCTGCCGACACGACGACTGAAGTGGAGTTTGGTGGCGCGCCCATCACCGAAATATTGGTGCCGTTCATCTCGCTCACGCGCACGTCCGCGTCGAAATAGCCCAAGCCCATCTTGAGCCGCGTAGCGTTGTAATACGTCGGGCTGTTGAAATATGCGGCGAGCTGGCCGAGCTTGAAGGAGTCGATGCGCCCTCCTCCCTCGCCGCTTCCCAGGCTCAGCACCGATGCCTGCAGCGGGGTGTATCCGGCAGCCGCCCAGTTGGACGGATTGCCCTGCGCGTCGATAATGGCCGACAGCCCGCGCTGCATGGCGTCATCTGCCAGTATTCTGGTGTGCCATTCTCCGAGGCGGTCGGTCTGCCGGTTGTATGCCTCATACGCGATGGCCACAAGCAGGAGAAAGACCGCCATTGATATGATGAGGTCGCTGATGAGAATCTGGCCGCGGACAGATGCAACGCAGGTCTTTTCCATCTACCCAAGCCCCTGGACATACAGTCCGGTGTCGTCGTGCATTATGCGTATTGTCTGGTTCGCGCTCAGGTTGATTGGCGTTGTCACATACTCCAAATGCCGCACGAATGCGGCAGTACGGTTGTCCTCGCCCCGCGCGATGATTTCGCTGCCGGAAACAAGCAGCGTCTGCGCCGGGAAAGTGTAGAGCATGATGGTGACGTTTGTGCCCGGTCCGGCGATGCCCGCCCCGTCGATGGCGCCGGCCAGCTGCTCGGCCGCCCTCTCGCCCTCAAGCTGCGACTGCATCAAAAGCGTCCGCGCGTTCATGCTGACCGACACTTCATAGATGGCGATAAGGATGACGATAAGGCCTGCGATAGCCACGACATACTCCATGCTGGACTGGGCCCGGCCAGCTTTGCCCCGCCCCATTTCCTCTCGGCCACTCTTCATCATTTCGGCAATAGGCCGGGGTGGTTTAAGAGCGCATCGGCCCCGGAAAAAATCAAAACGCAAATCTTGAGCGCCCGTCTGTCCTTTTCCCCAGCGCCTGCCTAGAAAGTCTTATAAATCATGCCAAACTACGCCGGTATGGTGGTATTAGTGTTGTCTTCAATTCCCCGTCCCTTCGTGGGCACCTTAGCTTGCGTTTTTGCGCTCGTTCTCCTCGCTCTGGCCGGCTTGTCCAGCGCCTATGTCAACCTCAGCACCACGCCAACCAACAACATCACCGGCATGTTCGGTACGAGCGCCGTCTATCTTTCCAACTACCAGAATTCCTATGTCATCATCCAAATCAACACCACCGCCAGCGAAACCAACGCGAGCAAAAAAATCACCAACGTCACTCTGGTCAATCCATCCGGCTCATTCCTTTGCAATGAAGGGACGTATGTCAGTTTTGTCAACACCAGCGCTGTTTCCAACAACTCAGTCATCAGCAACTGGACCGTCAACTGCACGGTCAATGCCACCAACGTTTCGAACGCCCGCTACCTGCTCAATATCACGGCCTTCAGCGCCAACCAGTCCAATGCGTCCGACGGCGTGGCCAACAACACCAGCCTTATCAACGACCCGACCATTGTCGTCGACAAAATCGGCCCCAGTTTCGCCGTGGCCGCCTTCTATACTCTTGACAATGCCACCTATCTGGGCGGCAACAGCCAAAACAGCAGCGCGTTCTTCTCAGTCTACTATGCCAACTCGACAGCCCAAAACAGCATCCTCAATCCGCGCATCAACATCACAGGTCTGAGCATGGGCAGCGGCGCCCCGGTCAACCTCACCATCGGTTTCATCAACATGTCCTGCGGTTCGGGCAGCACCGGCAACTATACCTCTAATTCAGTCAATAATGCCTCCTTCTACAACGCCACCTGCAATGTTTCCGGCCTCATCAGTGCGGCCAACATCACCTATCCCACTCCGTTTACCATCAACATCAGCGTCACCGACAAGGCCGGCAACACCAACTGGACAACCCTCACCGCCCTTCTGCACAACCTCGGCACGGTGCAGGGTCCGCCGGCAAACGCCACCGGCCCCGGCGGCATTAACATAAGCCAGTGCGTCCGCGAAGGCAATCTTACCACCAACATGAGCCGTATCATCAATTTCGGCGCCACCAATTTCGTGATGCAGATGCAAATGAATGGCTCCGTCGGCTGCTCCGCGTTGTTTGGCATGGACCAAGCTGCCCCGTGGGGCAACATCTTCCAGACAGCTGGCATGGTCAATTTCACTCAAGTCAATATGAGCACTCAGGAGCAGGCCAACACCGTGATGTCGGCCATGGGCAATCTGGTGCGGATTGAAATCACTCCGCCGCACTCGTTCAGGCCATCGCGCATTTTCATCAACACCTCCGCCTCGGGCGCCAATGCCATCAACACGTCCGCCTATGTGTCGTTCTACTACCTGCCCTTCACCTCGGTGCCCAACATAGCCTATGACGGCGGCGGAAACAACAGCGTTACCGTGAACTCCAGCACCGTCTGGTATGACGCCGGCAATTTCACGTCTTTCATGAACCTCACCCTGCTGATCGGCAACTTCTCGGGTTACAACCTCTCCGACGTGACAGCCCCCAACTTCACTCTTACCGCACCGGCCTCAACAGTCTACACCACAAACTCAACATGGATCAACCTCACAGTGAACGGCACAGGCTCTGACGTGCAGAACATCTCGTTCAGTTTCACCAACGTCAGCGGGTCTGCATACGGCTCGCCCTACTACTATGTCATGGCCACGAACGGAACCGTGACTCTCAACTCCTCCAACTGCACCAACATCTCCAACGGCTACGAAACACTCAGGTGCTACTTCCTCTTCACCGCCCCGGCCACCGGCAACTACACCATGACATACCGCATCTATGACTACGGCAACAACACCAACAACAGCACCGTGACCTTCGCCCTCGGCGACGTGGTCCCGCCTGTCGTCACGCTGGTTTCCCCTGCAGACGGCAACATCACAACCTCCCAATACATGCCATTCGTCTTCAACATGACCGACACCAACTTCAGCGCCAACTCGAGCTACACAAACAACACCTGCACCCTCTACATCAACGGCACGGCATACGGCACCAACGCCACCCTCAACAGCTCAACCGCCGGCACGAACATCACCAACAACGCCTCATTGGCCAACGGAACCTATGTGTGGCTCATCGGCTGCACTGACGGGGCCGGCAACTCGGCCAACTCGTCCAGCCGCACCCTTATCGTCGACAACAGCACGGGGCCCACCCTCTCAGTGAGCGTGCCGACCAACGGCAGCTTCTACAACCGCACCATCAGCTTCACCTACAACGTCACCAGCAGCAGCTTTAGGAACGTCACCATCTCGGCCATCAACTCGACCGGTTCCTATGTGAACAACTTCACCAGCACCACTCCAGGTGTGGTGTCCACCACCATGAGTGTTCCGGCCGACGGCATCTACAATTTCAGCGTGACTGCCTTCGACAACCTCTCGCGGAACGCCACCGTCAGCCTCTCCAATATCACGGCCGACGCGACCGCCCCGACCATTGCCTTCACCAACCCCAACTCCACGGTCATCTACACTCCGACAAATGCCACCTACAACAGCTCTGCAGTTTCGCTCAACTTCACGCCCAGCGACACCTATTCGGTCGCCAACTGCAGTTACAAGCTGGACAACAATGCCAGCTGGACCAGCGCATCCTGCGCCAACAACGTCCTCTCCAATATCAGCCTCATCTCCGCAGTCACCAATGTCACCGGCACTCACACGCTGCAGGTGAGAGTCAACGACAGCTCCGGCAACACCGCCTACGGGTCCATAATCTTCGTGGTTGACATTGCCACCACTCCAACCAGCGTAGTGGCCGGCGCCGGCAACTACAATATCACAAACAACACCACCTGCGTGCTGCTCCCCTCCAGCCTTTCCAACGCAAACCTGAGCGTCAACAGCAGTGTGGCGGGTGATGGCACCGCCGGCATCAACCTTACGCAGAACAACGTCAGTTCGACAGCCACCAATGTAACCATCACAATCAGCGGCACGCTGAACGTCACCATCAACACCACTGGCAACGACTATGTGCTCGAATTCCGCACCCCCAACACCAACATTACCGGCCCGCTGAGCTGGAGCGGCTCGCTCGAAATGCCGACAGTCAAGGCAGTCACGGTTGTTTCTCCGCCGACGGTCAGCGGCTACACCACTGCCGTGACTTCGGCCGTTGAAATCGGATTCCTGAGCGCAAGGCTCAACCTCAGCTCTCCGGCCCGCCTGCTCCTCATAGGACAGGGCACAGCAACGCACGTGGGCTGGTCGCTTAACGGCGGAACGCTGACAGAAATCACCGCCACCTGCACATCGGACGCGGCGGCAGGCCTTGGCTCCAACCACGAATGCAAGATTGTGTCAGGCAGCGATTTGGCCGTCTGGACCGACCACTTCACTGTGTTTGCCGCCTACACGCAGACAGCCACCACAACTACAACCGCCTCGACAAGCTCCACGGGCGGCGGCTCATTCCCGCCCCGCCCAGGCACCACCTGCACGCCGGCATGGACCTGCGGCACCTGGGGCGCCTGCCAGAGCGACGGCACGCAGACTCGCGCCTGCACAGACTCGAACTCTTGCGGCTTAACCAGCGGCAAGCCGGCCGAGATGCAGACCTGCGCCTACACCGCGCCAACAACCCCGCCAACCACTCCACCCACAACTCCGCCCACACCGCCCCCGGCAACTCCGCCCGCAACGCCGCCGGCCGCAAAGCCGTCAGCCCCGACCTTCCAGCTGCCGGCCGTGTCTTCGGCTGCCGCGCCGCTCAGTGACGGGTTGAGCGCCATCCTTCCCACCATCGCAGTGGCAGGCGTGATTGTGCTGATTGGCGCAGTCGCGTTCTTCCTGCTCAAGCCCGGCAAGCGCCACAAGGGGCTCTAAGCAGCAAAAGGGAAGGCGGCACCTTCCCATATCTTTTTATTTTTTAACATTCTATCTATTTTCATGACAAACAACAAAGAACTCCTTGCCCGCAGCAGCCACATCGTCTACGACCCCTCCGTCAACTATTCGTCAAGCTCTTCCGCTCTTTCCAACATTGCGTGGGGCCGCGTAACCCTCGCATTCGCCGGCGTGCTGGCCGGAACCTGGGTTATTGTCAAAATTTCCAACCTTGTTTTCAACGGCAGAACAAACAGAGCCGAAAATTCCCGCAGCGCAGACAACCCGATTCAGCAAAAGCAGGAGCAGACATTTTCAGTCAATTCGTCATTTAAGCGCGCAATCCTCGCGCGCCGGGCTTTGAAAAACCACCCGACCGCCAAAAACATGGATTCGCGCGTTCTTCTCAGGAAGATGTGCTGATTTCCAAATCAAGAAGCTGTGCTGACTTCCAAATCCAGCACCACTTGAACCAGTGTGGGCGAATATGTTTGCATCACGCGCCAAGCCAAAAGTTTGAGCGTTCTGCCCTTTTTCTCGGCGATTTCCTGTGCCTGCCCGAAAAGGCCTTCCATCGGCCTGTCGGCCGGCCCGAAAGCATACAAATGAATTATCGCTCCGTCTCTGGCGGCGTCAAGCGCGGGCGGCAAAAAGCGCAGCGCCTCTGTCGGGTGCGGCATGATTATGCGCTCAGCCCACAAATAGAATGAGGGGCGGGCCAGCACAACTGATACGTCTCCCTCCACTGCCTCTATTTTTTTGCATTTGTTAAGCGCAATGTTTTTGCGCATGAGTTCAACCGCGTCGGGATTCAGCTCAATTGCAATTATTCTGGCGGGTTTTGCCCCCGCCGGCGTGTTTTTCTCGGCAGCAATTGCATAAGGCCCCACTCCGGCAAAAAGCACGAGCACGTTTTCCCCCTTTTTTATCTGCTTTATGACGCGCATGCGCTCAGCCGACATGCGGGGGTTGTAATACGCCCTGTTGAGGTCAACCAAAAACGAGCAGCCATTCTCCCGCGACAGTGTTGCGGTCTTTTTCTCTCCAGCAATGACTTCCACCGGCCTGATACGATACTGCCCGCCGGTTCCTTCGGTTTTTTTCACAACGGTTTTCACATGCGGATAGAGCCGCATGATTGCCTCGGCGACAAGCGCCTGTTTCGAGGTCAGCGGCGGGGGCACTTCCAGCATTGCAATATCGCCTATGATGTCAAACGAGGAAAGCAGATGCTCGAGTTCGGCAGGCGAAAGAACCCCGTCCAGCTCGTCCCGCAAAGATTTGGGCCTTTTTTTTGCCGCTTTGAGGGCTTTTTTCATCACTGCCCCGAATCCGGCTTTTGTTGCCCATGCCTTTGCGGAAGTGCGAATCGGCAAATAAACAAACGCGCCCTCGTGCCCAACCTCATACTGGCTGCAGAACGCGCCTTTTGCCCGCAGCGCGGTTAGCGCCTTTTGCGCATCTTTTTTCGCGACTTTAAGGCAAAGCGCCATATCCGCCATCCATCCATCTTAGGCAATGATGATGCTGGGCTTTCCCGGCAGGGCTCCCGCCGCCTTGGCCGCAAGAGGGAGCGGCGCGTTCGCCTCGTCAAGCACAACCACTTGCGCCCCGCCGAATTCTGCCGACAAAAATTCTTTTGCCTCCTCCAGCACCTCTTTCTCCTCGGCCGCGTCCATCGCCTCTCCGGTGATGGCGCCGATGTTTTTGAGCAGTTTGCCGGCCAGCTGGGCCACGGCCGGCTGGCGGATTGCCAGCTCATGGTCTTTTTTGGCCTCTTCCATGACGAGCTTGATGTTCTTGTGCTGTGCAACCAGCGCGCGCGCCTTCATTTTCCACGGCGCATGCACGATAAATGTGACTGAATTCACGCTCTCGCGCTTGAGCAGCTGCATGATGTGCCTCACGTCCTCCATCACGTCCTGCAAATGCTGCTCGCCCATCTCAAGGCGCGAATCAATCTGCTTTTCGTCGGCAGCGGGGAACGATGAAGAAACTGCGAGCGGGGCAGCTTCCATGTACTCTTTCTTCTTTCCCATTTTTTCCCAGAACTCCTCGGCAACATGGGGCATGAACGGCGCAACCGCCAGCGTCCAGTATTCGAAAAATTCGCGCAGGTCTAAAGCGGGCGAGCGGCGCGAATACCACTGCAAATCATTCACGGTGTCGTAGAGCAGAGCTTTTGCAAGCGGGCGCAGCTGGAATTCCTCATATTGTTTCGCGGCATCGCGCACGCGCGCATGAAGACGGGAATAAAACCAGCGCGAAATGCGGGTTCGGCCGCTCGAGCGGCCGGCCGCTTTCTTTTTTCCATCTTCTATGGTTTTTTCGAGGTAATTCTCAAGCAGATTTATGCGGTTCGCCACTCCCTCCGCCGCCGCCTGATTGAAATCAGAGTCAGCCTCAAGCTCGGCAGACGAAGTCACCACGAACCTTATCACATCTGTGCCGTATTCTGCTATGGCTTTTCTCAAAGGCAGGATGTTGCCCATGGATTTGGACATTTTCTTGCCCTCCATGGTGACAAATCCGTTTGAAACAGTCTGCCTCGGCCAGTGCTTTTTGCCGAATATGGCCGTGTGGTTGAACACGAAGAAGGTGAGATGGTTGTGCACCAAATCATGGGCCGAGTGGCGCGAGTCAAGCGGATACCAGTAAAGGAATTCAGCGCGCGCAGCCTCCCAGTCTGCAGTTGGAGCTGCATTGGCCGTCTTTTTCCCCAAGAAAACAAAATCAAAAAAAGAATCGTCCAGCTTATCGGCTCCGATTTTCTTTACAATGTGCGCAATGGTGTAGAATGCCATGTACAGCGTGGAATCCGAGAGGGCCTCAATCATCTGCGTCTCGTCAAACGGGAATTTTGTGCCAAGGCCAGACGCGCGGGTGCACGCCTTTTCCTTCAGCCAGCCGATGGTGTATTCATAGTCTCGGCGTAATCCTGCTGGCAATATGCGCATATCGGCAAGAGCTTCGCGCGTTTTTTCCTTCCACTTCTCGTCGCCGTAATTGATGAACCACTGGTTTTCGACCTGCTTGACAACGCAAAGAGCGCCGCAGCGGCAGTGGACCGGCGCGTTGGCCAGAATATGAATCTGAACAGCCTGCTGCGCGCGAACCAAATCCTCTTTTATTTTCTCTTTTGCCGCGATTCCGTTCATTCCCGCATATGGCGCGGCCTTCATTTTGCCCTCATGCGCCTCAAGCTTGTACAGCGCTTTGGTGGCTTCCTCAGCCTTTTCGTCATTCTGGTTTTTCACGCCCATCTTCTGGCAAATCTCACCCGCTGGGCATGCGCCGAAGCCCGGCGTGTCCAGCACCTGAATGGGCGGAATTGAAGCAAGAAGATTGAGGTCTTTTAGTGCAAGATAGTCAAATGGCGCATGCGCGGGCACCGACATTACCAATCCCGTGCCTGTGCCGGGCTCCACAAATGAGGCCGGCAAGATGGGAATCGCCTTTTTGGTAAGTGGATGCACTGCCTTAAACGCGAGCAGCTTTTCAGCCGCAACATCCTTGATTTTCTGCAAAGCAAACTGGTGCGAGAGAGAATCAAACGCCTCCTGCGTTAGATAAAGAGAGCGCGGGCTTGCGCCTTTTGGCTCCATTTTTGCAAGCACATATTTTGCATTCGGATTTACCCACAAATTCGTAACTCCGGGCAGAGTTTCGGGCCGATAAGTGATGGTGGGAATGAAACCTTCGCCCGCCTCGAACAAAACCGCAGTCACTTCCTCAAGCTCGGGGTCAACATCTCCTTTGGTGTCATGCCCGCCCACCGGCTGTTTGTCTGACGGGCACCATGGAACCGGATGCGAGCCCTTGGTGATATAGCCTGCATCGTGCAGTTGGCGGAACTGCCACTGGATAAACTTGTTGAACACGGCGTCAAAAGTGTAGAACTTGCGCCTCCAGTCAATCGAATAGCCCATCTCCAGCATGCCTGCCTCAATTTCAGCCGAGAAATAGAGCACCAAATCACGGGGGTTGGTGAGTTTCGCTGTCGTGGTGGGTGGAATGCCATAAATCTTGTCAAAAATTTCGAAAAGTTCAGCATCCTTTGCTTCTATTCTCTTGGCCATGGCCAGAATTGGCGTGCCTGTCACATGAAATGCCATGGGAAAGAGCACATTGTCGCCCTGCATGCGCCGAAATCTTGCGTAAATGTCGGTTGTGGTGTAGGTTCTCGCATGCCCTATGTGCTGGGGGGAATTCGGATAGGGAAAGGCGGCCGTGAGATAGAATTTGGGCCCTTTTCCAATCTTTGGCTCAAAGACATTCTCCTTGTTCCAGCGCGCCTGCCATTTGGCGTGAAGACTATGGAAATCCATGCCCAGCTTTGGCAGAATAAGATTAAATCAGTTCGTTCCGGGCCGGCCGGAATCTAAAATAATTAAAAAATAAAAAATAAAGAAAAACTGCTTACAGAGCCACCTTGAGGCCCAGCTCTTTCTTCAGCTCTCTGTAGCGGTTGCGAATCGTCACTTCTGTAACGCCCGCAACATCGGCCACCTCTTTCTGGGTGCGCCTCTCGCCGTTCATGGCCGAGGCGATGTACACTGCCGCGGCAGCGACACCAGTCGGGCCGCGTCCTGAGATGAGGCCCTTGGTGATGGCTTTCTTGAGAAGCTGAATGGCCTTCTCCTGCACCTGTCCCGACAGCTTGAGCGCAGCCGTGAATTTGGGCACATACTGCGAGGGGTCAGTGAGGGGCACGTCCAAATCAAGCTCGCGGCGCACAAAGCGGTAGGCGCGGCCGATTTCTTTCTTCTCAATTCCCGAAACGCGCGAAATCTCGTCGAGCGTGCGGGGAATTCCGTGCAGTCTGCAAGTTGCATAAATGACGGCAGACACGACCGACTCAATCAGCCTTCCTCTTATCAATTCGGCCTTGATGCATTTGCGGTAAAGCAGCGCAGCGGATTCACGGAGTGATTCCGGCAAACCCAAATAGGATGCAATGCGGTCCAGCTCGGAGAGGGCAATGGCGAGGTTGCGCTCCATTGATGTTGCAATCGAGGCGCGCTTGTGCCATTTGCGCATGCGGTAGAGCTGCGCCTGTTTTTTCGGCGAAATCTTGGCGCCGCGAATGTCGCGGTTGTACTGGTCGATTTCGGTGACCAGCCCCTTGTTGGGGCGCATGAATTTGATGGGTGCGCCGCCGCGTGCGCGCTTCTCGCGCTGCTCGGAGTCGAAGGCGCGCCACTCGGGGCGGTGGTCCTCGATGTTTTCGGCAACAATCAGGCCGCAGTTGGTGCACACCACCTCGCCTTTCTCATAATCGCGGGTGAGTTTGGCGTTTCCGCACTCCGGGCATTTGTCTATCGGGTTTCGGCTGCTCTTTTCGACCATGGGCATCTACCTCGATTAACATCCAAGCTAGGGGTCTTTTGGGGCCCTAAGCAGGCAGGTTATTCTTAAAAACGACATAAAGAGTTTGACCTACCTTATATATAAACTTTTCGACCAAGCGCCATCGTCGTAGAATCGTCGAGCGCCTTTTTATTCCGTCGAGGGCAACCTTGAGCCAGCATTTATAAATTCACCGACGTTGGCGGATGGTGGGCGATGCTGCATGCAAATGGATGAAAATAGTGCCATGGGGGAGATTTGAACTCCCGACTTCCAGATTTCTCAAGAAAATGCCGTTGTTCGTCATCAATCGCGCGCATAGGCGGGATCTCCGCACTCATAAGCATAATGCCTTTTGCGGGGTTTAATCCGCTCTGGCTCCCTTATGAGTCTGGCACTCTAGCCAAACTGAGTTACCATGGCGATATTCAGTTTTGGTTATTTCATAGACGCGCCAAAGCATATAAAAGGCCCTTTTGTCCTAATAATTGATGGAATGGCCGGCGGCCGCTCACGGGGTCCTCCCGAGGAAGTTCTGCCCACGGCGCAAACGTCAGACAGGCGCTCTGCGCCTGTGAACCGGAACAGAAACGATACCTGTCCGCAACTCGCTATCAAATGACCTGCAAAGGGGATGGAGGGGCGGCTTGGATGAAACGGCCGGTTCTTATCTGGCAGCCGTGCAAGGCGCGATTCGCGCCGCTCAGTCGAATGCGGTAGAACCAAAGGCAGACTATGGCCGGCCGTTCCTCATTATTCTCCCAAGCGAAGCTTTGGCGCTATCGTTGGCCCTGTTACATTTGTTTTTATTTTCAATTGTTTACTTCTTCTTCATGCGATGCGGCCCGGCCTCTGATTTGGAATCTCTTCTCCAAGCCAGCAGCCGCTCCCGCCGCTTCTTCTTTTTTGCCAGCTGATTTTCCGACCCCGCAGCTGGCAAACGACCGGGGCCGCCCAAAAAAAAGCATAACAAAGCAAAAACTTCGAGGTGCAGCTATATGATTGCTTACAAAGAACAAGACAAAAAGAAAATCGGGCAGAACGATTCTGGTGGCGCTCCAAACAATTCTGCCTCCAGCCTGCTCAACAAGATTGCGGCCGGCGCGCTCAACAAAAGCGCCGAATCCATCTCGCCTTCGCAGGCCGCGCAGACCATCAAAACAGCGCGCGAAAGCCTTGCGGGCGGCAATTTGGAGAAAGCCGCCGCCGAGCTGAAATTACTGATGGAGGCCTGCCGTTCAAACGGCGCGCAGACCTCTCTGCTTGGCGGGGAGGCCGCGTCAGAATTGCGCCTGCTCCAAAAGGAGGTGCAGACCGCAATCAAGTCAATCGAAAACTGGCTGTCCTCCCTCTCGCCGCTCGGAGTTGGCGACGACCCGAACTGGCATTTCAACGAGGATGCGCGTCTGGGCGGCCTGCAGGCCATCAACAATCTGCTGCGCGAGCTGAATCCGGCGTAACTTGGGCGGTGCGGTGTATTTTTTTATGCATCATTGCGGCCAGCCCTGTTACACCGCTTTAAATATCCGCCCGCAGCCATCATCTTGTCCGCCTCCGGCACCAAATCAGCCGGCCAGCGCAGGACAAGGAGGAGAGTGTTATGACAACAGGCAGCCGGTCCGCCGTGACCGAAAGTCGAACGCCCCAGTCTGTATCGCAGACGAGCATGCGCGCGACGTCCCTGTTTATTCACCCGCCCTTCTGTCTCAATAAATGGAAATGGGCCGAGTAGCTGGCAGCGACCTTCGGCCCAACGAAACGCGCCAGAGAAACGGGAGGGACGCATCCGCGCCCCCCGCAAAACTCTGGATGAAATGACCGAGCAGCAGATATTGCAGGTGTACTGGTCACAGCCCCTCTCGCTGCGCGACATTGCCAAAAATTTCGGCGTGTCGCACATGAGCGTGTGGCGCCTGGTCAGCACCTCCAGCCGTCCGGTCTGACTTTTCATTTCTTTTCTTTTTTCATATTCATTTTCCTTTTCATTTTTCGAGCCATCTATATCCCTTAAAAAGTCCTCCTCCGTAGACGTAAGCATGGCAAACCAAACACAGATTTCCACTCCCCAGTCACAGGCCGGCATATTCGGCGTTTCGGCCGGCACAAACATGATGGGCTGGAAGTTCAGCCCCCGCGTTGTCGTGGCCTTCGCCATCCTCGTGGTGCTGGTAATCAAGGTGCTGGACTACGTGGTCTATTCCCGCAAATAGGGCTCACGCTAAACTTTTTTTAAAATAAAAAAATCAGAAGTGTTAGAAGCGCACGCTTGAGCCGCTGTTCGACATGTCCCTCAAATGGCCCAGCTTGCCGGTCTCGGCAATCGAGCTGTTGGAGGCCTCAATCTTCTTCTGATAATCGTCGCCGCACGCCCGGCAGAATGTGTGTGTGAATCCTATGGGGTCCAGCACCTGCACGCGTTCCTTGTAGCTGTTGATGTCGGTTTTGCATTTCTCGCATTCAAGACTTACCATGCCTATCACCGCCTGTATGTATTGGTCGCCTGTCTGGGCAAGAACAAGAAAATTAAAAAAGAGAGCGCTGCGGCCCCGAGCAGGGCCGCAGCGGGAGATGGGCCTGCCCGCTCGGGCGGGCATGCGCGTTTATTTGCGTTTTTCGCCTACTTGGAGTCCTCTTTCGCAATGTATTTCACGAGGAGGAAGACCACCAGGGCCACGATGATAAAGTCAATCAGCGCGCCCGCGAAATCGCCCACCATGAACCTGACTGGTCCGGCCTGCAATATCGCCGTCCGCCATTCGCCGCCAGGCACAAGCACCGCAATTATGGGCATGATAAGGTCCTGCACAACGGCGCTCACAAGCTTTGTCGCGGCAGCGCCGATAATGAATGCAACGGCCAAGCCGATGACTTTGTGCTTGTTCAAAAACGTTACAAATTCATCCAGAAAACCCACACAACCACCTCTGAATGGTAGAATGGAGGGGTGGAATATAAACCCAAGCAATCGTTTTTGAAAATAAGGAAAAGAAAAATGAAAAAGAGAAAAATAAAGAAAAGAAATTAGTCCATCACGCCTTTGGGCGTCACCTTGAAGATGCACTCCCCTTCCGGCATTGACGGCGAGTCAACCAGCCTTGCAATCCTCTTCTCTTCCTTGCCTTTGCGGAAGTAGAGGCGGTAGGTGGCCGCGTGCGCAAGCACGTGCCCTCCAATCGGCACCGTGGGGTCTCCGAACATGATGTCAGGCCGGTCCATCACCTGATTTGTGATGTAAATGGCCAAGTTATACTGGTCTGCCAGTCTTTGCAGTGCATGCACGTGCTTGTTCAGCTTCTGCTGCCTCTCGCCCAATGCCCCGCGGCCAACATAGTCCGAGCGGAAATGGCTCGTCATGGAATCCACCACAATCAGCTTGATTGGGTGCGCGCGAATCATCTCGTCCGCCTTGTCAATCAAAATCATCTGGTGGTCAGAGTTGATGGCCTTGGCCACATGGATTTGCTTGAGCACTCTGGCCGCATCCATGCCGTTTGCTTCGGCCAGCTGCACTATGCGCTCGGGCCTGAAAGTGCTTTCGGTGTCGATAAACAGCACTTCGGAATCAGCGCCAAGACCGCCTTCGTGCGCGGGCTTTTGCACATTGACTGCCACCTGAAAGCCCACCTGACTCTTGCCTGAGGAGAATTTGCCGTACGCCTCGGTGATGGCCATTGTCTCCACACCGCCGCCAATCAGCGCGTCCAGCTCCTTGGAGCCTGTGGAAATGCGCGAAACAAGCTTGCGCCTCTCCAAAATAATATCAGCCGTGTCATAGCCCATCTCGAGCGCATCTCTGGCTGCGGAAATGGTTTTCTTGGCAGTTTCCACCCCAATCTCGGCAATCTCGTCCAATTCATGGGGTGAGGCTGCAGCTATCTTTTCAAAATCAACATAGCCGGCGCGGCGCAGCTTCTCGGCCGTCACGTCGCCCACTCCCGGCAGGTCCTCGAGCACCTTGGCCTTCTTGGCCGGCTTCTCCGAAGCCTTGTCCACCATTTCCATCACCATTTCTGCGTCCTTCTTTGCCATACAAACACCATCCATCCATATTAGATTAACTACTGCACCAACTTTTGATTGGGAAACACAAGCAATCTCATCTTGCCTATTTTGAGTGTGTAAAATTCACGCCCTGTTTTCTGGCTGACATTTTTCCACAGCGCGCCGACATCCCGGAAAACAGTCTTGCTCTCGCGCGTGTCGTATTCGGGCTGCACCACGCGGAATTCGGGCTGCTTTTTGGGCGCCTCGCCTTCCGCCTCAATTGGCGCATTTTCGGCCATGGGCGCATCATGCGCATTTTCTACGGGCTCGCTTGCCGGCATCCCCGCACCGCCGGTTTCTTTCTTTTGCATTTTTCCACTTCCGCCAAATTTTTTCGGGAATTTAGCATATGTCGTTGGCGCGAAGGTCTGCTTTTAAACTAGGGAAGGGGCGGTTTTCCGGTGGGCGCAATTCGACGGCTCCATATTTTAAGTCCTGCCAACACAAATGTAATCGTAATGAAGTGATGAAATATGCAGCCGGTGCCACCAAGTGAAAAGCCGAATAACTCCATAGCCACGGCCACGGGCCAGCCGAAGGCCTCGGCGCCGAACCGAGGCTTGGAGCTCGTCGTCATAGGCCCTGGCGGGGACGGGACGCTTCCCATGAAGCTGGCCGGCAGGATTGCGGACTCGGACCCGTCCGTGCAACAATTCTTTGCGCGCGCAGTCTTCATCGATTCGTCTATAGACGCGATAAAACAGCTGCAGTATTCTCTTGGCCGCAATTTCTATTGGGTCACTAAAGAGGAGATGCAGCGTGTCAGTGGGCTAGGGGCCGTGAAGGAGGTCCGCGCAGATGAAAAACTGCCCCTGCATTACGAACTGGTTTGCGCCGACTTCCCCCGTGACAAAGAATCAAGGCAGCACATGGGGGATGCCGTTCTCCTCAATTACATGTTGCCTTACCATGGTTATGACAAGTGGGGTGCCATAATCGAGGCTGCATACGAGCAGGTGAATTCGGGGGGCGTTCTGATACTGCCCTTTCACGAATTGAATTATCACAGGGACATAAGCAGGAGCATAGGGCATTTTCTGAGCTGGATAGGCGGGCGCACACTTGATATTGACGCAGCCGCAGATGGCATCATGGCGCTTCCGGGGCTGAAAAACGCGAATTTCAGTTTCCACCTGATAGACGGAGGGGCGTTGTGGCCCACTCGGCATGCGGCGAAGAGGATAGTGGAGTTTCTTTCTTTGGATATTCCGTCCAATCTCGCCCTGATTAAACAGAATCCTGACAAACTCGGCTCGTTCGTGGAGGCCCAGCGCGTGGTGCATGAAATTGACGGGAAAAGAACAGTGTTGTACGAACTCTTGGTGGATAACAAGGTTATCGTCGCCCGAAAGCCCCAGAACTATTAGGCTTTCTTCTACGGCCTGCCGGGCTCGGCGGAGTCACATGGTGTGCGCATCGTCGTGCCGATGAAAATACACTGTGATTAGGCGCCAGCCCCGCTGTGCGCGGGCTCACTCGGCCTTGAATTTTCCGCTCACAAGCGCGTGGTTGGCGCGAAGGTTCTCTTTTAAACGCCCGAAGGGGGTGCTTTCCGCTCGAATCCGCCCCCGCAACCAATAACGTTAAATTAATCCTGTGAAAAAGCGCTTTCGATGCGCCGTCTCCTCGTTCTCCTGCTTCTCTTCTCGTTTCTGGCAGGCTGCGCCCAGAACAATCAAGCAAATCCTCAGGCCGGGGGCAATGCCGCGGCCGGGGGCGAAAACGGGGGCAGCGGCGGCGATGTTTTGGCGCCGGAAATCTATTTCTGGCCACTCGGCACCCTGCCCGATGCAACCATCGGCGTGCCCTACACCTACTCATTCTGCGATCCTGAACCGACAAATGTGAATGATTTGTGCGGCGCCCTACAAGACAGCACCAGCCCTTCCAACGGCCATTTTCCCTACCATTTCACGCTTGATTCGGGAACCGGATTTCCCCCAATGGGCATCATTCTCAATCCCAACGGCCTGATGAGCGGCACTCCAACCACGGCCGGCACGAGCGTTTTCGGCGTGTGCGCAGTTGATTTGGACGGCCTGCAAAAATGCGCCAACATCTCGCTCACCGTAAAAAAACCAATAGAACTGACGGTTCATATCACCGGCAGCGGCCATGGCCGGGTGATGGTATTGGGCGGGGTGCAGAACGTCACCTGCGACAAGGACTGCGTTGTGCCGTTTGCAGGCGCCTTTTCTTCGGCCGCCCTGCCGTTTTTGCCTGATGCGGGTTCAGCATTCGGCGGCTGGTCGGGCGAGTGCATCGGCAACCGCCCCTGCCAGCCAATCATGGACAGCGACAAGGAGGTCACCGCCGAATTCGACAAGTTCGATGTCAAAGTGACTTCAGCAACCTGCACCTATTCTCCTTCCGGCGGCTATGACTTCAACATCCGCGTGAGCGCCACGGCAAGCGGGCCGAAAGGCAGCTATCTCTCCATGGACATGGCGCATTACAACGGATTTCTTGACATGGCGGTTGATTGCGGCTCATGGGGCGAACAGGGAAATGGCGCTTATTGCGTAAGCAAGGGGGCTGGCACGACGCAATGGAGCACGAGCTTCAGGATGGGCAGCCCGCGCGACGACGGCATCATCCATCCGTTCGACTGGAATCCCTCGATGATTCTGACGATTGGTTACGGTTCAGATAACACATTCTACAGTTTTCCGGGCGTGGAAGACCCGAAAAGCCAGCAAATCATCGTGCCGATGAAAATACACTGTGATTAGAAATGACGACTTGCCCCAATCTTTCGGGGGTGAAGCCGCAAATGTTTTATACCGCGTCAGCCTTTCTCTCCTCATGCTCAATCTAAAGCGCGCATATAAGCCCGCCTCGCGCGAAGACGGCCGGCGCATACTGGTCGACCGCCTCTGGCCGCGCGGCATCTCCAAAGACAAGGCGAAACTCGACGGATGGATGAAAGATGTCGCTCCTTCCGACGCATTACGCAAATGGTTTTCCCACGACCCGGCCAAATGGGGAGAATTCAAGAAAAAATATTTTGCAGAATTGAAAAAGAACGAGACGGCGGTTTCAGCTCTGCGCGCGCAGGTCAAGTCCGGCGCCACCACTCTTGTTTTCGCGGCCAAGGACGAGGAGCACAACAACGCAGTTGCGCTAAAGGAATTTCTTGAAAAGAAATAGTCCGCGCGGTCTGGCGGGGGTGGCGCACGACTCCTACTCAGCCTTGAATTTTCCGCCCACAAGGGCGTGGTTGGCGCGCAAAAACGTTTCTGCCGCCTCCAGCATGTGCCGCGCGTTCTCAAATGTGACAAGCTTCATGGCGGCGGAATAAGGCACCCAGCGCGCGCCGCGGTGCTCGTGCGATATCCGCACCTCCTGCTCGTCGGTTCGCGCCAGCATGAATGTGACTCTTTTGGAGCGGGTGGCGCGGCCGTTCTTGCCCCCGAATTCGTAAACATATTCGTATCTGAATCCGGGCAGTATGGACACGCGGCGGATTGTTGTCTCCTCCTCCAATTCACGGCGCGCGGTCTGTTCTTCGCTCTCGCCCTCCTCGACATGGCCTTTTGCAAAATCCCAATGTCCCGCCTTGTAGTGCATGAGAAGATAGTAGCGCTTCTCGCCCAGCTGGCGGAAGAGGACAAACCCGCACGAATGCTCCTGCTCGGCCTTGTGTTCGCTCATGCTGGAGGGACGCATTCGTTCTATATAAATGAGGGCGTCACTGCTCCAAAAAAAGTCCTGCGAGAACGCGCCCTAAGGAAATGCACAACTGCCCGAAACCGGTTTTGTGCCCGTCTGGCTCTGGCCCGGCAGCTCGAACGTGTCGTAATTGAATGTCACATTGTATGAGAATGAGTCATGCAGGCCTCTGGTGCAGTTTGTCAGGCCGCTGATGCTCATGTTCTTCTCGCCGCCAGATTTCCAGTTCCAGCCGGCTCCAAGGTTGGCCGTGACAGGGCCGACTTTCACGCTGCGCACAATCAGCTGGTCAGGCCCCCGGTTCACAACGCTCATATACAGCGTGTCATTGACCTGCACCCACTGCGTTATTCCGAACGGGCGCGTGATAGACCAATAGCTCTTGGCCTCGTTGTCCATCGCGCTGCTGCCGGTGTTTGTGAAACCGCCGAGCAGCACTATGGCAATCAGGGCTACTATGAGCGCCACTGCAATCAGAATCAGATATTCGCTGGCGCCCTGTCCCCGCATATTCATCTGCCTAACCAGTGCGCCTTATTTTAATAACTTATTGCACCGGCGGAAAAGAGGCGAACCAAACTTCTTTGCGCTCTTTTGGGGGTGGGCTATAAATGACTTGGCTTGCCCAATGAATACATGGCGCTTTTCGGCACCTCGGGCATCCGCGACCTCTCCCCAGAGAAAGTGAGCCCGCGCATGGCCCTGGTTTTGGGCGGGCTTTTGGGCGCAGCTTCCAAGCCGTGGCTTCACATAAATCCATCCCAGACAGGCGGGCCCATAGTTGTCGGATTTGACGGCCGCCGCTCGGGCTTTTCACTAAAAGCGGCAGTGGCCGCGGGTGCCGCAGCCGCAGGGGCCGAAGTTGACGATTTGGGTTTGTGCTCCACGCCCACTCTCGCAGTTCATGCGCGCAAACGCCACGGCTGGGGCGTCATGGTCACGGCTTCTCACAACCCTCCCGAATACAACGGGCTCAAGGTTTTCTGGCGCGGGCAGGAAACTCCGGCCGATTGGGAAACAAAAATCGAGGAGCAGCTGCTTGATAGAATGTCTGAATCGATTCAGCCGAGCCAGCGCGCCTGGTCATCTTCCGGCAAAGTCAATTCAGTTGGCGCGCAGGCTGCCTCAACTCATCTTTCGCTTCTTCTCAAATCTGTGGATGCGCGCCTTATCAAGCGCCGCAAGCCGCGCGTTGTTGTTGACTGCGCCAATGCAGCCGCATGCGCGCTGATGCCACAAGCCCTTCGCGCGGCCGGCTGCTGTGTCGAGGTTATCAACGGCACGCCTGGCGAGCCATACGGCCGAGTGCTGGAGCCGAAAAAAGAAACATTGCGCCAGCTGAGCCGAACCGTGCGCCGGCTTCATGCAGATTTGGGCATTGCGCATGACGGCGATGCCGACCGGGCCATCATATGCGATGAAAAAGGCAATGTAATCGGCCTTGACGAACAGCTTGCCCTTGTGGTAGAGGAAACACTCGAGCATTCCAAAACAAAAAAAAGCTCAAAACATTCACCGCTCGTAATTTCCACAGTCGAGTCATCCCTCTCTTTGCGCGAAATGGTTTCATCAAGCGGCGGCCGCCTCTCCATAACTCCTGTGGGCAGCCGCCACGTTGCCGCGCACCTTCGGGCCGACGGGGCCGTGTTCGGCGGCGAGCCGTGCGGCGAATATGTGTTTGCAAAAGGGGCGGGCGTGCCTGACGGGCTTATGGCAGGCCTGTTTTTTGTTGAATTGTTCTGCAGGCATGGCAAACTTTCCAAACAGGCCAAATCAATCGGCACTTATCCGATGCACAGGCAGAAAATCCACTGCTCAAACGAGCACAAAACGGCCGCAATGGCGCGCATAGAAAAAGACTGGCCATTTTTCAAGCCCTCGCGCGTGGACGGCCTTCGCTCCGACATGGAGAACGGATGGGTGCTGGTGCGCCCGTCGGGAACAGAGCCATACATCCGCCTCACGGCCGAGGCGCGCAACAAGGCAGAATTGAAGCGGCTGGTGGGCGTGGTGGGCAGAATAGTCGAGAGAGCGGTAAAATAAGAAATCGAAAAAGAAAATATTATTTTTATTTTCAGAACAAGCTTATTCTAGTCGATATTGTAACGAAGATAGAATCAAACTAAGCTTTACTTTAGATATTTACAATATAGGCTCTAAAAGTGTTACAAAACAAAAAATTAACTAAAGAAAGTTTAAAAGAAATGCAAAGCAAATATGTGTTAGAAGATATAGGATAATGTTATAACAAAGGTAATCCCATGCTCTCAAAGAAAAAATACTCGGAATTGTCGATATACTCTCCAAAGATCAGCGCGCAGGATTACGCGCACGTCTTCGACCAGCTTATCCGCAAGCACGCCCCTCTCTTCGAATTCCTTGAATTCTCCCGTCTTTTCTCATTGCGGGGCGTGAGCCTTGTAATCAAGCGCTACAACAACACTGTCAAGATATTCACCGAAGATGCCGGAGGCATATACGCGCAGTCGGCGCTTCTCTTCCCTTTCAGGCTCAACGAGTCCAAGCAAGTCGAATTTATGCAAAGAAACGGCCCGTCATTCAAGATGAATTTCATATCCTCGAACAAGCTGTTCAATTTCCTGGTAAAGGAGGATGCGCACGAAATCCACCTGCGCATAGTGAAGTTTTTTGGAGCCTACTACGGATTCGGCACGTTTCTTGACAAGAACGGCAGGACGGGCCTGCTGATACTCTCGAAACCGAACAAATTCCTTGAAATCGATTTGGAAAACAACCCGCTTTTTTATGTCGAGCTTCTGGACCCGGTGCCAAAAATGATTTACCTCGACTCCAAGGAGCCCATTTTCAGCAAGGACGGCATAAACGTGGGCGTGGACAATTTCAGCCCTTTCCAGCACAGCCTCATAGTGGGCACATCCGGAACCGGCAAGAGCAAGCTTTTGGAGATGATGATAAAATCCATAAGCCGGAAATACCCGGACTCAAGAATTGTCGTAGTTGACCCGCATGGCGAGTTTTCAAAAACATTTCAGGGAGAGAAGGTAATCGACTTCATTGACAATTACGTCGAGCCTTTCGATGTCGGAAAAAGCAAGAGCCCCCTGATTGCGCAGTTGGTGGCTCAGCTCATCACCTCCACAATAGGGCAGGAGAGCCGGTATGCTGAGCGCGTGGTCTTCTACTCGGTCCATCTGCTCTCCTCGATAGACTCCCTCACAATGGAAAACATCAACCTGCTTCTCACAGATTCCTCAAAGCGCATGGAATTCACCGCCCAGTGCCAGAATGACGAGGTCAAGCGCTTCTTCGACAAGGAGTTTCAGGACATCTACATGCACCACTTCAACGACGCCATCCTGCCGGTGACGAATTTCATAGGCGAATACCTCCTGTACCTGGGCGCCGGCCGCAAGCGCGAAGAGCTTGCCTCATTAATCTCGAAAAACAGGATAACCGTGATTTCATTCAACCCGCACCACTTCTCGCGCACCATAATCAAGTTCTTTGCAGGCGCGATAATCAACCAGATGTACATGCTTGCCATCGGTGAGAAACTCGACAAGCGCACCGTTCTCGTGGTGGACGAATTCCCCACCGTCGAATCAAAGGTTGTCAAGGACATTCTGGCGGAAACGCGCAAGTTCAACCTCTACATGTACGCCTCGGCGCAGTACTTGGGGCAGCTTTCAAAGCCTGTTCTTGACAGCCTGATATCCAATGTGCGCAACGTGATATCGTTCAAGGTCACAAAAGAGGATGCGCGCCTGCTTTCCTCGATGATGGAAATCAAAGTCGAGGAATTTTTCAAAAAGGCGGTCAGCCCCTCCGAGCTTGAGGAATCAAAACGCGAGATGTTTGTCAAATTGCACACTCAGGAATGCATCATCCGCCTCTTTGAGGGGGAAAAATACATCCTGCCGATGAAAATGAAGACTGTGGACGTGGACAACTGGCGCAAGACCTGGGAGCCGACTTCCACCCGCCCGCCCATGAATCTCCCGCCAAAGCCGCCGTCCGCGCCTCCGCCGGCAAAGCCTCCGTCATCGCAAGCAGGGGGCAAGCCGGCCGGAACAGATGGCGGCGAAGACAAGAGAGCCCAGTATTTCAGCAGCCGCAAGCCCATGGTGTTCGGTTTAATCTAGGCAAGCTGGCATTTTCCCGGGCAAGCCTGCCATTCTCTTTGGCAAACCTGCATTGTTCAGCCAAAGCTGACTTTTTTCTTTTCCGGCCCTTTTTTTGGCACGCATGATTCGCGTTATGCTCACCCAGCCCCAGCCAGACCAGAATTTCTGTTTATAAATGAAAATACGCGCTTCTGACGTTAGATACATTTATATATACTTTTAACCACAATAAATGATATAAGCCAAGGATTCGTTGGGATGCTATGGACACAAAACGGGGGCTAGACTACATACACAGCTTTGCGCCAGCCTATCCGCCGGACCAGGTCCACCCCGCGCCGCATATCATCTCCGGCGCATTGAACGACTCGGGCTATTCTTCCGGCATCATCTACTCCAACATCGAGGCAATGGATTACCTCATAAAAAAGAACGGCGGATACGAGCTTGTCGCGCGGATGCGCCAGCCTGTGCAAACCGTCTCAGATTTCAGGGATTATGTAAAAGCAAAGCGCTCTATTCGGGCAATACTTGAGGCCGAGAGCGCGAAAAACGGCAACGAATATTTCTCCTATGTCCACAACCAGGTGTATTACAGAAGCAAATACGACACCAAATCAATCGAGGGCCTGGTGCAGGCGGCAAAAGACCCCGAGTCAAGCATTTTCTATGATTATATCCAGGAAAGCCTGATGCCTCGAATACTTGAGGACAAGCCGCTTCTGATTGGTTCCACGCTCACAAACAGCAAGCAGGCTGCATTTGCAATGGCCCTCGCGGGCATTGTTAACGCTCAATACAAAAGCGAGCTTCCTGACACCAAATTCGTTGTCGGAGGATTCCTTCCCACGGTCAACAAGGAGAATTTCATCTCATCAGTGCCTCTTAGCCAAGCATACTTGGATTTCTTCAACCTGATTCCGTATGTAATCCACAACGAGGGAGAGCAGGCAATTGTCGAGCTTATGGAGCACGTGAAAGGCAGGCGGGGCATCAGCGAAGTATCCCAGCTTATTTATTTGCAAGGAAACCGCGCAGTAGGCACAAGCCTCGATGCGAACGGGCTGATAATCCCAAGCAAAATGGGTTTTGACCGCCAAAACCGCAAGATAGATTTCCACTATTCCTATCCAAAAGAAATCGCCGACCTTCTCTACCTCCCGCAGGATTCAAAGGAGATAAGCCTGCTCATCGACCGCGGCTGCCCTTTCAGCTGCAACTGGTGCTCAATCGACAAGGGCTACAACGGCATGGCAATCCATGTGGACAACCTCAAGCGCAAAGCCATGGGCCTGAAAGTGGTGGACGACTCGAGGATAATCCGCTTCTGCCGAATAGATGAAGTGGCGCGGGAGGTTGGCAAGATTGCGGCCCAAAACAAGATTGCGGTCATGAGCCTCTCGGACGAGCGCGCGGATGCGAAGAAGCTGTTGGAGCTCTCAGGCGCTCTCAAGGCCCAAGGGCTCAATCTCGCATCCTCCGCATATTCCACAGTGGACATGGAATACCTTGACCCCGCAGTCTGCAAAAAGCTTTCAGAAAACGGCGTGAAATTCCTGCAGTTCGGAGTCGAGACCCTTTCCCGAAATTCGCTCAAGGCAAGCAACAAGGGCCAGAACATACCTACCATCGACGCGCAGGGCAAAATATTCTCAAACTTGTTCAAGGCGGGAGTGATGCCCCATATTTTCCTAATGATTCGCCTTCCAGCTCAGCGCAATTCCGACCTTCTTGCCTCATTGGCATTCATCGAAAAGAATTCGGAAAACATCCTCACAATCAAGCCCACCATTTTCAAGGTGAGCAAAGGCAGCCGGGATTCGGTCTTGCCGGGGGAATCCGGCCTCAAGCTAAAAACCGGAACTTCCGGGGATTTTGGCGCAAACATCCAGTACTCCCGCAGCAACGGGCTTATCAGCGGCAACCAGGCAGATGCCTGGAAAAACCTGCTTGACTCCTGGATTTCGCTATACCACATCTACAACCCAGTCACCCGCGAGCTTGGCCCAACAGAGAGGCTTGCAGCCGGCATGGACAACGTGGTTAAAATCGCCAGGGAATTGAAAAAAGACGGGGATTACGCCTACCGCATCCTGGATTCCGCGCATGAGGAGCGCAACGGATACGCCCCAAAAGCCCTTCATGCGAATGCAATCCGCAATCTCAAGCGCGACATGGGCAGGGCGGTGCATGCCTGCATCGAGGAATTCTCGGACGAGGCATCCACGCCCGAGCTTGGGAAAAAGGGTTCGAAGCAGCGCGCGGAAGCCATCGCCAAGCTTGTGGCAGCAAGCATTCTCTCCGGCAATTTCGATACAACAAACGCATTGCTTAAGAAAAAATTCCAGAACAATTCCGAGCGCAGCAAGATTGTCAAAATGGCCGAAGCGCTTGTCCCGGCATCCGCACAATCGCTTACCGAAGAGAAGCGCATAATGCACGCATTCCCGCTTCTGGTGCAGTCCGGCGAATCGTTCCTCACCGAGATGCAGAAAGAGCAGCCTGCCAAGAAGGAGAAGGGCCCCCTCCACCTGTTCGAGACTTTGGGCAAATACCGCACCAAGCTTGCAGTCGCAGCCTCATTCATCGTCATGTCCACTCTGGGGGTAAACGTCGGGCTCAAGGCAAGGGAGCAGGAAAGGCAGGAAATGGTAAAGTCAATCAGCTCCTACATGGACAAGAATATCAAGAATGTGATGCCCACAATCGCAATCATGGACTATGTCCGTGGAAAGAACGATGTTGCGCTCAGCGACATGGGCTATGACGAAGTCAAGAAAATCAGCGAGTTCATCAGCCTTGACACAAACATGGCTTCCTGGGAAGAGAATAGATTCAGGCACGAATATGACCATGGTCCAACAGTCGGATATTGGAATTCAATGCAAACCTCCGATCTGCTCAAAGACTATGCCCAGATGAAGGAATACCGCTCAGAATTCCTCAAAAATGACAGCCTTGAGCGGATGGACTACGAGCTCAAGAAAGTCTATGGCGACATGGCAAAGTCTGACCAGTACATCGCCCGTTATGTGCATGCAACCGGGAAAAATCCCAATGAGCTCCCCCCAGAGAAACTGTCATTGGGCGACCTGTACAGGGTATCCGAAGTTTTCGACATGGACTGCGACAACATCATGCGCCAAGTCAACTACAACAAGCCAGCATTCAAGAATATGATAAATTCCACAAATGACTGGATGGTTGCCCACCGCTCCGATTTGGCGCAGCTAAAGGAATTTGTTGTAAAGCAGAACGAGCTGCTTGCCAAAGGGCATATCGTGGCGCAGCTCAACTCGCAAACTGCAATTTCGCAAAACAGCATCGACTCAAAGCAACTCTCAATTTCGCACAGCGAGGCATCGCTCCAAATCCAGAAATCTGCCCAAAAAACAAGAAACAAAATCGACTTGGCTGCAAACAACTCAAGCATTGCCTCAAAGCAGGCTCAATCCGGCCGGAATGCAAGAGCAAATATCTCCCGCGTGTAATCCGCCTACTTAAATTCCGGCAGCGCTCCGGGGAACAAATCCAGCTTGTACTCCTTAACCTCAAGGCAGTGTTCATGGTTCAAAATGGCGTCCGGGAATTTCTCGTAAATGCTTGAGATTGCGGCATACATGCTCGCATCCTCCGCAGCGTCAAGGTCTATTTCAAAATCCCATGCGCCCAAAACCTTCTGCGGCCACACCACGTTGGGCATTGCCCCGCAGAATTTGATGAATTTCTCCCTCTTCTCGCTGTCCATCGACTTCAAATAAAGAATAAGCTTGTTGAAGCTTCTTCCAAAAGCCCTCACATTTATGTGCGCCTTGTATGCAAGAATCACTTCGTCATCTTCCAACTGCTTCATCCTGTAAGCAACCTTTCTTGGGGTGGAGCCAATCGCCTTTGCTATCGTTTTCACAGGCGCGCGGGCATTGTTTGCAATCGCCCTCAAAATCTTCATGTCAAGCTCGTCCGCAGGCCTTGGCTTGTCCGTCAATGTATGATAAACAATGGATTTCGCCTCGCTCTCCACAACGCTTCCTCTTGGCTGGTGCGCAAGATACAAAGTCTGCGTCACCGCCCTCTCCAAAACAACTTCCGAGTATTTTTCCATGAATTTTTCAATCTCGTCAGCAAATTCAGACGGCGTGCGGATAAGGAAGGCCGCAATCACGTCCCACCTGCCTGCCGTGTGCGCCACCCACTCGGTTTTCTTGTGCTCCTTGAAATAGCTGCAAATCTCGTCCACAAGCGCTGGCTTTGGCGCCTTCAGCCTCATGTAAAGCTTGTATTTGTAAAATCCCAGCTTGAAGTAGTTTGTAATCGTATGATACCTGATTATGCATCCCGCCTTCTCAAGCCTTGAAATTCTGTAGCTCACGGCCTCAGGCGACATGTGCACAGCCTTTGCAATCGCCTTTAGGGGAATTCTTGCATTTTCCTCGAGCTTTCCGAGGATATCAAGGTCTTTTTTGGTTATCTTCTCAGGCATAAAATAGATAATAATTCAAAATTAATAAAGATTTGTATCTTTCCGAAAAAATTTACCTGAAAGTATTTAATAAAATGACTGGGAAACGTTTGTATTGTTTATAGAAGTATAAAAATATGTTTATTGGGGAAGAAAATGAGCGAACCTTATGATTCATTGGACAAGCGCTTTCGTGGCGCCTGCAAAGTGCTCTTTGGCAAGGATGTCGGGAGCCTCTCAAAGTACGAGCCATGGCTAATCGAGCACATCGAGCCTGTTTTCCACAAAAAATCCGCCCTTTCAGGCAAACCGGTCTCGTTTGCAATCCGAAACTTCAACCACAACGCGCGTTTCATCTCTTTTGACGAAATAGATTTCAACAAAAAAAATGCCCTTGACACCGAAAAAATCACTGGAATAAGCTCCATCCTTTCGCAGATAAACGACCGGCTGTATTACTGCGGCAACATAATCTCGGGCCAGTCCGGGCAGATTGAGAAAAGCTCGAACATAGACTCAAGCTTCTACATGTCCAACTGCTCCCGTTTTTACGAATCAAAATACTGCGCATTTTGCAATTTCGGCGGCGTGGGCTCGGAGGACTGCTTTGGCTGCAACGGGCTTGGGGACAGCGCATTATGCATCAAATGCCCTGAGACATACAACTACAAGCGCTGCTTCGAGCTTTGGTGGAGCCAGTCCTGCTCAGACTGCTACTATTCAATCGGGCTTAACAACTGCTCAGACTGCATGTTCTGCTTTCATCTCAAAAACAAGAGGCATTGCATCGGAAACGTTCAGCTCACCCCTGCCGAATGCAATGAGGCAAAGAAAAGGCTTCTCTCGCAGATGGCAGCCGAGCTTGAGAAGAACGGCAGGCTTCCGTCCCTCGTGGAGATTTCCAAAAACGCCAAGCTCGACCTTTCAGGCATCCAGCTTCCCCCAGACGATGCAAACGATGGCGAAAACATGGCGCCAATCCTCGAATCATTTAATCAGGCATCAAAGCTTGTGCTTGGAAAAGAGCTTTCCGGCGGGCTTTTAGCCTACGAGCAATGGCTGTTGCAAAAAAAGCGCGCAATCGAGAAATTCCCATCAGCATTAAGCAAAAAAACTGTTTACCGCGGCGATTACTGCAATGCAGCCCTTATGCCAAAGGACAGGCTTGTGAAGGCAAATGAGGCGTTCTTTCTTGCGGACAAGCTCAAGCTTTCGCATGAGGAGGCAGCAGCATCCAGCTTCGATAGCCTGAAGCATATCTTGGGCAAAATAGCATTCTTTTCCCCAGAATATTACGCAGGCACCCGCTCAAACATCATCCAATGCCCTCAGGCAATGGACGCATCCAACTGCTACAAGGCAATTGCAACCGTGTTTGCCAAGAACTGCGCAATCGGCATGTGGCCCCGCCATTCAGAGGCACTGTTCGGCTTTGATGCAGTCAAGAAAAGCTCGTTCTGCATAAACTGCTACGAGTCGGTGAACATCAAGAGATGCTTTGAGTGCGACAGCTGCACAAGCTCGTCCGACTGCTATTTCTGCCACAATGCCGAAAACTGCGAGGAGTGCATGTTCTGCTTCAACGCAAAGGGCTTGCGTTATGCAATTGGCAACGTGCAGCTTCCAAAAGAGGAATACTTGAAAATAAAGAAGCTTGTTCTTGCCGAAATTGTTGCGAAATTAGAGAAAGACAAGAAGCTTGACTTGAGCATCTACAACCTAGGTGCAGGGCAGGCGGTTGATTAGGATGGACATCAACGATGCATGGAAGGAGACCTGCAAGGTATTGCTGGGCGGAGAAATAGGCGATATGGCTCAGTATGAAAAATATCTCTCAAGCCAGGTTGAGCCGATTTATCTGAAAAAATCAATCCTGTCCCAAGCCAATGTCGCGGTCTCAAACCCAAATTTCTGCAAAGGGGCAAGATTCATGTCAAACAATGAGCAGGGGGAATACGCCAAGCGGGCAAGCAAGGCAAAACTCTCGATAAACGATGTAAAAGACATCGATTCCATCATTTCCGCAGTTTCTGAAAATTTCATCTATTCCGGAAACCACATCATCGGAAACAGCAGGGAAGTAAAAAACTCTGATTTGTGCGAAAGCTCATCCTATGTGCTCAATTCCTCAGAAGTGTATGAAAGCAAATACATTGCCTATTGCAACCTTAGCCGCAATGACGAATACATGTTCGGCTCAAATTTCTTAGGTGAGTCAAAATACTGCATAAAATCGCATTACACCCACAAGCTTGTGCGAAGCATGGAAACGCTTAGGTGCTTTCTCTCAAGCGACTGCTATTATAGCGCAAACCTGGAGGGGTGCGCCAACTGCCTCTTCTCCTTCAACCAGCGAAACCGCAGCAACCTGATTGGAAATGCCCAGTTTTCGCAAGAAGAATACAACAAGCTCAAGGGAAACCTTGTCGCCCAGCTCAAGGACGAGCTGCAATCAAAGAAATCTTTGCCGATGATAATCGACATTTTGAGTGGTTAGCATGGGAATTGAGATTGAAGATGCATTCAAATCGACTTCCAAAATCATTTTCGGCAAAGAGCTTGCCGGAATCCAAAACTATGAAGCTTGGCTATTGGAGAATGTCAGGAAGAACTTTTCCCAAGAATCCGCATTGAGCGGCAAGACCATAATAGCCGCCAATGTGGTTGTGTTCGCAAACACCAAAAAAAGGATGGTTACTCTAACTGAGGCGCTTGAGGCTGGAAAAAAACAATTGCCTCTTGCTGATGCCAAAAAGCTTGATGCCCACAACGCCTCCAAGCTTCTTGAGCCTATCAAATACTACGGCCCTGACGCGATAGTCGGGGACAACATTGGGATGGAGGAATGTGCCCAATACGGCTATTCTCGTTATTGCTATCGCAGCTCCACAATTGCTTATGGAAAATATTGCGGCTATTGCTTCTGGCCAAGGGAAGCGGACCATACATTCGGCTGCGACACCGCAATCGCCTCGAAATTCTCAATGAAATGCTACAACTCAATCAACCTTTCCCGCTGCTTTGAGGTGAGCCATTCCACCGATTGCTCTGACTGCTACTTCTGCCACAACGTCGAAAATTGCCAGGAGTGCATGTTCTGCTTTAATGTGAAGGCAAAGAGATATGCCATCGGAAACGTAGAATATCCGAAAGAGGAATATCTTCGCATCAAGAAGCTTGTTCTTGCGGAGATTGCGGCAAAGCTTGAGAAAAACAAGAAGCTTGAATTAAGCATTTTCAACTTAGGGTGCAAAATATGAGCGAGCCTGAGCAAACCCTTGAATCAAGATGGAAAAGCACGTGCAAGACCGTGCTTGGCGAGGAAATCGGCAGCTTAAGGCAGCATCTTGGCTCAATTTCATTGCACACAAACCCAATCATAATGAAGAAATCCTCAATCTCAGGCAAGCCTGTTTCCTATCTTCTGGATTTCTATGCAAAAGACTCAAAATGGATTTCTCTTGATGAGATAAATTACGATTCACGTCCTGAAAAAATAGACCTAAGTGGAGCAAAAAGCCTGGAGTCCATTGCAAAGCTCACAAATGGCGTTGCCTACTATTGCGGTAATGTTGTAATCGGAAATTCAGGCAATGTTGCCGGAAGCTCCAACATAATGGATTGCCACTATCTTCTCAACTGCACCCAAATAGGCAACTCAAAATACCTTGTGCATTGCACACTGGGCAGGGAATGCGAGGACTGCTTTGGCGGCAATGCGGTTGCCGAGAGCCGCTCATGCATCCGCTGCCACGAGACCACGCGCGATTCGCGCTCGTTCGAGCTTTGGATGAGCCAGTCCTGCTCTGACTGCTATTATTCATTTGGCCTGAGGAACTGCCAGGACTGCATCTTCTGCTTTAATCTTCGCAACAAGCGCTATTGCGTGGGAAACGTGCAGGTAAGCAAGGGCGAATACGAGACAATCAAGAAGAAAGTGATTAGCCAGGCAGTAAAGCAATTGAAGGAAAGCGGCAGCGCCCCATCCATGTTCGACCTGATTTCGAGGAGCTCAATGCAAAAGGAGGCTTTGCCGCAGATGCCGGCTGCGCCTGAGGAGAAAACCGACAAATCAGTTGTTGAGGAAGCGTTCAAGTCAACCTCAAAGATTTTGTTTGGTTTTCAATTGAGCGGCGGATTGGATACCTATTCATCATGGCTTGGGGCTTATATCCACCCGACCGAATTCCTAAACTCATGCCTCAGCGGCAGGCGCATCGCCCTTACCCATTACAGCAATTACAATATCCTTCCCCATGAGCGCATGGTGAGCCTTGAGGAGGCATATTTTTTGGGCGAGCGGCTCTCGTTGAGCAAAGAGGATGCTCTCTCACTTGATTTGAACAATGCGCACAAGAAAATCGGAAAGCTCGTGTATATTGCATCTGAATGGAGTGAAGGCAGCAAGTCCAATCTCACGGACTGCAACATATACATAGACGCAGTGGACTGCTATCGCGTGGCGGGGGCAATCTACTCGAAAAAATGCGGCTATTGCTTCTGGCCAAAGTCATCAGAGAGCTGCTTTGGCTCAGACACTCTGTTCAGCTCGAGCTCCTGCATTCGGTGCTATTACTCCACAAAGCTTAGCAGATGCTTTGAGCTTGATTCCTGCAGCAACTGCTCAGACTGCTATTTCTCGCACAACATAGAGAATTGCGCAGAATGCATGTTTTGCTTCAATGTGAAAGCCCTCAAATACGCGATTGGCAATGTGCAATATCCCAAGGAGGAGTATTTGCGGCTCAAGAAACTCATGCTTGGCGATATTTTCCAGAGGCTTGAGAAAGACAAGAAGCTTGATGTCAATATCTTCAATCTAGGGTGCAAGAAATGAACATCAACGAAGCATGGAAATCCACCTGCAGCATTCTGCTTGGCGGCGAGGTTGGCGAGCTCGAGGACTATGAGAAATACCTCACAAACTATGTTGAGCCAATCTATGAGCGAAAGTCATTGCTTTCAGGAAAGAAAGTGACCGTGTCTTTGCCCTCATTCTCAAAATCAGCCAAATTCATTTCCAACGAGGAGCTTGAGGCATATAACAAGAAAATCTCCTCGTTCAAGCTTGATTTGAATCAAGTGAAAGATATTGACTCCATCCTTGATTCAATTTCCGAGCATTTCTGCTATTCCGGGAACCAGATAACCGGCAACAGCCAGGAGATTTTCGACTCAGACAATGTGATAGACTCCCAAGTGGTGTTCAAATCCTCTCAAATCTGGGGCGCGAAATTCATGGCATACTGCTCCATGTGCCGCTCATCCGAATTCATGTTCGGGGTGAATTGGGCAAGCACCTCGAAATACCTAATCAACTGCTATGAAACCTATCAGGAGACGCGCTGCATGGAAACACTCAACGTCTGGTCTTCTTCAGACATCTATTACAGCGTAGGCATGGAAGGCTGCTCAGACTGCATCTTTTCTTTCAACCGCAAGAATTCAACACGTCTTATCGGCAATGCGCAATTCAGCAAGGAGAAATACTCTGATTACAAGGGCAGGCTCCTCTCGCAGATACGAGACGAATTGAAGTCCAAGAAAAGCCTTCCATCAATAATCGACATTTTGGGTGCCTGATATGGGGAAAGCGATTGAGCAAGCATTTGAAGCCGCCACAAAGGTGGTATTGGGCAAAACCCTCTCTGGCTTGGAAAACTACGAGGATTGGCTGCAAACCAACCTGCGCCCAGCCAAAAAACACAAATCGGCGGTAAGCAGCCAGATGGTTTACGACCCGCCACTCTCATTCTATGCCCCTGCAAGCAAAAGGGCTGTTAAACAATCTGAGGCGCTTGAGCTTGGCAAGCATTCACTGAGCGAATCTGATGCTCTCAGCCTCAATCTTTCCAATGCAGCAAAGCTGCTTGAGCCATTGCGCCACCATACCTCGGATGCAATCACTGGGCAGAATGTCGAGGTTGAGGAATGCAGCCTTTACATCAACTCAAGCTACTGCTATCGGGCATGCTCATTTGTGAATTGCAAATTTTGCGCCTACTCATTCTGGCCACGTGATTCAGAATACATGTTTGGCGTGGACACAGTGTTTTCCTCCAAATTCTGCATCAAATGCTATAATTCAGTAAACCTGACCCGCTGCGTTGAAGTGTCCCATTCCTCCAACTGCTCTGACTCCTATTTCTGCCACAACTGCGATGCTTGCTCAGAGTGCATGTTTTGCACCAATGCAAAGGCATTGCGCTATGCGATATTCAACCATCAATATCCAAAGGAGGAGTATCTCCGCATAAAGAAGCTTGTGCTTGAGGAAATCGCGCAGAAATTGGAGAAAAACAAGAAGCTGGAATTAAGCATTTTCAACCTCTGCGGCAAATAAGCCAAAAGAACGACTCCGGTGTTCAAGCGCTGCCGCTACGGCGGAAATGGCCGGGCTCTTTATTTTCCGAACTTGTTTCTCAAGTTCAGCAGCATGTCATCCGCCATCTTCTCAAGCCCGTATTCGTGCTTCCAGCTCCAGTCTTTGCGCGCGACGGAATCGTCGATTGACTGGGGCCACGAATCGGCAATCTTCTGCCTCTGGTCGGGCTTATACGTGCACGAAAACCCTTTCACCTTTTTTGCCACAACAGCAGCGAGCTCTTTGGCCGAGAATGAAATGGCGGCCAAGTTGTAGGCGGTGCGCACCTTGATTTTCTCTGCCGGCGCCTCCATCAGTTCAATGGTGCCGCGGATTGCGTCGGGCATATACATCATGGGCAGTACGGTGTCTGGGCCCACAAAGCATTCGTAAGAGCCCTTCTGCAGCGCGTCGTAGAATATGGCAACAGCATAATCTGTCGTGCCGCCGCCGGGCGGGGTTTTCCACGAAATCAGGCCCGGATAGCGCACAGAGCGAACGTCAACATTCCAGCGGTGATGGTAATACTGGCACAAAAGCTCGCCGGCAACCTTGGTCACGCCATACATCGTGGTCGGCTCCAATGTCGTATACTGCGGAGTCTTCACGCGCGGAGTGGTGGGCCCAAAAGCGGCAATAGATGAGGGCCAGAAGACAGACAATTTGTGCTCTTTGGCCAGTTCAAGCACATGGCGCAAAGAATCCATGTTAAGCCGCCAGCACAAATCTGGGTCTTTCTCGCCGGTGGCCGAAAGAAGGGCGGCCAGATGAAACACGGTGTCGATTTGGTGCTTTTTGACAATGCCCTCAATCGACTCGCGCTTGGTGGCGTCACCCAATTCCCACGGGCCCGCCTTTTTCTGCTCTTCCGCCGGCTCGCGCAAATCCATGCCAACAACATTTTGCTGGCCGTATTTGATGCGCAGCGCTGCGATAAGCTCGGAGCCGATTTGCCCGTTTGCGCCGATGATAAGGATTTTTTTCATGCAATGCCTCCGTCTGGTGTAATAGATAATGCGTTGCAGGGCCGATATTTTAATGCCATTCCTTCGCCAATCGACGGAAAAGAAAATCAGCCGCCGGAAAAGAAATCTGCTCGGCTCCGTGCAGCTCAATTCAAATTCTGGCCGCCTCGGCCATGAAGTCAAGAAGAAGCTCCTCGAAAATCGGGCATGTGCCTGCGCAGTCCTGCAGCCGCGACCAGCGCGCCGAAAGCGAAGAGTTGCCATATGCTTTTACAAGGCGGTCGATTTTTGCCACCGCTGTTGCGGCCGACGTGTCATCTCCGGCCTCGAGCGCAGAATACCAGTATGACGCCTCAATCGATATCGCATTGCCGGCGAGGCGCGGCTGGCGCGCCGCCAGCAGCCCGGCAGTCTGTATATAGATGCGGTTGTCGCAGCCTGATGTGGCGCAGGAAAGCACCGGCGTCCATGTCATTCGATAAGCCTCGTTGTCGCTTGTCTGCAGGCTTGTGCGCACTGCATTTATGCGCGTTGCCGTGTCGGCAATGGTGCCGTTTTTGGCGCTCTGGCGCAGGCCGAAGAGCTGTGTCAATGCATTGTCTGCCGCCCCAGCTGAGGTGGTGGATAACATTCCCAAGCCCATGTCTTTTGCTTCGGAGAAGTCCATGCGCATATGCCCTCCGGGGCCCGCTCCGGCCGCTTCGCCGATAAGGCCGATGCTTTCAAAATAATAAGCCAAAAGCCACAATGTAAGCAGAGCCCACAGCATGAGCACGATTACGAGGCCCAGGCGCGACCAGTTGAATTTGAGCGGCTCGGACTTTCCCCAACTCGGAGTCTCCTTGTAGGGACGCATAGCCGATACGACGGACTAACGGTTTAAAAGTGTTGGTGGCGCATTTGAATTAAGCAAATCCTTATTGCCCCTGTAGCTCAGCGGTAGAGCGCGTGCATGGTAAGCACGAGGTCACGAGTTCAATCCTCGTCGGGGGCTTGTCTTTTCTTTTAGCCTATTCGTCCTGCTCGCGCCGATCGATTATGTCGTCGGCGTCGGGCCCTGTGCCAATCAGCCCAACTTTCACTCCGACCTCATTTTCGATTTGCTTCACAAAATTCTTGGCCTCAAGCGGCAGCTCGTCATATTCCTTTTTCTTGGCGCACGCGGGGAATTTCACGTCCAGTTTTGTAAGCGCGATAAAGCTTGCTGAATTGACCTGCGCGGAAAAGCGCAGCTCGTCCCAAATCAGGTCTGGATTTGTGCGCCGGGGCCGCCCGGTTACTGTTCCGTATTCCTGCATGCCCCTCTTCTCGGCGTCTGCAACGCTTAATTCTCCCGGCATGGGGCCAGAACCCACGCGGGTGGTGTATGCCTTGATTACCATAATCACGTCTTTCACCGAGCGCGGGCCAAGGCCCACTTCGGCGCAAATGGTGGACGCGCTCACATCTTTGCTTGTCACAAACGGATAAGTGCCGTACAGATTGGAGAGCATGAATCCCTGACTGCCCTCGACAAGAACGTTTTTGGCCGAATTCACAAGGGCCGGAACATCTCCGAGATATTTTTTGAGGCGGGGTTCGGATTCTACTGTTGGCGCAGTGCGCGAGGCGCGTGCCGCCTGTGCCGGGCCCATGCCCGTCTTGGTTGTGCCGATTTTCTTGGCTGTTTCAGAAGCTGCGTCGGCATCTTTCATTTCCTGCGTAATGAGCGTGGCGCGCCTGTCAATTATGCAGCGCGAGCCGAGGCCGAAAGTTTCCACTTCGCGCAAAAACACTCCCGCGTCCACCAACACTCCGGCGCCGATGGCGAGTTTTGACTGCTGATTCACAAAACCTGAAGGAACTAAACGAATGGAATATTTCTTGCTCCCGTGCTCCACGCTGTGCCCGGCGTTCGGTCCGCCGCCGCCGCGCGCGATGACATCGGGCTTGTCATGAAGGGCGAGATAGGAAATAATCTTGCCCTTGCCCTCGTCGCCATACTGGCCTCCTACAACTACAGTGACGCTCATACAATCACAACCCGAAACCAAATTGAGGGGCAGAGCCTATTATACTTTTGCAAAGGCGCTCTTTAGCGCAAATGCGCTTTTTGGCCGTCTAGCGCCTTAGATTTTCTGACGCAAGGCGCAGAGCCAGAGAAATTGCCTCGTCAAGTTTTGCGCCGTCGGGCCCGCTCGCTCCCGCGGCGGCCGGATGCCCGCCGCCCATTCCGCCGAGTCTGCGTCCCACATTTTCCATAATTGCCGGCAGGTCCACTTTGTCAGCCAAGCTTGGGCGGATGCGTGCCGAGATGCGGGTTCCTTTTTTGTCTGCAGTGCCCGCAAACGCAACGTCGGCGCCCGCGCTGATTAATGCGTCTGCAACATGGGATTCATGCGAAGATACGGCTGCGGAGGCAAGAAGCCATTCGCCGTCAAGTTTCCACACTGCCTGCCTCAGGCCCTCCAGCACCGCTGCGCGGCTCTGTGCATTCTGCGGCTGGCTCAGGCTGTTTACCAACTGCTCATAATCAGAATCCGCGCGCTCAAGCAAACCGGCAAGCGTTCCGAATGTGCGCGCATCGGCGCGCAGCAGGCGGGCCGAATCTGAAAGAATTCCAAGCGCCAGCCAGCCTGCCGCCTGCGGCGAGGGGCTGGGAATAAGGGCGGCAATCAGCTCGCACGCGGATGCTGCCTGGGGTTCCACCCACTCAATTTTGGCGCGAATGGAATTTGACGAGAGCGCGTGGTGGTCTATGAGCATGAAAACTTTTTCTCTTTTTTCAAACTGCGGCAAGATTGAGCGGTCGTTTGCGTCAAGAAGCACGATTGGGGCGTCGGGCCATTTCTGCCGCGCAGCCTCGAAAGACATGAACTTTTCCGGCCGCTCAATTTCATCTCTAAACAGCCTTCTGCTCTCAGAATTAGTGCGGTCTGGCCATGCGACAATTGCGCGCGGCCCCAAATGCTCGGCCAGCGCAAATGCGCCGGCAACCGCGTCGGTGTCGCCCAGCGAGTGAAACGTGATGATAATCGGCCCCTTCAGCGATTTCATTGCGCTCACAAGCTGGCGGGGCGGCTGATAAACCAAGGACTGGCTCCTCTTTTTCGGCCTTTTTTGCGCTCGCATGCCACTGCCTTGTTCGCCATGCTTTAAATTCTTCGGTTCCCCAACCTATCTCGATGGCGCCCGTCAACAAACCCCCCGTCAAGAACGCCAATCAGTCATTTGACATCCACTTTTCATACCAGATTGCGGGCGACATGCTCAACTTCATTCCGACGCCAGAGGAGCAAATCAACCGCCTTGGCGCCATGGGCACCCAGTATCTTCATCAAAAACGCCCCGATCTGGCCATTCCGTTTTTCGAGGCGCAGGCCGGCGTGCGCATAAAGCAAATCATCGACAAGCCTGTGCACGTATGGGAAAAGGTTGAGGAGCTTTCCAAATGGGTAATCTATTTCCAGAGCCAGAAAATCGAGGGAGTTGCCCAGCTCTACCGCGACGCCGAGACAGGCCAGCGCGTCTACGGCATCATCCACACTCCCGGCTCGCTGTCAATGGACAAGCACGTGAGCGAGCTTGCCGCCGCCATCAACGGCTCGTTCTCACACCGGCTGTCCGAGCGCGCCGCCATACTCTATTCGGCTGACCCGCAGGTGGTTGTCAACACAATCGTGGGCGACGGCACTCTTTCAATAAAACAAAAAGTCGAGCTGCTGGGCGCTCTTGAGAAAAAAACAAAATCCAAGATTTATGGCCACGCAAGAGCCGAGCAGTCACAGCTCTCGAAGCACGCAAGCCAGCAGAAATCAGCTTCCAAAAAAACAAAACAAAAAAACCAAACTGCGAACACCGAAGTTTCATCTTCAAAAGCAAACAAGAGCGGCCCGTCGGTTTCACTCGAAAAGCTCGGCTTTACGCCGTTCTTGCTCGCTACCCATTCCGGAGTGAGCTATTATGCAAAACACACGCTCAAGATGTCTCCGGAGCAGGTTCTTTCCATCTTGCGGGAGCATTGGAACGATATCTGCAAGGATTTTGCCAAAATCGAGTCAGACCGCAACGGCAACTGGGGCCCGAACAAGGCCGTGCCGCCGAATTATGTGGCCGCCCTGCTGGCCCGCTTCTATCTCAACGCCGAGGCGCGCCGCATTTCTCCAAACATGATGGAAGTCATAGTCAGCAAGGAGAGCAACTGGAAAAAGGATTTGATAAGCAATCAGGACATGGGCCTTTTCCAGATAAACAAGAGTTCAATCGACGACATGTGCCAAATCGATGTCAACACCCACAGGCAGATTCGCATGAACGAGGTCAACGCACAAATGAAGAAGTGGGGGCTGAAACCCTTTGACATTCACTTGGGCCAGTATTACGAAACCAACCGCAAAAAAGGGCGCGGATGGAAAAAACTCGAATTCGACACAAATCCCAAAAGCCGCTATTACCAGACTCTTTGCAGCCCTGACGCGGTCGAGATGGCCTCGTGGGTGCTTGTGCGCAAAATGCTGGACAACCACATAACCTGCCCGCCCGACAAGATGAGCGAGTCGCAGATACAACTGGTGTTCGGAGACTACAACTCTTCGAAATCTGCCGGCGTCTATTCAACAGACGCGATGAAGCGCTTGAACTGGGTAAGGTCACCCTGAATTGGCGAACTGGCCGAAAGATGCATGCTTTTGTTTTAGCCCTAGCCCGAAGCTTCTGCCGCGCCGCGCTGTGATGTCGCCAGCGCCTTTTCGAGCATGGAGCGCAGCTCCTCGGATTTGGCCCGCAGCTTGTCCTCCTGCTTGCCCAGAGAGCCGGCCCTCACTTCAAAAGTCTCGATTTTCTCGCTCAAATCCTTTTTAGCCGCGGCCGCGCTTGTCTCGATAAGAAGGTTGCCGACCGCCTTGTAGATTTTTCCCGAGGCGTTCTTGAGCTCCTCGTTGGCCATCTTCATTTCCTCGACCTGCATGGACACCTGCTGGCGCTGCATGCTGACCATCTGCAGCTGGCGCTGCAAATTCTGGAATTCGTCCACCTGGGACTGGAGCTTTTGGGGGTCGCGTATTGGTTCAGCCATGAAAATACACCTTCGTTTTATGTGATGATTATATTCGACGGGATGCTTTCCGCAAAGAAGGTTATAAACCCTGCAGACCTCGCATCAGGCCCGCTCCAGACTGCGCATCAGTTCAGCCAGCCTTTTGGCCGTGTAAACCGCAACCTTCTTTTTCTGCGCCGAAAGAGGCGGCAATGAGAGCAGAACGCGCGAGCCATCGGCCTTTGCGCCCACTTTGCTGCCGGCAATCTGTTCCAGCTGGGTTTGCAGCACCGGCGCGGCCGAGAGGGCCGCCTCATGAGTGCCAAATTCGAATTCCATCATTTCACCCAGCAATATTCGAGAGAAAGCAGCAGCTGTTTTGCGGCCGAAAGCTTCAGCGCATTTTCATTTTTCTTTTTTGTTTTTTTGGCCTCGACTTCCACTTCTATAGGCTCGTCAGAAAATTCGGCAAGCGGATGGTTTTCAAGGCCAAGAAATGCGAGAATGGCGGCCTCTTCGTCATTCTTTTTTGCTGCCACGAACACGTAGGCATCTTCTCCCAAAACATCAGCCGCTCTCGCGCCGGATTTGATGCCGCGCACTTCGAACATGCGCGAATCCCACATCCAAATTTCCTTTCCGTTTTCTTCAACCGCGAGATGGCGGGAGCGAAGTGAGAAAAGTGACGGAGCGTCAGCCACCATCACCACGAGCAATGTTTTCTCACCGGCTCTTTTCGCCCTCTCATCAAGCCGCTCAAGCCTTGTCTCGCCGCGGGGCATGAATGTCGCGTCCGGCAGCGCGTCCGCAAGGGCGAGAGCAGCTTTTTTCACTTCTTTCGGCGCGTTTTTGGAGGTGGTGAGCCACATGGCGGCTATTTCGCGGCGGAAGGATAAAAAGGCTGGGCCGCCAGCATTTTTGCTGGATGAGAAAATGGCTTTTTTGAAATCTTTTGTAGCGCCTGGTGCCAAAAAAGTTCTGCTTCCCGCCATTTTCGTTTCAGCATTCTTCTATTACGGCTGCGGGCGGGGCGGGCAAGAGATTAATAAACACGCGCCGGAAAATAGTTCCATGTCGCTTCAAACTCCGGTGCCAAAGAAAGACAGCATAAAAAACACTCTTTCAGCAACCATCGCGGCCGATACCCCTTCTCTCAAGCAGAAAGTCATTGTAGCTTATTCAGGCGGCAAGGGCATCAAGCCCACGAAGATTACCCAGGCGGACAAGGAAAACAAACTTTCCACGGCAAACGCGCTGACCTATGAAAAGCGCGTGCAGATGGACAAGAACATGTGGAATTCCTGGTACAACTCCTCGAATCTGTCAAAGTTCGAAAGCCTCATGTTCCATGACATTGACAAGAAGACTGACGCCCTTCTCACAAAGTATTCCGTCCGGGCGGGCGCGCGCGCCTTCGCACTGCTTTTCAAAGACCTGTTTTTCGAAGCATTCGAGTCCGACATACAGGATATCGGCTCATCGCCAAAACTCTTGGCCAAACTCAACGCGCTCTTCAATTCCTCGCCGGC
>JAKAJC010000009.1 GCA_021814005.1 Microcaldota archaeon
GCCGGCCGAGAATTACATTGCAAAGCCGGTCCTCAAAGAGGTGCGCAACCGCCTTGACTTCCTCATCAACGTTGGGCTGACTTATCTCACGCTTGACAGAGCCAGCGGCTCGCTGTCGGGTGGAGAGGGCCAGCGCATACGCCTTGCAACACAAATCGGGGCAAATCTCACCGGCGTGCTCTATGTGCTGGACGAACCTTCGATTGGTTTGCACCAGCGCGACAATTCGAAACTGCTTTCCACTCTCAAGGCTTTGCGCGATTTGGGCAACACCCTCATTGTTGTGGAGCATGACGAGGACACCATGCGCGAGGCTGACCATCTGGTTGATGTCGGGCCGGGGGCAGGAGTGCATGGCGGCGAAGTGGTGGCTTCGGGAGAGCTGGAAGACATCATGAACTGCAAGCGCTCGATTACGGGCGCATATTTGCGCGGCGAGAGGAAAATCGCCCTGCCTGCGCGCAGGCGCGCGCCGAAAGGATGGATGGTGCTGCGCAATTGCAGGCACAACAATCTTTCCAACATCACGGCGCGCTTCCCGCTTGGCTGCTTTGTGGGCATAACGGGAGTGTCGGGCTCGGGCAAATCCTCGCTTATTTCCGAAACGCTTTATCCCGCGCTTCGCATGCGCTTTGGAACTGCAAAAGTTTCCGTGGGCTCGCACGAGTCGCTTGAGGGCCTTGAGCAGATTGACGGCGTGATAGACATAGACCAGTCGCCAATCGGCCGCACGCCCCGCTCAAACCCCATAACATATATCGGCGCATTCACGCCGATTCGCGAGCTTTTCTCCAAGCTGTCGGTTTCGCGCTCGCGCGGCTGGCAGCCGGGCCGCTTCTCTTTCAACGTGCCCGGCGGGCGGTGCATGAATTGCGAGGGCGACGGGCTTATCAGAATTGAAATGCACTTTTTGCCCGACGTTTATGTGCCGTGCGACGAATGCAAGGGAAGAAGGTATGACAAGGAAACGCTTTCCGCCCGCTACAAAAACAAGAACATTGCCGACGTGCTTGAAATGACTGTGGAGGAGGCGCTCACCTTCTTTGTCAACATACCGACCGTTCAAAACAAGCTGCAGACGCTTTATGATGTGGGCCTGGGCTATATCAAACTGGGCCAGTCTGCCACAACATTGTCTGGAGGCGAGGCGCAGCGCGTGAAACTTGCCGCCGAATTGAGCAAGCGCGATTCCGGCAAAACGGTTTACATTCTTGACGAGCCCACAACCGGCCTGCACTTCCACGACGTGTCTAAACTTCTTGAAGTGCTGAACAGGCTGGTGGAAAAGGGCAACACCGTGATTGTGATTGAGCATAACTTGGATGTGGTGAAAACCGCAGACCATTTGATTGACTTGGGGCCCGAGGGCGGAGATGACGGGGGCAAGATTATCGCCACAGGCACGCCTGAAGAGGTGGCCAAGAATTCGGACAGCTACACTGGAAAATATCTGGGCGCTTATTTGAAGAAGAAGTGAGAAAAAATAAAATCAGGGCAGCTCAATCAAAATGAAATCTGCAGAATCCGAAGCTGTTGCTTCGAATTCGATTTTCTTTTCGTCTTTTATTTTCATCGAGTCGGCAGCTTCAAGAGTGTCGGCTCCGATTTTCAGTTTTCCAGAAACAACATAGACAAATGCGTGCGAGCCGGATAAAGAATGTGAAATTGATTTGTTTTTGTCAAGACGCGCCCGATAGACTGCAGCCGCCTGCCTTATTTTCAGCGGGGCTTTCTGTTTCTCAATTCCCGAGACAAGCGGGCATAAGCGATTCTGGAAATCATTGGGATTGAACGAATGGCTGGCCCACGTTGGAGTTCCGCCCCGCTTTAGCGGCTCAATCCAGATTTGAAGCGAATGAACCGGCTTTGCGCCGGCTTGGGCTTCCGAGTGCATAACACCCGAAGCCGCGCTCATGGCCTGCACATCATTCGGGCCGAGAATGCCGGTGTGGCCGGCGCTGTCGGTGTGCTCCAGCCCGCCCTCCAGCATCACAGTCATTATTTCGTAGTTGGCGTGCGGATGCAAATCGAATTTGCCGCCCACGGCTATGCGGTCGTCGTTGAACACGCGCAAATGCCCCCAGCCCATGTTTGCGCGGTCGTAGTACTGGGCAAATGAAAAATGCAGATAAGTGTTGAGCCAGTCCTCGTGGCTGTGGAAACGTTCGGACGCGCGGACAGCGGAACGCATCAAATCACGCTTGTTTTTTGTTTGGACTTTTTTCTTTATTTTTGTTTCGAAACAGTGAAGCTGATTGGCTGAGTCCATGGATTCTGCTCCTCCATCAGGGGCAGGGCTGAAATTGAGGTGGAAGTTCTGGAAACAAGCCTGCGCACGGTGATTACCCCCGACTTGCGGGCGAATTTCTTGAGTTTTTCATCATAGAGCGGGCTGCCGGTGTTGACCACATTGCCGTTGCCGTCGTAGATGCCGACATGGCCGTTGCCGGTGTGTATGCTCACATTCGCGCTCACCAAATCTCCTGCCTGCAGAAATGCAAGGATTTTTTTGGTTGAGCGGGCCGGGAAGGTGTAGGCAACATATGCCACGCCCTGGCCTGTCAGGTAAAACTCCTTCTCCGGCTGGCTCATGCTTTCCCATTTTGTCTGCTGGAAGCACTGAACCGGAGCGTCGGGAACATTTGACTGGTAGTCGAAGTTCTTGGGCCTGCCGTAGAAGTCTTTTTTGCGGATTGTGAAACTGTCGGGCCCGAGCGGCAGGCTCGCCTCCGAGGAGAGGAATTCCTTGAGCACTGCATAATATTTTTTCAAAACATAGTGCCTGCAGTTGTTGTACTGGTCGTGGTGTATGTTGTATTTGCGGCTCCGCTGGTCATAATAGCCGTACTTTTTGCGGAACGCGTCCTTCGAGGCGTCGTCTTTGAGGGCGGCATAATCGTTTTTGGCTTCGCGCGCGGCCCATGCGGGCGCCACCGCGGACGCCAGCTCGTACATGAACGAGCGCTGCAGTTCGGTGCGGCCGATTGGGCCCAGCATGGAAAGCGAAGAGTTCAGCTGGAGCAAAAGGTCGCAGAAAGCCGCCTTCTGCGCGTCGCTGGAATTGTGCAGAGAGGCGAGAAATGTCTGCAGCGTGGAGGCATAATTCTCCTGCGTCAGGGTTCTGATTGCTTCGCCCGTGCGCTCAAGGGTAAGCGAGAATGCTGTCGGCAAAACCGGGAAGGGGGCCGGCTGCTGGGATTTGAACTGGAAGACAAACATTCAATCCCTCAGTCCTTTGGCTGGAGCTTCCAGCCCAGCTTGGCTGCCAGCGGGTCTGCCTGCTCCCACGCAGTCCCTTTTTCGCCGGCCTGATGAATATGTTTGGAAATGGTTTCCATGACCTTGCTTGAATCCGGCCGCGGATAGCCCGGGCCGGCCCACTGGTAGCTCAAAGCCATCAACTCCGCATAGCGGCCGGCGCCGAACTTCTGGTCATATGCTTTGCGCAAAAGGTCAGTGTTGCTGCTGGCATAGGCATTGACAAATTTTTCCGGCCCTATGAACTGGGCAAACCACAGGGCCGCGGCCTGCCGGTCCCGCAGAACGGGCGGAGCGTCGCCGTCGGGCGAAGCCATGAACGGGGTTGATGGCGAAATCGAATAGGCCATGACAAAAGGAATTATGCTCATCTCGTGAAACGGCATGATTTCCTTAAAGCCGCCGTATGAGGCAAAAGTCGAGCAGAGCGCGAACGCCAGTTCGCCGGTGTTCAGCTTGGCGTCCGAGTTGATGTAGATTGTCTGGGCATCGGGGTCGGTTTTCACCGAGCTGCCCGCGTATTCGATTTGGTCGAATTTGGCGTGATTGACCAGCTGGACTTTGAGTTCAAGAGGCTTGAGCTCGGACGGCATGTCGAGCTGCCGGCCCGCCGCCCACGCTTTGAGAACGTCGGGATAGGCGTGGGAGATTTTGCTCAATATTGCCTGAATTTCGACCTGCATGGCGGGAGGAAGCGCTTTTGTCTGGACTGACGGCTTGACAGCCAGCGTGTCTGACTGAAGAACGATTATGTCTTTTTGGCTTTTTGCGGCCGGAGCCTTTGCCGAAGCTGCCGAGTTGAGAGATGCCAGCGAGATTACGAGGACTGCCGTGCCGATGACTGCGGGCTTGAGAAGATAGTGCTTGAATATGTTTCTGACTTTGGCTCCGGTTTTGGCGGGATGTAAGGCGTCCAGTGCCTGCCCGGGTTTTGATTGACTGACTGACACGTATAAAATAGGGCTTTTAGATATAAAAAGAGGTAGTGAAGCCATGGTTATGCCCAATATTCCATGTAATCGGCCCCTGCCCCATTCGCCGGGAGTTTACCAGTTCAAGGACGGGAGCGGCAAGATAATTTACATAGGCAAAGCCAAAGACCTCAAAAAAAGAGTGACAAGCTATTTCAAGACGCCCGAGCACCGCCAAACCCCGAAAACAACCGCGCTTGTCCGTCACATTGCCTCTGTTGATTTTATTCTCGCTGATTCGGAAAGCGAGGCCATTTTGCTGGAATCAAATCTAATCAAGCAGTATTATCCGAAATACAATGTTGACCTCAAGGACAGCGCACCGCTGGCATATGCGCTTTTCACAAAAGAGCCCTATCCCCGCCTTCTGAAAGTGAGAAAAGACAGGCACGGCAAAGTCCGCGGCCCGCCGGGAAAAACTTACGGCCCGTTCATGGCAGGCGCGGGCGGAGTCATCCGCCTTATCCGCAACACGTTCGGCCTGCGGCCCTGCAATCTGCCTGTGGGAAAGCGCCTGTGCCTGCAATACCATCTCGGCAACTGCTCGGGAGCGTGCGGCGGGAAAATTAGCCGCGAGGATTATGCAAAAGACGTCCACTCGGCAGAGCAGATTATCGCCCATCCGGAGAGGATGGAAGAATATTTGGAGAGTCTGGAGAAAAAGATGAAAGACGAGGCGGCTGCAGACAATTTCGAGAAGGCGATGAGGCTGCGGGATGCTGTCCGCTCTCTGCGCGGCATTGCCAACCGCTCCAAAATGGATTCTGCTACAGACAAGGACGAGGATTATATTGTGCTGTGGAGCGACGGAGATTCGGCAAGGGCGCAGGTGTGGAGCATGAAGCACGGCGTTATCCGCGACAGGCTGAAATACGAATTCGAGCATGTGGAGGCTGACCCGCTCGAGGCGTTTTTGGAGCGCTTCTATGAATCGCACGAAATACCGCGCCGCGTGATTGTGAACCGCTTGCCGCAGGAGGCGGCGCTTCTGGAGCAGCATTTCGCAAGGCTCCGCTCTGGCGCGTTCTCAATCGAGCGCCCGCCGTCGCGCGGGGCAAGGGCCGACCTCATGCGCCTGATTGAGAAAAACATGCTGTCGGAAAAAAGCGCGGGAGCCGACCCCGGACTGGCACTGCTGCAAAAAGAGCTTGGTTTGGACAGAATTCCGCTTGTTATCGAATGTTTTGACATTTCAAATTTGGCAGGCAAACAGATTGTGGCCTCGATGGTGCAGCTGGTGAATGCGCGGCCCAAGAAAAGCGAGTATAGAAAATTCCGCATGCGAACTGTTGTCGGACAGGATGATTTTGCGTCAATAAAAGAAGCAGTGTTCAGAAGATACAGACGATTGCGGGATGAGGGAACACCTTTGCCAGACCTTGTGCTGATTGACGGCGGGCTGGGCCAGCTGCATGCGGCAAAAGACGCGCTGGAGCAGCTTGATTTGGAACTGCCGCTCTATTCGCTTGCAAAAGAAAATGAGGAAGTGTACGGGCTTGAGATGCTGCACCCCCTGCGCCTGCCGAAAAACAGCGAGGCGCTTCATGTTTTGCAGCGGGCGCGCGACGAGGCGCACAGATTTGTGATTGGCTATCACCGCAAATTAAGAAAGAGGGAAACAACTGGTTAGACCCGGGTCTCTTTTATTATTTGCAAAAGGCGCGGCAGCATGGAAAGATTTACAATCGGCTTTTCCACCCTCTCCGCATCATCCACAAGGCGCGGGCAGGCAGTGGTGATGTAGGCGTCAAATGAATTGAAATCCTTTAATGAGTTGAAATCGACTTCGCCGGTCACGAGGATGGCAACGCGCGGGATGCCGAGGGCAAGCAGTTTCTTTTTGGCTGATTCGGCCGCGCGCAGGCCGAACTGGCCAGACTTGGTGCTCACCAAAATGCCGATTGACTTGGCCTGGCTGGTTGCGATGAGCATGCCCTGCTCCCTTTTGCGCTTTTTCTCAATGTCCTCGTCTATGCGGCGCGCGGAGCGGGCGTAGGGGTTGACTGCAAAAATCGGCATTTTCGACTTTATGCCCAAGGGGTGGAATTCGCCGCCTCCGAAATAAACGAGAGCGTCAACCTTGCCGGCCAGCTTGTCGGCGGCAGAAGAGTCGCAACCAAGCACCTGCCCCTCCAAAATGGCCATTGCGCCGCGTGTTGTGAGAACTTCGTGGGGGTTGCTCCGGTCGCCTTCACGCAGGATTTTTTTCATGTCATCCAGCTGGTGGAGATGCGAAACTGTTGTCACGAGCCCGAGCTTTTTGTAAGGCGCGAGAAGCGGCAGCGCCGAGCGAAGGACTTCGAGGTCAACTGTAATCGGGTAAAGTTTGTATTCGATTTCCACGCCACCTGACTTGGCTGCCTTGTCTCCGAATTGGGCGTGGCCGTAGTGCACCAGTTTGTCTGCCTTGATTTTCTTTGCCTCGTCAATGGCCAAATCGCACGCGCCCCAGCAGGCGGTGGCAGAGAGAAATACCTCGTGCCCTTCCTTCTCGTATTTGGCGGCCTCCTCAAGCGCTTTGCTTTTCAGGCCCTGGGGGAATTGCAGCAATATTCTCATGCGAATACAAGCTCCTGATTAATTCATTAAAATTCTGCTCCGCTGCCTGCTGCTTTTTTCGCCACCAGAAGATGCAGCATGGACAGCATGTCTCCAACCACCAGCAGCATGGCTGATATTGGAATGATAATTGACCAATGGAATATGTCAGGCAGGGCCATAAGGTCGATGGCGAGCGGATGCAGCAGCACCAGCAATGCGAGCCCCACCAGAAGTAGGAAATCGAAAGCCATGCGCTTTGCAGTGCGTTCCTCGCCGAAACGGTTGCGGATGAAGGCGGCCGAGACAGCGCCGCCCAGCAGGCGAAGCTCTTTTAGCACGTCCAGCAGGGCGGGAGCGCTGACCAGCACCGCAAGCACAAGCACCAGAGTGGACGGGTGCATGGAATATCCCGAAATCTGCAAAGCGTTTGTTCCCAGCCAGCGGCGGGAGAGCCAGAGGCCGAATGCCACCACTGCAAAGAGGGTGAGGTTGCGGCGCAGGGCTGCAAATGTGGAGCGCGCATGGGTGCGCAGAGCGCCTTCCTGCTCGAATTCTGACAGCACCGCCATTGTATAATCGCGCAAACGGCAGAGGCGGCTGCGGCTGCTGCGGCTGCACGCGTCACGGATGTTGTCGGCGACCGAATTGACGCGCGAGAGCATAAGGGATGAGACCAGAGTTGTAATCATCATGGAGGCCGAGAGGATGGTGAAAAGGTCAAGGCCTGGCACCAGAGGGTCGGCCTGACGCGCCATGAGAAGCGAGAATTCGCCCACCACCATCATGGCCGATGCGGACACTATTGCCTGACGGGCCGAGAAGCCTGAAAGAAATACAGCAGGCACCACCAGCGCGAATGAGGCAAGCATGAAACCCGCGCTCACCAAAAGCACCACAGGCCACTGCACGGCCAGCACCGCGGGCGACACCAGAAGCCCGATTGAGATGAAGAAGAATGAGGAGAAGGCAAGTGAGAATGGCGCAACAAGGCGCTCCACCTCGTCACGGATGGAAAGTCCGGCCATGGTGCTGCCAGCCAAAAAGGCCCCGATTGAGGGCGAGAGGCCGATGGAGGAGGCAAGAAGCGCAAAAAGCACGCACAGACCCATGGAGAGAAGGATGAGATTTTCCTCGCTCTTGAATGAAATGATGAACGGGCGCAGGCGCTTGAACAGGGCGCGCAGCACAAGATAGGCCACGCCCATCACCGCGAGCGAGAAGAGAACCGAGAGCAGAAGGTCGAAAATCGGCATGTGGCCGGTCTGCGATGTTTCCGCGCCCAGCGAGGAGAAGAAAGCCATGAAGGCGACAGCCACTATGTCCTCGATAACCAGCACCGAGATGAGCAGGGGCACCTGCGGCTCTTCCATGAGCTTGTACTGCTGCATGAGGCGCACGAAAATGGTGGTGGACGAAAATGAAAGGCAGGCGGCGATGGCAAGAGATGGAAGATAATCCAGCCCCAGAATCACGCCTATTTCATAGCCGACAAGGAATAGGCCGCCGAGTATTACGGATGCAGTGACAAGCGAGCGCATTCCGGAGTTCAGTATTTTGGAGAGCGAGAATTCGACGCCGATGGAAAAGAGCAGCATGGCCGCCCCGAACTCGGCAAATAGCTGGACAAAGTCGCTGTTGGACACAATGCCGAGGGCGTGCGGGCCGAGCACCATTCCGGCAATGAGAAGGCCCACGACAGTCGGCTGGCGCCACCGGTTGCTCAAGAAAGCGCCGAACAGGGCGACGATTGAAAGAGTTCCGAATGAAAGAAAGAACTGGTCGAGGAGCTGCATATGGACAAATTACGGCGAAGGTGGTATAAAAAGGCGGCTATTTCTTTGCCGGAGCTTTTCCTCTTGCCAAATCGTCAGACAGGCTGTTCGGCAGCTTGTTGATAAGTTTGAGCAGCTCGGCGTGCATGCGCGCGATTTCTTCGTATGGGAAATCCACCGCAGTTATTTCATAGCCCGCGCCGCCCGAAGTGTTGACTTTGAGGGTGGACACGCCGATGAGGCGGTCGAACCACATGCGTGTGACCTGCGAGTCCGTAATCATGTGCAAAGGCACGGTGACTGTGTGGTGGTTGAGGATTCCCGATTCATAGACCAGCTCCTCGCTTCTGAGCGCAAGATAAACGCGCTGGTGAAGGCGGGTGTGAATGAGCGCTATTGCGGCAAAAATAACGGCAAGAGCCCACAGGCCCAGCACCACCTGCATCACGGGAATGGAACCGATTGGAAGCAGAAAGTCCGGCCCGCTTGCGGTGAGCAGGAGGTAGAGGCCCGCAATCAGAAGAAGAGGCACCGCCACTACTGCCCATGCGTAGTTGCGCAGGAGAAATGCCTTTTGACTGGGGCGTATGAGGGTTTCTTGTTCCATGCAGATGCCTCAAACTTTAGTCGTCGCCGTCAACGCCGTGGTGCGCGGCCTCGCTGCTCTGCTGCAAAGCCATCAGGCGCTTGAGCAGCACCTTCTTTTCTGCAGAGGCCACGAGCCGGCGGGTGCGCTCCACCACGTCCGGGTTGACCGAAATGGAGGTGATGCCGAAGTCCACCAGCTTTTCTGCAAAGTCTGGATAGACCGAAGGCGCCTGTCCGCACAGCGAGCAGGTGACTCCGTGCTTTGCGCAGCTTTTCACCACTTTCTCAATACTCTTGAGCACTGCCGCGTTGCGCTCGTCAAATCCTTCGGCCAGAGTGCCGTTGTCGCGGTCAATGCCGAGAGTGAGCTGAGTCAGGTCGTTGGAGCCGATGGACACGCCGTCGATTCCCTCTTTGCAGAAGTCGTCGATGAGAACTACTGTGGAGGGCACTTCGCACATAATCCAGAGGCGGAAGTCGCGGGTGCGGTGGATGCCGTTTGCCTTTAGCAAATCCTTCACAGCGCGCAATTCGCCGATGCGGCGCACGAACGGAATCATGAGCCAGAGGTTTTTCATGCCGTATTCGTCGCGCACCTTCTTGATGGCGGCCAGTTCCATTGCAAACACTTCGGGCTCGTGCACATAGCGCGCGCAGCCGCGGTAACCCATCATCGGGTTTTCCTCCTTGGGCTCGAATTCCTCGCCGCCCTGAAGGTTGCGGTATTCGTTTGTCTTGAAATCGGTTGCGCGGTAGACGACCGGGCGCGGGTAGAAGGCGGACGCGAATGTGCGCAGGCCGTCCGAGAGCTTGTCGATGAACTCAGCCTGCCTGCCTTCGCGAATCAGCTTTTTGGGATGCTCGCCTATTGCCGCAATCATGAATTCGGCGCGGAGAAGGCCCACTCCGTCGCACGGGAGTTTCGACACCTTCTCGGCAGAATCAACGTCGGCCAAATTGACATAGATTTTGGTGCCTGTGGGCACATAGGATTCGCTCACAAATGCGGTCGGGTCGTATTTTGCCCCCGGCACCGCTGCCTCGCCGCCGCTCGCGGGCTTTGACGCACCCACGATTTCAACGTCGCCGTCATACACCTTGCCGCGCACGGCATCCACGGTGATGAACTGGCCGTCGGTGAGTTTGGTGGTTGCCTCGCGGCTGCCGACTATGCACGGCACGCCAAGCTCGCGCGACACTATGGCCGCGTGGCACGTCATGCCGCCGGTGTTTGTGATGATGCCTGCCGCCTTCTTCATGGCGGGCACGAAGTCGGGCGTGGTCATTTCTGTGACAAGAATTTCACCCTGCTGCATCAGGCCCATTTCTTTTGGAGAGGGCAGGATGCGCACTTTGCCTTTGCCCACTCCGGGCGAGGCGGCCAGACCGGTGAGCAGCACGTGGCTGGAGCCGGCCGAGATTGACGCATGGGTTTCATTTGACATAGAGGCACCACCTGCTGTTGTTGACGGAAGAGAAATAACTGAAGGGGTTTTTGTTGGAGAATGGGCCGGCTGCTGGTACGGAGCCGGCTTTTGATAGGCCGACATGGCCGCGGGGGCGGGATTTGCCAGCGCATAGGCCGATTGCGAAGAGGCCGTCATTGCGGGAACTCCGGACAGCGGCGAAGAGGCGGATGCCCCAGGCGCGGAAGACGAGGCGCCCATGAAGTTGTTTTTTATCATCTCAGGGTATTTGCCGGCGTTGATGATGGCAAGCGAGGGGCCCTTGATTGTGGTGACCGGGCGCGCCTGCACAATGAAAAGAGTGCCGTCCTGCAAAGCCCATTCGGTGTCCTGCGGTTTGCCGTAATGCGCCTCGATGTTGAATCCGATTTTGGCCAGCTCGACAATCTGTTCATCTGTGAGCTTCTGCTTTTCCTGCTTTTCAGAAGAGATGTTTTTCTTCTCGTTGCGGTCGCCCTCCTTGGTAAGCATCCAGGTCTGGCGCGCGATTTCCTTTGTCTCGATTTGCCATGTGCCCTTGCGCACAATGTAGCGGTCGGGCGTGACGCTGCCCGAGACGACCACTTCTCCGAGGCCGTAGGCGCTCTCGATTGAGACAACTCCCAAGTCCTGCGTGACAGGGTCGATTGTGAACATCACTCCGGCTGTTTCAGACTGCACCATTTCCTGAACCACTGCAGCCAAGCCGACTTTGAGGTGGTCGAAGTGGTTGGTGACACGGTAGAAAATCGAGCGGGGCTCGAAAAGCGAGGCCCAGCATTCTTTTACCGCCTGCACTACATCCGCATCTCCAAGAACATTGAGAAATGTGGACTGCTGCCCGGCGAATGACGCTTCTGGCAAATCCTCGGCTGTGGCGGATGAGCGCACCGCAACATAGACGTTTCTTCCGCGGCGGCGGCACAGCTCCCGATAGGAGCGGATGATGTCGGCGCGCATGGCGTCCGGAATGCGGCCGCCCAATATTCTTGCCTTGACCATTTCAGACGCGCGGGTGAGGGCGTCGTTGTTGCTTACATCGAGCTCGGTCGTCATGTCCTTGATGAAATCATGAATTTTGTTGAGCCTTATGAATTCGAAATAGGCGCCGGCCGTGATAACAAAGCCCGGAGGAACAGGAAATTTGGCGGCGGTCATTTCGCCCAGGTTCGCGCCCTTGCCGCCCACTTCGGCCAGATTGTTTTTGTCGATTTCTTCGAACCACATGACGTTTTTCATCGGACTCCCCCCACTCTCTCGATGATTGTGGGTTCCCTCGGCGGGAAGGATTAAAAAGAAATCTAAGCGGGCAGAGAGAGAAAAAGAATGAAAAATGAGGCAAGAAAAAAGGTGTTTTTCTAATTCTTCTTTTTGCCCATCCAGAACATGTGGTCCTTGTCGTAAGGATCCAAAATTATTGTCTGAAGCGTCTCAAACCCGCCCGCCTCGAGCTTGGCAATTGTTTGGGCATAGGTTTTCTTCGGGTCCTGAGTCACGTCGATGCTCTGGCTCTTGATGCACAGCATGGCATATCCGCCTTTTTTGAGAAACATGTCTGCATTGCGGACAAGTATTTCGGCCTGGTCGGGCTGCGCAACATCCTGATAGAGAACGTCTGCCTTCTGCCCCTGCAAATGCTCCTCATACTGCACCGGCATGCGCGCATCTCCGAAAATAGGCAGCATGTTGGGGCGAGGTTGGCAGATGTTGAGCAAATCTCGCATGGAGCGCTGGGCAAATTCTATTGCGAAGACTGCGCCATCCTCGCCGACAATGTCGCTCACGTGCGATGGCGTGGTGCCTGTGGATGCGCCAAGATAAAGAACAAGAGAGCCCGGCCCGATTGGCATGTGGCTGAGGCCTTTGGCTATGGCTCCGGCCAGCTTGCTGCGGAAAAGGTCCCACTGGCGGTATTCGACGTTGTCCACGCTGACAAGCTTTTCGCCATAGACGCGAAAGCCGGGAGCGAAATTTTTGGTGGCAAGTTTGCCGCCGACGCGGTAAACGCCGGGAAAAAGCTGCTGAACGTTTGTTGACATGGAAATAGATTGGCATATGATGGATATAAACATGCCAGAGCGCGCCGAAACAGGCCGGAGCGCACGGGCCGCTCCCCCAAATGCCTTAAATACATTCATCTGGACAATATGTCTGCGAAATGGGCCCGTAACTCAGCTTGGCCAGAGTGTCTGGCTTTTAGGACAAATCTGCGAATGTGCAGACTGCCAAGGTAACCAGAAAGCCGTGGGTTCAAATCCCACCGGGCCCGAACAACCCTTTTCTTTGCTCCGCAAAGAAAAGTGCTTGACCCCAAAAGAAAGAGTGATGCTGGCGCTTCGCGCCAGAAAGTCAGTGGGGGGGTCGCCCGATGGTCCCGGGGGGCAGACGGCACCGCAGTGCCGGCATTGCCCACCGGGCCCGAATCATTATTTAAACTGCTCACGCTGGTCAGTATATGAATATACTTCTAACCGGCGGCGCTGGGTTTATCGGATATCAATGGTGCCGGCGCCTTGCCGCGAAAGGCCACAAAGTTGTTGTTCTTGATAATCTAAGCGCAGGCCCGAAACCAAAATTTCCGGCAGGTGTCCGATTTATCAAGGGGGACATCCTCCGCCCGGACGATGTGTCTCGCGCCTTCGAATTTGGCCCGTTCGATCGCATTGACCATCTGGCTGCGGAATCTTCGGTTCCGCTGAGTTCTAAGAGCCCTCTTTCCGGTTTCGAGAACAACGTCCTTGGAACAGTTTACCTTCTTGAGGCGTGCCGTTTGCATCATGTCCCTGAATTTCTCTTCACGTCCAGTTCAACGGTATATGGCCGCGCGGCAGTGCCAACTCCCGAGGAGGCCCCATTCTCGCCAGCATCTAATTATGGCGCATCGAAAGCTGCGGCAGAGTGTTATGTGATGAGTTATGCCCGCATTTACGGCTTCAGGGCGCGAATTCTCCGCCTTGCAAATATAATCGGCCCGACTGCCACAAAGGGCGTGATGGCAGAGCTCAGGGCAAAGCTGTCAAAAAACAGGAAGATGCTGAAGATACTTGGCGACGGAACCCAGGCTAAATCATTTTTACCCGTTGAGGATGCGCTGGATTTATTTGAGATCGTACTGGAGAAAAGCACGGAAAGCGTGGGAATTTACAATATAGGTTCCGGCAAGATGACTACGATTCGAGAGATAGCAGATGCCGTGTGCAGGGACATGGATTGTCATCCGGTTTACGCCTTCTCAAAAACTCGGGGCGGGTGGAGCGGAGATGTTGAAGAAATGAATTTGTCTGTAAAAAAAGTGGCAGAACTGAAAAAACGTTGACTGGATGGTATTCTGATGGGCAACTCTTCCTCTCTCACAGTAATCATCCCCGTCTTGAACGAAGAGGATGGGATAAAGAAGCTTGGCCCGGCCCTCGCGGGCCGACAAGTTCTGCTGGTGGATGGCGGGTCTACCGATGAAACGCTGAAAATTGCTTCCAAATTTTCTTTCAAAGTTGTTTCCGAGCCGCGTTTGGGTTATGGCAGGGCGTACAAAACCGCCCTTCGGCATGTAAAGACCGAGTATATCGCCTGTTTTGACGGGGATGGAACATATTCAACTCAGGATATCGGGCCAGCTCTCAGACTTGCCGCACGCGGTGGGGCAGATGCCGTGTTTGGAAACCGGTTCGGCTATCCGGCCAATGTCGTCAAATTGCACCGCAGGATTGGGAATATGGCCATAACGATGTTCATCAACCTGCTGTTTGGCTGCCGGTTTGAGGACAGCCAGAGCGGTTTTTGGGTTATGCGCACATCAGCCGCGCGCGCCCATCTTCCGGCCTCAGACGGCATGCCTTTTTCACAGGAATTAAAGATACGCTTGACAGCCTCCGGTCTTGACACCCGCTGGATTCCGGTGCATTACATCGACCGGCCATCGAAGGGGAGCAAATTCAATTTCTTTATTGACGGATTCAGGCTGTTAACAAGCGCTTTGAGCCTGCGGCTGGGCAACGGGGGGCTTTTGCGTGGGCGCTGACAAAACCGATGCAATTGGAGAGGCCGACATTCGCCGGCAGCTGGCCTTTCTGTTCTGGGCTTGCGTCCTCTTTTTTATAGCCCTGATTGCGGTAAAAGCCGCTTCGCTGGCTCTGCTTATCATAAATCCACAGGCAAAATATTTCATAGTTGATTGGCCGGACACGGCAGCCATGTCTGAGATGGCTGCCAGGGGGCAGTTGTTCTCGCCAGACGCGCATTTCATCGCTGGCAGCCAAATATTCGGACTTTTTCCGCCATTATTCTACCTTTTGACGGCGCTCTTCAATCTGATCACGCATAACACATCCCTCTCATTCGTCCTTCTTTCGGTTCCGCTGCAGATAATCACGACGTATTTGGTAGTGCGGGACTGGAAGGATTGGCGCCAAATCCTCCTTCTCGTGCTCCTGCTCAATTTCAACTTTCCTGCCACTCATTTCTTTCCAGTAGTGGGCCGCCTGCGCGAGCTGCTGGCAGTATTTTTTCTGGTGATGCTCTACAAGAATCCGTTCAAAATCAGACCGGAGATGCTTTACGCCCTCTGCGGAGGCCTCATGGTCCTGACACAGCCGCTTGTCGCCATGCTTGGTCTTTTTATTTACCCGCTGATGCAGGCCGGATGGGAGCCGTTCAAAATAAAGCGGATTTATCTCCTCATTCTTCTGGCGCTTGGCGCACTTTTTGGTCTCGTCTATTATCAGCATTTTCTGCTCAAACCTTTGGATAATCCGGCCTTTTCTTCCCTTCGCTGCATTGATTCGGTTCCGATATTCTCCTCCTTCCCCGCGTATCTGTTGGCCATGTTTCTGGTTCCGGCCATATTCTTCGGCTACTTCAGCCCGCGGCCGGTCAACTATCTCTTGGCGGCTTATCTTGTCGGCATCTTGTTTTTGCTTGTGCTGCAGAATTTTCCAGACCTGTTCATCACGCTCCTGCGCCCGTTTAAAGAGGATCTCTGCTTTAATGCGCTTTACCCAATCCTCTGTTTCTTCGCCCTCTTTGCGCCGGCAAGCGGAAAGCCGAAGCGCGGCTGGTCGAATCTGCTGGCAGCGCTGCTGATTTTACAGCTTTTATTCTCAATCATGACGTGGCCGTCATTTGACATCGGTGCGAAGACGTACGGGCAATCGGTATTTGAAAAAGTGCCTTCCGGAGCAAGAATCCTGGCCATCGACGTTCTCCTCTGGAATCAGCCAGAAAAGGCCGTCTTTGACGGGTTCAATTTCTGGTTCTCGAGCGAGGTGTACCTCAGAAACGCGTCGGTTCTGACTTATTACTCGCCCATGCAGCAGTATTATGACACCGAACGCCTGGTTCCGGAAAGCATGGCTCTGCTTGAAAGCATTCGCAGCCAGAACCTGTCCGATTGCCAGTATCACGGCCGGCTCCTGTCCAAGCGTGTCGATTATCTGTTTGTTGAATCCGTGGCCACGAGCCGTGCAAATGAATCATGGGCCAACAAGCAGCTGGACAGAATGGGCAATGCCAGCTGGCTGGAAAAGTGTGGAATGGAAAAGTCGTTCAACGAATCGCGGAATACCGTTCTTCTCTACAAGCTGCCTGGAGAAAAATAAAATAAACTGAAAAGAATAAAAGAAATTGAAAAGGCCTTAAGGCGCCTCATCGCGCCCGACAATAACGCGGAGATTGTCGGTTGGCAAAACGTTCCAGGCGCCTTCGTTCTTCCTCGAAGCATTTGCCACCGTTTTAACCGGGTCGCCGTCGCCCAGTTTGAGGTAGGTTTTGGCCCCGAGCTTCGAAATAGCACCCTTGCTCTGGTTTGCGTCCACTTCGCTGAAGGTGCCGACCCATTTCTTGTTGATTGGATCCAGCTCCAGCTCCATCAGGTAGTATTTCCCAGGCACCACGGCCATATTCGTTTTCATTGTCCCTTTCACCCCGAACTGGGCCATGCCGTTGAAGAATCCGACCTCGGGGCCTCCATCCTGGCTTGGCTGCACGTCCAGATAAACATTCTTGATTGAGTATCCGGCTTTTGGCGCAAGCAATAGAAGCCGGTATTTGCTTGGCCGGCTCAGATCCACTGTGGCAACATTGTCTTCTATCCAGTTGGTGGCGACTTGGGTTTGTGTTTGTGTCTGCGCCTGTTTCGTGTTCGCATTCTCAGCGTCTTTGTATGCCTTGAGCGCCTCGGCCGCCTTGACGCGGTTGGAATACTCAAGGTACATTTTGTCGAGGTTGGAAATGCCGTAACCCAGAATCATGAGGGCGCCGATGAACAGCAGGGGCTTGCCCGCTTTCTTGAGCAGGGACGATTCCGCGCCCGTGAAATCAGCCTTGACGGCGCTCCATAACGGCATCTTCTCGCGGATGAACGTGCTCATGGATTTCTTGATGTTGTCGCACCGCGTGGTGAGGCCGGTGAGGAATTCTCCGAAAACTTTGGTTTCTGCAACCTCGCCGTTAGCAGTGACCCCTTTCTGGACCTCGCTCAGGCTGATTCCGACGCCTTTCTCTTCCAGCGCAGACTGCAATGCATTCGGCACCGCTTCGTTGAGCTTGAAGTTTTGCGCATCCAGCATCGCCTTCTTTGTTGCAGAGTAGCTGTTCGGCAGCGACTCGATGATGTTGGCGGCCATCTGGTCCAACACTCCCTGCTTGAGCACTCCGACTTTGTCGGCCAGCGCCTTCTCAAGGCGGGGGGCGAGCGTGTTGTAGTAGTTGACTTCTGCAGCCGATGTTCCCTCCGGCACACCGCTTTGTCTCCATATTTTCCATTGCTCGTAATTCTTGGCATTAACCATGTCTTTTGATTCTGGAAACATTGAGCCGCCATGCACTTCGGCATCAAGCATTGACATGGCTTTCTGCTCAAGAGATTTGGTGAGCGCCTTGCCGAACGTTTCGTCTTCGAGAATATAGGTTTTGAGCCGCTCGATTTCCTTGGTGAGCTGGTCAGCAACTGTTTTTTTGGCCCCCTTGGCATAAGGCGCCATCAGGGCCCAGGCAATGAGAGAGCCGGCCATGATTTCTGCTGCCGTCATTTTGTTGTTCCAAAGGGTGGCGAAGAATTCTTTGAAGCCGGCCTCTTGGACCTGATAGTCTCCTGCTTTGGTTATATGGACGATATTGCCGTCCGCGCCCAGGCCGCCTTGAAGATTCGGCTTCTTCTTTTCCTCGATAAAACCAGGCGCGCCTTGGAACAGAAAGACCATATCGTTCACCTTGTATGGAGATTGGGCTGAAGCGTTTATAACATTACCCTCTCGGTGCACGCCGGTGGATTGGGGGTCGCGAAGGCGGGCGGGTGAATCGGCTTGGCTGAAGTTTTTCACAGCAAGAGAGCCTATGGCCAAGGCGCTGAAAATGAATATGTTGCGGGGTTTGAAGATTTCGATTATGCTGCCGGCCGTTTGTTTGAAAGATTTCATGAGTTCACCTGCTGGAGTCTGGCTGAGTGTGTGATTGCAACGCAATTGTCTGGATGAGTATGATTGCGACGCAATTATATTGTCGGTAATAAGCTATAAATATGTGTATCCTTCGCGCGCGGGGATTGCCGGCAACTTCATGGCGGGCCGGTTTTTGCGGGATTGATTTTTTCAGGGATTGATTTTTTTTCTGGCTTGATTTTTCAGGGCTTGATTTCAGAAAGCTTGATGTGGCTGGTCATGAACTGCACTTTCAGGTCGTCCTCGAGCGCGCCGCTTGTGAAGCGGGCTTTGGACTGGGGCGAGAAAGTGGAGAGTGAAGCGGCGGCCGAGCCGAATGTTGACGCGGGCGCCGTGCGGATGGCGGCCAGAGTCTCGATTGCGGTGTGCTCTATGCGGGGCCCGCCGTACATGAGAATGGCCTGATAGGTGTCGCCCAAAGACCAGTTCAGTTTTTTGGCCAGCTCGCGGACAAACGGCTTGTGATTTTCAATCCACATGGCGTTGCGGACAAGCATGATTGACTGCCAGGCTCCGGCATCATGGTCCGACAGGCCGTTCGGCATCGGCTCGCCGTACGGCTCCGAACTCAGAAGCGCGCGGTTGAGGGCAGACCCCCACTCTTTTTTGACCTGCTCAACCGTTGCCGGCGAGCCGTAGCCTTCCGAGAAGAGGGGCGTGAGCCAGGTTTCATACACAAAAGAATTGATGCTGAAAGTGGCGGGGTCGGCGTCTTTTGGCAGGCGGGCCAGCATGACCGACGCCGCATCGGCCGGGCGGATGGTGGATGCGAGCGGCCGGCCGTCCAGATTCGCTTTGGCATACTCTTGTTCCCCGCCGATGTGCTCGGCCGAGGTGTCGGCCGCTATTGCGAGGGCAATCGCGCCCCCGAACCACCAGTTCATGCTGGCAGAGCCGTGCGTGAAGAGGCGGCCGGTGCTTAGAACTTTTCCGCCGACAAGCGCGCCGCCGACTGCTTTTTCGGCCGCAGAGGCGGTGCCTTCTACGGCAGTGGCCCGCGTCCACCACAGGGGCAGACGCAGGGTGAGAATGAACGCCTGGGTGGCCATGTCGGCGTAATCCATGCCCCCGTAACCTTCACCGGTGTGAAGACGGCGCTCCTCGCGGCCGATTGCCTTCTCGACATTGGAGGCCAGCCATCCCGTCAGGCCGATGCCGGCCACTACCGGATTGCCTGAAGCAAGCCCGAAGGAGAGGGCGCCCCCGACATCGCGTATGATTCCGCGGTAGGCGGGCGTTTCATAGACGGCCCCGAACGAGTAGTGCTGCGTGGAAGAGGTGGCGGGCTTGCCCGAGGATTTTTCGTAAATGTCATAGAAGCCCCGCGCCGCGAAAATGTTGTGCGACATGCTGCGCACGGCCTCGCGGGAGGCTGCGCGGATTTCCGCCTGAGTTGCATTGTCGCCGCCGGCCAGCGGCGCTTCTCCCATTATGCCGGTCCGCTCGTCGATAACGCGCACCACGCGTCCGGTTCCGCCGCCCTGCGCATTCAGCATCGGCGAATCCACGCTGAACACGCCGAAAGTGAGAGGATGCAATTCGCGGCAATAGCCGAGAATTGAATAGAACGACTGCCATTCGCTCCATTCCTGGCCCACAAGAAATCCGCCGTTGGCTTCCATTTTGCGCACAGAGTTGATGTGAAGCACAGGAGAGAATTCCGGGTCGGCCAGAAGCTGCTGGTCGCTCACCCGCCCGCATTTTGTGACAATGGATGTGCGGACGGCCGAGCGGGGGGAAGATGCTTCATCTGCAAGATTAAGCATGTCGTAGCGGTTTGGCCCGAAAGCCGGTTCAAGCACCGCATTGACAAAAGCCGCATCTGTCGGGCCCTTGAGATTGAAGGCAACGTTCCAGTTGCCGTCTTTGCGCTCGCCGTTGAAAAGCGGGAAGCCGTCATCCGGGCGGCGGGCGACAACCATGCCGCCGTATGGCGGGGCAAATGAACGGGACATGAGAGGGCCGTTGTCGCCCATCACCTTCTGGTATGTCTCCGGGTCGAGCACCGCATAGGGCTGGCCTGAAGAGGTCATGCCGACCTCAATCCATTTCGGCTTGATGGTATAGCGCGTTTGGCCCATGTCGCCGAGCCCGATTGACGTGTACTGCACCTCGCCCTTGAGGCACTCGGCAAACGGCGAGAGAAGGTCTGAGAACTGTTTCGACAAGGCGTAGCGCTTGTATTGCAGGAATTGGGTGGGTGTTTCGGTGTCGTTGGGGGAGGTGAATTCTGAAGAGGGCAGATAGCCGGGCAGGCCTTGCAGGACATTGGCCGGCAGTATGTAATCTGTGATTGAATCGGCCACGAACTGGAGGCTGCCGCTCAGGCTCATAGGTCCGGCCGTGCCGGTCTGGACCACTGCGCCAGATGAATAGTATTCCTTGAGTTTTGTTTTGATGAATTCCTTGTCGGCTTTGGCCAGATTAGATGCTTCTATTCCGCCCAGAACCTGGCCCCATGACGGCGTTTTGGTGGTAAAGAAATCGTCGCTTCTTGGCGTGGTGGTGTTGGATTCCAGCACCGTGTATGTCTTGAAATTGAAATAGAGCTGATAAGACAGCAGTTGAAGCTGGTAGTCAGTCAGATTTGCCGAGCCCGATTTTTTTGATTTCGAACTGCCGCCCAGCTGCTCGAGGGCAAGATTGAGGCCTTCCTGCACCGTCTTGCCCACATTGACAGACATTGCCTGGTCGGCCGGAGCAAGCTGGCGCTGGAAAGGCACCCATCCTCCGCTCGAGTAGTAATAGGTCATGATGCACTGGTCTGGGCCGACTTGGGCCTCGCCGACCTTGTTCGTGTTCTGGAGAAGCTCCACAGTCTGGCCCGGAGCGGCCGGCACGTATTCCCGGCGGACCTGACGTGAAATGCCGTTGCGGTCCGTGCCGATGAAATCGTCAATGCAAACTGCGGGGGCCATGTATTTCTTGACAAGGCCGGTCCAGTCCACGGACGGAGTTCCTGTGACATTGACAGTGGGAACTGTAGAGAGCGGGAGCGAGAATGGAGCCGGACTTTCGGTTTGCTGGTTTGCAGGCGGCGTGATGGTGACCTGTTTGTTGCCTGCCTGCACAGTGCAGCCCTTGAGGGCAGGCACGGTTTTGATTGAATCCTCGACAATCAGCTTGGCCGTGTCCCCCGATATGCCGGCAGGAATGATGAGGCGCACCTCGCCCGTGATGGCTGAAGGCCCGGATATGGAGCGGAGCGTGTCCTCTACCTGTTTTTTGAACTGCGCTTCGGCCGACTGCGTGACTGTTGAGGCCGGCTCCTTGTCCAGCAGCAGAAAGAGCATGAAGAAGAAACGATGGGGGGGTTTTTAACCCTGATTTACCGAATTGATTATGGTGTTCTATTCATGACAACGTTTCAGCCCATAGGCCCAGCCCAGTGGGAGATTCCCCGCTCGGGCGACATGCGCGTGCCGGCCCGAATTTTCGCAAATGAGGAATTGATGAAGAGCATGCAGGGCGACCGCACGGTGTGGCAGATTCAGAATGTTGCACAGCTGCCCGGAATAGTGACGGCAGCCAATGTCATGCCAGACGGGCACGAGGGCTACGGATTTCCGATTGGCGGAGTTGCCGCATTTGACCCCGAGATGGGCGGAGTGGTAAGCCCCGGCGGAGTGGGATATGACATAAACTGCGGCGTGCGGCTTGTTCTTACAAATTTGACAGAAAAAGACATTCAGCCGAAAAAAAGAGAGCTTGTTGAACTCTTGTTCAAGAACGTGCCGTCGGGCGTGGGCTCGAAAGGCAAGGTGCGATTGCAGGAAAAACAGCTGGCCGAGGCGGTGACGCGCGGCGTGCCGTGGGCAGTGGAGCAGGGCTGGGGGCGTGAAGAGGACGCGCTCGGCTGCGAGGAAAACGGATGCATGCCGGAGGCCGATTTTGCCGCTGTTTCTCCACTTGCAAGAAAGCGCGGCCTGCCGCAGTTCGGAACTGTCGGCGCCGGAAATCATTTTATTGAAGTGCAGAGAGTGGACAAAATAGTGGATGAGGCGACTGCCAGGGCGTTCGGAATGCAGCCGGGGCAGATTGCGGTCATGATTCATTCGGGCTCGCGGGGCTTCGGGCACCAGATTTGCAGCGACCATTTGCAGGCCATGATTTCGGCCGCAAACAAATACAACATCTTTTTGCCTGACCGCGAGCTGTGCTGCGCGCCGCTGGGCTCGCCCGAGGCAAAACACTACCTTGGCGCCATGCGCTGCGCTGTGAATTTTGCTTTCAATAACAGGCACATCATGATGCACTGGGTGCGCGAAACTTTTGACTCGGTGTTTGGCAAAGGCACCGGGGACGAAATGCCGCTCTTGTATGACGTGTGCCATAACATCGCGAAGTTCGAAGAGCACACAGTAGATGGCAAACGCAAACGCTTGTGTGTGCACCGCAAGGGAGCTACGCGCGCTTTTGCCGCAGGCCGCTCCGAAATTCCGAACAAGTATCGCGATATTGGTCAACCAGTAATTATTCCGGGCTCGATGGGCACGGCCTCATATGTATTGGTGGGCGCGCAGGGAGCAATGGACAAGACATTCGGCTCCACTTGTCACGGCGCGGGAAGGCGCATGAGCCGCTCCAAGGCGGTTCACACATGGACTGGCGAATCCATCCGAACCGGATTGGGCGAGCGCAACATCATGGTGCGCTCCACAGAGAGCGAGCTTCTGGCCGAGGAGGCGCCGGGCGCATACAAAGACGTTGACGCCGTAGTGGCTTCGGTGGAAGAGGCGGGCCTGTCAAGAATTGTGGCAAGGCTTGTGCCGCTCGCCGTAGTGAAGGGATAGGCGGGAAAGAATTGCAAAAATGCGCCCAAAAATATACATTTATATAGTTCCCGTCGGATTTCTCTTCTATGACCAGACGGGGCGCAGCAGGGCTGGATTACGCCGAAATTTCGGCCCAAACCAATGATGTCGAGCGCGAGCTGCACGGCCTTTTGGAAGAGCTGATTGAAACAATGGGCCGGGCGCAAAGCGAAGACGCGCTCACAAACAATGCGCAGGAAATCGCGCGCATGGCCGCAAATCTGGCCGCAGAGCTGGAAATCGCTGACATGGAGGAGATGGGCGAGAAAACGCGCGCCATTGACGAGCTGTCGGAAAAGACCGAGCGGCTGCTGGCGCAGCTGCCCGATGCAGTGGTGGCGCGCGAGCATCCCAAATGGTCTGCTGAAATGGAAGAGGTTCAGGCTCGCATTCATTCTATCAGGCGCATTGTGGAGCAATTGAGCATGCCGCATCTGAGCGGCGAGCAGAGGGCTGCGCACGAGGAGACGGTGCGCTCGCATCTGGCAAGCGCCAAAGCGCGCCTTTTGCGAGTCAAGCATGCGGTGCGCGAGCATGCGCAGGCGCAGAACCATCCCCTGCACGTGCAGCTCACGCGCGTGAAGGGCGCAGTGCAGCAGGCCCAGTATCATATGAACACCAAGATGAAACTGCACCTGCGCGCGCAAAAAGAGATGGAACAGCAGAGAAAGGCGGAAGAGGAGGCTGCGCGCAGGGCGCAGGAGCATCAGCAGCTCGAGCATGACATTTCATATGCAACAGACGAGATGCGCCAGTCGTTTGCAAAACAGATGGCCGGACGGCTATATATCGACTGGCACACCATTCAGATGCGCTCGCTGCGCACAGGACAGGTGCGCGAATGGCCGATGGACGATTCGCGCGCGGCCGCGCTGGGCCGCATTATGAACAACTGGGATGCCATCAAGACTCTTGAGAGAGTGCGGGAGCGCCAGTCCTCTTTGGCCGCGCGCTTTGAAGTGGTGAGCGGCGAGGACGGGATACATCTTGTGATAGACGGCGGCGAGCGCACCATTTCGGCCGAGGCAGTAGTGCTTACGCCGCAAAAATTCATTGTTGCACTGTAATATCATTTTATTAAGCCTGATTTTCAATACATTGCTCAACACGCCAAGATGTGGGAGTCGTATCCCGAATAGGCGGCGGGCATTATACGCCCGAAACAAGAATACACAAAGGTGAATACTATGGGCATGTACAGCTACATTCAGGAAACTTTCGAGAAGGAATACCATGAGCGCGCGCAGCTTTACCGCGCCCGCCTCTCGAAATGGCGCGAAGAGGACTCGGTAGTGCGCATGGAGCGCCCCACCAACCTGCCCCGCGCCCGCACGCTCGGCTACAAGGCCAAGGACGGTTACTGCATTGTCCGCGTCCGCGTGGGCCGCGGCAGCCGCAAGCGCCCCCACCCGTGGGGTGGAAGAAAGCCCGGCAAGAATTACGCGTACGTGCAGCCCGGCAAGAGTTTGCAGCACATCGCCGAGGAGCGCGCTGCGCACCGCTTCCGCAATCTGGAAGTGCTCAATTCATATTTCGTCGGCGCGGACGGCCAGTACAAGTATTTCGAAATCATCCTTGTTGATGCCGAGAAATACGACGGCACGCTGGGCCGCGGACGCGCATTCAGGGGATTGACATCTGCGGGCAAGAGAGGCCGCGGTCTTTACTCCAAGGGCAAGGGCTCGGAGAAAACGAGGTAAAAATAAAAAATAAGATTTTTTTCTTTTCAATTTTCTCTTTTTCGATTTTTATTTTATTTTCCAGCCTACGCTATGCGCTTGTCAGCGATTTCTCCAGCCCTTCCGACGGCTCCTTGAAGTACAGCACTTCGGCCGGATCAAAACTCAAAAATGTCGCGTCGCGCTGGTCGTGCGTGGTGCGCACCGAAAGCATCAGGCCGTTGAAATCAACGTCGTATTTGAAGAATGGCCCGAAAGGCCGGCAGTTCGTGACGCGCACCTTTGTCCCCTTGTGGTCGAGGCGCATGTTCTCCGGCCTTATGCAGGCTATGTAGGGGCCGTGAAGCTTTGTCTTGACTTTCTGCCCCAGAAGCTGCGCCTCTCCTTCGTCGAAAGTGACGCGCAGGAAATTTGCCTCGCCCAAAAAGCTGGCCACGAACGGGCAGTTCGGGTGCAGATACACCTCGTGCGGCGTGCCCGCCTGCAATATGCGGCCGGCGCGCATGATGATGATTTTGTCTGCCAGAGCCATTGCCTCCTCCTGGTCGTGCGTGACATGGATTGCGGTGAGGCCCAAGCTTTTTACCATGCGGCGCAGCTCCACGCGCAGCTCGGTGCGGATGTGCGCGTCCAGAGCGTTCATGGGCTCGTCAAGCAGAAGAAGCTTGGAGCCGGTGGCCATGGCGCGCGCGATTGCCAAGCGCTGCTGCATGCCGCCGGACAGCTCTCGCGGCATGGCGTCCGTTCTGTCTGCGAGCTGCACGAGCTTGAGCATTTCCGCGCCTATGCGGTGCGCCTTTTCCGGCGTTTCGCCCCGCGCCAAAAGGCCGTAGGAGGCGTTCTCGAGCGCGGACATGTGGGTGAAGAGGGCGTAGTTCTGGAAAACGAAGCCGATGCCGCGGTCTTCGGGCGGCAGGGCCGTGACGTTCCTGCCGGCGATGGAGACAGAGCCGGTGTTGGGTGTGATGATGCCGGCGATGGTTTTGAGAAGAGTGGTTTTGCCGCAGCCGGACGGGCCAAGCAGCACGACATAGTCGCCGTCCTCGATATTGAGGTCGACGTTGTACAGCGCCTTGACGCTGCCGTAATATTTCGAGGCATTTCGGATTTGGATTTGCGGCATAATAATCACCGTTTTTCTATCTCTTCTTCTGCGTTGTCTTGAGCACGAGCACGAGAATTATCGAGAGAACCGCCAGCAGCACCGCGGCCGATGCTGCCTGCGCGTTCTGGCCCGCCTTGCTAAGGTTCACAATCAAGAGTGGGATAGTCTCGATATGTTTGGACACGGCCAGCGTGCCGCCGGTTTCGCTCACGCTGCGCATGAACGCGACAACTATGCCGGCGATAAGTGTGGGGCGGATGAGCGGCAGAACAATTGTGCGGAAAGCGTAGAACGGGCGCGCGCCCAAGCTTCGGGCCGCCTCGCTGAGGTTCTGGTCCATTTCCGAGAGAACCTCAGTCACAGTGGAAACGAAATACGGGAATATCATGGCCGTGTGGGCCAGCACAAGCACAACCGCCTCGTCTGCCTTGCCTGCCCAGAAGAGGGAGAGCGAGAGGCCGATAGTGACCGTGGGCATCATCATGCTCAAATCATTGAGCAGTTTCAGCGTGCCCGAGAAAGGGCCGCGCGAGGCGATGTAGAGGGCGAACGGCATGCCGAAGATGATGGAAAGCAGAGTGGCCGCGCCGGCGAGGGCGAATGACACGACGATGGCGTCGATGACGGCTGGCGAGAAGAAATTGAAGTCAGTGAATTTGAAGAAGTAGAACGACGGCAGCATCACGATGAGAAGGAGAAAGAGCATGCCGGTGATGTCGGCAACCGAGCCGAAACGGCTGAGGCGTTTGTTGAGGTCTGCATTCACTTTTCCCATGCTGAAGCGGCGCACGCCGAGCTGGCTGCGCATGAAGATGAAGATTATGGCCGACACTGCCAGAAATATGGCCGAAAGCGAAATGGCCGAATTCATGTCGGGCGGGGTTGAGCCCTTGAAGTATACGGTGAGAATGGGCACGGTCTTGGCCGCGCCGGCAACAAGGGTGGTTGCTCCGGTCTCGCCCAAGCTTCGGGTGAAGGCCAGCATGGCGCCAGACACTATGCCGGCACGCATGAGCGGCATCCATATTGTACGGAACGAGAGAAGGGGCGAGGCGCCGAGGCTCGAGGCCGCGCGCGCGAGGTCGCTGTTCATTTCGAGAATGGCCGCCTGCGTGGTGCGCACGACGTAGGAAAATGTGAAGGCGATGTGGAGCACGATGATGAGCAGAAGGCCGGGCTGAATCAGGCCGAGGCCCATGCTGCCCCAGAAGAGGGCGATGGAAAGGCCCAATGCGCTTGTCGGGATGATGAGCGGCAAATCGATGAGGGCATCGACAACCCCCTGCAGGGGGAAGCGCTTGCGCGCCAGAAGCCATGCGAGCGGAATGCCGAAAATAAGGTCGATGAATGTGACTACGGCGGCTATGCAGAACGAGGTGATAAGGGCCTCCTGCATGGCGGCCGAGAATTCGAAGCGGCCGATGTGGGTGAAGACAAAGAAGAGGGGGCTGATGATGAAGAAAAGAAAGAACAGGACGGCGATGACATTGATGGCCCGACCCCACTTGCGGTCCTGGGAAGCCCTATCAAGCCATCGTTTCATGCGCACAACAAGCCGGTTGGATTTATTATGTCTTTCGCAGGCGGGCCGAATGCTCTTTCTCTTAAAGCTTGCATTTGAAACTTGGGCATGACAATATGCCAGGATTTGGTGAGATTCAATAATGCCGGTGCCGGCGCATCCGGCTCCGGCGCGGCCGGCACACCGCCCCAGTTGCAACTCGTAGAAGTCCGCTCCCTCGCCCCCTCGGTTTTCGCCAGCTGCGATTCTGCCGAGAGAGTGCGCGCCATGCTCAAGCGCGTCCGCTTTGTCCACATGCCAACATGGTGGGTGGATGCCGGCCTTGCGCGGCTTTTGGCCGACGAGAAATGCGTCATGGTTGTCGGACTGTCGGATTTGCTGGAAGGGAGCGTCAGCGAGCGCGCCAAAAGGCTGGCGCGCGCGAAAAAGATGGCCGAGCTTGTGCTGCATTTCGGCGGGCGCGTTCGCGTGTGCAGCATGGCGAGAAACGAGAGAGAGGTGCGCAACGGGCTTGAACTCCTGTGCGCCGCCGAAGAAATAGGCATGAATCTGAAGCAGGCGAAAATGGAGATGGAGAGAAAAATTGTTGAGTCGGGAATGGGGAGAAAAATTGCCGGGTGATTCTGAGATGGTCAAATCCGCATTGATGGATGACAAGCGCTATGTCGCCGTAAAACTCCAAGGGCCTGCCGCGCAGCAGACGTGGGATGAAGGCAGGCTCAAGGCCGAGCTTGCGCGCTCCCTGTCCGTTGTTTTGGGCGTGATGGGAATGGCCGAGGTCGAGCCTTCTCTTATTTCTTATGACGCGAAAGGCGGCGAGATGGTGGTGCGCGCAAAAAGGGGGACTGAGCGAAAACTCGTTGCCGCCTTTGCGCTCATCACCTCTTTCGGCGGAATGCCGGCGCGCCTCGAGGTGCTGCGCATATCGGGAACGATAAAGCGTTTGCGCATGAAACGAAAAGCCGATGAGGAAAAATAATTGGTGGGAGAAAAAGTAATTTTGATTTTTCAACGGCGTTGAATTTCGGCCCGTTAATAGGCCTCCCCGATGCACAAGGGACGTTTAAATCGGGCCGAATTTGAAAAATAAAGGGGGAATTAAGGCGTTTTGAACAAATCAGGTTTAAATCTGGATTAATTCGATTAAAAACGATTATAGAGCCCCGTTATGGCCCAAATACGTTATCTCTGCCCAGAATTGACAAAAAGACGTTATAAGAGCCCCTAAATGCTACCATTATACGAATGTTTTATAAAGATAGCCCGATGCAAACTCTATCGCCGATGCCACAAAAAAGAAACAGGCAGGCAAATATACGGAGGAAATGAACAAAATGTTTGGCCCTCATCTGACCCTAGACTTGTACGGATGCAGTAAGAAGAAGCTGAAAGAAGTCGGCTTTGTCTATAATTTCCTGGACGAAATGCCAGGCCTTGTCGGCATGACAAAAATTATGCCGCCCTACACATTCTCATACTCAGGCCTCAAGCCCGAGGACTGGGGCGTGTCCGGCATAGTGCTCATCGCCGAATCGCACATCTCGATTCACACATTCCCCGAGAAGGGATACGCATCAGTGGATATCTTCTCGTGCAAGGACTTCGACGTGGAGCAGGCCACTGACGTCATCGTCTCGAAACTCGAGGCCAAGACGTACGAGAAGAACTTCTTCTCGCGCGGCCGCCACTTCCCCAAGGACATCTGGCGCAACAACCAGATGATGACCATGTCGCGGGCGCAGAAGACCGCGATGTCGGCCAAGGAATCTGAATAAATTTCTTTTTCATTTTTTCCAAATTTTTGCCTGTTTGGCCCCAAAAAACGGGCTGAAAAACAGGGCGGTTTTTGACCAGCCAAGGCAGGCCGGTTATCGTCAGGCCGGACATAGGTTTTAAAGTTTAAAACGCACTATATAGAATGTGGCAGGCAATGGCATGAATTCGCTTCTACCTAATGGACCCGATGGCGGAAAGGCTAATGGAAAAAAGGCTAATGAAAAAGAGGAGAAAAAAACACTTAATTTGAATTTTGAGGGCGCGATGGTCTGTTTGCGCGATTCTACCAGAACCCTTAACAGCGCAAGGAAGCTGCGCATAAACAAGCTGCAAAACATTTTGCGCGAAAAGGGCGATCGGATATTCAAAGAGGCACCGGAGGCCGTCACTGAGATGGTGAATGGCGGACGGGATATTGTGCCAATGCTGATTTCCACCATGAATTACGTTGATTACGCAGACGCCCATCACGTGTCCTGCACGGCCGTGGCTATCGCGATTAAGATTGTCAATGAGGAGCCGTCTGCTGTTTCTCTGTTTATCGACGCGCTGGAACGAAAAGAAGCGCCAATGCGCTATGTTGTTGACGTTCTGGAGAGAAACCAGAGCCCCGAAGTGCGGCGGGCCATTGAGCACCTGCTCAACGACGGCCTGATGATGATGGGCCAAAAGACAAATCAGGCCAAAGGCATCAGCATGGCAACTCTGGCCATCTCGGCCATGGGAAACATTGGCGACCGCAAAGACGCGCTGGCGCTGGTTGATTACATCACCTCGGAGCACAGGGACATCAGGACGTCGGCATCCAATGCCCTCAAAAATTATTCAAAACGCAGCGACGTAGACGCGAAGGACCGCGAGGCGGTCGCCTGCAAGATATTCAAAGGCCTTGCGCCTGACAAAGGCAATTACTATGCGCTCAAAGTCGAGGTGCTGGAAGAGGGCCGCTTCCGCGACGCTGTTCAGGTTGCGGTGAAACAGTACTGGGATTCGGAGCATCCGGCTCCGGACCCGATGGCTTTCAGATACATGGTCAACGCATTCTTTGGAACAGTTCCCGAAATCAGGTACAAAGTGTACGAGATGCTGGAAGCCGAGGACCGCACGCTTTTGAAAAGCGCGCTGGACGCGGTGCGGAGCAATATTCGAAAAATGCCGAACGGAGGGCTTCCCGGCGAGGAAATGAACTATATCTATGAGAAGCTCAAGCACAAATTCTGGGACGCAAGCATCCCGGACAGGCCTTTCAAGTTCCATATGGCCGAGATTTTCTCGTGTCTGGACGACCCAGGGGTGAATCTGTGGAAGAGCCACGTGTATTCCAAGTCGGAAGTCAGCAATGAAATGAGAAAATATGTCCTTGAACTCTATACCCGGCCGGCCGCCAAAAAGGAGGAAAAGGAGCGCTGGCCGACGGTGCTCATTGTGGACGATGACCAGCAGTATGGAGAGGAGCTTCGCAATGTCATCAAGAAAATGTTCGAAAAGAAAGAGAGGCGCGTCAGCGTGACCGCTGTGCGCGATTACACCAGCGCTCTTGCAGTTATGGCCGCGAACCCGGACAACGTCGTGTGCTGCATAGTGTCGCAGAACATCGGCGTGCCGGCATATGTCGGGAAAAAATACGAGGGCGTGCGGTCGTGGCATCTATTACTCAAGCATCTCAGCCGCGGCGGCACGTTCTCGCCCCCGCTCATTGTGGCAATGGGCCTGGATGACCCCAAGAACCGCGCCGTGGTGGACGAGACGCTCCGGCAGTCAAATTATTCTGCGCGGGTGGTTGACAAGCTGGCGCTGATAGAAAACAGCAAAGAGGGAGGCGACGCTCTTTACGGCACGCTTGAGAAAATCGGCGTGTTCAAGGCAGTGGCGCCGAAGAAGGAAGCAGCATCAGGCAAGATTGACGATTATCTCGCTTCCCCGGCCGTGCTCAGAATAGTGGCTGAGAGGTTCGGCGCACCAGCCACGGTGAGCCGCGAACATCCGTTCGGCGAGCATGTGAAGATAACCCGCCACGAATGGGGCGCAGTCATCGAGGAGACGGTTGAACCGCAGGCCGGCGAGAGACGCATTCGCTATCTGATGCTCATGCCAACGCAGCAGAGCGCAGTGCATGAACACCCCGGCATAGAAAGCGCGGATATGACGGTCGTTGGAAGCATCCAGCGCAACGACAAGGTGCATCCGGCCGTGAACGCCATCCGCGCAGTATATGACACTGGCGGCGAAATCCCGAGCGGCAATCTCGAAGAGAGCGAACCGGTCTCGAAGGGCGAGAAAAGGCCCCTGATTGAGCAAAATGGCCGCGGCCGCTACCACGGCTTCAGGAACACCTCGTCCAAGGTGATGCTTTTGCAGCTGGACGAGATGATGAGCGCAGAGAGCGGCAAGGCCGAAACTGAAACTTCTTGAGAGGCCTGGGCCGCCCCAGTCAGAGTCTGCGAATGTCTTTTATAGCCTCCAGCCGAAGGAGTGGCGATGCCACAGAACAGTCTTGATGAACTGGACAGCCGCATCATCTACGAGTTGGACTTCGATTCGCGCCAGCCGCTCTCGAAGCTCTCCAAGCGGCTGCATATCTCGGTTCAGCGGCTGGACTACCGCCTCCACGCCCTGGAAAAGAGGGGAGTGATTATCGCCTATCCGGCAGTTGTCAATCTCCGCAAGCTCGGTTCTTACCAGTATTTCATCTGCTGCATACGCACTTACCGCATGTCGAGCCGCGAGCAGGACGAATGGCTGCGCTCAATCGCCAAAGACGGGGAGACCGCGCTGGCATACGGCTGCGAAGGCGCGTGGGACGCGATTATCGGCACGGTGGTGGATGACATTTTCAAGGCAAAGGAGGTTTTCGGCCGCCTGCTTGCGCCAATCGAGCACCACATACGGCAGAAACTCATATACACGGACATGCGGATTTACGCATACGGGCGCCGCTACATGTTCGAACACGGATATGGAAGACTCGAGGCAGGCGGGGCGGTTGTGTTTGACCAGAGAAAACACAAGTACATGCTGACCGGCGGGCCCGCCGAGCAGGTTAATCACGGCGAAATGGATTTGACCATTCTGCGCATACTCTCGGAAGACTCTCGCACGCCCAGCGTGAAAATCGCAAAGCTGGCCGGCACCACTCCGGAGACAGTCATCCAGCACATCCGCCGCATGGAGAAAAGCGGCATCATCGAAGGGTATACCACGCTTTTGGAACCGCGAAAATACGGCTACCAGTTCACGCGCATCATAGTCCAGCTGGCCTCCAATGACGAGGAGCGGCTGCAGGAGATTATCGAGTACATGAAACGCTTCCCGAACATGTTCCGCCTCATAGAACTGTTCGAAATAGACGGATTCATGATGGATTTGGTGTGCCACAATCAGGACGAGATGGAGAGCATCCTCGCCGATTTCCGCGACCGCTACCGCGAGCACATCCTCGAGATAGACAGCGCCCGCATCAGCAAAGTCTACAAGGCCACATATTTTCCGACGTTCGAAAAAGCGGCTGAGAACGGCAAACTCCGCAAGGGGCGCGGGAAAATTCGGGCTTAGGGCGCCGGGCGTAAAAACAGGCACAGACGCGTCCGAGGGCGGCAAACGAGGTTTTTTGAATAAAATGTGTTTTTTCTGCTTTTTAGACATGAAAAACAAAAAAAGTGATGGGCAGGTTATATACCCCTTCAAAAAGCATCTATTTCCGGGAGCGTAAATGACCAACCGGAACAAACTCGGGCAAATCGTGCAATGGCTGAAAACAGCCAGTGTGAGTGAGTTCCGATACCCAGAGCATCTCGCCGAATATCAGTAAAGCGGGCCGCTTTTGGGTCCATCAATTGTGTGGTCTTAGCAGCAGGAGAGGCGGCATGGCAGCCGCCCAATAAACCGGCGCAAAGCGCGCAATCGCGATACACATAAATGAACAGAGGGATAACATGACAACGCACAGCCATCCGAAGTTTCGGGAAGAGAAGCCGGCCGACGGCCTTCATGCCGTCTTCGCCTCGCTGCTCGCGCAGGAAGGAATCGGCGAGCCGGAGGAGTTTTATGCAAAGGCCTGCGGCTCGGTAGGAGCGACCAAAGCCGAGCCGAAGGATGTCATGGCGTTTTCAGGCGGGCTGCGGCAGTACCGCAGCAAACCGGACGCAGGCTGGAAGGCGGGCCTTTTCATCAGCGCGCTCATCAACAGCAGCGACCACCAGCATTTCGTGCTGGCTGCGACCGGGGCCGGACAGCCGATGGATTACATCGGATTCAGAAATGAGAAAAATCTGGTAATCATCGGCCATGCCGGAAGCCGCCTTGGCTGGGAAATGAAAAACGGCTCGATTTATGTTGACGGCAACGCCGGCAACGAGGCCGGCGGCAAGATGGCCGACGGCAAAATCTGGGTGCAGGGGGACGCCGGCGAGAGGGCCGGAATCGGCATGCGCGGCGGAATGCTGCACATCAAGGGCAAGCACGGCAAGGAAGCGGGCCACGCGCGGCAGGGCGGAACCATTGTGGTCGGCGCTGAACAGAACTCCAAGCCACTGCCCGCAAGCGCGGTGATGGACACGATTGAGGAAATGACGGCTCCGGCCCGCAACTCGCGGACGCAGGGCGCCGCGCACTCCCATTCTGACGCCGCCCCGCAGCCGGCCATGATGCCGCTTGGCGAAAACATTTACATGGAGGCAAGCATAAAGGCCCTCAAAGAACACTAAGCTGTTTTGTTTTTCTTTATTTTTTTGTTTATTGCATTCCGTTCTTTTTCTTATCACACTCCAATCCGCCCCATCCGACGCCTTTTAATATCTCGCCGAGGTGGATTTCGCGATGGACAAGACGAAAAACCCGAGAGCGGGCAGTGATGCGGAACGCGTTTCGGCAATTTTCAAACCTCCGGCAAAGCCGCTGGCCCGCGGAGCGTGGCTGTGGTGGTTCTGGCTGTTCTTTATCCATGACGAAAACACCAAAAAATCTGGCAAATGCCGCCAAATCATGATATTGTGGTCTGTCAAAAACGACGCCGACATTGTCTGCAACGGCATGCGCATAAAAAGCAGCAAAATCACGCCGGCCGGCAAAAATTATGCATTGGACGGGGCGGCGGCCGCATGGTATTATGACGGCAAGCGGATGCGCGAGGGCGCGCAATTTGTGCTGGAAAAATCAAAGATGATTTTGCGGCCTGAGGCGATGGAGCTTGAAGCGCCCGGAGGAACTCCCAGCTCATTTTCGCTTGTGAATGGAGATTATGTCACAAAAATCAGGGCAGACGACATTGAATTCGAGCTGCGCGCAAAAAAGACAGACCCGCATCCGGCAGTCGGCCCCACCTACGGGCACACGCCGCTTATGGGCTCGATGGAAATCGAGGGCACGCGGCTGGAAATTCTGGAATTGAGCGGCTGGGAGAAAAAAACCAATGGAAACAGAACCAGAATACAAGGCACCGCATATTTCCAGAAAATCCTTCTTGCCGCCCCGCCGCCGCAGTGGTATTGGGGGCTTTATCATTTTGATGACGGCAGTTTTGCCACCTACATGCTTGCCTATGCCGGCCGCGCGGCGCTGGCCCACAACCTGCTGGGCGCGCCCGAGCTGCGCTCGCCGACTTTGAGCATAAAGCAGGACATTCTGGTTTATCACGCCCCGAGCGGGCAGGTGTATGAGGGCAGCCGGCTTGCGCTCAAGCCGAGCCGGTCGGCAGTGAAAGAGTGCTGGAAGCATGTTTTTGCTGGCGGCGGCAAAGATTTCGAGGTAAAGGGCGAGGCGGAAGGCTATGCGCACGCCTGCTGGACATTTTCAAAAAACATCGGCAACCTGCCGCTGCGCTCGACATTCAAATACAACGAATATCCGGCCGTGATGAAAAGGCTTGAAATTGTCCCGCTTGGCAAAGGCAGAAAAACCATCGTGCTTCAGAACGGCGTAGGCAATATGGAGAATTCGTGGGGATTTTTGATTTAGGGGAAAAACATGATAACACGAAAAAACTTTTTGCAGATTGCGTGGGACAAATTCGAGCCCACCGACAAGACGCGGCAGGCCATCTCGCGCATACACGCCATAGGCAGGCTGTTCAAGACAAAGCATTATGCAGACCCCGACGAGCTGTTTTTCACATTCGAAGATTTGCCAGTGATGGGCAAGGAGTACTGGTTTCTTTACTTTCTTGCGCCCGGCTCGAAAAAGCAGGCCGTGCTCACCTTCGGCCGCGCCGAAGAGGCTGTGAAGGTAAACAGGACCGATGTGAGCAAAGCCGCGGAAGATGAAAACGAGGGCAGAATGAACAAAGAAGGCTCAGCCCCGCAAACCTCTCTCCCTTGCGCCGCAGTGTGCTGGATGCATGACACGAAAAAGAAAGTTTTGATAGATTCGCACGCGCAGGTAAGTCTTGAGAGGGAAGGAAAAGGCGGGAGAGAGGGAAAAGGCCGAAAAAGCAACCGGCTCGTTGCCTCAAGCGGCCAAAAGCACAGGGTGGAAGTTGAGGGCAAATACCCGAATTATTACGTGCGGCTTATTGACGACGGCAAAACGATTTTCTCGGCGCGCGCGCACCCGCCAAAGAAGGGCAGGCCGTATGAAATAGTCGATTTGCTGCGCACGCCGCTGGTCAGCCGCTTCGGGGCCGTGATGGTGAACTACTATTTCGAATTTGAAGGCAAAATGAACAACAAGCCGCTGGCGGGCAGGGCATATCTGCAGAAAGTGGTGGCAGTCATGCCTCTGGCTCCCTGGAACTGGGTGCGGCTCGAATTCGCGGGCGGCGCCACATTCGATTTCTTCTCGGCCAAGCCGCTGGGCACCGGAAGAAAGGAAATTCATTTTGCAAGCAACGATTATCTAGAAATAGGGGGAAGAAAATTCAAGACAGGAAAACTGACTTTGTCGAGCTGGCTGAACGGCGACAAGCGCCGCTGGCTGCTCACCGGCAAGGACTTCTATCTTTCTATGGAGAGCTTTGCCCTGCAGCCGTTTGTCATGAAACAGAAGATGACTTTCCGCTATGACGAATATCTGGTGCTTGTGCGCGACTTTGTGATGAAAGCCGAAGGAAAGACTTACACGCTGTCGGATTTAGGGGCTGCAAGCGGCATTGTGGAAGAGGCCAGCGGGTATTTGATTTGAAAAGTGCTGCTTTTGCTCAGTCGTGTGAAAGTGCCAAACAGGCGAGATTATAATGTTAGATGTATGAAATTATATTCCTGCATCAAAACTGGCGGGTGATTAGTGTGATTGGACCAAAACACGCGTTTATGGCAATTTGCATCTTAGCCCTGGCTTTTGTTGGTTTCATGGTGTTCAACCAGAACCATGTCTCGGCCACAGCGCTGGGCAGCGGCGCATCCGCAGGCTGCGAGGCTGGGAGATGCCCGCTTCCGGCAACCGGTTCCCTGTCGGGCGGCTTGGGCAATGACGCGAATGCGGCGGCTCCTGCCGCCGGCTTGCAGGTCGTGTCGGTGCGGGCCCAGAGCTCTGGAGGATATGACCATCCGGCCGTGTCGGTCAAAGCTGGCCAGCCTGTGCGGTTCGATTTCTCTGCCGACCCGGGCAGCGGCTGCGGAGCGCAGATAATAATTGACGGCGTCGGAGTGAACCTGATATCGCGCAACGGCGCGACAGTGTCAGCCACCTTCACGCCGCCAGCACCGGGGCAGTACCCCTACCACTGCGGAATGAACATGTTCCGCGGCGTGCTCACCGCAACGTAGAGGATTTTCAGGATTAAGGAGGATTTTGTGATTAAGACATGGAAGCGCGGGCTTGAGCAGGTATTTTCCAAAAACGGGTATTTGCTCCTGCTCGCCATTTTGCTCGTGATTCTGGTACCCGCTTACCTTGCGCTGACCAACGTGCTGCTGCTCAACCCCCTTGGCGTCAATCCCAGCGCTGAGGCGGGCGGAACGGCTCTGTCGGCCCTGCTGGGCGTTCTCGCGGCTCTCGGCCTCACGGTCGCAGTATTTCAGGTGCGGGAGATGGGGGCATTGACGACCGGCGCCAAAACCGGTTTTGGCGGAAGCATTATCGGGCTGTTCGGCAGCGCCTGCCCCATCTGCCAGCCGGTCTGGCTTTTCTGGTTTGGCTTGGGAAGCGCGGGCGCATTTCTTTCCGACTATGGAATATATCTGCTCATGGCGAGCGTGCTCATTGTCTTGTTCTCGTTGCATTTGGGCCTGCAGTCAGTTGCGCACGGATGCCCCTGCCGGGTGAAAAAGCGATAATAATGAAAAAATAGAAACCGCCCATACGGGTGACCGTCTCCTTTTTGACGCTTGTGCTGCCAGTGGTTTAGAGGAAGGGGTGTATGATTATGCAAAAATATCAATGTCCGAAATGCAGGATGATTTACGATAAGCCCGGAAGATGCGAAATGGACGGAACAAAGCTGGTGCGGGCGGAGAGCGAAAAGCCGGCCACGGGCTGAAGAGAATTGATGACCGCGGGTGCTTGCACATGGAAAAATATCAATGTCCGAAATGCGGGATGATTTACGATAAGCCCGGAAGATGCGAAATGGACGGGACTGCGCTCGTGAAGATGGGAAGCGGCACTGCTCCACATGCCGGGCACGGGCGCTCCATGAAACCTCTTGAGGGGCTTTCTTTCTGGGAGAAATTCAGGATGAGCATGAGCATGACCATGGGGATGGACCACACCGGCATGGCCGGCCGCGAGATGGCCAAGCTCATGGAAGAGGACATCCGCACCAAATTCTTTGTGTCCCTTATCCTGACGATTCCGGTGGTTATCTATTCCCCGCTGGGCCAGACGCTGGGCCTGAAACTTCCTTCCCCAATTCCAATCCCGTGGCTGCTATTCATTCTCTCCACGCCCGTATTCCTGTATTGCGGCTGGTTATTCATCTACTCCGCTTACATCTCCTTGCGCGAGCGCAAGCTCAACATGGCGGTTCTGATTGCTGTCGGCATCACCGCCGCATACGGCTTTAGCCTGCTGCTCACGCTGCTTGGAAGCGCGGACTCTTTCTACGATGCGGCCGTGATGCTGATTACCTTCGTGCTGTTCGGGCACTGGATGGAGATGAAATCCCGGCGCGGAACCACAGACGCGCTCCAGGCCCTCTTCAACCTCGTACCCCCGCAGGCGAGACTTATCCGCAACGGGAGGGAGGTTCTCGTGCCGACCAGCGAGGTCAAACTGGGAGACATCCTCCTGCTAAAGCCCGGCGACAAGATTCCGGTGGATGGCATCATCATAAGTGGCGAGACGCTCATCGACGAGTCCATGGTGACGGGCGAATCCATTCCTGTCCAAAAAAAGCGCGGCGACAAGGTGGTTGGAGGCTCCATCAACCAGAGCGGCTCGGTCCGGTTCAAGGCGATCTGGGTTGGGCAGGACACCGTGCTGGCCCAAATCGTGCGCATGGTGGAAGTCGCGCAAACCTCCAAGGCGCCCGGCCAGCGGCTGGCGGACAAGTTTGCGGGTTATCTGGTTATCGTTGCGGTGGGAAGCGGTCTTGTTACATTCGTGGCATGGTATTTCTTCGCAGGAGAGCCGCTCATGATGGCGCTCACATTCGCGATATCGGCCGTGGTCATCGCATGCCCCGACGCGCTCGGACTGGCCACGCCCACGGCCGTGGCGGTTGGAACGGGATTGGGCGCGAAGCACAACATTCTCATCAAGGACGCAGCCACGCTCGAGCAGGCCTCCAAAATACAGGCGGTGGTCATGGACAAGACAGGCACGCTCACCGAAGGCCGGCCGCGGGTGACCGACATCCTTCCGGCAAAAGGCTTTGGCATAGATGAGGTGCTGGCGCTGGAAGCGGCAGTTGAAGCCAATTCAACGCACCCCCTGAGCCGGGCGGTGCTCGAAGAGGCCAAGAAAAGGGGCATCCAGATTACGGCGAAGGTTTCGAAATTCTCCAATATCGCGGGGCATGGCGTGGAGGCAACGGTGGGCCGGCGGCATGTGCTGGTCGGAACCCCCAAGCTCATGAAAGACCGGCGCGTGGACATCGCGCCGATGGGCAGTGAAATCGAGCGGCTGGTGTCTGAAGGAAAGACCATCATGCTGCTGGCGGTCGATGGCCGCCTCGCGGGCGTCACGGCCGCCGCCGACCAGATAAAACCTACGGCCAGAGCGGCGGTGGCGCGCATGCAGGAGCTCGGACTGGAAGTGGTTATGATTAGCGGGGACAACGCCAAGACGGCCAATGTGGTTGCGGACAAGCTGGGCATCAAGCGGGTGTTCGCTCAGGTGCTGCCTGGGGACAAGGCAAAGTACGTGAAGAAACTGCAGGGCGAAGGGAAATTCGTCGCCATGGTGGGGGACGGAGTCAACGACGCCCCGGCCCTTGCGCAGGCGGACATCGGCATCGCCATCGGGGCGGGAACCGACGTGGCCATCGAGACTGCGAAAATCGTGCTCATGAAATCCGACCCGGCCGACATCCTGCGGGCCATCAAGCTCTCCAAGGCCACAGTGCGCAAGATGAAAGAGAACCTTGTCTGGGCATCCGGCTACAACCTGCTGGCCATCCCGGTGGCCGCCGGCATCCTTTATCCGGGCTATGGCATCGCCCTGCCGCCGGAAATAGCGGCCCTGCTCATGAGCATATCTTCCATCATCGTCGCAACCAACGCCGTGCTGCTCAAGCGGGCTGAAAAAGAACTAATCAAAATCTAGGAGGGTTTGGAATTGTAACATGCTTTTAATCCATGCATTTTCAAACCAGTCTGGCATCGGGCCGCGTGGCGCCTGGCCGGGGAGGGTTGGATGAAGTTCATGCAGAAACTGGAGGGAAAGCTTGCAGTTCTCTTTGCCGGCCTCTCGCTGGCCTGCGGCGTGCTGGTCTACACTGCCCCTGTCTTGGCCCATCAAATCCTAGAATTGCTGACGCACAGCACATGGTCATTCACAATACGGCCGTTCAGTGCCGTCGAATTCCTTGGCGGCGCGCTCGTGTGGGGCATCATCGGGTATGCCGTTGGAGCCCTGCTTTCATACCCCGATCGGACCGGCTCCGACCGAAAAGAAAAGAAAAATTAGCGATACTCGCTATTTAATGGCTATTTTCGGCCTTTTCTGATGGCGCAATTGCAGACCCTCAAATCAGCCAAAATTCAAAACCAGGTCCTGAGTCTCGTTATCCCAATCCTGAGCGCGTTGCCGATCACCAGCAGGGAAAGCCCCATGTCCCCGACTGCAACCGCCACCCAGAGGCTTGTGAGCCCGAAAAACGCCATGAGCCCGACTCCCCCCTTGACAAGGACCGATGCCGCCACGTTCTCCTTAACGACATTCATAGTTTTTCTCCCAAGCCTCACAAGGAAGGGTATCTTGGACAGGTCGTCCCTCATTATCGCCGCGTCCGCGGTCTCGATGGCAACGTCGCTGCCTATCGCCCCCATGGCGATCCCCACGTCCGCAGCCGCAAGCGCGGGCGCGTCGTTCACCCCATCGCCCACCATCATCACCGCCCCGTATTTCTGCCTGAGGCGCTTCACTTCCTCAAGTTTTTGCTCTGGCAGGAGAGCGGCATGGAAATGCTTTATGCCCGCACGCCCTGCAATGGCTTGCGCAGTCTCCTTGTTGTCGCCTGTGAGCATGATGGAGGTTATCCCCATTGCCTCAAGCTCGGACACCGCCTCCCTTGCCCCATTTCTCAGCCTGTCTGAAATGCTTATTATGCCAATCGCCTTCTCCCGTGTTGTGACCATTACAACGGTCTTCCCCTCGCTTTCCAGACGGCGCATCAGTTCCCTGCTCTTTTCGTCCGCCTTGATTGGAAGCTTGAGGTTGCCTGCAAAATATATCGCGCCCCCTATCGTACCGCCGATTCCCTTTCCGGGGTAAGCCATGAATTTGGACACCCTGTGCAATCTTTTTGGCGCCTTTTGCATTATCGCCTTCGCAACCGGATGCTCCGACTTTGCCTCAAGCGACGCGGCTATTCGAAGCATCTCATCCTTTGAATGGCCGTTGAGGGGCATGACATCCGCCACCTCGAAGACCCCTTCCGTGAGCGTCCCGGTCTTGTCAAAAATCACGGCCTTTGCCCCTGCTGCCTTCTCCAGGTAGTCCCCTCCCCTCACCAGAATGCCGTTTTTAGCCGCGGACGAGATGCCAGACACCAGGGAAACCGGGGTGGAAATCGCAAGCGCGCATGGGCATGCGGTGACCAGCAGCACCAGCGCCCGATAGAACCATGTGTCAAAAGGCTGGCTGAAAACAAGCGCAGGCACGATTGCCACAAGCACTGATGCGAAAATGACTGCAGGAGTATAGATTGCGGCAAACCTGTCCACGAACTTTTCAGCCCCCGATTTCTGCTTCTCCGCGTTTTGCACGATTGCCGCGATTTTGGAAACAAGCGTGCGGTCCGAAGGGGCGGTTACGCGCATCTCAAGATAGCCCTCGCCGTTTATCGTGCCTGCGTATGCCTTGCCTCCCTTTTGCTTTGCGGCAGGAACAGACTCTCCGGTGATTGCCGCCTCATTCACATACGAATGGCCGAATACTATTGTTCCATCAATCGGAATCCTGTCGCCAGGCTTCACAATGACGATATCTCCGATTTTGAGCGAATGGGCGTCCACCTCTACCTCTTGTCCGTTCCGCTTGAGCCGTGCAGTCTCCGGCGCAAGCTTGAGGAGGGCGGCGATGGAATTGCGCGCCCTCTCCCCCGCGTATTCCTCAAGGAATTCGGCGCATGCGAACAGGAAGATTATGGATCCTCCCTCCTCCGCATGACCGGTGAGGAATGCGCCCGCAGCCGCGATTACCATGAGCGAGTTCATGTCAAAGCGCTTCTTGAGAAGGGATTCCCAAGCCCTCTTCATTATGCCCCAGCCTGCGACAACTATCACCAAAAGATAGAGCGCGTGCGCATAAGCTTCGGAGGAGAGAACGAATTCAAGGTAAAGCCCCAATGCAAGCGCGACAAGGGAAACCAGGAGGATAAGAGCTTTCTTCTGCTTCCAGAGCGGCTCCTTTTTCTCGAAAATGTCGGCTGCGCAGCTTGAGCAAGCTCTTTCGTTTTTATGGCCGTATGTTTTGGTTTTCATCGATATACCCCTGACTCTGCCTAAGCAGTATCATGGTGCGGCAGTTACCGCCCAGAAACCGTTTCAGTGCTTCAGTATCGCGTTCAACGTGTACATACTCAATCTTCCCTCGTCAAGCCTGGCGCTCAGTTCGCGGCCCGGGCTCCATCTCCTTTTCCGGTCGTATGAACATGCCAAGGGCCGAATTCAGCAGCGGGATTGCGTAGAATGATATTGCAAAGCCGGCGATTCCGCCGGTGAGCACGCGCAGCAGGTTGGTGCTCTCATGCAGGCCCATGAACGAGAGCCAATACCAGTTCGGGTTCATGCCCGCCAACAGCTGGGTGGTGCCGTCTACCCCCATGGGCACCAAGGCCAGCAGCAGCCATGCAGGGTGAGGAACGTGTGTTGAGATGGTTTTTCTGTAAAGCGGATACAACAGCGCGCCGACCAGCATGAAAAGGTAGATGGACGTGTTGCGGGCGCATTGGCCGAACGCATAGCCGGTTCCGTAATCTGAAAAAACCATGTGCGGCCGGCCGCTGAACGCGTCCGGGCCCGTGAGGGTTTCGTTTCCCCCATTGATGCAATCGCGGATTGAAAGCCCGCTTCCGTTCTGGTAAATGCAAAACGAGCGGCGCACCAGCTGGTGGCAGGCCGTCGAATCGGCGGCATACATCATCTGGGCCGCCCCGATTCCGGCTTGGGCCAGAAACGGCGGCAAAACCGTTGATAAGACCAGCAGGATGGAAATGGCTACGTAAATAAGGTATCCTGCCCCCCATTTGCCCGAAACTGCCGACCTTGCGTTTGCCATGCTCTTCCCCTCTGTTCTCATATTAGGCCCCTATCCATCATCGACCTTATTCCAGTGCCACGAATTCAAGGTAAAGCCCGGCTGCGAGGGCGGCATGGAAAACCAGGAGGACAAGAACTTTCATCTGCTTCCAGAGCGGCTCCTTTTTCTCGAAGATGTCTGCTGCGCGAGAAGAGCAGCTTTTTTCATGGCTATTCGTTTGCATGCCTTGCACCTGCCTTGATTATCCCGAGTATGTGCCTGTCCTTGAGCGAATAATATGCGATTTTCCCCTCCTTTTTGAATTTCACAAGATTTGCCCCCCTGAGCATGGCAAGCTGGTGCGAAATGGCGGACTGGCTCATGGACAGGAGGTTTGCCAGGTCGCAGACGCACAATTCCCTGTGCGAGAGGGCGTGCAGGAGCATTATCCTGGTCGGGTCGCCAAGCAGCCTGAAGCTTCCGGCCGCCTTGCGCAGCGGCCCGTCGCCCAGCATCCTTGCCCTCGCCTCCTTTACTGCGGTGCGGTTTATCCTCCTGACATCGCATTCATACCTGTTTTTCATATGAGTAAACATTCATGTGACATTTATAATCCTGCCTCTCCATGCTCCTTCCCACCACATACAGCCGGATTTTCACGAATACAGCGGCGCCAGGCGGGAGAGTTCTTCGGAGAATCTCGAGATATCCCGCTCGGAATTGTACACGTATGTGCTGGCCCGAACCGCGCCCCGGTCAGCGCCCAAGGCATTCAGCGCCGGCTGGGAACAGAAATAGCCGCTGCGGACCGCAATGTGGCGCTGGTCCAGCAACAGGCCGAGGTCATGGGGCCTGGCTTTTGGCAGGTTGAAGGCCCGCAGGCCGGACCGGCAGGGACTTGGCCCATAACTCCGGCCCCCGGCCGACAGGATGCCCTCGTCCAGCCGGGCGCCCAGTTCGCGGCCCCTGCGCTCGACCTCGTCCATGCCCAGCCGCCGCAAGTAGGCGCAGGCGGCGGCAAATCCCAGCATGCCCGCATAGTGCTGGATGCCGGCCTCAAAACGCGATGTGCCAACAGCCTGTTCGACTTTCTGGAGGCTAACCGACCTGACCGTTCCGCCGCCGGCCAGCAGCGGCCGCAACCGCGATTGCTGCGAAGACGACACCACGAGTGCGCCGATGCCGTTGGGTCCCAGCATCTTGTGGGCAGAAAAGCACAGGAAATCAATTTTGTCCCGTCCGAAATCGGTTCTTTGGTGGGGGACGCCCTGCGCGCCATCCACGCATAGCAGGGCGCCGGCATCATGAACAAGTTTGGCCAATTCACGGACGGGCTGGCCGGTGCCGGTGACGTTGGAGAGGCTGTGGGTGACCGCCAATGCGGTGGAGCGGCCGATGGCCGCCTGCCAGCGCGCAAGCGGCACCTGGCCTTCCGAATCCGCGGTGAGAATTTCAAGCTCGATTCGGCCCTCCTCGCGCAGGCGCAGCAGCGGCAGCAGGACCGAGTGGTGCTCCATCTCGGTGGTCACCACCTGCCGGCGCCCGGCGTAGTCCAGGCCGCATGCCACTATGTTAAGCCCCTCGGTGGCATTGCGTGTCCAAATAAGCTCATGGCCGCGCGCGCCAACAAATCCCGACACTTGCTCGCGGGCATTTTCAACCTGCTCGCTGGCCTGCCGACCCAGGGAATGCGAGCTGCGCGCGGCGCAAGCTCCAAATTCGGTGTAATACGCGCGCTCGGCCTCCAGCACC
>JAKAJC010000026.1 GCA_021814005.1 Microcaldota archaeon
CTTGAGCGAGTAGAGGCCTGCCGGCGTCTGGCTGCTCGAATAGATGGAAATGGCAAGGTCTTTTTTCGCGCCGGCGTCAAGCGTGCCGAGGCGCAGCTCTTTTGTCTTGTGCAGGCCTACCGAATCGAACCCGAGAGTTTTCGGCAGCTCCACCACGGCAGAGCACATCTGGGGCGTGCCGCTTATGTTGTTGAGCGTGACCAGCAGGTCGACGGAATTGTTGGAGCGCGCCGCGAGGCGCATGGGCCTGAACGACGTGGAAATCGTGAAGGCCGCTCCGCCGGGCGCTGCCGCCTGCTTCGAAGAATTGCCGAAAATGTTGTCAAGTAATCCCATGAACATCACCTGTGTGGCAGATGGGGGTTGAATTTGATAAACGTTTCCTCAGTTGCCGCGCATCAGGTAGTAGGCGATGAGCAGGGCGAGGAGCGAGAGCACCACATTGCCGATGTCAAATCCGAAGAGGATTATGGGCATGGCCACGAAGATGCCGACTTTGAACACTGCCAGCAAATTCACTACGCCGTATGCGGCCAGCACGCCGGCCAGAAAACTCCGAAATTCCATATTTTCACCTCGTATGATAATTATCTGCTGAAAATTCATTTGATTGGGAAATCTCGCAGCCAGCCCAAATCATTTCGATAGAGCGTGCGGATGTCCTCGATTTTGTTTGCCAGCATGAGCGGGCGCTCAAGAGAAAGGCCCCATGCAAGCACGGGATAGCGGCCGCCTAATGGCTCACACACTTCGGGGCGGAAAATGCCGGCGCCTCCAAGTTCTAGCCAGGCTTGGCGCGCGGGATGGAACACTTCTATTTCCAATGATGGTTCGGTGTATGGGAAATACGAGGGGCGGAAGCGGATTTTCTCAAAACCTAGGCGCGAGTAGAAGCTCTTGAGCAGGCCCAACAGATGGCCGAATGTCGCACCCTCCCACACCACGATTCCTTCTACTTGATAGAATTCGGCCAGATGCTTGTAATCTGTCGCCTCGTTGCGGAACACCTTGCCGATTGAAAAGAATTTTCTTGGCGATTTGTCTGCGCTCGTGTCATAGAGCGTGCGCGCGCTCACGGCAGTTGTGTGGGTGCGCATCACCATCTGCCGCGCCACCTTTTCATCCCATGAGTATTTCCACCCTTTTTCGTGTTCGCGGCGCACGTCGGCTGAGAGAGTGGTTGGGGGCCGGCCTGTTTCGCCGGGCAGGTAGAATGTGTCTGCCAAATCGCGGGCAGGATGGTCCTGCGGCTGGAAGAGCGCGTCGAAATTGAAAAATGCCGATTCCGCCAGCGGACCCTCCATCTCCTCAAATCCCATCGAGAGAAATATGCGCCTGATGCGGGAGGCCACGCGTGCAATGGGATGGCGGCGCGCTGGTGTGCGGACTTCGGGCGGGGCGGAAAGGTCGTAGCGGCGCAAGGAAGCCTTTTTCCACCCGCCGGAAAGCATGAGCTCGCGGGTTATTGGACCGACCTCTTTGACAATTGATGTCTGCTCTGAAATGGAAACTGACTCGTGATGCGCGGATTCCACATAGTGTGTTTTTTCAGCGGGCGCATTTGCCGCATTTTTTCCAGCATCTGTTATTGAGAGTTTTTCCGAGGTGTGGGTGCGCTCGCGCACAAGCCCGCGGCGGATGAGGTCGGGCAGGCGTGACTGGTCAAGTGATGAAAGTGAATCAGGTGATGGAAGAGTGAAACGACTTGAATCATTGAGAACTTTTTGCCCCTCTTCTGTGAGCGAAACAGAGCCTGCGGTCATTTCAATCCAGTTGGCGCGCCTGGCAAGCCCCACGCCGACGCGCGCAAGGTCTGCGGGCAGGGATGCAAGAGGTTTTGGCCCGCCAGCCAGTTGGATGAGAAGGCGCACTTCGGGCAGGCCGTCCTTTTGCGCCTGCGCGCCTTGCGGGGTGTATTCGAAAATCTTTGCCTCTTCGCGCTCCACGCTGATGAGACCTGCTTCCCTCAACTGCTCTGCGGCGCGGCGAAGCGCATCCGGGCTCTCGCCAAGCGAGCGGGCCGCCTCGCCTATGGAAAGGCTTAGCGGCTGCAGCGCGAGCAGCTTGACTTCAAGCGGACTGAGTGGCTGTGACATGGAATCAACCTGCGCGGATGTGGTGCAGCCACAGCACCGAGCCCAGAACGATTGCGGCTAGAAGTATGAACGCCGCGCCCTGCAGGGAGAAGAATGTGTTGAAGATTCCCGACTGCAGGTTGGAGAAGTATGAGAATATCTCTGACTCGAGCGACTGCTCGCGTTCGAACGACAGCCTGAAGCCCGAGAGCGGCTCCTTCCACACAAACTGGCGGTCTGCCCCCCGATAATCGCTGTTCGGGTCCACCTGAGTGCGGTCGGCCCCCTCCAGACTGCTTGGCGGCTGGCTGAAGCGTATTGCCTTGGCGTCTTCGGGCAGAACCACGCGCAGCTGGATTTGCGAGCTGAGCAAAATGTCGCCTGTGGCCGAGCGGGGGAGAGAGAATGAGCTGGGCAGCAGAGTGTAGCGGATGGTGCGGGGTTTGTAGGCGTCCATGACAACAATGCCCGGCTTGTCTTCTCCCGGCGAGTATACGTCATATTCGAGCACAAGTGTGGCAAGGCAGGTGCCCACCACCTGATTGCAGCTGTCCACTTCGCGCGAGCGCACGCGCAGGTTGCGCAAATCAAGTTGCGCGCTGTTGATGTGGGTGCGCAGGTCGGTGATGCCGGTGCGGCTCATCCATGACGAGAGGTCGTTGTATTGCATCGACTGCTCATAGAGCTCGATTGACTGGGTGTCGTTGATGAAAAGGCGCACGGTTTCGGCAACATGCGCGGTGCCGTCGGGATAGATTGTGACGGCGACTTCAAGCGAGCGGAGCGTGAATCCGTTAGGATTTGGCGCTGCCGAAATGATGCTGGCGAAGAGAACTATGAGCCCCAGCAGCAGGAATGGTCGCATGTGTAGGCGAGCGTCGCCCAGCCTTATATAGATTTGTCGAAGGCGCGAAAAGAAGAAGGCGGGATGAGCACAGAACGCAAAAATAGCCCGAATTGGCGCCAACATGGTATTTGGTGTTGAATTAAGGCAGGTTTTGGCGGGCTTTTATGGCCTACACTTTTAAACACCACGAGTGAATTGGGCTGTTGCGGGAGGAGAAGATATGAACACAGTCCAGTATCTTGGGCATTCGGCGTTCCGCATCCAGCTGGAAAACATTGTCTGCCTCACCGACCCGGCAATGGCCGACGTGATTTTGGGCGCCAAGCGCACGCAGATGTCTGCGCTTGACCCGCGCAGCGTAAGGGAATGCGACCTCATCTTTCTCACCCACGAGCAGCCGGACCACTGCGAGCCGGCAGTTGTCAAGGAAATAGCTGAGCGCACTTTTGCAACAGTCATTGCGCCAAAGCCCGCGCTGGCCAAAATCGACATTTCCGAACGCTTCAAGGTCGACGTGCGCGTCGGCGACAAGTTCACAATCAAGGGGCTTGACATCGAAGTGACGAAAGCGGTTTACCCGCAGGCGGCATATCCCGTGGGCTATCTCATCCGCTCGCCGCATTACAGCGTTTATCACGCAGGCGCGACCTATTCATTTCCCGACATGAACCGCATCAGGCCGGATGTGGCCCTGCTGCCTATTGGCGGCACATACACGATGGACCCGTTCGCGGCCGCGAATGTGTGCAAGGAGATGAGGCCGAAATACGCGGTGCCCATGCACTACAACACAACTGAGAGAATACGCCAGGACGTGCGCGAGTTTGCCGATGACGTTGGCGGGCACACAAAAGCGATTGTGCTCGGCCCCGGCCAGACTGCGAAGCTCCCATAAGACGGCCCGCTACGCCGCACGGCTCGAAGCAAGCCATATTAACATTCGTTTCAACATGATGTACGTAAGCGGCTTTTCGCCAAAAACAGAGGTGTAAACATGATTACCGGCATTCGCATTGACAAGGTCGAGGCATGGCGCGAGAAACCCGCCGAAATACGCGGGCTGGACATCAACATCAGCGTTGACACCGTCAAAGTGACCGGGCCCGAAGTTGAGGTGAACTTCACCTACATGGCCACATACCCAGAAGCGAACGGCTCGCTCCTGCTAAAGGGCCGCGTGCTCGACGAAACGCAGAAGCTTCTCATGTCATATGTTGCCGAAGTCGGCACCCACACGGGCCACTTGCCCGACGGCGTGACTCTCTCGCGCTGGGATGTCGGCGCAGGCACGATGGAGGCCGAGCTGACATTTGCCGGCCTGCCGGTTTCGCCTGCGGGCAAGGGTGCGCCAACTCTTCGCTTCAAGGCCGGATTCGAGAACGACGAGCAGCACAAAATGGCCTTGGGCATCAAGGAGAAGATGGGGTCCAAGGGAAAGATTTCCGCCATCATCAACCTGCGCAACATTTCCATGAACGGCCAGGATGCCAGCATCGAAGTCGCGCACGCGCCCGTTGGCGTGCTGCGCATGTCCGGCGCGCTGCTCTCGCACGAGGATGCGAAGACTGCCAAGGAAATCTCGGCTGGCTGGACCGATGACCGCAAGCTGCCGGACGCATTTTCCGAGCTTGTGCTCAATGCAATCAACTTCACCTGCGGCACGAACGGAGTGCTTGTTGTGCGCCCGGTCAACCTTGCCCCGCCGATGGTGCCTCCGCGCATCCAGCTGGGGCAGGCCGGCAGCGCGAAAGCCGGCACCAGCACGCAGTAGAGAATTTTATTTTTTTCTTTCCAATTTTTCCTTTTTTAATTTTCAAACCATCGTAAGGCAATTAGGCGAACATATGACCTCCCCCATCATCCCCCGCACGATGAGTACTCAGCATCCCGACAACGTGCAGATACCTTTCTTTTCAGAAGAGGCCGTTTTGGGGGCTGACAGCGAAATCAAGGAGGCGTATTACGCTTTCTCGCATCTGGGCTGCCACGAGCAGATGTGGGATTTTGAAGGAAAGGAAAGCGACAGCCACGTGGTGGCAAAACTTCTCAGCCGTTACGGGGATTATTTCAAAACTTTGCCAATAGGCCGAGATTATCGGTTGACGTTTCGTTTGCCGAACCCGGCCGTGGAGCCGAGCCAGGGCAAGGTGCTGCTCGAGGCGCTGGAGTCGATTCCGCGCCAGTTTGACGTGGCGCAGGCGATGGGCATAGAGGTTCCGCCGGTTTTTGAAATCATTTTGCCGATGACAACAAATGCGGCTGAAATCAGCCGCATCTCGGCGTATTACCGCAAGTTTGTGACAGGAAAGGCCAAGCAGAAGATAGTGGAGTCGGAGACGACAACAATCGAGGAATGGGTGGGAGATTTTGCGCCCGCCTCGATAAATGTTATTCCTCTTGTTGAGGACAAGGACAGCCTGCTGGCGGCAGGCAAAATAGCGGGCGAGATAATTGAAACAGAAAAGCCCTCATCTTTGCGCGTGTTTCTGGCCCGCTCCGACCCTGCGCTCAACTACGGCTCTGCCGCGGCAGTGATGTACAACAAAATAGCGCTGCAAAGGCTCGGTGACATGGCAGAAAAAACTTCGGTGCAGATTTATCCGATTGTCGGCGTCGGCTCGGCCCCGTTCAGGGGGAATTTGCGGCCCGTCAACACTTCGAACTGCTTGCAGGAATACCCCTCGGTACAGACGTTCACCATTCAATCCTCGTTCAAATACGATTATGCGGAAGCAAAAGTGCGCGAGGCGATAACAGAGCTCAACTCGGGCAAACTCGGCAAGCCGCTGGCTGTCGACGAGAAGCGCTCGCTCGCTCTGGCCGCGCTTATCGAGAAAGAATACCGCGCGCAGCTCGTGCAGCTGCAGCCTTTCATCAGCGCGCTGGCAAAATTTGTGCCGTCGCGGCGCACCCGCCGCCTGCACGTCGGCCTGTTCGGCTACTCGCGCTCTGTGGAAGGGCTGTCCATGCCTCGCGCAATTCCATTCTGCTGCTCGCTTTATTCGCTCGGAATTCCGCCCGAACTCTTGGGCCTCTCCGCACTTTCCGACCAGCAGTGGGACGATTTGCATGAGCTGTATGTGAAAATCGACGAAGATTTGGCTGATGCGCTGGCATTTGCAAATCCGGCCAACTTCGCAATTGCAGGCCCGTACTTGGAACCAAGGCTCAAGATGGCATTCGAGCGCGCGGGCGTGGAGGGGCGCGCCGACCATGCGGCCATAACAGCCAGAATAAAGGCTGATTTGGTTTCCAACAAGACAAACACTCTTGGCGAGGCGATGCTGGAGGCCGCGCGGATAAGAGGATTTTTGGGCTAGGCGCTTAGTCCCGGATTCTCTGCAGGTATTCAATAGTTTTTATGTCCTGATTTTTTTTCAGGGTGTCTGCCTTCTCAACATTCGCCTGCTTTTGCTGGCGCCCAGTCTGGTCTGCCTTCGAACACCCGGCGAATATGCCGGCAGTCATGACGCTGAAAGCTGTAAAGACGGCGATTGTTTTTGGCAGATTGCCTTGTTTTAGAAGTTGCATGCTCAAACCTCCTAATTAGTCATATTGACACAACAGTTTTTAATCAAAATCGGCTTGCCCTAAAAAATCAGAGACTTATTTTCAATCCGTCTTCGGCCGCAATGACGTGGGGGAAAATCTTTTTCGCCTCCTCCACCAGAGGCGCGGGGTCGCGGTAGCGGCCCGAAATGTGGAAAAGAAGAAGCTGCTTGACTTTGGCCTCTTTTGCCGTGCGTGCTGCATCGGCTGCGGTGGAGTGGGCTTTTTCATCAGCCAGAGGGCGCTGCGTCTCGTCAAAAGTGGAATCGTGAATCAGAAGGTCCGCCCCCTTGGCGGCGCGGGCAAGCTCGTGTGAATAGGAGGTGTCGCCTGAGTATGCGACAACTTTGCCCGGCTGCACATAAGTGACATCTTCGAGCTTGATTGTCTTTTTGCCCACTTTAATCGAGCCCTTGTGCTGGATTTCATTGAACATGGGGCCGGCCAGTCCGAGGTCTTTTGCCTTTTTCTCAAGAAAGCGGCGGCGTTCGCGCTCGCGGATGATGAATGCATAGGCATTCACACGCGCCCCGTGCGGCGCGGAGAGGACGAAGACGTCATGATTGTTGATTGTGAAGAGCGGCTGTTTGGCTCCGAGCTGCTCTTTTTTTATTTCATGCACAGAGAAAATTTCGCGTGGCCCGAAAGAGGACAAAAAGCGGGCCGTGCCAGGGGGGCCGAAAACCTCTATTGCCTGTGCGCGGCCGGAGAGGCGCAATGTCTCGCCAAGCCCGAAAAGGCCAAGAAAATGGTCAAGATGAAGATGTGAAATGAAAACCGCCTTGACCTGAGCATAACTCACGCCGTGCTGCATCATCTGCCGCTGCGTTCCTTCGCCGCAGTCAAGAAGCAGCACGTCGCCCTCGATGCGCACCGCGATGGCTGGCAGGCTGCGCTGGGGGGTCGGGGTGGAGGCGGAACAGCCCAAAACAACCAAATCCATCATAGGTAAATGGGAACGGGCAGGGTTTATAGAAACTGCGCAGGGCAAGCCATCAAAGGCTTGGCGGGAGACAAGGCTTAATAAACATGATTTTACATTAATTATATCACATGAAATTCAAGCCGTAGATGAACTGCTATGTATTCATACAATTCAAAACCAGTCAATATCACCATTGCGGACCGACATGGCGTCTCATGCACAGTGGAGGTGCCGCGCGAGCGCATCGAGGCGGTGTTCGCGCGCCAGAAGAGCGAGGTGCTGACCGGCCACATCAGCAAAAGCGGCGGATTGGACAGCGAGGGCCAGCGCAGGCTTCTGCAGCTGCACAACCAGAATCCGCGCCTTGGGGTGCTGTCGGCCGCGCTTGAAGAAATCGGCCAGATGACTGCCAAAAAGGAGGATGAACTGGTTGGTGTGCGCCGCGACCTTGCCCGCGAACGGGAGAGTGAAACTCCAATCAAAAAGGAGATTCATCGGCAGGAGAAAAGGGTGGAGAGGCTGTTTGATGAAATCAGGCAGCTGACGGCAGAGAGGGCTGATAGTGTTGAGCTGGAAAATGAAATGATGATAAAGGCGGTGCAGATTTTCGAGGGCATGACGGAGGCGGAAGCGCGGAAGCTGATGGAGATGAACGGAATCCAGATGCTGAGCGAGCTTGACGGCCTGATCAAAACCACCATGGCGCGCATTGAAACTGGAGCGCGCATTGGCAAATCGGTTGAAGAAGTGATAGACGAGCAGGCTATGGGGGTGCTTGACGAGATGGGCGCGGATGCCGGCCTGCAGCTTCTTGCGATGATGGCCGACCAGGTACGCAAAGACACGGCAGATGTTGAGAGAGTGCAGGTTATTTTTGGCAAACACGGGGTTCCGACCGAATGGCTGAAAGTTGAACCCGACTGCCCGCAGATGGCGGTTCAGCTTTTGAACGAGATAAAAAGCGAAAAGCTCGAAGCCGCGCTCGATGAGGCGAGGGTGCGGCAGACAGATGTGATGGAATTTGTCGAGGGAGCACGGCAGTCGTATGAAGAGGCGAAGGACATTGTGATAAAGGCGAAGAAAAGCGATGAGTGGGGAGAAAAGGAATTGCGCAAACTTCGGCGCAAGGGGAATCTGAACGCCGAGCGCATGGCCAGATTAGACAATGCCGGCGAGATGCTGAATGACTTGAGGCAGGATACTGAACTTGATGAAAAATTAGAACAGGTCAAACGGGAGACGGCATTTGTGTCCGCGCTGCACGGATATGTCAACGCTGGAATCGATTATGTGGACTCAATCACGGCCCAGGTGTCAAAGACCTCAGCGCTCGCGGCCGCCATGCTCACGCTTGAGGAAATGAAGAAAAAGCAGGAGCCGCACACGCGCCGAAAAGACGCCATCGAGTGCCATGAAAAACGGCTCGAGGGCGAGATAGAGACTCTTCGCAAACAGACCGGCGGCCTGCAGGATCAGATGAACTGGCTGAAAGAACTTCTGGAGAAAAACACGGCCCGCAAAATCAAGCATTTGAAAAACAAGGAAATACGGGAGATGAACAAGGAGTATGAGAAGGAGCTGGAAATACAGCGCGAAGCCGAACGCCTGCGCCGCGAGTTCAAGCCCGCGCAGCCGTGCAGGGGCGGGCAGACGCGCGAGCAGCGCATGGAAGAGCTGGAAAAAATAATCGCGTCGGCCAAAAAGGAGCTGGCGGACCGGCTGTGGGCGCACCCCGAGTTCAGGGATTACTGCCAGGAGCCGAACAACCAGCAGTACCGCCAGCGTTTTGACGAGCTTGTGGCAAAGCTGGCCGGAATTTACATCCAGAACGGCGGACGGCTGAGCCGTTTCGATATCGAGCACAAGGGCGGCCCGTTCGGCTACAACACCTACAACCACGAGGTGGCCCACTGCCAGGAGAGATTGCGCAAAGAGTTCGACATCGAGCGTCTGCAGTTCAACAACACTCCTGACCAGCGCATTCTCATCAACCTTCGAAACGCAAAGAATCCAGTTGTTTATCTAGTCGGAGGTCCAAACGACTCGCACGGGTTCATGTATTCCGGCGATTATGTGAACCAGCTGCTGCTTGACAAACGCCGAGACGGGCGCGCCACCCTGTTCTCGGACACGCTCGGCGAGGCGATTTCGGCCGCTGACGAGCTCAAGCGGCTGAAAAATGGAAATGGCAGCTGCGCATCTGGCGCCAACGGAGTTGGAACAGCCGCCAACGGGCACGGCGCAAATGGAAACGGCGGCGGCAATGGGCATGGCAACGGCCGCAATGGTAATGGGAATGGCAACGGCCGCAAGGCGTGAGAACTGCTTGAAATCCGGCGCGGCCAACGCCCTAATAAAACCCCGTCTTTCCAATCTCTCGTAGAGGTGTTCGAATGGACTTCAAGCTCCTATCCAAACTAACGGAGGCCTTCGGCGTGCCGTCCGAAGAGCACGAGATAGCCACCCTCATGGTTGAGGAATTCGCCCGCGTCGGCTACAAGGCCAAGGTTGACGCGATAGGAAATGTTGTTGCCAAAAGCCCCAAGGCCGGCTCCGACCCGATAATGGTGGCCGCGCACATGGACGAAATCGGGCTGATGGTAAAATTCATTTCAGACAAGGGATTTTTGAGATTCATAAAAGTGGGCGGCATCGACGACAGAACGCTGATTAACCAGCGCGTGGTCATCCCCACGCCGAGCGGCAAGATATATGGGGTAATCGGCCACAAGCCACCGCACGTGCAGAAGAAAGGAAGTGAGCGGCGCGCGCCCGAGGCAAAAGACCTTTTCATCGACATCGGAGCCAAGAGCCGCAAGGAAGTCGAGCATCTCGGAATACGCATCGGCACGCCGATTGGATTTGACATTTCCCTGCGCGAGCTGGCGGGCGGGCGCATCACGGGCAAGGCGCTGGACGACCGCGTGGGCTGCTACATTCTTCTCGAGGCCGCAAAGGCGCTGAAGAATTCCAATGTGGTGCTCGTCGGCACGGTGCAGGAGGAGGTTTCGATGTTCGGCAAGGGTGCGGCATTGTC
>JAKAJC010000010.1 GCA_021814005.1 Microcaldota archaeon
ACTGAAAATTCATCGTCGTGCCGCCCTCCCCCTTTTTATAATTTCGTCTCTCCCAGATTAGCCTGGGTTGCTCTTTTTGAGTGCCCCCAAATCTCTCATGTGGGGGGCATAAATGGACAGGCATAAGCGCGCAGTGTTGGTGTTATCCGACGGTTCAGCCTATTTCGGCGAAGCGTTGGGTGCAACCGGCATTCGCACGGGCGAACTAGTGTTCAACACTGCCATGACGGGCTATCAAGAGGCTCTTACAGACCCGTCTTACGCCGGCCAGATTCTTCTCATGACCTATCCGCTCATAGGCAACTACGGGCTCAACAAGGAATGGGTGGAAAGCGACAGGGTGCATGTGGAGGGCTTCTGCGTGCGCCAGAACTACAACTCCCCCCACCACGCCCGCGCCTCTCTCAACCTCGACCGCTACCTGTCAGACAACGGCGTGGGCGGCATCTCGGGAATAGACACGCGCGCCCTCACCCGCATTATCCGCACGCATGGCGTCATGCCTGCCGCATTGGAAGTGTATGACGGCCACGATGCCGACATCGCGGCCTTGACTGCAAAAGCCCGCGCCACCGACTACTCAAAACTTGATTTCGTGGAAAAAGTCACCTGCGGCCAGATGAAATCCATGAAGCCGACTGGCGCAGTCTCCTCCAACAAAAAAGTCGCATTGCTTGACTGCGGAGTGAAAGGCAACATCATCCGCGAGCTGAACAAAAGAGGGTGCGAAGTGATGGTCTTTCCAGCCTTCTCCACTGCCGAAGAAATCAAATCTTTCGGCCCAGCCGGCGTAGTCATTTCCAATGGCCCCGGCGATCCGGCCCGCCTTTCCTCCATTGTAAAGCAGATGCACCTTCTCGCAAAAGATTATCCCCTCATGGGCATTTGCTTGGGCCACCAGCTTATGGGCTGGGTTGCCGGCTCCAAAACCTACAAACTGAAATTCGGCCACCGCGGCGGCAATCATCCGGTATTGGACAAAAAGCTAAACAAGGTGGTCATCACCACGCAAAACCACGGCTTTGCTGTAGATGAAAAAGGCCTTGGCCCTGACTGGGAAATCACACACACCAACCTCAACGACAAAACAAACGAAGGCATTGCCCACAAGTCACTCCCAATCTTCTCGGTTCAATACCACCCTGAGGCGCATCCCGGCCCGCGGGATTCAATGTATCTGTTCGACAAGTTTGTCAAGAGTTTGTGATTTCATATGCCCCGCGACAATTCGATAAAAAAAGTCCTTGTAATCGGCTCCGGCCCCATCGTTATTGGACAATCTGCCGAATTCGACTACTCGGGCAGCCAAGCGTGCAAAGCATTGCGCGAAGAGGGCGTCAAAGTAATTCTTCTCAATTCCAATCCCGCCACAATTCAAACAGACCCGGCTCTTGCAGACCGAATCTACATCGAGCCATTGCAAACCGATGTTCTTGAGCGCATCATAAAAGAGGAGCGCCCCGACGGACTTATTGCAACCATGGGCGGCCAGACAGGCCTCAACTTGGCAATGGAGTTGCACCAGAAAGGCATCTTGGGCCGCTATGGGGTGCGCATGCTCGGAACCGGAGTGGAATCCATCGAGGCGGCCGAAGACAGGGGCGAATTCGCGCTTTTGCTAAAGAAAATCCATGAGCCAATTCTTGACAGCGTTGCGGCCAAAACATGGGAAGAGGCCGAGGAATTTTCCAAAAAGCATCCGTACCCTCTCATTCTGCGCCCTGCCTACACGCTGGGCGGAACAGGCGGCGGCATTGCGCGCAATTCAGAAGAATTCACAGACCTTCTCAAGCTCGGCTTCACACTTTCCCCAATCCACCAGATATTAATCGAGGAAAGCGTGCTGGGCTGGGGTGAATTTGAATATGAAATGATGCGTGACGCGCAGGACAACTGCATCACCATCTGCAACATGGAAAATCTTGACCCCATGGGCGTGCACACCGGCGAGTCGGTGGTGGTTGCGCCCAGCCAAACTCTTTGTGATGACGAGCACCAGATGCTTCGCTCCGCGGCCCTGCGCATCATCCGCGCGCTGAAAATCGAAGGAGGATGCAACATCCAGTTTGCGCTCAACCAAAAGACAGGCGAATACGTAGTTGTAGAAGTCAACCCGCGTCTCTCGCGCTCGTCAGCCCTCGCCTCCAAGGCAACCGGTTATCCGATTGCAAGAGTGGCGGCCAAGATTGCTTTGGGCTACGCGCTTCACGAAATTCTCAACGCAGTCACCCAAACCACGCCCGCCTCTTTCGAGCCGGCGCTGGACTACTGCGTTGTCAAAATACCGAGATGGCCTTTTGACAAAATGCCGAAAGCAAACCGCACGCTCGGCACCCAGATGAAAAGCACGGGCGAAGTGATGGCCATAGGCCGCACGCTTGAAGAGGCATATCTCAAGGCCGCCCGCTCGCTCGAGCAAAAGCCCCCGCGCGTTGACGACGAGCATCTTGAGCACCACATGACACAGCCGACCGATTTGCGCTTCCACGCAATCCTGCGCGCGCTTCATATCGGCTGGTCAACCGAGCGCCTTGTCTCATTAACAAAAATCCATCCCTGGTTTATCGACCGCTTTGCCAACATCGTGCAAATGGAAAAGCGCCTTCATGCAGACTCATTCTCAATCGAGCTTTTGCGCGAGGCAAAGCGCATGGGCTTCTCTGACGCAGACATCGCCCGCCTTTCGCGCCAGGAGGAACTTTCTGTCCGCTCGCTGCGCATAAAAGCCGGCATTCTGCCCACCTACAAAATGGTGGACACCTGCGCAGGCGAATTCGAGGCCAAGACTCCCTACTACTATTCCACATATGAGGCTGAAAACGAAAGCGTCCGCTCAAACAAAAAGAAAGTAATCATCATCGGCTCCGGCCCGATTCGCATCGGACAGGGCATAGAGTTCGATTACTGCGCCTGCCATGCCTCATTCTGCCTCAAACAAATGGGCATCGAATCCATTCTCATCAACAACAATCCTGAAACCATTTCAACAGACTTCGACACGTCAGACAAACTCTACTTCGAGCCCCTCACATACGAAGAGGTGCTCAATGTAATTGAAAACGAAAAACCGGACGGCGTAATCGTGCAGTTCGGCGGGCAAACATCCATCAATCTGGCCGAAAAGCTGCACGCAGTCGGCGTGCCGACATTGGGCACTTCAATTGACGGCATCGACATAGCCGAAGACCGCGAGCGCTTCCGCGAACTTCTGGGCAAACTCGGCATTGCGCAGCCAAAGAACGGCACCGCCCGCAACAAGGCCGAGGCATTGTCGGAAGCGGCGCGCATCGGCTACCCAGTGGTGGTGCGCCCCTCCTATGTAATTGCCGGCCGCGGCATGGCAATTGTTTATGATGAAGCTGAAATGAGCCGCTACATCGATGAGGCGGTGGACGTGTCTGAAAAGCGCCCCGTGCTCATCGACCAGTACATCGACCGCGCCATTGAATGCGAAATAGACGGCGTAGGCGACGGCGAAAACTTGTGGATTGCAGGCCTGATGGAGCACATCGAGCGCGCGGGCGTGCATTCTGGCGATGCCTCATGCGTGGTGCCTCCGGTGCGCCTCAAAAAAGAAGTCCAGAAAAAACTCCTCGACTATTCGCGCGCCATTTCGAAAGCATTGCATATCATCGGGGCAATCAACATCCAATACGTTGTGCGCGATGACGTCATCTATGTGCTTGAGGCCAACCCGCGCGCCAGCCGCACCATGCCTTTCCTCTCCAAGGCAACCGGCATTCCGATTTTGCAGCTTGCAACGCGCGTGCAGCTGGGCGAAAAGCTGAAAGACATCGCGCCGCCCGAGCCCCACCTCGACTTCTACGCAGTCAAATCCGTCGTCTTCCCGTTCCTCAAGCTGCGCGGCGCAGACTTTGTGCTGGGGCCTGAAATGAAAAGCACGGGCGAGAGCATGGGCGCTGACGCGGAATTCCCCCTCGCCTATTACAAAGCGCTTCGCGGCGCGAACCTGAAGTTGCCGATGTCTGGCACCATCGCCTTCTCGCTCAAAGAGGGCGACAAGGAGCGCCTGCCCCCCGTTGCTTCCAAGCTCATCGCACTCGGCTACTCTCTTGCGGCCACGCCGGGCACTGCCAAAACTCTTGGCAACCTGCCGCACAAGGTGCTCAAGAAACTTGCTGACGGCACGCCCAACCTTGTGTCAGAACTGCGCGCGGGCCATGTGAATCTTGTAATCAACACGCCGTCAAAAGGCGGGCGCGCGGATTCGGACGGATTCGCAATCCGGCGCGCCGCTCTGGAAGCAAATGTGCCCTGCATCACAAACTTCGAGGCTGCCGAGGCATTGGCAGAAGCGCTTGAGGCGGCAAAGAAGGGCGAAGTCGCGCCAAAATGTTTGCAGGAATATTGGGCTAAAAGAAACTAACTTCTTTGCGCGAATCAAAGGAAAGCGGTTTTTAATCCACCGGCCCTACACTGTCTAATCGAGGTGTTAACCATGAAAGCATATCTCCTGTTCCTGCTGGTTGCCGGCCTGCTGATAGCGTTCATCCTTCTCTTTGGACCATCACTCTATTGCCAGTATCTTGCTCCTTATCATTGTACGCTTGGGCCGGATTGCCTTGATTGCTACTCGAACAAAACTACTGTAAAAAATAATACTCAACTATCCAATCCGGCTTCAGAATTTTGCATAAAAAACGGCGGCACGCTCGAAATGGCAAACGAGCCGGGCGGCCAGACCGGATTCTGCATTCTCCCGAACGGAACCCGCGTGGAGGAATGGAATTATTTCCGCGCAAAAGGCAACCTGTCTGAGCCGATTGCCTGCACCCTTGAATACGCGCCGGTGTGCGGCTCTGACGGACACACATATGGAAACAACTGTCAGGCCCACGCGGCCGGCGCTGCCGTAGTCTCAACCGGTGAATGCGTTCCAAACCAGTCTTATTTCTCGACAAAACCGAACTGCGTTATCAACTTTTTGTGCATGCGCGGAACAGTCGCATTTTCCAACTCGTCGGGCTGCGGCTGCAAGTCAATCCCGCCAATGGACGAGGCGCTTTGCACCTCGGCGGACGGGAGCTGGGGCAAAGTCATCACCGACCCCCGCCGTGAATGCCTTGAGCGCGGCGAAACAAACTGCCCCTATGCTCCGGTCAGCATCACCTATGTCTGCCACTGCGGCGGCATTGCGGGTTTCGGATGTCCTGCCGGTTATGCATGCACCGACTACCAGCCGCCAGATGCGGCCGATGCGATGGGAACCTGCGCCCGCACCGGCTAGCGCGTTCCAGCGGTTAGCGCGTTCCACCGCTTCGCGCGTTCCACTGCCTAGCGCGTTCTGTTACCTGACGGTAAGCATCTGTTTTTATCCTCCCCCATTCAACAGTCTGAACGTCCCATATGCGGTCCGCCGACCAGTCGGGCCGTTAACCTCGTATGCAACCTCTCAGTCAGACTCCCAACCGGCCAATCAAAAGCAGTCAAACTTCCAACCGGCCAGTCAAACCCACAACCACTAGTCGAACGTCCAACTGCCAGTCAAACTTCCAACCGGCCAGTCAAAAGCAGTCAAACCCCCAATCGGCCAGTCAAACGTCCAACCCGCAAATCAAACCCTCAATCAATGTCTTAGGTGTCACACTATGAGCTCCACTCTGCGCAGCAAAGCCGGCATACTGCTGACCGCCTCCACGCTCGCGTTCGGGGCACTGGTTGTTTCACCCAACGCTCCACGTTTTTTTGATAAAAATACCTCAAAGCCAGCCATCAGTTCAATCGAGCCCCTTGTCGGCGCATTGCCCTCCGAGCCTTCCATCCGTCTGAGCGATGGCCGGCTCATGGGCGGCGGGCAATTGCGGAGCCATAAGTTTGTTGAAGAATTTTCCGCTCTTATGGGCAAAGACAGTGCATGGGTTGACTCTGTGCTCAGCAAAAAGGCGGGCAGTATGCAGGAAGATTTTGACAAACTGGTCAATCTGCGCGACAACATCATAAGACAGGACGGCGCCCGCCTCGCCAGGCCCCGCGCGTTCATCGGCGATTCCACTCTGGCTGCAGAAGTCGCGCTCATCCATCTTGGCGAAGAAATTTTCGCCATCCCCGCCTCAGTACTGATGGCATTCATGCTTGTCGAAAGCCACGCGCAGCCATATGCAAAAGGATTCGGCCGAGGACTATTCCAGATTACCCGCATCTCGCAGCGCTCGTCATGGGATTATGTCGACATGCAGCTCAACGCTCTGGGCAGGGACATCGTGGGCGGCAGGCTTTCGCATCTTGCCCGTGACAGAAAAGCCGTCCTCTCGCCCGCAGTCAACCTCTGCATGGCCTGCAAGGAGATATGGCGCAAGGGCTATCGGCACGGCGCCGGCGCGACGCGGGTGGAGCGGGTGGCTTTTCATTTCAACGGCGTGGAGGGCATTCAGGGCCCCTACAGCCACTCGGTGAGGCGCCTGTGGGAGTATTTCTCGCAGGCTTCACCGGGCAAATCTCCCTCTCTGGAAAAACCTCTCTATTCTCTGGAAAATCTCCCTGTTACCCAGCAGTAAGCATTTGTTTTTATCCTCTCAAGCGGCATATAGTCAAAAGCTCGAAAAGGTGAGTATGATGAACGACAACGACCTCATAGGTTTGCGTGCCCTCAAAGCGCAGCAGATGCGCATGGGCATGGACAAGCCCAAATCAACCCCGGCCAAGGCGCCAGTGGTAGAAGTGTATTCCACGCAAACCTGCCCCTACTGCCATATGGCAAAACAGTATCTCAATTCCAAAAAGGTTGCATTCAAGGACATCGACGTTTCGCGCGACGGGGCCGCCGCCCAGCGCATGATGTCGGAAACAGGGCAGACAGGCGTGCCGCAGCTTCGCATCAACGGCCAGTGGGTGCTCGGTTTCGACCGCCACGCGATTGACGAGGCATTGCAAAGCTAAGGGGGCGCATCCATGAAAAATCTTGAGCCGGCCCAGTATCTGCAATCGCCCGGAAACTATCTTCTAATCGACGTGCGCAGCGACATGGAATGGGATGCGGCCCATGATGATTCCGCAGTGCACATCCCGCTCACCGAATTATTGGAAAAAGTGGCGCCATTGCCAAAAGACAAGCCTCTTACCCTCATCTGCCGCACCGGGGGCCGCTCTTTGCGCGCGTGCCAAATGCTCGAATCCAGCGGCCGCAATCTGTTCAATCTGGCGGGCGGCATGCGGGGTCTGGTCGAGGCCAAGAAAAACAAGGGAATTATTTCAGAACAGGAATTCGAGCAAATGATGGCCAAGCTTTAGTTTTTTCCAGTTTCTTTCTTTAGTTTCTTTTCATCATTTTCGGTTTTTCCCCTTTTTTCGGGATAAAACGGAGCCTATTTTAACCCCGGCGCCGAATGCGGACACGGGGTGTGTGGCATGGCGTTTGTCGGCAGGTCGGGACTGGTTCTGATTCTTGCAATTGTAATCCTCTCGGGATTTGTTTCTGCAGCCCTAACCGGCGCCAGAACAATCTCCGCCACAACAACAATCGTCTCAAACAACTCTTCAACCTCAAACAACACCTCCGCCACACGGGGTTCGGCCACAACCGGCACGCTCGGCACGCTGCTCAACAAAACATTCGGCTCAACCGGCAGCGGCAACACCTCAAGTGTGCTTCCGTCGCTTCTTATCGCTCCCTCCACCGGCTCGCTCAGCAGCGCAATGTACGAGGCCCTCAAAACCGGGCCGTACGCATATTCGGCCGAAGGTACTTTCATCCGCGTGATTGACACCTCCACGCGCAACGTTGTTTCAACAATCAAAATAGACCCGCCTCCAAAAGCGCAATCGGGAAGCCTTTATATCGGCGGCGTGGCGGTGTCAAAGGACGGCCAATATGTTTATGCGGCGTTCAAGTGGACCGAATATCAGGACACCGGATATTATGCCGGCGAGAATTTCTACTACTCGCGCGTGCTGCGCATCAACGCGTCCAGCCAGCAGACAATCGACTATTTCACTGTCGAGGAAATAAGGCCGACACACCTCGAGACCTCGCCCGACGGCAAGGTATATCTCGGCTACCAGAAAGCGCGCTATCCTGAAGATGCCGGCGTGTATATCATGGATTTCGCAGCCCAAAAATCCTGGAGCATAAAACTTGACAGCCCCATGATAATCAAGGACTTCGAATTCTCGCCTGACGGCAAGCAGATGTATTACGGCGCATGGTACGACTATGCGAAATTCTACAGCCTCGACTGGAACACGAACAAGGGATATGCCTACTACACTTACGGCAACTATTCAGACAGCTACCAGTACACCCGAAGCATGGCTATGGGCAAGGGCGGCAAGATGCTGTATGCGGTCGTGAACCGCAACACCGGAATAATGGCAATGAACACAGAGGACAACGGCAAGCACAAGCTGCCCACCACCTACATCCCCGTCACGGTCGCCACATCCCCCGACGGCGAAACGCTTTACGCAATCGGCTATTTCAAAAATTCGGATGACAATCCGGTTTATGTTATCCACAAATATTCGGGCCTCAAGACAATCGGGCCCTCATACAACCCCGACTTTGACTATACCGTGATGTCCACGGCGGCTTTCTATGATGTCGATTCGATGAGTTACATCACCGCTCCAGACGGCAATTATCCGTCCATGCTCTCAATCACGCCTGATGGAAGGTTCGGCTATGTCACCACTTCGGAAGGCGACGGGGCAAGCTACGGCACCGGCAGCGGAATCATCATCTATGATTTGGCCTATATGAATCAGGTAAAGACCATCTCAGGAAAGAAAATCATTCAGGGAGTTTCGATAAGCCCTGAAAAAATCGTTTATTCGCCCCCCGCAGACCTCGCCTGGGCAAAACAGGTTGCCCCGTCATTCTCGGTTTCAGGGGCCAGCCTGCCTTCCAACCTGCTTTATCCGTCCAAGTTCTATCCGCCGAAAGGAGAATTTGCCAAAGACTACAAGCAGGACTTTTTCGTTGTTTATGCAAGCTTCAGCGATTATCTTGACAACAACACGGTCAGCAACGCCACCTTCTATCTTACCACCAAATCCGGCCAGCCGGTTTCCGGCCATGCGCTGGCAGCCAGCAAACTCGCAATCTTTTCCGCTTCGGCGCAGCTTGCACCAGATACCGACTATGTGGCCCACCTCTCCAAGGCAATAAAGTCAAAGGGCGGCAATCCGCTCTACGCAGACGTTGCGTGGGAATTCACCACCCGCAACTCCAGCACTTCGCAGTTTATCCTGTCCAACACCACTCTGGCATCTTCAGCCGGAAGCGCGCTGTCGCTGGGCAATCTGGCGGTTTTGGGAACGCCTCCCTCAAACAACACTGGCCGCACTATCGGCAACAAAAGCAGGGAATGGATGACCGAGCCGGGCCTGCCTATTATCGGCAGAAGCTTGGGCCAGACGGGCAACACCTCATCCGGCGGCAGCGGCGGCACCGAAACCACGGGCACCGGCTCGCAATCTGTGCAGGATGCGGTGCGTGATGCAGAACAGGCAACACAGCTCAATCCGCAGCCGGAACCGCCTGCGCCGCAAAAAAACATGTTTGGCGGCTTCATGGAACTGTTCAAAACATTTTCAAGCCTGAAAAGGTGATGGCCAAGCTTTAGTTTTTTTTCATTTTCCAGTTTCTTTTTCTTATCTTCCTCTAGTCTTCTGCATCGAATACAGCTTTTCCACTTCGGCAGCAGTGGTGCATTCGGCTGGCCCCTTGTCCTCCCTCATCTGCACAAGGCGCGGGAAGCGCAGTGCATAACCCTTGCCGTTCGCAAGGCCTGCGGTGTGCTGCGGAGAAAGCGAAATCTCGTCAGCCGACACTGTGCAAACATATTTCGGCTCCACCCAGAAGTCGGGCTCAATTCCTGATTCAAGCTCGGCCGGTTTTGTTTTTCTTTTCACCGCAGAAAGCATTTTCTCCAGCTCCACCATCTCGTCTTCGGTAAAACCAGAGCCAACGCGGGCAACTGTCTGCAAATGCCCGCTCTCCTCGTTTCGAACCGCAACCAGAAGCCCGCCGAACCCGAAGCCCGTGCGCGCTCCCTCTCCCCTATAATAGCCGACAATAACAACATCAAGCGTGTCTGCCAGCGCGCCATAGCTTTTCTTCAATTTTATCCACGCCCAGTCGCGCGCGCCCGGAGTGTAGGGGGCGTTCAAATCCTTGGCAATTATTCCCTCAAGCCCAGCTTTCAGGCAGTGGTCAAAGAAATTCTCAAGCTCTGATGCGGTTTTCACCTGCTTTAGCGAGGACGGCTCAATCGCGCCCGCACCCGCCACAAGTTTTTCCAGCGCGTCGCGCCGCGAAGAATAAGGCTGCGTTGTCCAGTCCACTCCGTCAGCATACATCAAATCAAATGCAAACAAATGCAATGGCAGCTCCTCGGCCATTTTCGCCACGCCGTGCTTTCTTTTGCGCTGAATAGTGGTTTGAAATGAGTAATACCTTTTCTCGCTGCGCGAATAGGCCAGCGCCTCACCCTCCAAAATGATATGCTGGGGCGGCAGTTTTCTTGCCGCCTCCACTATTTCGGGAAACGCGGCAGTCACTCTTTCCAATTTTCGCGAATAAAGCTCAACGCGCTCGCCTTCTTTGTGCACCTGCAGGCGGAAGCCGTCGTATTTTCCTTCCACCGCGCACGGCCCAAGCTTTTCCAAAATGGCCGCCGCATCTGGCAAACGCTCTGCCAGCGCGGGCCTAATAGGAGAAAATAATTTGATTTTGAATCTCTCTATGCGTGCATAATCAAACAGCGCATATTCTGCCACCATGCCTAAATCTGAGCAGAAGTTGAACGCACGCTCAAGCGGCGCGCGCACCGCCTTTTTGAATCCCATCACCTGCGCGCGGTAGTGATCGGGCTTGTCTTTGAGAGGCCTGATTTTCTGCAGTTTTATGCCGGCAAGAGGTGCAAACCCATCCACCTCAAGCCATATTGCCGAGCCGTCTGCCAGCGCCCCTATGCGGGCCGCGTCGTCACATGTGAAAACAAAATCAAGGGAAGCATCCGAATCTTCCATGTCAAGCGCTTTCTCCTTTTCTCTTGTCTCATAATCCCACAACGGCTTGATGCGGATGCCCTTGGCATCAGGCCTGCTTTTTATGCCGCTAATCTTATCGCGCACATTCGGCACGCGCAAAAGCGCCAGGCCGTCCAGAATGGTCGGCTCTGCCACTCCAAGCCGCAGCTTGCCGACGCAAAAACGCACAATATATTTTGCCTCAAGCGGACTTGCAGAATTAAGCAGCTCTGCCAGCGTTTTTATTTTTCCATCCTGGCTGCCAGCACCCGAAAGTTTTGCGAGGCGCACAAGAGAATTATACACTCCGCCCAATTCCAGCTCTTCAGTGCCAAGGCTGGTCTGCTTTTTTTTGCTCAATGCCCATTCGGCCACGGCGCCCCAGTCTCCCGACTTTTTGAAATAATTCTCAAGCTCCTTCTCACTTCTTCCCGACACCAGGGCAATGGCCTGCTCAGCCAATTTTTCCCCCAGCCCCAATTCAAGCCCCATAAAAGGCGGGGCCAGCACTCCCTGACACAAACAGACCAGCGGCTGGGCTTCCGCCCTCTTGGCTTTTGCCAAAAGCTGGGCCAGGTGTCCGGCCATCTCGAGGCGGCCGGGCGCGGCCTCGACATCGGCCCACACAGCCGCCACATCCGCAAAACGCATAGAAGCCCCTTGGACGGGAGCGATAAAAAGAGTTTGCTTCCAAATGGTGACATTCGATTGAATGCAGTTGATGCTCATGGACCCCCTTACCGGACATTTCACCCCCATTTCTGAAATCCTCTCGGGCAAATACGCCGGCCAACCTGTCTCAATCCGCGGCTGGGTGCACCGCGCGCGCAGCTCGGGCGGGCTTGCCTTCGTCGTGATGCGCGACTCGACCGGCATAATTCAGTGCGCAGTGAAAAAGGGCGTTGCGTCTGATGCCGCCTTCGAGGCGGCCAAAGGCGTTTTCATCGAATCCTCCTGCACCGTTTCCGGCACACCGAAAAAAGACGAGCGCGCTCCGGGGGGCTGGGAAATCGGTTCTTCAGACTTCGAGGTCATACATCAGGGCAAGCCCTTCCCTATCGCAAAAGACCAGTCAATCGAATTTCTCATGGACACGCGCCATCTCTGGCTCCGCTCGCAGAAGCTCACCAAAGTGATGAAACTGCGCGACTATGCCACCCGTTCATTGCGCAATTTCTTCAACGAGCGCGGGTTTTTCGAATGTGTTCCACCCATCATCACCAAATCCGCATGCGAGGGCGGCTCCACCCTTTTCCAGCTCGATTACTTCGGCTCTCCGGCCTATCTTTCCCAGTCGGGACAGATGTATGCCGAGGTCTACATGACTGCGCTTGAGAAGGTCTACATTCTCGCGCCGTCATTCCGTGCCGAGCCCTCGCGCACCGTGCGCCACCTGGCCGAATACTGGCATTTGGAGCCTGAGATGGCTTTCTACAACCAGAAAATGAACATGCAATTGCAGGAAGAGATGATTGTTCACGTGTGCCACGATTTGGGCAAAAACCATGCAGACCTGCTCACCGACATCGGCCGCGACCCCGAAAAACTTTTGGCAGTCAAGGGGCCTTTCCCCCGCATTTCCTATGAAAAGGCAATCGAGAAATGCAAAGAGCTTGGCTGCAAAATCGAATATGGCCAGGATTTGGGCGCAGACGAGGAGGCGGTTCTCACAAAAGATGCTGCCCAGCCCATCTTCATCCACAACCATCTCAAGGCTTTCAAGGCATTTTACATGCGCGAGGACCCCAACGCCCCCGGCACCGTTCTTTCAGCCGATTTACTCGCGCCCGAGGGGCATGGCGAAATCATCGGAGGCAGCGAAAGAATCTGGGACAAAGACGAGCTGCTCGCCCGCATGAACGAGCAAAACCTCCCCTTGGCAGACTACCAGTGGTATCTTGACCTTCGCGAATACGGCTCGGTGCCGCACTCGGGCTTCGGCCTCGGAATAGAGCGCCTCAGCAAATGGATGTTCGGCCTTGACCACATCAGGGACGCAATTCCGTTCCCGCGCACAATCAACCGAGTATATCCATAAGGCACTCTAGTTTTTTCTTATTCAAATTTTTCCCAGCACATCTGCCGCGTGGCCCAGCGGATTTACCCCATACATTGCCCGCTTTATTTTGCCGTCAGGCCCGATTACGAAAGTGGAGCGGTTGATGCCCTCAAACTCCTTGCCCATGAATTTCTTTTTGCCCCAAACCCCGTATTTGTCTGCCAAAGCATGGCCCATGTCAATCAAAAGCGGGAAGTTCAGCGAATATTTTGATGCGAATTTTGTGTGCGAGCCGGCGTCATCAGGCGACACTCCGAGCACAACAACCCCTTTTTTCGCTGCCTCTTCTTTCCTGTCGCGGAATTCACATGCCTCAGTGGTGCAGCCGGGCGTGTCGTCTTTTGGATAGAAATAAAGCACAACTGTTTTGCCCGCATAGTCTGCCAGCTTGTAGCTTTTGCCGTGCGCGTCTGCCAGCGAAAATGCCGGCGCCTTCATCCCCTCTTTGAGTTCCATTGCAATCCCCCCTTCCCGATAATACAATATCATGACATTTTGGACTATAAAATTGGCTACTTACCGCGGGCATACAAACAAAAATCTGTTATGCATCATGCCGTTTATGGAAGAAGCAAAATCAGCCATGTCGCGCTATCTGGCCGCCATGCGCAGCGGCGCGGCCTCCAAATCCATTCTCTTTCCCGAGCACCGCCGCCTCTTCTCTGTTGTGCTCACGGGCGGGGTTTTCGACGTCATACATCCGGGCCATCTGCACACTTTAACAGAGGCAAAAAAGGCGGGCGCATTTGCCCACAAGCCGGTGGTGCTTGTAGTGGTGGTGGCGTCAGATGAAAATGTGAAAAAGCGCAAAGGCCACGAGCCGCTTCACACTGCAGCCGAGCGGGCCGAGCTTGTCGGCTCCCTAAAACCTGTTGATTTGGCCATTGTCGGCGTGTCGCGCTGGCAGGACACCCTCGCGCGCGTGGGGCCGGACGTTGTTGTTTTCGGCTATGACCAGACGCCGATGGAGCTGCCCGAAGGCATCAGAGTCGTGCATCTCACCTCGCACGGCGCCAATCCAAATTCAAAAACGGGCAAAGTGCGCGAAAGACTGGGATTGTAGAAGCATGCGCGAAAGACCGGGATTGTAGAAAATTGTGCAATCTCGCGGGTTACAGATTATAAATTTGCGTGGCCTGTTCTTATCGGAGGTTGTATACATGAGCACCATCTCATTCGACATCAAGCAGACTCCCATGAGCGCAAAGAAGATTGCCGCCATGCGCAGGGAAATCAACGACTTTATCTCCAATTACCGCGCCTCCTTCTCATTGATTGAAAGCGGTTTGCGGCACGGAGTTGTCACTCCCATCACCGACCGGAACAAAACGCCGATAGTGCCAGCCGAGAAAATCATAGCTTATTGCAATTTCATCCGCGAATACGGCCTCAAGGCGCCGACCACGCCCGCAGCCTCTATCGACCATTACCCGACGGTCAGGTCATTTGTAATCATGTCAGAGCCGCTCAGCAAGAACTGAACGGGCGCGCAAACCGCCTGTCTTTTATTTATCATATCAATAGACCAGACCATGGGCGCCGACACTGACGTGGAAAGCGGGCAAATAGACGAAGAACAGGCAGACAACACAACTCCAACCCAGCCCCGCCCCTCCTCTTTGGCAAAAGCCGAGCGCACAATCGCAACCAGAGGCATTCCATCCGAAGAATCAATGTATCTTCCCCCACACGACTCGCCCGTCATCCGCTCATTTCAGGACGGGGGCGAAAATCCCACGCGCAACATGTGGGACGTGGAAGAAGTTGTCACATTCGTTTTTCCAAGAAAATATCAGGCAACCTATCATTCAATTGCAGTCAAATTTTTGCGCCTGCTTGTGGCAAGAACAAAACTGGAAGGCTCCGAGCTTTCCGACTTCATCTCGAAAAACGGCATCTCCAAGGCCACCTTCTACAACCGCGTGCTGCCCCGTTTGCGAAGAGTCGGCATGATAAAAATCGAGCGCCACACCATTGTGGCAAAAGAGAGTTTGCGAAAATACAGGCCCATGACAATCCACTTGGGCAAAACATTCGGAAACTATTTGATGAAAATCGGCGACAGCTGGCTGGCCATTGTGGATGAGGCCAGAAGCAAATTCGACCAGCAAAAGAGACTGGGCCATTTTGAAGAAAAATAAATTCAGAACCCTTTTCTTTTTCAGAACCCTTCTCTTGACTTGAATTCCTCGAAAATGTCCTCGCCCGGATACACCCTCATTCCCGAGCCGGGCAAGAATTCGAAGGGGCATATTTTCTGCGAATGGTTTGTCCCCCTCATTTTGAGAATCTCAATCGCCCTAAACCTCACATTGCGCTGGCGAGGATGATGGAGCAGAATGACGGCATCGGACAGATAGTCCATTCCGGCGGGCATGTGTCCCCCGATTTCGGCCGCCTCGCCCGAGAGCATGGTGGTGCAGCCCCATTTGCGCACAAGCTCGAAAAGATTTCTCTGCGCCTCGCGCGCCTGATACTGTGACTCGAACATGACAACATATGCCGAGAGCGAGTCGATGGCAATCCGTTTGGCCCCAGTCTCGGAAATAGTATCCCAAATCATGCCGCCGCCCTCTTCGGCCAGCCGCTTCACTTCGTGGGGCTTGTAGTTGATGATTGCAACTGCGCCCTGCTTTTCCATCTCGGCCATGTCCCAGCCGAAAGACATCGAATGGCGTATAATCGACTCCTTGCTTTCCTCGAACGAGAGAAACACGCCGCCCTCGCCCTGCTGCAGCGCGCCGTTGACCAGAAACTGCGTCATCATCGTTGTCTTGCCCGCGCCCGGCTCGCCCATGCACAAAACAGAGGAGCCGCGCTCAAGGCCGCCCTCGCACAGCTCGTCAAGGCCTTCAATTCCCGTCGGCACGCGCTCTGACAAATCCGCCTGTGACGGCGGCTGCTTTGCGCCGGGGGCCTGCGCAGATGATGCTTTGGGCGGGGCGGCTGTCTTTGCCATAACTCCCCTATCCTCCCCAACCCTATAAAAAACTGCTCCATGGTCATTAGTAGCATGTCAGAGCGTCCTCTTCCCTCCAGCGGCATCCCGACAACCGACCGGCCGATGGACCCCAACCGCATGCGCACCGGCGTGCCAGGTCTTGACACGCTGCTCGGCGGCGGCCTCTCGCCAAAAACCAACCTTCTGCTTTACGGCGAGCCCATGTGCGGCAAAAAGCTCATGTCTATGCAATACATCTATCAGGGGCTGGTGGAGGACATCCCCGGCATATTCGTTCTGACCGACTTCGGCTATTCGGAATGGAAGGCCAAGATGGCGCACGCGGGCTGGAATCTCGCCCCTTACGAGCAGAGCGGCATGCTGCAGGTAATCGACTGCTACTCGCGCCAGCTCGAGCCCTCTTTGCAGGACGCGGGCGTCATTTCCTATGCCGACTCTCCGGCCGCGCTCTCCTCGATTTCAATGCACATCGCGCGCGTGCAGGATGAACTGTTGAAATCCTTCCCCCAACACCGCCTCGCATTCCACTCGCTCTCGTCCATTCTCAAGGAAACCGACTCCGCCACCTTCTTCCGCTTCATGCAGTTCGTTGTCGGCAAATTCCGCCGCGAGGGCGCGACGGCCATGTATCTGATGGAAAAAGGCATGCATGACGAGAAGGACGTCAAGATGGTGGAGCATTTCATGGACGGCGTGATTGAATTCGACGCCGGCAAGATGCGCATAAAGGGCCTGAACATGTCCACCGACACGTGGTATCACTATTACATTACAGACCAGGGCGTAATGGTGCGGATTTGAATATGGTGTTTGAATGGCGAAAACCTATATCTTCAAAAGCACTGACGATTTAATCGCATTCATCAAGTCCTCTGTCATCGGATTGTTTTTTTATATCACATTCAGCTTGGTCATCCCGGTCATCCCGTCCATCCTCGATAATCCGATTTCAATGTTTTTCTCCAATCCGTTCGAGATGTTCGTCATTTTCATTCTGCTGTATCTGGTTATCCGTTCGCTCTTTCTCCTCTGGAATCTGAACTACCGCGAACTGCGTTTCGAGCCTGAGCTCCGTCAGATAATTGTCTCGGAGCGGTTGACTAATCACCTGTTTATCAAGCAGGTGCGCACCCTCAGGCCTGAGGAAATAAAGGATATTGAGATGAAATTTGTAAAGAGCAACCTCCCCTATCGTTCCGGATATCATCCGTACCCTGCGCTGGCCGTGATTCTACATCTAGTCAACAATTCCGAATACGTCGTCAAGCTACCGATTAGTCGCTTACCGAATCAAGCACACTCAGCCGCAAAAATCCTTTCCGTCAAAGAGGCCGCTCAAGCGCTGAATATAACTCTCATCGACTCTACTTCTATGTCAAATTGAGCAGTATTGCCGCGATTCGCCGCCTGCCGGCGTGAGACCGCTGTGCCTCTTTCTCACCAGGCTTCCTTGTGTATTCTCTCCTTGGCCACGCCCTCTCCCTCCAGCATGGCCTGCATGGCGTCATTGAATGCCTTCGGCCCGCAGAAATAGAAATGCGAAAGCTCGAAATCCACTCCGTGCAGCCTGAGCATTTGTGTTGTAATGCGCCCGCACTCGCCTTCCCATCCTTTCGGCGGCACTTCACAGGTAAGCGTAGAGGCAAGCCGCAGATTCGGATTTTTGCCTGCGAATTCTGCCAGCAAATCCATGAATGCGGCATCTGTCAATTCGCGGTTTGAATAAAACATGTGCGTCTGCCGCGAGTCTTTCTTCTGCGTCAGCTCCTCGGCCATGCACATAAGCGGCGTCACTCCGATTCCGGCCGCCAGAAGAACAATCGGGGCATTATTTTCAGCCAAGGTGAAGAACCCATATGGCCCCGAAATCTCAATCTTATCCCCCTGTTTTTTTTCGAAAAGCGCGTGCGTGAAATTCCCGTGCAATTTGATTCCGAAGCGAAGTTTGTCGGGCGTGTATGCGCGCGCGGCCGAGTAGGAGCGCATGGGCGGCTTCAAGCCCGGCACATCAGTAATTCTCAGCATGAAAAACTGGCCAGCCTTAAATGGCGGAACCGGCTGCCCGTCTGCGGGCGTGAAAACAAATGAGCGGACATCGTCTGCTTCATGCTTGACCTCGCTCAGCACATAGGGGCGGTAAGGGGCGGCCATGAAAATCACCAATAATTCTGGTTAAGCTACTATCAAACTAATATACCAATTCCCAAATCACGCCTATTTTTCTCCCACGTTTTGCCGCCTGCGCCTAAAATAGCTTTATATAAATTGCCGTCGATTGAAATGCCATCAACGACATAGTGTGGGAAGTGGTTGAACACGCTTAGCCCACCTGATATAGGGATGGTCTTGATGGAAACCAAACAAACCTCTCATTCTTCTGCTCCCGATTTCTTGGCCGAAGTTCATGCCGTAGCCAAGGCGGAGCAGCTGGCGGCCGAGCGCATAACCCGCGCGCAGGCCGAATGCCAGCAGATACATGCCGAGGCGCAGGCGCAGGCTGTTGAAATAACCGCCAAGGCGTCCGAGCGCGCTGTCGAGGAGAAGAACAAAATCATCTCCGCCCGCCGCCGCGAAACCGACGCCAAACTGAAAAAGAGGATGGAACAGGCGGACAAGCTGGCATCCAATCTTGCCTCGCGCCGCCTCAGCGATTCGGCCATCCGCGAAATCTGCGAAAGAATCTGAGTAGAGTTGCGAATCCGAGGTCACGTATGCTCAAACCCGTCGCACTGCGAAAGATTTACCTCATCGGGCTCAAGGGCGCGCAAGCGCAAGCCCTCGGTCTTTGGCAGAAGATGGGTGTTATCCACATCGCGCCGTTGCCGGTTCAGGCACTGGGCCTGAGCGGCGGGCAGCCGCTTGCGGATTATGCAAAAGTCTCGCAGCAGCTTGTGCGCATCCGCGCCATTCTCTCACAGCTTGAGAAAACCGAAGTAAAGTCCGCGCCTATCCCCGGCGACCTTCTTGAAACCGCAAAATCTGTTCAAATCGACGCAGAGCTTCTTTCATTAAAAGAGGACGAGGAGCGCCTGAGCAAGCAGGCAGACGAATGGTCTTCGGCCGAAAAGCAGCTGCGCCGCCTTTCCAATTTCGAAATCGATTTCGGCGCATTGCCAACAAATCTTCATTACCAGCTTGTTGTCCTGGGCGACAAAGAAAAAGAAACATCGGCGGCGCTCAGCCATCTCAAGCGCACTCTCAAGCACTCCGAGATTCTCACAGCGCCGGACGGGCTTGACCCCAAATCCACCATCGCCCTTCTCGCATTCCCCCCTTCGCAAAACATCGCATCAGCGCTTGCGGACGGAACAGAAAAACTCGAATGGCCGAAACTCGGCGGCAGTCCGGCGCAGGCGCTTCTTCGCGCTCAGGGCGAACTTGCCTCAATCCGCGAGGGGCTCAAATCAATTTCGCGCCGCCGCCACGACCTTTCTCTTGAATACTACCCTCTCTGCGCGCGGCTGGAGGAAGCCCTTTCCATCTCATCAGACCTGGCCCGCGTGTCGTCCAGCATGGGCGAATCATCGGGCTGCTTCTTTGCCTCGGGCTGGGTGCATCCGGACAAACTGCCCCATCTTGAGCACGAGACGCGCCAGATGTTCGGCCGCAAGGTTGTCATCAAGCGCGCCCACATGTCTGCAGACCACCCCGACCCGGCGCAGCCAACGCTTCTTGACAATCCGCCCGTTGCCGCGCCCGCGCAATTCTTGGTCGAATTCCTCTCGATTCCGCGCGCAAACGAAATCGACCCCACCCTTATCACGTTCTTCACAATCCCGCTTCTCTACGGCATGATTGTGGGCGACGCGGGCTATGCGCTCATCAGCCTTGCACTCGCCCTTTTCCTCCGCTCCAAATCCGCCAAAGGCGGCCTGCTCTACAACATTTCGGGCCTCTGGATTCTTGGCGCAATCCCCTGCTTTATTTTCGGCGTGCTGTTTGACGAATACTTCGGCTACGGGCACGCGCACCTTCTCGGCACCACTCTTTACACGGCGGTGGTGCACCGAGTCGAGAATGTGCAGCTTCTCTTGCTGCTCACCATTATCACGGGCTGGATTCATGTCGCGCTCGGCTTTGCATTGGGTGCTGTCAACGAGTGGTCGCATTCCAAAAAGCACGCCATTGCAAAATTGGCATGGCTGCCGATTCAGCTGGGCGGCACTCTGGCTGTTTCATTCTATCTTCTGCATGCGGTCAGCCCCGATGTGGGCATGGCCGGCGCAGCGCTGATGGTAATCGGCATGGGAATTCTCGGCTGGGCCGAAGGGCCTCTGGGGCTTGTGGAAGTTCCGGGCCTTGCGTCCAACATCATGTCCTATGCCCGTATCGCGGCGGTCGGAGTTGCAGGCGTTATTCTGGCCGAGGCCATCAATTCCATGGTGTCGCCGAATCCCAACCTGCTGAGCACGCCGATGGGCATTCTCACATTCATAATAATCGCAATCATCTATGTGCTGATGCACGTAATCAACACGTTCATCGCCATGTTCGAGGGCGTAATCCACGGGGCCCGGTTGAACGTTGTCGAGTTCTTCGGCAAGTTTTTCAGGGGCGGCGGAATGCCGTTCAAACCATTGGAGGAGAAGAGGCGCTTAAGCGCGTAATTTCATGTATCATGCGTACCGAAACTAACAATTCTGGAAATATCGTCCGTATAGCGGACGAATATTTTCAAGAAAAATGAGGTGTAGATATGGCAGTAGACACAGCAGCGGTTGCAGCAACCAGTACGTTCCTGACCCGTGACGCGGCCCTCGCCCTCGGCGCCGGCCTTGCGATGACGGGCGGCGCGCTGGCTACGGCGTGGGCGCAGGCCTCCATCGGCTCTGCGATTATGGGCGTGGTGGCTGAGAAGCCTGAAGAGGCATTCAAGCTCATCGTCTACATGGCCCTGCCTGAATTGCTCGTGCTCTTGGGATTCGTCGTCGCCTTCCTGCTCATCGGGCAGCTCGGTGGCGAGGCCAAACCGGCTTAAACCGCCAGTTTAAGGCCAGAGAATCGGCAATTAGCAGCAGCGTAAGGAGGAGAGTTCATGAGTCTCGAGCAGCTTTGCGTGGAAATCGAGGACCGCTCAAGCGAGCAGGCCGCAGCCCAGATTAAGGCGGCGGAAGACGCCGCCAAGCGAATCGTGGAGGCGGCCAAAGCCTCAGCCCAGGCCATACTCGAGGCGGCACGCGACGAAGCGCGCGCTTTCTCGGAGGCCGAAGGGCGCGAGCGCATGGCTGCGGCGAGGCTCGAGGCCTCGCGCGCAATGGGCGAAGCCCGCGACGAGGCTGTGCGCCAGTGCGTTGCTGCGGCGTGGGAATTTTACCGTGCCATGCCGCGCCGCGCCGGATACGGCGTGCGCCTGCGCTCATGGGCGAAAAAAGCCCTCGAGGAACTGGACACTCCGGGCGCAGTGCTGCGCGCCAACCACGCGGACCTGAACATTCTGCGCTCTGCCGGCTTCAAGGTCGCCGCATCGCCAATCGAATGCTCGGGCGGCGTGCGCGCTGAAACAAGGGACGGCCGCATAGCGGTGGATTACACCCTCGAGGCGCTCTTCGAGCGCAAGCGCGAGGATTTGCTGCACCAAATCCACCAGCAGCTGTTCAGCGCCGAGGACGAAACCGCCTCGCTTGATTTCGGCGCCGAAACAAAGCAGTCCCGCGCCAGCGGCGGGAAAAAGGCCAAGGCAAAGAAAAAATCCCGCAAATAATTTTTTGCGAGATGTGAAATGAAATGCAGACAAAATGAAATTGCAGGTGAAATGAAAAATGGCATCAGCAAAATCGACCACTTCCCGCAAAAAAAACGGCGGGCTGCTCTCGCGCCTGACTTTCAGGCCGCTGGTCTACGGCTATGCCAACGCCCGCGCGCACGGGCTCTACTCCCGCCTGCTTGACGAAGAAGAGCTGAAAAGCCTGCTGGCCGCGCCCTCATTCGACGCCATGGTCGAGGTGCTGGAGCGCACCCCCTACAAGGAGCAGCTTGTTGCCCTCTCTCTGCGTTTCAAGGGCGACGAGCTCATCGAGCTTGCTGTAAGCCGCCGCTTTGCCTATTTTGCCGCACAGCTTCTCAAAATCTGCCCGCCATCGGACAGGCCCACATTGCAGGCATTGCTTGGCCGCTGGGATGCGCACAACCTCAAAGTTGTCATGCTCGCGCGCAGGCAGAAGGAGCCGTTTGAAAAAATCGCGCCATATCTTGTGATTGCCGGAAGTCTTCGCGAAAGCGACCTGCAGCAAATACACTCGGCAACCGATGCCGAGGACATTTTGCACCTTTTGCGCGTCTCAATGGGCGGCGAGGGAATGTCGGGCTCCATGTTCTCCTCACTTGGCGAGGCGGAGCGCTTCCGCAAACTGGTGCTGGCCGCAGACAAGGCAGCCACTCTCCAGCCGCTCATGGACGAATTCGACCGCCTTGCATACAGCATGGCAGCATCAACCGCAGCCGCATACACCGCGGACGGCGGAGAAGTGCGCCGGCTTGTCCAGCGCGCGGCGGACGAGAAAAATCTTTCCACAGTGCTGCGCCTCAGCTCGGCCGGCTCCAAGCCAGCCGACATCCGCAACTACCTTGTTCCGGGCGGCTCTGTAACAGATTCCAAATGGCTTTCGCTTCTGCGCGAGGGCGCCCTGACAACTTCCGCCTCACGCCTCGACTCGCGCTTGGGGTGGAAAGACGCGCTCGAGGCATATTCACGCAATTCTTCAGCCGCACAGCTCGAAGTCGCGCTCGCGCGCTCGTCGGCCGCCAAGAACGTGCGCATCTTCCACCGCTCGCAGATGAATCTGGGAGTGCTGGTGGGCGCGCTCATGCTCAAAGAGCAGGAAATGGCCAACATCCGCAAAATCGTGCGCGCCAAATCCCTGCGCCTTTCCTCATCTGAAATCGAGAAGATGCTGGTGCAAGTCAGGTAGACGGTGAATGCTCATGACTGAACAATCCATCCCGACCGAACAAATCGTTGTCATCGGCGACAGCGCTCTGCGCACAGGCTTCAGCCTCGCGGGGCTTACACACCTTCATCCGGCCGCCACTCCTGCAGAAGGAGAGGCGCTGCTGCAGAAATTCATGGCAGACCCGGCCGTCGGCATCATCATTGTCGACGAGCGTTTGCTTGAGGCGGCCGACTGGCGCCTGCGCCGCAAAATCGAAATGGCGGCAAAGCCCGTCGTGGTGGCGGTGCCCGGAAGGGACGGCCCCGCCGAGCAGAGCGAGTCGATTTCGAAACTGGTGAAGCGCGCTCTGGGCTTTGATTTGATGAAACGCCCCGGCGCCAACGGCAAAAACGGCAACGGCAAGAATGGAAAAGAAAACAACGGCAAGAATTGATTCATACTAACGTAAGTTCAACAACTGAGGTGAATTTCAATGGGCAAACTCATCCGCATCTCCGGTCCGGTCGTCGAGGCAGAAGCCATGAGCGGCTCGGCCATGTATGATGTCGTCAAAGTGGGCAAGGAAGGGCTCATGGGCGAAATCATCAAAATTGTCGGCGACCGCGCCATCATTCAGGTTTACGAGGACACGGCAGGTTTGCAGCCGGGCGAGCCGGTGGACGGCACAGGCCTTCCGCTCTCGGTCGAGCTCGGCCCCGGACTTCTCACCTCAATCTACGACGGCATCCAGCGCCCGCTGGAGGCCATTGCCGAAAAAACCGGCTCGCTCTTTCTGCCCAGAGGAGTGTCGGTGCCGCCCCTTGACCGCGCCAAGAAATGGGATTTCAAGGCGGTAATGAAGGGGGGCGACAAGGTCAAGCGCGGCGATGTCCTCGGCACTGTTCAGGAAACCGACCTCATCTTGCACAAAGTGCTCGCGCCCCGCGACGGCATTGTCAAATCAGTCAAGAGCGGCAAATTCACAATCGACGACACTGTTGCAGTCATCGAGTCGGCGGGCAAGAGCCACCCTCTCACAATGGTGGTGCGCCAGCCGGTGCGCAAAGCGCGCCAGTGCGCCGAAAAGCTCGACCCCACAATTCCTCTCATCACAGGACAGCGCGTGGTGGACATGTTTTTCCCGATTGCAAAGGGAGGCACATGCGCCATTCCCGGCCCGTTCGGCTCGGGCAAAACAGTCACACAGCACCAGTTTGCCAAATGGTCTGACACCCAAATTGTGGTCTACATCGGCTGCGGAGAGCGCGGCAACGAGATGACCGACGTGCTGACAGAATTCCCGCACCTTGTCGACCCCAAGTCGGGCAAGCCGCTCATGCAGCGCACCATTCTCATCGCCAACACATCCAACATGCCGGTGGCGGCCCGTGAAGCCTCGATTTACACAGGCATCACAATCGCCGAATACTACCGCGACATGGGCTATGACGTCGCCCTGATGGCCGACTCCACCTCGAGGTGGGCCGAAGCCATGCGTGAAATCGGCGGACGCTTGGAAGAAATGCCTGGTGAAGAGGGTTACCCCGCTTACCTTGCGCGCCGTTTGGCCGAATTCTATGAACGCGCCGGCCGTGTCCGCACACTCGGCTCTGACGAGCGCTACGGCTCCATCACAATCATCGGCGCCGTCTCCCCGCCCGGAGGAGACATCAACGAGCCTGTCTCGCAAAACACCCTGCGTGTCACCAAAGTGTATCTTGCACTCGAGGCATCCCTTGCCCAGCGCAGACACTTCCCCGCCTTCAACTGGCTGCGCTCCTACTCGCTCTACACAGACACGCTCGACAAATGGTACACGCAAAACATTTCGGCCGACTGGACAAAACTGCGCGCCGAGTCGATGGCACTCTTGCAGAAAGAGGCCGAGCTGCAGGAAATCGTGCAGCTGGTCGGACCTGACGCCCTGCCCGAAAAGGAGCAGCTGGTGCTTGCAACCACGCGCTCATTGCGCGAGGACTTTTTGCAGCAGTCGGCCTTCCACGAAATCGACACCTACTCGTCCATGCGCAAGCAGTATCTGATGCTGCGCAACATTCTGGCAGTGCACGCGCGCGCCACAGCCGCCCTCGACATGGGCCTGCAGCTCAAGCGTGTTCTTGCAATGCCGATTCGCGAAAAAGTGGGCCGCATGAAAGAGGTCAGCGAGGCCAACCTCGTGCAGCTCGAGCACATGCAGGGCGACATCGACAAGGCGTTCGATGAAGTGGCCCGGCAATAAAGGTGATGCTGATGAAAGAATACAAAACAATCACCCAAATCGCAGGCCCGCTGGTATTCGTCTCCGACGTTTCCGGCGTGGGCTACAACGAAATGGTGGAAGTGCTTCTGCCCACTGGCGAGAAGCGCATGGGCCAAGTGCTCGAATCCGCCAAAGGCCTGGCCGTCATCCAGATTTTCGGACCGACAGACGGCATCAACACCACGGGAACGCGCGTGCGCTTCCTTGGCGAAACCATGCGCCTTGGCGTGAGCACAGACATGCTTGGCCGCTCTTTCGACGGACTGGGCCGCCCGCGCGACGGCAAACCGCCGGTGACCGCAGAGAAGCGCATTGACATCAACGGCGCGGCTCTCAACCCCTTCATGCGCGACACGCCGTCCGACTTTATCCAGACCGGCATCTCCACCATTGACGGCCTCAACACTCTTGTGCGCGGGCAGAAGCTGCCCATCTTCACTGCATCAGGTCTGCCCCATTCGCAGCTGGCCGTGCAGATTGCGCGCCAGGCCCGCACTGTGTCCAAGCAGAAGGAGCCGTTCGCCGTCGTATTCGCCGCCGTCGGCATCACGCACGAGGAATCGTCCTTCTTTATGCGCGAATTCCAGAACTCGGGCGCCCTTGAGCGCGCCGTGCTGTTTCTGAATCTTGCCGATGACCCGTCGGTGGAGCGCATCATCACGCCCCGTCTTGCCCTCACAACAGCCGAATATCTGGCTTATGAGAAAGACATGCACGTGCTGGTCATTATCACAGACATGACCAACTACTGCGAGGCATTGCGTGAAATCGCCGCAGCCCGCGAAGAAGTTCCGGGCCGCCGTGGTTATCCGGGTTACATGTACACTGACTTGTCCAACATCTATGAGCGCGCCGGGCGCGTGAAGGGCAAGAAGGGCACCGTTACCCAGCTTGGTATTCTCACCATGCCGGGCGACGACATCACCCACCCAATTCCCGACCTGACCGGTTACATTACGGAAGGCCAGATTGTGCTGGGCCGTGACTTGCACCGCAAAAACATTTACCCGCCCGTGGACGTATTGCCCTGCCTTTCCCGTTTGATGAATCTGGGCATCGGCAAAGAGCGCACGCGCGAAGACCACCGCGGCATTGCCGACCAGCTCTACGCCGCTTACGCAACAGGCCGTGACTTGAGGTCTCTTGCGGCTGTCGTCGGGCAAGAAGCCCTTTCCGAAACCGACCGCCAGTATTTGTCATTTGCCGACTCGTTCGAGCAGCGCTTCATCAAGCAGGGCCACAACGATGACCGCACAATCGAGCAAACGCTTGATTTGGGCTGGGAGCTTCTCACAGTTTTGCCTGAGAGCGAGCTCAAACGCGTAAAGAAAGAGCACATCGAGAAATACGGCCGCAAGTTCAGGCACAAGAAAGAGGAGAAGAAAGAAACCGAAACTCCGGCCGCGCCGGCGCAATAGGTGAAACTATGAACAAACTCTCCCGCCGCGCACGCGCGCGCAACCGCATAAATCTCGTGATTTGAACAGACAAGAGGAATAATCCATGGCAGAAAACCCGAACCCGACCCGGATGGAGCTCATCAAGTCACGCGAGCGCATCAAGCTTGCCCGCAAGGGCCACAAGCTGCTCAAGCAGAAGCGCGACGTGCTGATTATGGAGTTCTTCAAAATCCTCTCGCGCGCGCAGGATTTGCGCGACGAGCTCAACACCCAGATGGCTGAAGCATACAAGGCCATGGCTGTTGCGCAGGCGCACCACGGGGTTGCCGAAGTCGAAGCAATTGCCATGTCGGTCGAGGGCGACCCATCGGTTTCCATCAACGTCAAAAACGTCATGGGCCTCAAAATCCCCTCAATCAAGGCCGAAGTGAGCGAGAAGCCGCTCATGGAGCGCGGTTATTCAATTATCGGCAGTTCTGCCAAAATCGACGAATCAGCCGCCGCCTTCTCATCCGCTCTGGTGATGATTGTCCGTTTGGCTGAAACAGAAAATGCAATCCGCAAGCTGATTCGCGAAATCGAGAAAACGAAAAGGCGCGTCAACGCACTTGAATATGTCATGCTGCCCCGCCTCGAATCTCAGGCATTGTCCATCTCATTCCGTTTGCAGGAAATGGAGCGCGACTCTTTCGTCATGCTCAAGACAATCAAGCGCAAGCTTGACCGGGCTGCAGAAGAGAAGGAATACGCCGCCGCAATGAAGAAGAGAAAGTCTGCGGCCTAGAAAACCTAATTAATCTCACTTCCCTCTCTCCAGCCATGGCACTCACCATCTCCATAATCCTCGGCACGGTCCGCGACGGACGCTTGGGAATCCGCTATGCCCGATACATTGAGCAGGCGGTGAAGGCAAAAGGCCACAATGCCATTCTCATCGACCCGCTTGAATATGATTTGCCCCTTTTGCGCAAGCGCTATTCAGACTACAAGGCAGGCGAGCAAATCCCGCCGGCCGTCTCCAAACTGCATGACATCTTCCTCAGTTCCGACGCCTTCATTCTTGTTTCTGCAGAATACAACCACTGCCCGCCTCCCGCCATGCTCAATACCATAGACCACTTCTACACCGAATTCGCAAAAAAGCCGGCCGGAATCGCCTGCTATTCGGCAGGCCCGTTCGGCGGCGTGCGCGCCGCCTATGCCCTGCGCAACCTGTGCGGTGAAATCGGGGCTCTCTCAATCCAGAAAACAATGCCCTGCCCGGCAGTGCAGGACGCGTTCGATGAAAACGGCACGCCCAAGGATGCGGCAGCGTGGAAAAAACGCTCTGACGAATTCATCGAGCAGTTGGAATGGTACGCAGTTCCCCTCAAGGCCGCACGTGCGAAAAAATAGTTTTCTTTTTCTTTCCCGGGGGTTTCTTTTTTCTTTTCCGCAGAAAAGAAAAAGAAAGGCCCTTAGCCCCTACCGGATTCGAACCGGTGTCACCAGGTTCAAAGCCTGGTGTCCTTGCCGCTAGACGAAGGGGCTGTTCCATCATTTATTTCAAGTTTCAAATTTAAATAGCCATCAACGCGCCGCACTCGTCCAAATGTGCCAACTCTTTTATACTCCCTGCGCGTGAGCCGAGCCGGTGGTATTTGTGAAACCGGTTTTTGTCGTCCTCGTTCTTGCGTTCGGCCTTCTTCTGGCCGGCTGCGCTCAAAACCAGCCTGCTCAGAACAACCCGCAAGGCGCTTCAGCCGCCGGAGCGGCCGCGGCCTGCACGCCCTCGTGGCAGTGCGGCGACTGGAGCAACTGCACAAGCAGTTCCACCCAGACGCGCGAATGCACAGACAAGAATTCCTGCGGCACGTCAAGTGGCAAACCGGCCTCAAGTCAGGCCTGCACCTACGTTGCCCCGTTCCAGCCGGTTCATCTGACATACACTCTCAGCACGCCAGCCGGCCCAGGCGGAATCCAGTCGGTGCAAAGGGACTATTACTTGGACGAGAAAACCACATGCGACGGCAAGCCGGCGCTCAACGGTCTGATAAAAACCTCGCTTCCAAACGGCCCTGCCGAGGCATCGAGCTATGCCAAAGTCACCGTTTATCTTGACACCGGCGAGGCTGCATATTCCAACGACATGACAAGCAGCGACATCGGTTTTGACAGCGCCAGGCCGAGCATCGGCGACCTCGACATGGGATTCTACTTCTCCTCGCTCGTTGCCAAGGGCGGCAAGAACATGCTCTCGGCCGAGGTGTGGAATTCCACCCGCCCAGTCATCCTCAAAGGCGTAGGCGCTTTCGGCGGAGCCGGTGACTATTCCATAGTGCAGACCGGCTCCAGCTCAGCGGCAGGAGTCACATGCACGAATTTCGTGCTCAGCGGCAAGGCCAGCAATTTCGGCGGGCAGATGGAGAGCTGCGTCCATCTTCTACCGGATTTGAACCTGCCGGTGATGACAGGCGCGGCATACGGGCAGGGCGGCCCGTCCTGGTCTCTCTCATCCATTAAGCGCGAGAAGAGCCCAACCACCTATTACCCGCAGTGCCTCACGCCGATAAAATGCCCCTCCCTCTCAGCTCCGACCTATGAGGAATACGGCCAGTGCAACATGCAGAACAAGACCTACAACACCGAATACGACGCCAACGGCTGCGTGACCTCATTCACCTGCACCACATTCGAGGCCCGCGCCCGCAGCGAAATAGCCTGGATGCAGCGCGGCGGCAACTGCCAGGTGAACGATGCATTGGTGCAGCAGGCGGCCGGCTGCTGGGCAAGGCAGGGCAACACCAACTTCCGCTCAAGCGGCCAGTCCAACTGCATCACCGAAGTGGAATGCATGATGCCGCAGCCCGGTCCCAACTAGGCAGGTCTTTTTTCTTTTAATTTTTTAGGTTTGGCTCTAGTATTGCCGCGCCACATACGCGAAATGCTTTGCCGCGTGGCCGCAATGCACGCATTTCTCGCCATGGGCCGGCGCAATCTCGCCGAATTTGATGCCGCGCACATCGCCGACAAGCTTTGCCTTTATCTCATCGGCGCAGGCCTTTCCTTCCGCCTTTTCCATTGAGCAGTAGGGAACACGCACAATGGAGCCGTGTTCAAGTCCTGCTTTCAATTCATCCATTGTTTTTGCATGCGCAAGATGGGAATTGAAGTATTCATCCGCCTTTGCCGTCAGCCGCTTGGACAGCAGGCCGCCCTCATGCCTGATTGTTTCAACCGCCTTGTCAAGCGGCACAGTAGCTTTTGTTTTTGGCGGCGCGTCGCGCACAACAAGAGTAAGTGATTTCTGCTCCGCCTCCCGCCCGCCGACTTCAACGCGCATGGGCACGCCGTGCAGCTCCCAGTGGTTATACTTGAAGCCAGGCGTATTCGGCGTGTCGTCAATTTTGGCGCGAAGGCCCGCATGCTGGAGTTTGGCCAGCACCTCTTGTGTATATTTGCCGATGGCCGCCCCATCCTTGTCTTTGCCCAAAATAGGCACAATCACAACCTGAAGCGGGGCGAAATCAAAAGGCAGCACCAGCCCCTTGCTGTCGCCGTGCACAGAGAACATTGCTCCGTAGATGCGCGAGATGCAGGGGCCGTAGCACGTTTGCCATACGGGCGAGCGGTTTCCTTTCTCATCCTGATAATTCACGTTGAATGCCTTGGCAAAATTGGTGCCAAGCAAATGTGTGGAAGGCAATTGAAGCACTCTTCCGTCCGGCATCAATGTGTCTGCCGCATAAGTGTGAACCGCGCCGGGGAATTTGTCCCACTCCGGCCTCTGGAAGAAGAGGAAAGGTATTCCAAATTGCTGATGCACCACTGCCTCAGTCATCTCCATGTCCTCTTTCACCTGCCCCCTTGCTCCTTTCTCGTCTGCAAAGCAGTCATGGGCCTCAATCCAGTGGAATTCTCTTGAGCGGAAGAACGGCTTGGTGGCTTTTGTTTCATAGCGCCACACCTGACAAGATTGGTAAATTTTGAGTGGAAGGTCAGCGAGGCCTTGAATCCACAAGGCATACATCTGATACATAGCCGTCTCGGAAGTGGGCCTCATTGCAAGCCGCTCCTCAAGCTTGTTTGTGCCCGCCATGTCAACCCAGAACACCTGCGGCGTGAATCCCTCGACGTGCTCCCCCTCAATCTTGAAATTTCCTTCCGGAATCAGCGCGGGAAAGAGTGCGGGCGAATGGCCCTTTTTCTCCAGTTCAGCCTCGTAGGCTGAATACATCAGTTTCATGCTCTTGACAGACCACGGCCTGAATACAACAAAGCCCTTGACATTGTAGCGCAGGTCAGCCAAAGCAGCGTCCGAGATGATGGTGTTGAACCACTCTGAGAAGTTCTTGGATTTGTCGATGTTCATAAATGGGTTTTGCTTGCTCGGAGTTATTAATGTTATTACCAAAAGTTTGCCTGGCGAAATCAATGTTTTTGTTCCAATCTCAAATGCAGAAAACGCCAACCGCGGCCGAAAAAGCGCCGCAAATTTATGATATGCTCACTATAAAAAGAGTCGAAATAACTGTAAGGAACGAAACTGAGGTTGAGGCTGCCATGCGCGGCACCTGGCTTTTTGACAGGACAATAAAGGCCCTGCGCAACGACGGCTATAATGGCAGTTTTTTCATAGATTCTGACATTAGTAAAGTGAAAGGATTGACCGAAAGCATGCTTACAAAGAATTATCTTGGGGATGCACTCTACGCTCATTCGCTCAAGTCGCCTCTCATGGTATTTGTCTTAGCCCCATATTTTTCAAGAGCCATGGAAGGGGGGTTCGGCCCTTCTATGACTGCAGGGTATTACGTACCCAATACAAATGCCATACTTCTTCGAGACCCGGAGGCGCTTGGCTCAAACGCCTTGGAATCCTTATGGAGGCTTGTTTTCCCCAAAGAGAATTTCCAGAGGGACGGGGCGAGTTATGATGAAAACGAGCTTACGCTCACCCGAATTCTCTTACATGAAGCGCATCACAGATATTCGTACAGGCGCAGCGACATATTTGTTTCGTATGGGGGCAAAAAAGACGACCCCCCGAATTGGCTTGATGAGGGGATAACCGAATTTCTCACCTTAAGGCTCATGGCCTCAAGCAAAATACCTGTTCCGAATTGTTCATATATCGGGGAAGTCGAAGCAATCCATCTTTTATCGCAGGTTGCTGACCCGGATGTGATAAAACAGGCATATTTTAGCGGGGATTTCACTGTGGTGATGAAACAATTTGATGCCAAGCTCGGGCAGGGCGCGTTTAGGGAGCTTATGCGCTACAATTATGCGGCAGATGCAATCGATTACCTTGAGAATTTGATGGATGACAAAAATATCAAGTATGATAATTGGGATGAAGACGCTGCAACCCTTGGAACGCGGATTGCAGGCGCTAGGAAGTGATTGGCATGAAAAAAACAAGCGTCTCGGATATTCTCGTCAGCCAAGATTACAGGACTACAATTGAGTTTGCAAAACTTTGCGTCGAATCCTTAGATTTGAAAAAAGAGGAGGACAGACTTTGGATATCTAAAGAAATTAACAGCTACTTTACCTCGCTTATGCAAAACAATCCAAAAGTTTACTGCTACTTTAGGGCAACCCACACCGGACTTCTTGGGAAAATGTTAGGCGGCCCCGCAAAGAACGGAATAATATTTGATTAGGCGGATTCTGAGAGAAGCTCGGCTTGAAAAGACTAATAAAGCTCGTCTCGGAATGCTCGAACGAAAGCGCGGCTAAAATGGGGTGCTGTCTATGGCTTATGGCGGATATGGCGGTTATGTTCAACTAGGGCGTCAGCCTGACGAGGACGAAAATCTTCTTGCCACTTTCCGTGTGGTGCCCGGTCCGGGGCGCACGCTCCATCAGGCGGCCGAAGCTGTGGCGGCTGAGAGCTCGATAGGCACCTGGACGGCATTGTCCACAATGCAGCAGCGCGTTTTGTCAAAATTACAGGCCCGCATCTATTCCATCAACAAGCGCACAGGCATTCTCAAGGCCGCATACCCTCTGGAGCTTTTCGAACCAGACAATTCCAGCCAAATCCTCTCCGACATTGCGGGCAACATTTTCGGCATGAAAGAAGTGGCCGCCCTGCGCCTCGAGGATTTCGAAGCGCCAAAATCCTATCTCAACACCTTTGCCGGACCCGCATTCGGCATGGAGGGCGTGCGTAAGCTTGTCGGCACAGCCTCCAAATCCTCCCGCCGCCCGCATTTGGGCACCATTGTCAAGCCAAAAGTGGGGCTCACGCCAAAAGAGGGCGCAAAAGTCGCCTATGACGCATGGGCGGGCGGCCTTGACTTTGTAAAAGACGATGAAAATCTCACCAGCCATCCATTCTCCCGCTTTGAAGAACGAGTGGTCCGCTATTTGGAAGCAAGAGACCGGGCAGAAGAAGAAACTGGTCAAAAGAAAATCTATGCCCCAAACATCACCGCGCCTGCCGACCTGATGTTGAAAAGAGCGGAACTCGTTCGCTCTCACGGCGGCGAATGCATCATGATTGACGTCGTAACCGCGGGCCTCTCCTCGGTACAATTCATCCGCCACCAGAATCTCAAAATGCTCATCCACGCGCACAGGGCAATGTATGCCGCCTTTGCGCGCAGCCACACCCACGGCATGTCCATGCGCGTTTTGGCAAAGCTCTGCCGTTTGTGCGGCACAGACCAGCTTCACATAGGCGCAATGCTTGGCAAAATGGAGGGCGCGGTCGAAGACGTCATGCAAATCCACAAAGACATAAACGGGGACGGCTACCGCAAACAGTGGAAAAACATCAAGCCCGTATTCTCCGTCTGCTCAGGCGGCCTCTCGCCTCTCCAAGTGCCCGGCCTTTACAAAATCATCGGCAACGAGGCGGTGTTCCAGTGCGGGGGCGGAGTGCACGGCCATCCGGGCGGCACCTATGCCGGCTCGCGCGCGCTGGTGCAGTCATTGGAGGCGGCCAAAAAAGGCGTGTCTTTGGAACAATATGCAAAAACCCATGTCGAGCTGGCGCAGGCATTGGCCAAATGGAAAAAGAAGTGAGTTGGCCAACCCATATCCAGCGCGTTCTGTGGCGATTGGTTTAAAATCCATGGCCGCCTTGTGCCCCTGTCTAATCCGGTGATGGCCTATGCGTGCGTTCCTTGCCCTTGTGATTCTCGTATCGTCTCTTTCATTTCTGTTTGCAACACCGAGCGAAATAAACTATTCTGGCAATTCCAGCGCATGCCCGGCATGGACCGCTTATCAGCCGAGCCTGAGCAGGGATTACGTCCTTCGGGACGAGATGGGTTATGCGCGCAAATGCCACAACGTAACCTACATTTCCTACTGCCTCTCCACAGACCCGACAATCATCAATTTCAACCTCTCCCGCACCTACTGGGATATCGACTGCACAAATGCCGACTACTGCCAGGGCTGGACGCGTTTCTATATCGAGAAAAGCCGCAATTTCACAGAGCGCGACCCGACCACCAATCTCAGCCGCGCATGCACCTCCTCCACCTATGTGGCATGGTGCATCAAAGCCCCCTCAACCGTGAACTATGCCGTCGGCCACCGCTATTCCGAATTGAACTGCAGCGACTGGCAGCAGACCTGCGGCTTCAATCAAGCCGGAGTTGTAAAGAAACGGCTGGAGAAGGACCCGAGCGGCTACTGCCGCAGCTGCAGCGACACCACCTACCGCTACTTCTGCAACACCAGCGGCAAAATTTCGTGGGGCCCCTCGCAGGTTCAGTCAATCTGCGGCAACTGGACCGTCTGCCCGGGTTACAACGCTTCCTCATCCACAACCGGTTCCACAACGGGCTCGTCTAACAACTCGCTTGGCGTGATAGACCCGTCCGTGGTCACGGTCACGGTGCTGGCAGGCGTGGTGCTTACCTTCATCCTGATACTGGTGTTCGGCCGCTCAAAAGAGCAATAGGTGTTTGACTATGCGCTGGCTGATTATCCCTCTTCTGCTTGCAGCCATTCTCTTTTTCGGCTGTCTGGGCTCGTCAGCCCCGCCCGCGCCGCCCTACAAGGCGCCGGCCAAGCAGAATACCACGGTCACGCTCCCGGCCCAAAACACCTCGACAACAACTCCTCCCGCCCCGCCTTCTCCGCCGGTTACGCCGCCAAAAAACACAACAAAGCCCGCCAACCAAACCACAACTCCGCCTGCAAAACCGCCCAACGCCACCTCGCCGGCAACCAATGCCACCCCTCCCGCGGTCAATAATACAACTTCCCAGCCGCCTTCTTCACTGGTGTGCGGCGGCTCGGGCAGCACTGCGATGCTTGAATGCATCGTAGACGAGGCAATCTCGCAGAAGAAGGTGAGCATCTGCACCCAGCTGACTTCGCAGGAAGACCGCTACAAATGCTTCACCCGCTGGTGCTACTCTCCCTCGAAGGACTACAAGCAGTGTCAGGCCCTTACCAACACCGACGACCGCCTCGGCTGTTTGAACAAGTGCAACCCGAACTTCAACACCTGAGTTATTCGAACAAAAAAGGGCAGGAGATTTGGACAGAAAGGGGGTTTGGGCCCACTGAGATTTGAACTCAGGACCTTTCGATTATCAGTCGAACGCTCCAACCAGGCTAAGCTATGGGCCCAAACAGCCGAAACTATATGAGCCCTCATTTTATTTAAATACTTCCTATGGTGCAGACGGACGGGTTTGAGAGGGAAAAAGATGAACAAACACAGCATTTTCGCCGCATGCGTCCTCCTGCTGCTGGTTTTTTCATCCGGCTGCCTGTCTTTGCAGCCCGCCTCTTCCGCCCCGTCTTTTCGCACGCTCTCCTTCGCAAATGCCACCCTGTCTGTTGAAATGGCCGCAACCAAAGCGCAAATAGAAACCGGCCTGATGGGGCGCACTTCTCTGGGCGGGCGCAGCGGCATGCTTTTTGACATGGGTTCGGGCCGCACCGCCCCCTCTTTCTACATGTACCGCACATTAATCCCGCTTGACGCCATTTTCCTTGACGAAAACATGTATGTTGTCGACATCCAGTCCATGACTCCGTGCGCAAGCGAAGACTCGCGCGCGTGCAAGATTTACACCTCGCGCGTGCCGGCAAGATATGTGCTTGAAGTCAATGCGGGGTTTGCAGACAAAAACGGGATAAAAATAGGCGACAAGGCAAACCTCAAAGATTAGAACACGCAGCCAGTTGCCTTATTCTTTGAGCATTCCAACCGCCAAAAGCGGGAAAACAATGGAGGCATCAGCCTCCACGTGCACTATTTTCGCTTTTGACGACACTTTGCCCCAAGACACGGCCTCGTTCACACGCGCGCCAGAAAGCGAGCCGTCGAACGGCGTGCCTGTGGAAACATAAACAGCATAATCAAAGCCTTCGCGCAAAATGTTTGCCCCAATCGCATGGTGCTTGGCCACTCCGCCGCCAAGAATTATGCCGCCAGTCTTGTTTGCGTCAAGCACCAGCTGTCCAAGAGGCTTCAAATCACCCGCAACATCAATGCCGAAAGTGGGGTGCTTCTGTTTGAAGAAATAAAGCTGCAAGCCAAATGCGCCGTCGGTGGGCGCGGGGCAGAAGATGGGAATATTGTTTTTCGCGGCCCAATAAATAATCGAGCGCTCGTCTTTCAGTTCCAGCCCCAAATCGCGGATAATCTCGTTCGGCGCCAGAAGCCGCCCCAGCTTCTGCTGTTTTTCAAACTCTTTTGCAAAAAACGGCTGCAGCGCTTTTTCAAGCTTGACATAAGCCTCGTTCGGGATGATGATGTTGCCCACCCTGTTGCGGCCCTGCTCGCGCAGCTGCCAGTCGTCGGCATCAAACGAACCCTGCTCAAAAGGCACAAGCGTTTTCATCAGGTCCTCCTCGACTGAGCCGATGGCGGTGATGATTGCGTGCACTTTCTTCTGCTTCACCAATTCGGCAAAAACCTCGCGCAGGCCTGAAGTGACGAGGTTTGTCGTAAACGTAAGAATAATCACTGCCTTCTCTTTCTGCATCTCCTCAATAACTTCAGCCGCCTGCCCCACCTGCGTTGCCTGCAGGCCCGCGTGGCGCATCTGGCCCACAAGCTCACGCACGCTGGTGCTGCCTGAGAGGGAGAATCCGCCAATCGAAGCCGTGCTGGCACTCTTTTTCTTCGTCATAATCTAATTGGGGCCGACTATGAATAAAAAGGCGCATTATGGGAAAATCGCCGGCTCTAAGCATAAAACGCGGGTCTGTGGCTCATCTTCCGAACAGGTCATCCACTTTCTCTTTTCCGAAGCGTTGGACTCCTTCCATGTGCAGCTTGAACATTTCCTCGTCGTTGACGAAATCCACGAAAAAGTCCTGCACGTTCAGCATGAACTTGACATAAAGGTAATAGCTCTTGAAATCCGCATTCTCCTCATATCCGCGCGCGTATTCCGCCCGTTTCTTGTCAAAGAGCGTCCGGGCGGCTGCTTCCCCGCCTTTTTCTGATTCTGTCACGAGCGCATCCAGGTCATGAAGGTATTCGGTTCCATACTGCGAGGCTTTCTTCCCCCCGGTCCCGCTCTTTTTCTTCATGTTCTCCAATATCTTCTCCATGCGGTTGATGATTTCCCATCCAGTGCTTCCGTCCCTCGGGTCAACTATCTGGACATCTTTATAGAATGCCTCGAACTCTTCTGGCGTCCGAAGGGTCTTCTGCAGGACGAATTCGCGCACTTTCGCCGTATTGGGGAGTTTGGGCGTGGGAATCAAAAGGACCGTGTCAATGAACAGGCTCGGTTTGCCATCCAGCCCGATTGCTACGGCGGCAAAATGGGCTTCACCTGAGGGAGTCGTGACGTGGGCGCCGACCAGGCGGCACCCCTTGCTTTCGGCGAACTGGATTAACATGAGTGAAGCCAGATCGCAATCTATCTTTTTTTCGAGGAGCGTGGCATGGGGATTCGACCCGAACCGGTATTCGAACGGGCCGGGCGGCGATGCGCGCAGCGCCTCATAATAAGCTTCAATCAGGCGGCGCAGGATGGGCTTCTTCGAATCAGTGGCATCGAATGCCCTGTCAAACGCGCTTTTCAGCTCCGCCAGCACCTCAAGCGCTTTGAGGGCGCTCTCCCCCATCGCCAGCGGGTCCGCTCCGTTCTTCCTGTCAATCTTCCACTGGGCCATGAGTATGCGGCCATAAACCCCGGAAAGGAGAGCGGCGGCATCCGGCACTTTCTGCAGCCGGGGCTGCATGAATCCCAAATCGAACGCGCCCAGCGTCTTTTTCAGCATGTATTCGGCGGGCGTTTCCATCTGTTCGGTCTTCTGTGCCGCCATGCTCCAACCTTCCCGCAGTCCGTCCCGCCAAGATATTTTACGAATTCGGCATTGTGGGCCCCAAATCAATGGTGGGCACGCCCGCTCTCTCTGGCGGCTTTTCCACTTTGGCCAGACTCACCGACATTGCCGGCTTTGCTCCGGCAATGGACAGCCGCCTGTTTCTCAATTCAAGATAAATTTCCTGCAATGAGTCGAATTCCTTTTGCTCAACCTCGTTGAGGCTGGCCGCCTGGCTCTGGGCCAGCTTCATCTGGATTTTGCGGCCCACTTCCTGCATGTGCTTCTCGTTCTCTTCCCACTCTTTGAGCTTGTTCTTGTTTACCCAAAAAAGCATTCCCGGACTGCCCGAATTGCCGACGCTCATCGACACCTCTCCGGGCCAGCTCAAAAAGTCCCGGCTGTCAACTTTTTTTTTATCTAAAGTGAGAAGATTGTCAGACACATATGCCATGACATTGAGGCGGCCCAAAAGAGTCACCATCTCCTGCTGCTGTTCGGGCGTGAGCGAGGCAATCGTAACCTCGTGCATGGAGTTGGATTCAACAAGAGTGCGCAATGATTCAGCCTCGGGACGGGGCAGCATGTTGAGCAGAATCGTCAGCCTTGCGATTTCCTCGCGCCGCTCATAATTCTGCTTTGTGATTTCAGCCCTCTTGCGCAAAAGCTCGAACACCGCGCCCGAGCGGCTCTTTAGGGCCGCATCAAGCGCCTCGCGCGAATGCTGGTTTATTTCAGCGTTAATGGAAATGAGGTCGGCGCGCTTGGGCACCACCATCACCAAATCCACTTGGCGTATGCGCTCCTCAATCGGTTTGAGGCGTGATTCGACGTCGGAAAGCTGAGTATTCAATGCAAGCACGGCCGGATCGTCCGCGCCGGTGCCGTGCCGCGCCAGAAAATCGCGGCGGAAAATAGTCTCCTTCTGCTTCCGGTACAGAACGGTGTAATCCACCAGCTCTGAACTCGTAATCACGATAGGTGCATCCACGTCAACGCATGGGGCGGCAAGGTATTTAATGCCTTCACAAAACCAAAAACCAAAATTCGCGCCGCTTTTTTTCCGTCTTTTCACCAATCACGCTCGCGCTGGGGAAAAATAATTTCCTGGCGGCCCAGCCGGGCCGGAAACAAAAAGACGAAATGGTGTGGGAGGTGAAAGTTCCCAACCGGGCCGGACCGCCATGAATGCGAGTGGCGACCATATTTCATTGGCAACCCGGGAGCGGGCAAAATTATGAGGTGTGGGAGGTATTGACCCAACCCCCGGGTTGCCATGAAGATGAGGGGGTTTGCGTGCCAACACAACCCCGCTCTTTTTGGTCGCCTTGCCATTTGCGCCCCGAAATTTTAGCGCATATGTCAAGCATGATATTTGGATGAAACGGCAATTCTCATGCCGTTCTCATCCGATAGTAAACCACCCGGCCTGCCTGCGCCTTTTCGAGCAAGCCCAATTCATAGAGCCTGCTCAGGCGCGCCGAGGCCGCATTCCTGCCTTTGTATTTGAACTTGACCTGAACATCAGAGGCGCACACGTTTCCGCGCGCGCGAATCAGCTGCACAATCTGCTCGTCAGCCGGCGCGAGCATCAATTCGCGCTCGCCGGCCCCGAACGTTGTCGGGCTGCCCGACATGCTGATGCTTACACCGGCGCTTTCCAGAACGCCGGGCGCGGCAGCCTGCGGGCCGGACGCCATCGCCGGCAGTTTGGACACTTTCTGCTCCACCCTTTCCAGTCTTTCTTCCAGGGACTGCAGCCGCGTGAGCATTTCGCGCATCAGACCGGACAGCTCCGCCGCCGTCTGCAAAGTTTTATATTCCCCAGACCCCATGCCGATACCTTGGTGTTGGATTTTGATTCGCGCCCATCTTCGGCCCGTCTATTTTGGACGGCCTATGATGGACACATGAATCATTCACGATCCCGTCATGACTCTATCATGATTGGTTTTTTAAACCTATCTTTCATCCGACGACAAGTCACCTCCAAAAATTTACACGCAAAAGTCCGGCAGACAACAAAACAATCAGGCGCACGACGGTGGGCACATGACAGACGAAACCCCTCTCAAAGCTCACATTGTTATCGACGAGCGCGAGTCAAGGGAATATGACAAACTGCTCGAGGCTGCGGGCTGCTCAACCGAGCGCAAAACACTTTCCATCGCCGACTTCGTTCTCTCCGAACGTCTTGCAGCCGAGAGAAAAAGCCGCGCAGACTTCGAGGCATCCATTATCGACGGTCGGCTCTTTGAGCAGGCCGCGCGCCTTATCTCGGCCTATCCAAGAGTTGTAATGATTATAGAGGGGGACAGAGACGACGGGCGTTCCAACCGCGTCTCGCGCTCCGCCCTTCTCGGTGCCTATTCCTCCCTTGTTTCCGACCTGGGTATAAGCATTTTTTTCACAAAAAGCCCCCCCGCCACCGCCGAGCTTCTGGCAGCTTTGGCGCGCCATGACCAGCTGGCCAAAAAGGTTCCCATGCGCGTGATGTCCAAGCCCAAAAGCATCACTCTCGAGCAGACGCAGCGCTCCATCGTCGAAGCCCTGCCCGGCGTCGGCCCGCAGATGGCCAGGCGCCTTTTGAGCCATTTCGGCACTCCGGCACGTGTTTTTTCGTCATCTGTCAAACAATTGCAAGAAGTAGAGGGTATGGGGCCCAAAAAAGCCAAGCTAATCTATAAAGTATTAGATAGCCTTTGGGAGCAAAAGCAAGAATAGTTTTAGACACAGCCCGCAAAGTTGTGGATGCGAATGACATATGAGGTAAAAACAGGTATCAGGTTAATATATATCCTTTATAAAAAACATTTCAGATGAAACGACTGTTTCTAGACGGCAAAACACGCGATATGGAGTGAGGGCATGGACGAAACCATTATCAAAATTGTCAAAGCGCGCCTAAAGCGCTGGGAAGGCCAGACTCTGGACAAGACGAAACTGGACTCTTTGCGCACCGAGATTTACGAGAAAACAAAAACAAACAAATTCGCGCCTTTCTCCAACATCAAGAAATGGGTGCACGAAGCCCGCAAGCAGATGGCAGCCGACGCGAAAGCGGCCGCCAAATCAGGCGCGAAGAAATCAGCCCCCTCCTCGAAATCAAAATCGCACGCCCCCGCGCCGGCGCACGTTCCGTCTGTGGCGCCCGCGGTGCAGAACAGTCTCGACGACATCAAGAGCGAGATGGATTTGACGCCCCGCCAAGAAGTCGTCATGCCCAAGGCGCCCGTGGTGCTGGACAAGGTCTATTTGCAGTCAATCAGCTTCGAAATAGCAGCCATGCGCTCGGCAATGGACCGCATCGGCCGCCAGCTCGACAAGCTCGAGCGCGAGCTGAACCAGCACAGGCAGATGGCGGAATAAGTTTCTTTTTCATTTTTTAATCTCATTTTCTCATTCGTAAACGTCTTTGCGGTGCCGCACGCGGACCACCGTGACATCTTTTCCAACGACGATATAGACCACGCGGTATTTCCCGACATGGATGCTGCGCTTGTTCTTGAGCATGTTGGAGAGCGGCTTGCCGAGTTGGGGATGCTCGGTCAATTGGAGAATCTTCTTCAAAATGGGAATCTGCACCGATTTGTCCAGCACCTTAATCTGCCGGCACGCTTCTTCGGTGTAAAACAGCTCATAGCTCATGCTTCAAACCCAGGCTCTTGACAAGCTTGGAGTGGGTTAAAACCTTGCCGGATTTGTACGCCTTCTCGCCGCGTTCGGCCGCCTTGATGTCCTCGATGATTTCGGCCTCTTCCAGCTTCTGCAGAATGGCGCGCCGCGCCACTTCGCTCCAGCGGAATTCGGAATGCCGGCGCATGCGGGCGTAAACTTCTTCAGGGACGCTTAAGGTGAGGTTGGCCATGTGAAATCACCTGTTTTATGTGAAAGCACATAAATATAAATCCGCCTGATTTGGCCGGCCGAAAGTCAAAATGCCGGCATGGTTTTTTGGCCCATAGTCGTCTATTTATTTTCTCCCTCCGTTCTGCACCTGATGGGCAATGAATTGGTTGTGCGCCTGGGCGGCAGGCGCATCGGCATGGACGTTACGGGGGGCGAGCTTGCCTACATCTCGCACGCCCACACGGACCACACACAAGCGTTAGGCGGCCCGCTGCCGATTTTCTGCTCCAGCATAACCGCCGATATTCTTGGTTTGGAAAAACAAAACAAAAAACAGGAGCCGGAACTCGCAGCAAACGCCGCCCTGCAGCCATCCGCGCCCGCCGAAACAAAAAAAGAAAAAAAATATTCCCGCCGCAGAAAATCAGGCCCCCTTTCCTCAATCGAGCCGCCCGTGAAAATCCTGCCGGCCCTGATTGACGTGCCGGAAGGCATCTCGCTGCATGACGCGGGCCACATTCTGGGCTCGACTCAAATCAGCGCCCAGAGCGAGCAGTGGGGAAAACTTGTTTACACCGGCGATTTCAAATGCCGCGCAGGCCTCACCGTGAGCGCGGCCCCAATTCTGCCGTGCGACACGCTCGTAATCGAGTGCACCTACGGCGACCCGCGCGTTTCATTCCCGCCGATGGACGGCGTGCTGGACGGCATGGAGCGCTGGGCGCGCCAGAACCGCGACGCGGTGCAGC
>JAKAJC010000011.1 GCA_021814005.1 Microcaldota archaeon
AACCACATGGCGCAATATGCGCTCAAAGAGGCGCTCGACGGCCCGCACGAAGCCACAAACAAAATGGTAAAATCATTCCACGAGCGGCGCGACCTCATAGTCGGCCTGCTCAACCAGATTGACGGCGTGTCCTGCCTCTCTCCGGGCGGCGCATTCTATGCTTTCCCCAACGTGACAAAGGCCGTGAAACGCCTCGGTTTGGCCGATGCCGAAAGCCTGCGCGCGCTGCTTCTGCAGAACGGAGTCGCGGTTCTGGCAGACACCAATTTCGGCGCCCGCAACCCGGAGGATGAAGACCATCACATCCGCCTCAGCTACGCAACTTCAAAGGAAAACATTGTCAAGGGGCTGGCGCGCATGAAAGCAATCATCGAGCAAAAGCAGGCAGGCGCGCCGTCACAAACAGCCGCGCGGTCGGCCGCGCCGAAGCAGGAAGTTGCGGTGCCAAATTCATCCAGCTGATTTCTGTGAAAAGGTAGTCCTATGGGCATTATTGATTCCAGCGGGCAGACAAAGCAATACTCGATTCCCGAAATCGAGAAAGCAGCGGCTGAAATGCGCGGCTATTCGCTCATTTCAATTCATTGCGCCGGCTCCGGCCATTCTGGCGGCGTGCTCTCTGCAATGGACATCATCTCTGTCCTCTACCTCTCTACCCTGCGCCACAAGCCGTCCGAGCCAAACTGGGACGGACGCGACCGCCTCTTTTTCTCGGTCGGACACAAGGCGCCTGCATGGTATGTTCCTCTTGGCTACACTGGCTATTTTGACGTGAAAGAGACGGCCACATTGCGAAAACTCGGCAGCGGATTTCAGGGCCACCCGGACCGCAAGAAATGCAGCGGCATTGAAATCTCGTGCGGCTCGCTTGGGCAGGGCCTCTCCATTGCTGTCGGCGACGCGCTCGCCGCCCGCCTTGACAAAAAAGATTACCGATGTTACTGCCTGATGGGCGACGGCGAGCAGCAGGAGGGCCAGATTTGGGAGGCCGCAATGGAGGCCGGCCACTACAAGCTCGACAATTTGTGCGGCATAGTCGACCTCAACGGCCTGCAAATCGACGGCTATGTGCGCGACGTGATGGACATCGAGCCGCTGGCAGACAAATACAGCTCATTCGGCTGGCATGTTATTTCGTGCGACGGCCACAGCATTCCCGCCCTCCTATCCGCATTTGAAGAGGCGGCCAAAACAAAAGGCAAGCCATCAGTCATCATCGCCAAGACAGTGAAAGGCAAGGGCGTTTCATTTATGGAAGACAAGGCCGGCTGGCACGGCCGCGCTCCGAACAAGGAGGAGCTGGACAAGGCGCTGGTCGAGCTTGGAGCGACACACCTGCCAGCCGCCGAAATGATTTCGCTTGCGCACGCCCACCAGAAAAAAGCTGACGCGCAAATCGAGGCATCCATGCCCAAATTCTCCAAAAATTACTGGTGGAATTCGCAGGCCAACATGAGCGTGCAGATGAAGCCGACCAGAATCGGATTTGGCGAGGAGATGCAGGAAAATACAAATCCAAACATCGTTGCCCTCGGCGCCGACATTTCCGGCTCGATTAACATCAGCATGTTCCATGAAAAAAATCCCGAGCGGCGCGACCGCTGGTTCTCGATGGGAATTGCCGAGCAGTCAGGCACCTGCGTGGCGGCCGGCATGGCAAAAGAGGGCAAGATTCCGGTCTTTGGAACCTACGGCGTTTTTGCAGCAGGCCGCGCCCTTGACCAGATACGCACCACTGTTGCCTACGGCCAGTTCAATGTCAAAATCGCAGGCGCGCACGGCGGCGTGTCGGTGGGCCCTGACGGTGCAACCCATCAGGCACTTGAAGAGTTTTTCCAGATTGCCGGCATCCCGAACATGAACCTTCTCGTGCCCGTCGATTCGATTGAGACCAAAAAGGCGGCACATGCCATGATAAGCGAAGTGGTCGGCCCCTGCTATCTGCGCTATGCGCGCGAGGCAACCCCGATTGTTACTGCTGTTTCCACTCCATACAAATTCGGCGAGGCGACAGTGATTCACTATCGGGGCGAAAAGCCGCAATTTATTGATGCGTTCGAGCACTCTCTCGCATCGTCCGCCAAAAACGAGAACGAGTCAATCTCCATCATCTCCTGCGGCCCCGAGCTGGCCGAGGCCATGCGCGCCGCGTGGATTTTGCAAGAGGAATACAAAATCAGCGCCCGCGTCATCAACCTCTCCACTCTCAAACCGCTTGACAAAAAGGCGGTTGTCGCGGCAGCAAAGGAGACCGGCGCAGTGCTTTCTGTGGAAGAGCATCAGAAAGGCGGCATGGGAAATCTTATTTCATCAGCAATCCTGTCCGAGCCCTCGCTTTACGGCCATTCGGTCATGTTTGACATGATTGGCGTCAACGACATGTTCGGCGAATCGGGCTCGGCATGGGAGCTTGTCAAGAAATTCGGATTGTCTGCCGAGCACATCGCCAAAAAGGCAAAAGAAATGGTTGAGCGGAAAAAGAAAACTGCCTGAAAAAGAAAAAATGCGGCCTGAAAAAACAAAGTCTTATATTCTACCCAAGAGTTTTGCCGGCATGAAACGCCTTCTTCTGTTCGTTGCCGTGGCCGCTCTTTTGTTCAGCGGTTGTGTTCAGCAGTCTTCCTGTCCTGCCAAATACATGAAAATAGGGACCGATTGCTGCCTTGACGCAAATTCAAACGGCATCTGCGACAGAGATGAAGGCGCGAATGCTACTAGTGCAGGCGCAGCCGGAGGAGCCGGCCAGACCGGCGGCGCGGGAAGCGGAACTGACATTGTGGTAAATGGTTTGTCTTTTTCCCAATGGACCGCGCCCGACAATTCAATCACTTTGCAGGTGCCCCAGGGGTGGACTGCAATCGAAAAGCAGGTTGACAAATGCACCGTCAACTGGGCGGTGCGAAATCCTGCCGGCACCTCTTCCGCTTTCATGAACAATCAAATCATGGTGTTCAAATCCGAGAGCGCGCGGCAAATGTACAAATCCTACGGCTTGCCGGGAACCGACAGCGCGCCGGTGTCGGGCTATCTCGGCGCCGAGCAGGCGCTCTCAAGCGTTGTGGCGCCTCTTTCAGGCTCAACAAACGTCCAGATAACCGGGCGTGATACTCAATCAAGCGCCATCTTCTCGCGGGGCGTCTGCATCTCGGGCTTGGCGGCCTGCGACGCGCAGGTTCTTGACCTGACATACACCAGCGGGGCCGTGCCGATGAGGGCAATGTATCTTGTGCAGTCTATTGACCTCGGCGACGGCACAACATGGTGGATAAGCATCTGGGGCTACGAGGCTCCTGCAGCAGAATGGGACAGCACCAATGCCGTCCTGCAGAAAACATTCTCATCTGTAAATTACACTTCTGACTGGGCCTCCAAATGCGGCTCGGTAGCCGGAGCCGCAGACGTTATTCATGAAGTGGTAATAGAGCGCCAGAAGGCGGCCGACCGCGCGGCGCAGCAGGCAGGCCGATAAATCAGAGGCCGCAGCCGAACAGAGACCGCAGTAGAATAAACCTCTCCCTCATATTGGGCCGGCATCTGTTTCAAGCATGTCTGTCACAACGCTCAAAAGTTCGGAAGCCGCGTTTGTTTTCGGCAGAAATCCCACGCGCGGATAGTGCGCCCGCACCTCGTCCTTCACAACGTTGGGCAGGCCGACAGCCGAGAGAACGAGCACGCGCGTCTTTATTTTCTTCGCGCGTATTTTCTCAAGCGCGTCCCAGCCCGACTGGCGCGGCATTATCAAATCCAGTATTATCAGGTCGTACTGGCCCGTCTCCGCCTTTTCCACGCCCTCTTTCGCGCTTTTGGCGGTGTCCACTTTCGAGAACCCGCACGTGGAGAGGAAAATCACCAGGCTGTTTCTGACGTCCTGCTCGTCATCTATCACAAGGATACGCGCATCGTTTTTTTTCATGCTAACCACCTTCCTGTTTTGTCGGTATGGAGAAAATGAAAACTGCCCCATTCGGCTTGTTGGGCCTGTACACCACGCTGCCCGAATGCCCGTGCGCAATTTCGCGCGTGATAAAGAGCCCCACCCCTGTTCCGGGGCCGTTGGGGTCCTCCTTGAAAAACCTCTGGAAAAGTTTCTGCCGATTCTCGGGCTTGATTCCCGGCCCGTTGTCGGCGACCGAGAAGAACACGTATCCTTTCTCCTGCCACACCTTGACGTGGATGTCCCGCGAATTGCAGTGCTTCACCGCGTTGGAGAGAAGGTTGTCGAGCGCGTACTGCAGCAGCCTGCGGTCTCCCATCACCATCACGTGTTTAGTGCTGCATGCCGCGTGTATCTTCGCGTTCTTGACGCGGGCGAAGTCGCGGTACACCCCGACCGAGCCGCGCGCAATCTCGCAGAAGTCGAGCCTCTCTTTTTTCATGGCCCTGCTCTGTTCGAAGCTTGAGAGCTGGATGATTTCCTCTATTTTCTGCTTGAGCAGGAGCATGTTGCGGTTTATCATCATCTGGCTGTCCTGCAGCTGGCGCGGGCTCTCCTTGCCGCTCATTATCGCCGCCATGTTCATCTCGATGACCGAAAGCGGGCTTTTCAGCTCGTGGCCGATGCTGAAGAGGAAGCGGTTCTTCATCTTCTCCACGCGCTTGAGGCGCATGTTCGCGTTCTCGAGCAGGCGCGTCTTCTGCTTCACCTCGCGGTGCAGCTGGCGGTTGTAGTTGATATGGCCGCGCAGAAGCTCGTCCTGAGTCGCCGAGAGGCGGGCCAGCATTCGGTTTATGTTCACTGCCAGTTGCGATATCTCGTCCTCGTCTTTGGGGTTTTTCAGCGAGATGCGCTTGGGATGGCGGTCCGACTTGCCGATAACCTCGGCCTGGTCCTCCAGCTCGTTGAGGCGCGAGAGCACGAACCTGTTCAAAAGCACGAAGTTGAGCAGTTCGAAGAAAACCGCAATGACCGTGAACGCCACCATCATGTAATACATGGAGGTTTCGAACTGGGCGCGCTCTGTCCGCCCGCGCTCGATGCGCAGGACTGCGACCGGGCGGCCGTAGAGGTCCATTACCACTGAATAGGCTGCATGGTATTTTGTGTCAAGATTTTTCACCAGAACCTCGTCACCAGACTTCAGCAGCTCGGCTATCGCGAAGCGGGCGTCCTGCGGCATGTTGTCTGTCATCAGCCACGCTTCTATGTCCAGATTGGAATTGTTCGCCCCGCCCAGCCTGCTGATTGTGGCGTGGGAAATGTATTTTCCCATAAGCAGCGTCCCGTGCGTCGGGCCCTCCCCCTTGCTGGTCAGAATGGGCTGCGCCGCTACTGCGGTCAGCCGCTCGTCGACAACCATGAGGCCGTGGGCATGATTCTCGGCGCTTGAGTTGGCAAGCTCGTTTTTGGCAACAAGAAACGGGGCGTCCGCTTCTGGCGAAATAAGCTCCTGCGGGGTCGGCGGCGGCGCGGCGGCTCCTGTTTTCACCATCTTGAGAAGAATCGCCGTGCCCTCGACATTGTAGAATCCGATTATGTCTATGTTGGCTGCGGCAAGCGACGCGTCCTCGAGATTGCTTCTGATGTAGTCCGCGCCCGGCTCCTGCATGAAATTGTATGTGTCGTCCCATGTCGCCCAGTCGCCGAGAGTCCGGTCAACCTGCATCGACTCGTCACCAAGCCGCATCTTGGCGTCATACGCGATATTGACAAGATTGGATGTCTCAATCGACGCAACGCTTTCGCTCATCAGCATGTAGACCATCAAATAGAGCCCGATTAGGACTATCGCTACACTAAGGCCCGTTATGATGAGTGTTTTCTGGCGAATCTTCATCAGACTCTCCGTCAGCCAATTCAATGGTGCGGGTTAAAACACTTGTGCTTTGCGGAAGCGTCGGCCAATGCTTTCCATAACCTTCTTTAAATCCACCTCGCCAAATGAAATCAACAACCCGTAAATATGCGGGGTCGTGGCGTAAGCTGGTAGCGCGGCAGGCTCCAGGTCGGTCCCTTCGCAAGAAGAAGACCAAAAAGAAACCTGCATGTTAGGGTTCAAATCCCTACGATCCCACAGAGCTTTTTGCGCTCGAGGCGCAAAAACCTCGGAAAAACCAATTATCATTGGAGTTCCCGAACGATACAAATACCTCGGAAAAAACAAAATCTCGAAAAATAAAATCCGGCGCAGATGGGCAAGCGCCAATCATGGAGATGAAAACATGGCCGTCAGGATATTCGCCACCGGAGGCACCTTCGACAAGGAATACAACGAGCTGAACGGCACGCTGTTTTTCAAGGAGAGCCACGTGCCCGAGATGCTGAAGCTCGGGCGCTGCGAAACCGACATCGAATTCCGCACGCTCATGATGATGGACAGTCTCGCGCTGAAGGACTACGACCGGCGCATCATTTTGGAGAACTGCCGCTCCTGCCCCGAGGACAAAATCGTAATCACGCACGGCACCGACAGCATGGTGGAGACGGCCAAGATGCTGCAGGCCAATATCAAGGACAAGACAGTGGTGCTCACCGGCGCCATGATTCCCTACAAATTCGGCTCATCTGACGGGCTGTTCAATCTGGGCTGCGCAATCGCCTACGCCAAGGCCCTGCCGCACGGCGTCTATGTTGTGATGAACGGCCACTGCTTCAATCCATCCAACGTGTTCAAGAACCGCGCCGTCGGCAAGTTCGAGAAGCTCCGCAAGTGAATAAGAAATGCGTCTCAGAGCTCCAGGTTTTGATCATGCCCCGCCCGCAAGCGGACGGGAATCAGCAAACCTGTTTGTCATCATTGACGTGTCATATTTGGGCCTAAAGGATAAAATGGCTTTTGCGCCCGCCCCTGCTGAATGTTTTGCCGCCCGCTCATCCGCAGCCAACACTTGGGTTTTTATTTTCATTCTCTTCTCAATTATTCGTGGCGACCAGACAACACAAAAAAAGGGCTTTAGGCGCAAAAAAAGGCGGGAAAAATGCACGTCCCCATGCAAAGCGCGCGTCCGGGCCAGCGGTTCTTATCTCAAAAATCACCAAAACCCCCAAGCGCCGCCTCTCGCATTCATTCGGCAATCCGTTCGCGATTCCCTGGCCATCCTCAGCCCTGCCCCCCAAAACCGCGCAGCGCATAGTCGCGCTGGGCCGCATACAGCACCGCCTCTGGAGCTGGACCGTGGTGCTGGCGCTCGTGCTTCTGGTAATAGTTTCATTTTTCGAGCTGGCCCCTCTCTTCGGCTGGTGGCCTCCTCCGACCGCAGCGCGCGAGCGGCTGCTGGAGCAGGCCGACCTCACGGCGCTTTTAGTGCTTGTTCTCGAGATGATTGCGCAGTACCGCGCCGCGCGCAACAAGGCGCTTTTCGTGCGCCACAACTGGTTTCTCATCCTCGCGCTCCTGCCTTTCGGCGTGCTGCTGCGCGCGTCCAGCCTGCTCGAAGGCGCAAGGGCGGTGCGCGCAGTGCAGGTCTGGGGAAAGATGGACGAGCTGCGCCTGGTGCTGCCGAGCATGGATGTTCCGCTTTTCACCCCGCTCATAGTCTGGGGCGAGAACGCCGCCCATCTTTTCACGCAATGGACCGGCTGGAATGAATTTGTCGAACTGCTGGCTAACATATCGAGGCGCATGTTCAGATAAATCCAGACAACTCCCGCTCAGATATCCGGACCAATCCCGCTCAGACAATTCCGCATTTCTGGCCGGGCAAACACTACTTTTATAATCATGGCTCGCGTGAGCACGCCATGCGCACGCACCTCGTTCTGCTCTGCCTGGTCCTGTCCGGACTCCTGTTGTCTTTGGGTTGCCTTGGTTTTGGCGAATCGCCAACCGCGGCAGCTCCGGCCTACAATGCCTCGAAGGCTCCCCCGGTCACGACTCCTGTCAACAACACGCCGCTGCCCAATGCCACCTCGCCGCAGCCGCCGGTGATTAGCGCGGCGTTCGAGATGTCGTTCATCAACCTCTCCATGGCCGACGCCACCCTGATTCACACCAAGGAGCGCACAATCCTCTTCGACGCGGGCTCGGCAGAATCGGCCCCGAAACTGGTTTCATACCTGCACTCAAAAGGAATCGACAAAATCGACGTGCTCATCCTCTCCTCCAACGACCCTGCATATGTCGGCGGCGCCCCGGAAATCCTGCGCCAGTTCACGGTGAGCGAGGTATGGACCAACGGCGGCACTTATTCGGACGCGCTGTGGGGCTCGATTCAGGACCTTCTCGGGCCTTCATCCAGCCGCTCCGTCGTCTATGGCTATAACCGCACATGGGGCGACCTCGAAGTCACGGTGCTCAACCCCCAAACCTCGCGCCTTTCTGGCGAGGGCGACGCGACGGTAATCAAGGTTTCGTACGGCTCGTTCTGTTCTCTTCTCTTTTCCAACTCTCTGGCCGCGGGCGCATCGAGCGCCGACGCGGGCACTGTGGTCGGAGGCGTGGACAGCCGCATAATCACCGGACCCGTGCCGGTCAACTGCCCGGTGCTGCGCGTGTCGCACCACGGCTCGGCCAATGTCGCTTCATTCCAGCTGCTCAACAAGATGAATCCGAGCGACGCCATCATCAGCGTCGGACCCAACCCGCCGCAGGACCTCTATCCGGCACCCGCCCTCATCCGCCGCCTCATCCTCAACAACGTGACGGTGTGGACAACCGACAAGCTCGGCACGGTGACCGTGACATCGGACGGCACAACCTATTCAATGCGCTCTGACAAGCCGCGGGACACGAAGTACGGCAAATTCCTCGAGAACGTCATCTACAACGGCGCGAGCTACTGGCAGACGACGACAACAACCCGCCGTTAAAAAAATAAAATAAAAAAGAAAGAAAAAGAAAAATGACAAACGGGCGCGCTTCGAAGCGCGCCGCCCGCCTCAGGCCGCCTCGAGGCGGCCCTAATCTATTTTTCTATTTTTTTGACTTACTTCTCTACGCTCCGCTCTCTTTCTTGAGCACGGCCGCCTTGTCTGTCTTTTCCCACGGGAATCCTTCCCTTCCAAAGTGCCCGTAGGCCGCGGTTTTGCGGTAGATGGGCCGCCGAAGGTTCAAATCCTGAATAATGTGCCCTGGCTTGAGGCGGAAATGTTTTTTTATCATCTCGAGCAGTTTGCCATTCTGCAATTTTGACGTGCCGAAAGTGTCCACCCAGACCGAAACCGGCTCGCTCTGGCCGATGACATAGCCCACCTGCACCTGGCAGCGGCGCGCAAGCCCCGCGGCCACCACGTTCTTGGCGATATAGCGCGCCATATAGCAGGCCGAGCGGTCCACTTTTGTCGGGTCCTTGCCCGAGAAGCATCCGCCGCCGTGCGGGGCCTTGCCGCCATAAGTGTCGACAATGATTTTTCTGCCGGTCAGCCCGCAGTCGGCCGCAGGCCCGCCGAGCACGAACTTGCCTGTTCCGTTGACGATGACGGCCGTCCTGCCCTCTTCGTAATATTTTCCAAGCACCGGCTTGATTGCCTTCTCAATCAAATCCGCCTTTATTTTGGCGGGCGTGAGCTCCTTTCCATTCTCATCCTTCTCGTCATGCTGGGCCGCGATGACGACTGTTGTCACCCTCTGCGGCTTGTGGTCGTCGGAATATTCGACCGTGATTTGCGTCTTGCCGTCCGGGCGCAAATAAGGAACAGATTTGTTCTTCCTTACCTGCGCCAGCTTTTCGGCCAGCCGGTTTGCCAGCTGAATCGGCAGGGGCATCAGCTCCGGCGTCTCGTCGCACGCGTAGCCGAACATGATTCCCTGGTCGCCCGCTCCTATTGCGTCAAGGTTTTCCTCCTTCACTCCCTGCGCGATGTCGGGCGACTGGGAGTGAATTGACACCATCACTCCGGAGCCCTTGTGGTCGAAATAATAATCTGGATTGTCGTAGCCGATTTCTTCCAGAGTTTTGCGCACAATGCCCTGCACGTCAGCATAACCCTTGGTGGTCACCTCGCCGGCAACAATCACAAGTCCGGTTGTGGCCAGCGCCTCGACCGCAACGTGGCTTTTCGGGTCCTGGCGGATGAGCTCGTCAAGAATGGCGTCCGATATCTGGTCGCACACCTTGTCGGGGTGGCCTTCGGTAACACTTTCAGACGTGAACAGGTATGGCATATACAAAACCTCTCGTGGCCGATTTTCTGTCTTTCAGTCTTAATATGTCTTTCCAACGATGCGCTCCATTCCCGCGTTGACTTTTTCTGCCTCTTGCGCCGATATGGCGTATGATTTGGCGTTCTCGTGCAAAAACTGCAGGCGGATGAAAAACCATTCCCCGCCGGTCTGCCGCCATGCCACATAAGTGGTGATGCTGCTTTTTTCCTCCCACTCCTTGAGGTGCTCCACCTGCTCCTTGCGCATTTGAAGCGAAGAGGAGGCCACGGCCTTGCACTCGAACCCGTACTGGTCCGTGCGCCGAAACGCAAGAATGTCGGGGCAGGGGCTTCCGGAGCCCGAGCCCGCGGCGCGAATCACCAGAAATCCGGCGGCCATGAGCTTTTCCATCAGGTCGTGCTCGGCCCGCCAGCCTTTTCTATAAGAGCCGAATGTCATGCTTTCATCGTCGATGCGACGGCTTAATAAGGTTTGTAGATATTTTGGTTTTTCGGGAGTGATGCTCATGAAACTTGATCTCAAAATCGGCGAATGCATGACGGTCGGCGTGCTCACCCTGCCGGTCGACTCTTCAATTCAGGACGCGGCCCAGCTCTTGAAAAAATCCCGCGTGGGCTCGGTCATTGTCACCCACAACGGCAAGGCGGTCGGCATCCTCACCGAGCGCGACATCGTGCACAAGGTGGTGGCCGAGGGCAAGGATTCAGCCAAGGTTCCGCTCAAATCAATCATGTCCAAGCCCCTGCGCGTAATCGGCGTGTCCCAGTCCATCGCCGACGCGGCTCTGGCTTTGCGGCAGAACAAGGTCAAGCGCCTGCCTGTCGTCGACAAGAAGGGCCAGCTGGTCGGCATAGTGTCCGAGGGCGACCTCATGCGCGTCTATCCCGGCATGGTGGACATCATGGCCGAAACCGGCGAGCTTGGCCCTTACCAGAAGGAGAAGCATGTCTACAGCGGAGTGTGCGAGCAGTGCGGGCTTTATTCCGACGAGCTGCGCATGCGAAACGGCCGCCTCTACTGCGACGAATGCACTGAAGAGGAAGAAGTGTAAATTCAGCGGCTCTTGGCAACGGCAATGTGAGGTTCGACTTTGCGCCCCAGCTGCGCGTCCACCCTGCCCATGCAGGCAACATACCATTTCATCAAAAGCTCGTTTGACGTGCCCCACAACCCCGACTTGGCAACTATTTCGCCAACCTGCTCGCGCGAAATTTTCACGGTCTTGTCTTTCTCAAACACGTCGGAATTGTTTATGCAGGCTATGTAAGATTCAATTGCCATGAAAAGCGGGATAAGGCAGAACATGCGCACCCCAATCTGCTCTTTGGGAAGCGCGGTAACATACTGCATGCCCGAGCGCAAATACTGCGTGGCATCTTGGATTTCCTCGCGCAGCACGGCCATGGCCGCGGCCCGCTTCTTTGGCTGCAAAAGGGTGCGGTAGTTTACGCGGTAGCGCTGCATCACGCCAAGGGGCCAGTAATACCTTTTGGCCGGCACATCGTGCGCAACATCGCGCAAAATGTTCACCTTCTGCAAGGCAAGCCCGAATCTTCGGGCGCGCGAGCGCAATTGGGTGCGCAGCTCCTTTGAGATTATGCGGTTGTGGTAAAGCAGGTCATTGAAAAGATATCCAACAACTCCCGCAACATAATGCGAGTATCTGCTCTGGTCCGCAAACGTGCGGATGCGCTTGTGCTGGAAAGAGTACATTCCCCTCGCCATCTCACGGCCCCAGCGCAAAGTCGCTTTTCGCACCGGCGATGGCTGCTCATAGAAGAGCGCGGCCACATTGGGCAGTTTCTCGATAAGCTCGCGCTCATAGCTGCAGTCGATTTGCGAGAGCATGTGAGCCTTGACCTCTTCGGATTCGGCCGCGTCGAATTTCTTGTTCGAGAATGATTTGAGCAAAGAGTCGAACAGTTTGCGCTTGACGCGCAGGGGCGCGTGCGAGTCCTCGATGGTGTCAATCAGGCGGTAAATCAAATAAGCCAGCATTGTCTGCTCGCCCAGCGGCTGGGGAAGAACCTTGATTGCAAGGGCGAAGCTGCGCGAAACATGCGGCAGAATCTCCCAACAAGTTTTCCGGTCGTCCATCTGCCATCCTCTACCGCATTGGCCGTTATTCTGCTTTAGCTATCGTTTTCGTCTGTTTTCTCTCCCACCATCTAGTCTTTGGACTAGAATTTAAATCCATCGTTTCCCGCGCCTCAGGAGCCTGTTTTGCACCCTTCATCATCCCGTTTTGAGATGGTTATTTAATCCCTGTGATTCCTCAACGGCCCTGATGAAGTCTCCTCCAATTTCCGTGGACTTTTCCTCTTTCGGCGCGCCCAAGGCCGCGCTCGCCGCTTCCGCGAAGAAGCTGCAGCCCTATATTTCTGAACTGGGGCAGGTGGTCGAGGGCCGGAACTGGGAGCACCCGGCCGCCTCGATTCTGCTGGCAGACGAAACACATTATCTTGCCCAGTCCATGGCGCTGGCGCACCGCATCGGCAAGCCGAACCTTCTCATAGTGGTCGGCATCGGTGGCTCGAATCTCGGCGCACTGGCCGTTTCGCAGGCCGTGCTGGGCCCCTATCACAATCTTCTTCACCCCGACAACCAGCTTGTTTTCGCAGACACTGTGGACGCGCCGTCGGTATCAGCCGTTCTCTCGCTTGCCCACGCCTGCCGCGAGCGGGGCGGCTCGGTCGTAATCAACGTCATCTCAAAATCGGGCGCAACTCTTGAAACACAGGCTCTCTTCACCCTCCTGCGCTACTCGCTTGGCGGGCTCAAGCCATCCCACATCATTGTCACATCTGACGAGGGTTCTGCTTTCGAGCGGCAGGCCGAGAAGGCCGGCTGGTCTTTTCTGCCCATTCCAAAAGCGGTCGGCGGCCGCTACTCGGTCTTCTCGTCTGTCGGCATTTTCCCCCTTCTATTGATGGGCATCGATGCACAGGAGCTGCTGGCCGGCGCGCTCGCCATGCGCGAGAAGTGCCTCAGCCCGCATGTGCAGCAGAATCCTGCAATGCAGATGGCGGCAGGCCTCCACTATCATCGTGCCGCCGGCCGCACTATTCACGACCACTTTGTTTTCTCCAACTCGCTGGACAGCGCGGGCAAATGGTACCGCCAGCTCATGGCCGAATCGCTGGGCAAGGAGCATGACGCGGGCGGCAAACGCAGAGTGCATGCCGGCATCACCCCGACCTCCTCAACCGGCTCGACAGATTTGCATTCCATGGTCCAGCTTTATCTGGCCGGGCCGGCGGACAAAACATTCCGCTTTGTGCATGTTTCGTCATTCCCTTCCGACCCGCGCACGCCCAAAGACGAGCGCCTCGAGGCGCTGGTTCCGCATGCCGGCGGCCGCTCCATGGGCGAGCTGATGGGCGCGATTCTGTCTGGCACGCAAACCGCTTTCCGCTCGCGCCATATCCCGTTTGCCGATGTCTCGCTGCCCTCGCTCTCCCCGCACTGCATGGGGCAGATGATGCAGATGGAAATGATAGAGACAATGCTGCTGGCCAAACTGGCGAATGTCAATGCATTCGACCAGCCGGCGGTGGAAGAATACAAAAAAGAGACGCGCAAGCGGCTTTCGAAATAACCGTTTTGATGAGGTGGGTATATGCAAAAAATCCGTGTAAGCGCCGTATTCTTCCTCCTCTCGCTCTCGTTTTTGTGCATGCCAGCCTTTGCCGACATCCTGCCGCCCAACTCCCATTATGTTGAGCGGTGCGTGAGAATCGCAAACCTTGACTCCTATCCGTCCATTGTCATCATCACCCAAGACCTGAACATGGGCGGAGACAAACAGATTCTCTCAATCGCAGCGGCAGGCGAGTGCCTTCCCTCCCCCGGATACAAATTCGACCCCTACAAAGTCTATTGGGCAGAAAAAAGCTATGTCGATTCCATCCAGCTGCAGAATTTGACCATCAAGAACGGCTCCTATGAGGAATCGTCCCTCAACGACTCCAGCATTCATTTCATCACATCAACCATCCGCACCGGCGGCGGTTATGTCGACAACTCCAATCCCGCCACTTCCGAGGAAATCTTCTATCTCATCGAGCCGGCTGCATCTGGCCAGTATAATCTGGTAAAACAGGGGGCCAGCGTTGAAACAAACCGCACGACCCCCTCAACGCCGTCGGTTCCATCCGTGCCGTCCAAGCCGGCCCGCCCGCTCTTTTCGCAGTCAGGCATTTATTCCGGCGACCAGTTCTCCTATGCCTATCTTCTGCTGGTGCTGGTTTTGGGCGCAATCGCGATTTTCATTCTTGTCAAATCCATGCCCCGCAAGCCCGCCGCCGAGCAGCCGCAGAATGAAGCGCCGGCCCAGCCCTACTGGCCGGCCGCCCCAAAGCAGGCCGAGCCAAAGCCGCCGGCCGCCCGGCGCTCGGGCAAGCATGCAAGAAAAAAGAAGGCGTGAGCGGGCATGGACTATCTCCAGCTTTTTTTTATTTCCCTTTTTTTCACAATCGCGGCAGAAACGCTGGCGCTTTTCATTCTTGTGCGCAATGTTTTCCGCCTGACTGCGCGCCAGTCACCTGACTGCCTTCTGATTTTTGCCGGAATTCTCACTTCAGCCTGCACCCTGCCCTATGTGTGGTTCGTGCTGCCCTCCCTCTTCTCTTCATGGATGCTCTACGCTTTTGCGGCCGAAACATTTGCCGTATTGGCCGAAGGGGCAATCTATCTTGTGCTGCTGCGCCTGAAATGGCGCGAGGCGTTTTTGCTCTCGCTGGCCTGCAACATGTTTTCGTTTGCCCTCGGCCTGCTTTTGTTCGGCGGCTAGGCCATTTACTCAAGAAAACGCGTGGCATTTCCGTTTTTCTTTCCCTGCGCGAGCAGGCATGCGCCGCGCAAAGCGGGCATTGGCTGGCCGGAGAGCCGAATCGGCGTCTTTCGCACCGCGGCAATCGCGTTTTCTTCAAATGTTTTTTGCATTATCTTGTGCAATTCCCTCTTTTGCATATATGCCCTGCCCACCGAGCCGGCCACAATTATTTCGGCAGGGTCCAAAACACTGGCCAAATTTGCCAGCCCGAGGCCGAAATATCGAGCAGCGAATCCAGCGTGCCTTTTCGCAGGCATCTCTTTTGACATAAATATCTTCTTTGCATCCCATCCGTTTTTGCCAAATCTTTTTTCAATTCCAAATCCGCCGCACAATGTTTCGAATTCAACAAGCCTGCCGCGCTCATCAGTCATCTTCATGTGTCCGGCTTCTCCTGCCGTATTGTGCGCCCCGCGCACAAGCCGCCCATTCTTCACAATGGCCGCGCCTATTCCGCTGCCGGGGGCAACAAGAAGAAAATCGTCATCTTTTTTCTGTCCGCGCGCATTCCATTCAGCCAATGCCATGCACTTGACGTCGTTTTCAAGCCGGAACCTAATGCCGGCGCGGCTTAAGCCCGCAAGGCCGTTCATGAAGCGCGCCCCGTCAACTTTTGGCAGATTGGGCAGTGCAGCAAGCCGGCCGTTCACAACAAATCCGGCCAGCGAGAGCCCGACGGCGGCCGGCCTGTATTCATTCACCAATCCGCGAACAATTTCAAGCAGTTTTTTCTCATCCCAATTTTTAGCAACCGGTATGCGCCAGACGCAAATTTTGCCTCCAGTTGGGTATGTCCACTCAATCTTGGAGGCGCCTATGTCAATTCCCAGAACCCTGCCGCCCCGCGCCGATAGCCAGCCGCTCGTGCCCATACGAAACGTTGAGAATGCGCGAAGATTGATAATCCTGCGCGGCCAGCCAAAACCGGCGGTCATCGGCAAAACCTGCGCGGCATGCCAAATTCAGCTCGGCGGTCATCGGCTAATATAAATCTTGTTTCATTCTTCTCCAAGAGGGGGGTGAGAGCACGGAAATAAGGTTTCTCAAGGGCATCAACCCCAATGTAATCACTCTGGGCATAGCCAGCTTTCTTAACGACGTTTCATCTGAAATGATTTTCCCCATCCTGCCCGTCTTTCTTACCGCCGTTTTGGGCGTCAGCACCAGCATTGTCGGCCTGATTGAGGGCATAGCCGACTCGGCCTCAAGCCTGCTGGACATATTTGTCGGCTTCATCTCCGACCTGCGCGGCAAGCGCAAAGATTTCGTTATCGCCGGCTACGGCATCTCCTCGCTTTGCAAATTCGGCATCGCCCTCTCCACCACCTGGCCTCTCATACTCGTCTTCCGCGCGGCCGACCGCATCGGCAAAAGCGTGCGCACATCTCCGCGCGACGCCATCATCGCCGCCTCGGCAGGCAAATCAGTGCGCGGCAAGGCGTTCGGCCTTCACCGCGCGATGGACACCATGGGCGCCATTGTCGGCCCCCTTCTCGCATACTTCATTCTCTCAATAATGGGCAGCACCGCCAGCGGCTACCAGACGGTGTTTCTTCTTGCCTCAATTCCGGCGTTCCTCGTGCTTGTGGTAATCTACTTTTTTGTGAAAGAGCCACAAAAATCTGCTGCAGACAAAGCCGCGCAAAAAACCATGGCCGCAAAGCCCGCCCGCGCCGCATTCTGGGCTTCGTTGCGCCAGCTTTCATCCAAATACAAGCGCTTCCTTCTTGTCTCCTGCCTCTTCTCCCTCTCCTACTTCAGCTTCGCGCTTCTCATAGTGCGGGCAAATGACATCGGCATTGCGGCACAGGACATATTGCTGGTCTATGTGCTCTACAACATTGTCTATGCTCTGGTGTCGATGCCGATAGGCTCTCTCTCCGACCGCATCGGGCGCCGGCCCGTCATCATCGCATCATTCTTTCTCTACGCGCTGGTGCTGGCCGGTTTTGCCTACATCTCATCCTTGTGGCAGCTCGCAGTCCTCTTCGCGCTCTACGGCATCTTTGTTTCTGCCGATGAATCGGTGAACAAGGCCTACATCTCAGACCTCACAAACGACAAAACAAGGGGAATGGGCCTTGGCGCATACAGCAGCGCGGTGGCGGCGGTCTATCTTCCAGCATCAGTGCTTTTCGGACTCGGCTGGGCCATGTTCGGCGCAATTCCGGCATTTTTGGGCGCAGCCGCAGTCGCCGCAGTTTCGGGCATCGCAATGGCGGTATATGCAAAGTGATTTGTCGAGGTGATATGGATGAAAGGATTTGTAACATCTCTTGAAGCCGAGACAATGAAAAATACTGATTTCCGCCGCGTGCTCTACACAAGTAAATACAGCCAGCTCGTTCTCATGAGCCTGGCGCCCGGCGAGGAAATCGGCGAAGAGGTTCACGAAGACCACGACCAGTTCTTCCGCTTCGAGAAAGGTGAGGGCAAGGTTGTAATCAACCATGTCGAGCACAAGGTGAAAGACGGCAGCGGCGTTGTGGTGCCCGCCGGCGCGCTTCACAATGTAATCAACACCTCAAAGCGCGCGGCCCTCAAGCTCTACACTATCTACTCTCCGGCAGAACATCAGGACGGCGTGGTGCGCCACACCAAATCTCAAGCTGAGGCAAGCGAGGAGCATTTCGACGGCAAAACAAGCGAGTGAGAGGGGGGCACTCCCTTCCATCTGCCCCTGCCGTTCGTGCCGTCCGGCTGATTTTTAACCCTTCGAGCCCAGCCCCTTGCATGAACCCACGCTTTTGGATTCTTGCCTGCGCCCTAATCAGCGGCTTCTCGGTTGTCTATAATGCGTCTGCCGTGAAAGGCACAGACCCAATCGCGTTTGCCACTTTCAAAAACGCCATCGCGGCCGTTGCCGTGCTGGCCGTTATTCTTGCCTTGGGCTCATGGAAATCATTTGCAAAACTCACAAAACAGCAGTGGATTAAACTGCTGGCCATCGCTTTTGTCGGCGGCAGCATTCCATTCGCCCTCTTCTTCACCGGCCTCTCGCTCGCATCATCGGGCGGCATGGCATCTTTCACCTACCGCATTCTCTTCTTTTTCGCAGCAGGCTTTGCGGCCGTTTTCCTAAAAGAGAAAATCAATGCGCGCTTTGCGGCCGGCGTGGCCTTGCTCCTGGCCGCCAATGCGCTCCTGCTCAGCAATATTTCGTTCGGGCTTGGCGAGGCGCTTGTGCTTTTGGCAACTCTTATGTGGGCTGCCGAAGGGCTGTTGTCGAAACAGGCGCTCTCCGCCATCGCGCCCGATGTCGTGGCATCTGTCCGCCTGGGAGCGGGCAGCATATTGCTGTTCGGCGCTCTGCTTCTGACCGGGCGGGCGGACGGGATTATCAGCGGCGCAATTTTCGGAGCGCCAGCTCTTCTCTCGGCCGCGCTGCTCACCCTCTACGTGCTCACCTGGTACCGCGGGCTTGCCCGCCTGCCATTGAGCGAGGCAACCGCCCTGCTTTCTCTGGGCGGGCTGGTGAGCGTTGCCGCGCCCGCGCTCATGGCCGGCAGCATGCCGGGATTGTTTGAAGGCGCGTCGGCAATTCTTCTGCTCGCCGGCACAATGCTGGTGCTCGGCCCATCCAGACTGCGGCAGATGGCCGATGATTCAGCACGAATTTTACGGAGCGTGCCGGCCGTATGGAAGGCATAGAATTCGCGGCACGCTTTTCGGCCGCGCCAAATTCACTTGGCCTGTGCGGGCCGAAAGGCTTTCAGCTCTCCAACAAGCGCCAGCTGGCGGTGCAGCTCAAACGCTTTCTGGCCCCCTACACCTATCTCTCGCTCATTGCTGATGCAAACGGGCTGGAGCCGTTTGATTATGATGTTGCCGAGGCATTCTGGCTTGGCAACAAACTTCTTGACAGAGTGAAAAGAGAAGACGTGGCCCGCGCCATCATAAAAAAATTCACAGGCCCCGGTCGGCTGGATGTGAAGAGAGCGGAATCTCTGGCGGCCGGGCTGCCGAAGCATATCTATCTTCACCACTCATTTCACGTGTTTTACATCGGCTCAATCAGCGGCGTGCTGCGCGGCACCGCACCTGAGATGGACAAATGCCGCGTAGGTTGGGGCGAAGTGCAAAAAGTCAGCGGAAAGAAAATAGAGGTAAAATACAATCCGATAATAAAAACAAAAAAAGAAAACAAAAATTCCGTTTCGCTCGCTCTCGGCCCGCGCAAAAATGTTTATTGGAATCTCTGGCAAGACCTGCCCGCCCCATCTAGCGGCGAGTTGGTCTGCTCGCACTGGGGGCAGGCGATTCTGCCAATCTCGCGCGGCCAGAGAACGAACCTTGAAAAATACACTCGTTTGAACATGGAGTTATACGCAAGCCGCCCGTGAGGAATTCTTATGCCTGAACCAAAACGGACTCAGCCGGCCCAAAAAAAACTCAGGATAGGCTTCTTCTCCTTCACATGCTGCGAGGGCTGCATGGTGGAATTCACCGAAATCCTCAACACAAAATACTTCGAGTGGGCTCCGCTTCTTGACATAGTCTACTGCCGCCTGCTCAAAAGCAGGAATAAAATGGAAGAGATGGATGTGGCAATAATCGAGGGCGGCATCAGCTCGCAAAAGGAAGTCGAGCGCCTGAAGGAAATCCGCCGCCTCTCAAAGCGCGTGGTTGCCATCGGCTCGTGCGCCATCACCGGCGCGCCAAACAATTACAGAAATTATTTTGACGCCAAAACTCTGGAGGAAATCAAACCCATTCTCGAGCGCTTCGGCCACCGCGACAAGGTGACCGGCATCGGCGACATCGTCAAGGTGGACGCAACCGTGCCCGGCTGCCCCATAATCGATGGCAAGTTTATCGAAGTGCTGGAAGGATATCTGCGCGAATTTGGAATAATCAATTCAACGGAGGCCGCAAATGCACCAAAACGACCTTGACCTTACCATTGACGGCATAAGCAAAATCGAGGGCCATGCGGGCCTCACGCTCAAGGTGCGCAAGGGCGAGGTGACCGAAGTTCATCTCTCAATCAGCGAATACAAGCGCTTCTACACTCAAGCCATGCGCGGCAAGATGTACAACTCCATTCCGGCAATGGTGTCGCACATCTGCGGCACCTGCTCCATCGCGCACCAGACCGCGGCGCTGGAGGCTGTGGAGCGCGCCGTGGGCGCGGAGCCGAGCGAGCAAACCCTGCGTTTGCGCAAACTGAGCCTGTGGGGCCTAAACCTGCGCGACCACGCGATGCATCTTTACCTCTTCTGCCTTCCCGACCTCTTCGGCCTCGACTCTGTCATGGAGTTCGGACCGGGGGAAAAAGAGCTCATACATCAGGCATTTCATGTGAAAGAGGCGGGCAACAAGCTTTGCACCCATATCGCCGGCGCGGCCATCCATCCCGCCCGCGCGCAGGTGGGCCGCTTCTCCAAGCTGCCCGACTCGGCGGCAACAAAAGCGCTTGTGCACGAATTGATTGAGGTAAGGCCCTATGTGCTTGACTTAATCGAGCGCTTTGCGGCATCTGATTTTGTTTTCAAGCGCCCCATCAGACAGGTGGCGATTCGCAGCCCCGACTTCTCCTATCTCGGAGACGAGATACATGATACCGACGGCGACATTATTCCCGAGGAATGGTATTTCGAGCATTTGCAGCGCGTTGTAATTCCCTATTCTCAAGCCACGAGCTTCAAGTTCGAGGGCAAGGAATATTCAGTCGGCGCGCTGGCCCGCTTCAATTTGCACAAAGACACCCTGCATTCAGACACGCGCCGTGATGCGGCCGCGGCGCTTGCCCGCTTCCCCTCCAACAACCGCTTTGACTGCAATGTTGCGCAGGCAATCGAAATGCTCAATGCAATCGACTCTGCAACCGACATGCTCGAAAGCTCGGACTTCAAGCCGGAAGAAACCGTGCTTCCGGCCGCCCGTGCAGGCGTAGGCGTGGGCGCAATCGAGGCACCGCGCGGCACTCTTTATTACATGATAAAAGTGATGGCTGACGGCAAAGTCGAGGAGGGCATACCAGTCATTCCAACCGCCCAGAATCAGGTGGCAATGGAAAACGACATACGCCAGCTCGTGGGCGGCATGCTTGATGAGCCGCGCGATAAAATAGAACTTGAGATTGAGAAGCTGATTCGGGCGTACGACCCCTGCACTTCATGCGCTTCGCACTTTTTGAAAGTGAAATGGGATATTTCAAAATCTAAAAAATAGCTTCCAACTTTTCCAGCACGGCCTTTGCTATTTTTTTCTCATCCCCTTTTTGCGGCACTCCAATAATCGTTGTTTTGCCCAGCATGCCAAATTTTGACAAAAGGGCAAGCTGCGAGCCCAAATCATAATCATGGAGCGAGAACGCGCGCCCGGCGGCCTGCACGCGCGAAATGTCATCCAGCACCTCCACCTTTTTCAGCCCCGCAACGCAGTCAAGCAAAACCAGCTCCTCATTGTGCGGAATATCTTCGCGCGTGGGCTCGAAAGGCCTGAATTCGATGTCGGCCCTCGCAGCGCTCAGGGCCGGCATTATGCGCAAGGGGAGATTGTCTTGACGCAGCAGGGGGTTTCCGACAACAAGCACGACTTTCTTTTGCATGCAAATGGGAGGAAAAAAGGGTTTAAGTAAGCGAGCATTCTACAGCTGGATTCCAAGCGCCGAGAGGAAAATCACGATAAGCACGCCCGGCACTCCGCCCAGCGCCGCGATAAGAAAAACAATCCAGTCCAGCGGGATGTGCAGCACCCCGAAATAATTGAAAAGCCAGAAAACAACGAGCCCGAAGATGCCATGCAGCGCCATAGGCACAAGAGATTTGACAAGCTTGAACAGCAAGAAGAATATTACGACAGAGAGCACAAGCGCGATAATCAGCCCGTTTCCCATGTATGGGTAAGGGCCAGAAACAACATAAACCTCCCTACAGGGTTTTCGCAGGCTCGGCAGTTTCATCAAGCGCTTGCGTCAAGTCAGATGTTCCGGCCGACTTCGCGCCCCTCTTTTTTCGCAGGTAGAATCCATACACCTGCATCAGAACGGTTACGCCGCAAAGCGCCAGCACCGCCGCCTCGGCCAGATTGACAAACGTGCCTGCCTGTGTTTTCACAAAAAGCCCGTTTGCAGAAAGCACGAAATGGCCTGCAATAAGCAGAAACGCCGGATAAACAAACATCTGCAAAGTTTTCCATTTGCCCATGCCCATCTTTTTCACTGCCCAGTCTGACGAGGTTAGCGCCATTGCCAGCAGTATTACTGCTGCCGGAACCGCCAGCTGCATCGGGAAATATCCCAGCACCGTGCTGAAATTGAAGCCGAACGCAAAGTCAAGCTCAAGCAGGACGTGGATTGCCACAAAAACAAAAGCCGCAAGCCCCACCGCACGCCGCGGCTCTATGAGCGAGGCGTATTTCGAGTTTATCACGGCCAGCGGGCCGATGATGAGCGAGACGCACAAGATGAAAAGGGCGGAGAGGGCGAAAAACCTCCCGAAAATCGTTGCAGCCGGAAGAAGGGGAAAAAGCGCGTGATATGCGCCTATGAGCGCCACGCCAAGAAGAATCAGCAGAAACAGAAAGCTTGTTTTTTGCATGCAATCCCCCCAACTCAATCTTCGTACTCCCCGTAGTTTCCCCTGCCTGTTCCGGATGAGCCTGTGGAATTCGCGCCTTGCTGCGCCGCAGCGCCGCCGGCAATTGTACCGGAAGCCGGCGCGCTCAGCGTAATTGTCTGCCCCAGCGCGCCCACCTCAAAGTTCGGCAGAAGCGCATCAGCCCGCGTCGAGTGCGGATTTCCTCTTCCGCCTTTTGTGTCATATGCCTGCGTCGCTTCTTTGCCGCAGTAAGGGACATACGCTTCTCCGCCCGGATGGGTGATATAAGAAGTCAAATCGTAAACTTTGCCATTGATTATCATCCAGCAGTCACTGGCAGTGCCGTGTTTTGCAACCTCTGTTGCGTCAAGCAGCACCTGAGTGACTGCTGAACTGCCCGCGCCCGCGGCCGAATTTTGCCCTGCTGCCGCGCCCTGCAACAAAGAATCTTTTGCACCTGTCTTTGGCGCCAAATCTGCCGGATTGACCGTGCAGCCGGCCAGCAGGAAAACAACCGCAATCATTGCGGCAAGCTGTATTTTCATAAAACCAGCTTCTCCATTTGTGCTTAAATATCATGCCACCCGGCCGGCTTTTGTCTCCAGCCATATTCTCCACGAGAAACAAGCCAATCTACCATGCCGGTCAGGCTAACGAAAAGGCATCAGTCCGTCCGCTGGATGCTGAATGAGGCATCAGACCGGTGGAATATATCTATCTATTATCCCGCCATTGACTTAGTTACTTGCTTCTTCTGGCAGGAGTTTCAAAGTTCCATTTGAGATCTGTTCAAAAGGACCAAATTTCTGAGATGCTTTCACAACTAGCTGCCTATAAATATCTGCGAAATCACCAAGATTTCTATTCAGTTGGGCTAAATCTTCTTTTGCCTCAATACAGTCAGAACTAGGATTACTAGACCTACCATTTCGATACATCCTAAAAACGATTAAGTCCTTTCCCTCAAGTGAGGCATTCAGAATGTTTCGGAGAACCTCATCGAACTTATCTTGGTCGCCTATTTTCGAAACAAGATAGTCTTGTACGTTTTCATCACCTAAAATATGAACCAGAAAACGATGATTCGGGCGAAGTTGCATTGACGTATATCTTTTATCCGATAAAATGGCATCCACAAACTTGCGATAATTCGCAGAGTCCGAAAGCAAGAATTCTTGAATTTGTTTCGAGGTTACCCGATTCTCGTGACTAGACGGAAAATTGTAGTAATAGTTATCTATGATAAACGAGAAGAAAATCTCCTTCAATTCCGATGATTTATCTCCTTTCCAGCGCCGAAACATCTCATTTACTGCGGCTTCGAATTGACGAGTGTCCGTGTTACTCGTGCGCAAATTCTTGAAATCTTCATCGTGTCCCAGGGCGCAGGCAAGCGCATAAGTTTTCAACACATCTTCCGGCTCACGGCTTAGCATTTTCACGTTTTTCATGTCCTGGGGCCCGTGGTATTTCTTCTTTAAGAAAAACAATTCGATTCCCTTAGGCAGATCAGAACGTTTTTCATCGTTACCCGATTTTACAATCTCCGAGGACGGTTTTTTGAAGATACTCGTGGTTCCACCCCATACTAATATGGGTTTTAAGGTTTATAATTGTTTCTATTAGTGTTAAAATATGATATTTGTGCTAATGCTTCCAGATACTATCTATCTCAAGAAACTATTTCACTTTCATGCCCAAGTCTGCAGCAAGCTATTTATTCAGGTTTGAGCCCGAGCCTTCCGAGCCCCTAGCGTAAGCTTTAGCTCAATGGCATCAGTCCGTCCGTCGATCATCATTCAGGGCCGACAAGCGGCCCAGTCCGCGATCACTTCTATCGTCATCTGCCGCACAACTTTGGGCGGCTCTTTTTATTATCCGCACGGTCGGCGGACGCATGTCTTCAGTCGGCAGCCATTCGTAGAATGATTTTTAAACTACCTCTCTGTCTGCAACTGGGGGTTTAACTCATGGGACGACGGGGTGCAGGCCGTAAAAATTCAAGTTCCAAACCTGCCGCCGCGTCGAAGAAAATCGTGCCCGGCATAGGAGTTCCCCTTTCAGCGCTTTTGCCCTCAATGTTTTCAGGCTCCCCGCCAAAAGAGCCCAAAACAATGCATTCTCCAAAACCGGCGGCAGAGACAAAACCAATGGGGCATCCGCCAAAAACAGCTCCACAGCCGACTCCGCCGGCCCCTGTCAAAATAACCCCACAGCCGGCTCCGGCCAAAATAACCCCGGAGCCTGCTCCAGACAAACTAACTCTCGAGCTGCCGGCCGAAGTTACCCTCCCAAAGGCCGAGCCAGCCCAATCTCCGGCCAAACCAAAGCAAAAACCAGCGCGCCCGGCCGTGGTTTCACGCTATTCTGCAGAAGGCATAGCCGGCCCCCTGCCGGTTTCAGAAGAATCGCAAACCGGCGAGGCTTTGCCGATTTGGAGCAGCTCGTCCAAGCCGCGGACAGAGCACACGCCGCCGGAAATTTCGATTGCAGAAGAAAAACGAAAACCAGCGCCAGCGCCGGTTTCCAAATCCGAAACATTTGTGTTTTCAGCCAAATCCTATCTGACACCAAGGCCGCCAGTGCCGCAGCCCGCGCCAAAGCCGGCGGTCCGCGTCGCCACTTCGCATGATTTGGCCACTGCCATTTCACGCACAAAAACTTCCAGAGGCCCGCCGCCTTCCGCAGTCGGCCAGCTGGCCTACATCGCGCAGTTCGGCCGCACGGCCGGCCCAACCACGCAGGCTCCAGCCCGTCCAATCTCAAGGCCGACTGCATCCCCGCCATCCCCTCCGCCCGGAGGTTCCGGCTCATCAGATTCATCAGACTCGTCAAAATCTGTATTTTCTTCCATGCCGCCGGTAATCAATCTCCGCCCGCCCGCTCCTCCCCCCTCGCAATCCTCATATGGCGCAGCAGCCCTGCCCGCTGCGCCTCCGCCCGCCGCCGCGCCGCCGCCCTCTCCGCCTCCATCCGGCGCCGCGCCTCCTCCGCCGTCAGGCCAGCCGCCCTCGCCACCTGCCGCGCGCATTGTAACTCCCGCTCCATCAGCCACGCGCATTGTGCCGCCCGCTCCATCAGCCCTGCCTCATCCGCTTGCATCAATGTCGGGGCGCGGGCCATTTTCTGCGCCATCAGCTCCCCATCTTCCGCCCGTGTCCTCGCGCGGGCCGCTGCCCCCGCTTCATCCATCAGCCGCTGTTCATCCTGCGGCACCTGTTGTTTCTCCATCCCCGCCGCGTCCAACCGCAACCTCGCTTTTGCCAAAGCCGGTTGTAATAGCACCAAAGCCGGCTGGCGCAGCAGTTCCAAAACCAAAGCAGTCAATGTTCGGCTGGCTTGCGCCAAAACCAAAACCGGAAGAAAAACAAATCACTCCAACAACCGCCGCGCAGCCAAAGCCGTTTGTCATCACGCCCGCAAAACCGCAAGTTCCGCAGGCAAAGCCGGCAGAAATTTTCAAGCCCGCCCCCGCTCTTTCCAAACCCGCCGCAATTTCCACGCCAACCATCATTTCCAAACCCGCAGGCATTTCCAAGCCGGCAGCAGCTCCCCTGTTCAAACCTGCTCCGCCGCCGTCCGAGCCTTCAAAGCCTGATTCGGGCCATGCAGAGCAGCACCCGCCAGTTCCTTCCGCTCCCGCTCATGTTTCCAAGCCATGGACTTTCACTCCGCCAAAACCAAGCACTGCTGCAAAGCCGGCTCCAGAACCAGCAAAACCCGCGCCAGCACCTTCAGCAAAACCTGTTCACGGCCCAGCAAAACCCGCGCCAGTTCCTTTTGCAAAACCGGTTTCTGTTCCATCATCACTCCCGCCGATTTTTGCTCCAAAGCATGTTCCTGCATTCGAGCAGGAGGAGCGCGGCGAATCCAAGCCGCCGCCTCCGCCAAAACAATTGGTTGCGCCTGCCAAACCAAAGCCGTCTCTCTTCGGCTGGCTTTCGGGCTCCAAGCCGGCGGCGCCGTCTGCCAAACCCGCAGCTTCGGTCCAGCCGCAAATTTCCAAACCGGCGCCAAAACAAGTTTACATTCTGCCCAAGCCTGCTGCTGCCCCGACAAAACCAGTTTACATCCTGCCAAAACCAATTGCCGCCCCGCCAAAGCCCGCAGTTGTTCCGGCTCCCGCTCCAAAACCAGCCCCAGTGCAAAAACCGGTTTACATTCCGCCAAAAACTGTTGTTGTTCACATTCCGGCTCCAAAGCCAACGCCAGAGCCGAAGCCTGCTGTCATCGCAAAACCGCCCCCTGTCCACAAGCAGGTTCCATCAGTTTATGTTCCGGTCGAAACGCAGATTCTTCCTTCGCTCAAAACAGAATATTCCAAACAGCAGCCAAAACAAGCCGTTGTTCCGGCTCCCGCGCAAAAGCCGGAGCCAGTAAAATCAAAACCAGTTGTTGCGCCTGCCAATCCTTCCATCGCTCCTGCAGAGCACGAAGAGGTTCAAGCAACTCCCCCCAAACAAACGCCGTCATTGCTTGAGTTTATTCTTGGCACCGGCGAAAAACCAAAGCACGCCCAGCCAAAACCGATTTACATTCTGCCCAAGCCTGCCGCCGCTCCGCCAAAAACTGTTGTTGTTCAAACTCCCGCTCCAAAGCCAACACCAGAGCCAAAGCCGACAGTCATGGCAAAACCGCCCCCTGCCCGCAAGCAGGTTCCATCGGTTTATGTTCCAGTCGAAACGCAAATTCTTCCTTCGCTCAAAACAGAATATTCCAAACAGCAGCCAAAACAAGCCGTTGTTCCAGCTCCTGCGCAAAAGCCCCAGCCTGCCAAAATTTTGCAAAAGCCGGAGCCTGCAAAAGTTTTGCCAAAACCGGAGCCTGCAAAAGTTTTGCAAAAGCCGGAGCAGCCCGTTTTCGTCATAGTGCAGACGCCTGCGCCTCCGCATGCGCAACCCCAGCCGGAGGCTCCAAAATCCGCGCCCTTCTTTGTTTCCGCCCCCAAAATTCATCCTCCAAAGCCGGAGCCGGAGAAAACCACGCCTGCTGTTTCCAAGCCGCAGGGCCTGTCTTCCAATTATTCCCTTACCCTGCCGCGCGACTTGGCGAAAAAAACAGAATCCTATCAGTCTATGCCATCCTCCATACTGGGCGCGCCAAGGCTCATTGCAGTTCCGGCCTCAACACTTGCAAAACTCAAGCGCAAGGGAATCCAGCCGCAGCATAAACCGGCAGGGCCCAAAGTCATCCCGCCCCCGACCGTCAAGCCGCTTTTTGTTCCCGCCCTCAAGCTTCCGATTCCGCTTCCGCCGCCAACTCCTGTTTCGGCTCAGGCTCCGGTGCCGGAGCAAGTGCCGCCAACGCCGTTGTTTTCCCCGGCCCCGCTCCTCCAGCCTCCAGCTCCGCCAAAACCGGTTTACATCCCGCCCAAACCGGCTGCCGCTCCAAAGCCAGCCCCAGTGCAAAAACCGGTTTACATTCTGCCAAAGCCTGCCGTTGCTCCGGCTCCCGCTCCAAAACAGGCTCCCGCGCAAAAACCGGTTTCAGTTCCATTCAAGCCGGTTGTCGTCTTGTCACAACCTGTTATTGTCCAAATTCCTGCGCCAAAACCTGTCCCGGTTCCAAAACCGGTAATCATTGCAAAACCGCCAGCGCCCCCCAAGCCGCTGCCGTCTCTCAAACAGACGTATATCCCGGTCGAGCCGCCTGTTCTGCCTTCGCTGAAAGCAGACTTCTTCGCCCCCGCTCCAAAAATCGCGCCGCCAGTCAAACCAATCTTTACACCAACAAAAACTGTTTTGCCCGCCGTGCAAAAACCAATGCCGCAGCCCGCCGTGCAAAAGCCGATGCCGCAGCCTGCAGTGCAAAAGCCCGTGTCACCGGCCGCCATTTTTGCGCCCAAACCCGCCGTGCAAAAACCAATGCCCCAGCCCGCAGCGCAAAAGCCGCTGCCGCCAGCCCATATGCAAAAGCCGATGCCCTCAGCGCAAAAACAGGCTCCATTCAAGCCCGTTGCTCCTGTGTCAACAAAAGAAATTTACAAATCAGAAGCGCAGAAGCCGACAACCAAATTGGCATATGTTCCGCCAGCACATCCGCTTTATGCGCCAACCCCGTCCATGCAGTCTGCCAAACTCGATTTGCACAAGGACGAGGTGAAAGAAACACGCTCCTGGCTCGCGCGCCTTGGCCTGGAAAAACCCCCGTCGGCGCAGCAGTCATCCAAGCCCGCGCCATATGCGCCGGCTCCGCTGCCGCCGCGGCAGGCCAAGCAGCCTGAAGAGGAAATTCTTGACTGGTCAAGGCCGAGCTCCTCGCCTCTGGACATTTTGAAAAAGCCTTTGCAAAAACAAAAATTTGTCCAAGCGGTGCAAAGACCAAGCCAGCCCTCGCCGGTCTATACTGCCAAGCCAGAGCCGGAGCCAAAGCAGGCATCTTCAGCAAAACCAGCTCCCGCATCATCGCCAGTATACACTGCCAAACCGGTGCAAGGCGAAAAACCTGCCAGCATCATGGACACTTCAGGCAGCTGGTCAGCAGACCTCGAAGCCGGCCGCGCATCAACCGAGCCGCACGTTGTTCTGCCCGAGCTGGCCGAGCGCGCCTCAAAAACAAAACCTGTTTCACTAATCGGAATTTCGCCCTCCGCAGTTTCAGCCCAGCCGATGACCGCCTACCCGCCGGGCGCGCCTGTGGATCCTGCCGAGTGGGACAGGGCATATGCAAAAGAGCTTTCACGCCCGACGCCATCGCCGGCTGATTCAGAAGAATATTACGCGGCCGCCACATGGGAGCAGAAAAAATTCCTCTACGCGCTGTGGGCCGAGTCGGCCTATTGGCGCATGCGCGGCGGCGCTCCCGGCTCGGCTGCGCAGGCGCGCGACGAAAAAGAATTTCTTTCCATACTTGAAACCGCCAGCCCCGAACAGCGCCTCGCCATCGAGCTGTGCATCAATCTTACCAAGGCCATGCAGGCTCTCATGCTTTCCACAAGTTCGGAGACAGAAGGAATTTCGGCAGCGCGTGCGCGCGCGGTCTACCAACAAATCGTTGCGGAGCGGGCCGACATCCGCCCCATCCTCTACTACCGCCTCTCGCGCATGGCTCTGGCGCGCTCATGCAAAAAGGGCTCGCCCAACCCCTCGGCAGACTATCTCGCCTTTATCGCAAAACTCGACGAGCCGTCTCTTATGGCGGTGTTCGCGATGCGCGCGGCCTTCTTCGACCACCTCATGAACGACGCCGAGTCCAGCGCGGCCCTGCGGGCGGCGGCGGCAGAGCATTATTCGCGCCTGCTTTTGGGCAGGCCGGGAATCGAGCAGTATCTGCAGCAGTATCTCAAGGTGCGCGAGGGCATCGACCTCTATCTCTCGAAGCCGAACGCCTCGGTTCTCGAGGACCCGCGCACAAATCCGCACGGCTGGCTGCACATGCTCAACGAGGACGAGGTGACGCGCTCCATTCTCAACTACGAGCTTGCCACAATATTCTTCCGCTCGGAGCACAAGGTGCTTTTGCAGTCTCCGCAGCCGGACGAGCCGACCGAAGGGCCAATCCCGCCCTCAATCGCCCCGTCGCCCGGCCCGCTTGAGCCGAAAGTGCAGGGGCGGCCGGCATCTTCCCAATCCCGCGGCGCTCGGATAGAACCCCAAAAACGCCCGCTCAGCGCCGGAGCGGCGGCAAATAATCCGGCCGGAACCCATCACAATTCATCGCATCACTCAAGCCATTCACGTTCATCCTCATCGCGCGCGCCGCACGGGCGCGGGAAAAGGCATTAAAAGCATTCTCGTCGAGGATGCTGTCTATTCGGAGGGGTTATTCATGGCGGATTTACCAAACAAGGAAAGCGGCCCGAAGCCAACGACTGACATCCTCGAAGGCTCATTCGGCCAGCATCAGGGCGGCAAGGAAGTAGAATCCTACATGTTCGACAACGAGGGCATCAAGGTGATGTCCCGCGTCATGTATTACCCCGACGATTTCGTGCTTCATTACGAGCTCGCGGTGCGCGGCCTGTCGGAAGGCACGCGCCTTGTGCTCAACACTTTGCGCGGCGAGCTCATCACCACGGTCAAACTCGACCTCACCGACATCATGGACGTGCGCAAGCGCGACGAGGTGAAGCGCAAGTTCGAGGAGCGCGCGCAGATACTTCTCACCAAGCATTTCCCCTCGCTGGCTGAGACAGACAAGAAAGTGCTTGTCGCCTACCTCATCCAAAACTCTTTGGGCCTCGGAGACCTCGAGGCGCCCCTGCACGACGAGAAGCTGGAAGAAATCGTCATCAACTCCAGCCGCGACCCGGTGTGGATTTACCACAAGAAATACGGGTGGTGCAAAACAAACATCATCATCAATTCCGAAGAGGCTATTTACGACTACGCATCCATGATTGGCCGGCGCGTTGGCAAGCAAATCAACACCCTCAACCCCCTCATGGACGCGCACTTGCCCACAGGCGAGCGTGTCAATGCCACCCTCTATCCTGTGTCCAACTTCGGCAACACGCTGACAATCCGCAAATTCGCCAAAAACCCCTGGACGCTTCCTTACCTCGTCGAGCTCAACTGTCTCTCGCCGCAGGTGGGCGGCCTGATTTGGCTCTCAATCCAAAACGAGCTTTCGCTGCTCGTGTCGGGAGGAACAGGCTCGGGCAAAACGTCTTTCCTCAATGCGCTTGCCTGCCTTATTCCGGCAAACCAGCGTGTCATTTCCATTGAGGACACGCGCGAGTTGACTTTGCCCTCTTTCCTGCAATGGGTGCCGCTCACAACCCGCGAGCCCAATGCAGAAGGAAAAGGCGAGATTGCCATGCTTGACCTTCTCGTCAACAGCTTGCGTATGCGCCCCGACCGCATCATTGTCGGCGAGGTCCGCAAACAGCGCGAGGCCGAAATCCTTTTCGAGGCCATGCACACCGGCCACTCGATTTACGCAACTCTGCACGCCGATAACGCGGAAGAGACAATCACGCGTCTCACCACTCCGCCAATCGACATGCCTCTTGAAGTGATGGATGCTCTTGCCGGCATCGTGGTGCAGTTCCGCCACCGCCGCCTCAACATCCGCCGCACTCTCGAATTCGCCGAAATCCAGAAAGGCGGCACGCCGAACGTGCTCCACCGCTGGGACCTCAAGAACGACAAGATGATGGAGGTCGGCAAGATGACAACTCTGGCCGCAACCATCAGCCTCTACTCGGGCCTCACATCCAAGGAAATCGACCAGGATGTTGCCGACAAGGCGAAAATCATCTCGTGGATGACCAAGAAGAAATACCGCGAAATCAACTCTGTGGGCGCAATCGTGTCGCACTATTACATGAATCCGGACGAAGTTCTGGAAGCTGCGGACAAGGGCGCCAACTGGGTGTTCGGGGTTTGAACGTCATGGCCGTGCGAAATGCGCCGGCCGGCCGGAAAAACACCGCATCCCGCGCAGGTTCTATGGGGATGGATGTTTCGCCGCCGCCCGACGACGATGATGCGGATGGCGGTTTTCCGTCGTTTTCACAGGCGGTAGCAGAAGCCCGCATGATTGAGAAGGGGGCAGTCCCCCTCTCGCCCGAAGCCATGTCGATGGCGGACCGCGACGACGTTGATTTGGGCGCAATCGAGGCCGAGCTTGGAGAGACAACGTTTTTCGAATTCTCAGCGCAGGCACATGCGCTTGACGCGGAAATATCCTCCCGCGGCCCGGGCATGCTCCACATCTCTTTGCCCAAATTGTCCCTGCCGGCCCCTACCGCCGCCCAGCCGCCAATCGAGCGCGAGCTGGAGGGCTTCGGCCGCGGCTCGAGCGCCGAGCAGTCCGACTCTTCCCTTGAAGCGGTCCTTCCCCCCCGTGCGCGCGCAACCACTGCGCCGGCTCCGCCGCCTTCGGCAGTCCGCTCCTCGATTCCGCCGCTTCCCTCCTCTGCAGTGCCTTTGGCTCCGTCAGCATCTGGCAAGCCCGCCAATTCAGTTCCGTCAGGCATGGCAACATACCGTTTCACGTCTCCGCAGGCCGGCCGTCCCTCCCAGTCTTCTCCCCCGCCAGCCGGCGCCCCTTCCCCGCCTCCTTCAGGCGGCTCATCAGGCAAACCAACCCGACGCGAATTCATATTCCCCTCATTGGCCGGCGGCAGGCCTTCATATGACGCTGACACTTCCGCGCCCCAGCCTCCGCCCGCGCCGCCTTCTGCCGGCGCCGCGCCCCAACCCCCTCCTGTCGCGCCGCCTTACCCACCATCAGCTTCTCCCCCGCCTTCTCCTCCAGTTTCATCAATGCCTCCGCTTCCTCCGCCCGCATCCGCGCCGCGCCCAGGCGCTCCATCGTCTCAGCCTCCAAAAATTCCATCAAGCGGAGTGAATGCATTTTCCAAAACAGCTCAGCCCGCCTCCGCACAGAAACCCCGTGCGGCCGGTTTGTTCAGCACTCTCAAGTCCATGCTTTCGCACGAGGGCGCTGCCGAATCTCAGGCTTCAAAATCAGCAACCGGCGCGCAACCCGGCCTGCCTGCATCAGGAAAGCCGGCAGCTTCGCTCATCAAGCCGACAATTTCACCGGCCGCGCCTCCGCGCGCATCCCCGGCCAAGCCTTCAGGCCCGTATTCGCCTTCAGAGTCGACTGTTTATCACTTCACTCCGAGCCAGCCTTCCGCGCCGCGCGCGCCGTCCCCCGGCGCTCCGCAGCCCCCGCCAGGCGGCGAATCAGGAGAAGGCGAAGAAAATATGCAAGAATCAGAAACGGCCCAGCATGCAGAAGAAGAACAAATTCAGCATGAAGAATTCAAACCAATATCGCCTCCCCCCATCTCGCCGCAATCTTCGCGCTCGGCCGCATCAGTCCCGTCACTTCCCCCATTGTCTCCCGCCGCTTCTTCGCGCGCAGCTTTGTCGCCATCAGCTCCTTCTCCTTCAGCGCGCACTTCATTGATTCGTCCGATTATGCCGGGCCAAACCGAACCCGAAACTCCGCCCTCTCCTCCGCCCGAGGAGGAATCAGCGCCAGCCGAACCCGAAATGCCGGCAGAAGAAGAATCACTCGCCGCCGCTGAAGAAAAAGCTCCGGCCGCAACTGAGGAAGAAACACCTGCAGCCGAAGAAGAGGCCCCTGCAGAGCAGGAGCCCGAGCATGAAGAGGAAATTGCAGGCAGCACAGAAGAACCCGCAGCTTCAGAAGAATCTCCCGAAGAACCGCCTCCAGAAGAACCCCCGCCGCAAATCGAGGTTCAAAAAAAGCCGGCCCATCCGCTTTCGCGCTTTGCCGCCCGCCCTCACGGCGCCGCGCCAGTTTCAGCGCGCACAACAAAAAAGAAGGTCGAGACAAAAAAGGCAGAGGCAAAAGCCGCTCCCCTAAAATCAAAAACAAAATCAGCTTCCAATGCAAAATCAGCGCCAGCAAAAGCCGTTCCAGTTTCAAAATCATCCGCAGCTTCCAAATCGGCTCCGGCTTCCCGCGCCGCGTCTCCTTCCCCATCAATCTCCCGCGCCGCTTCAGCCTCCATCATAACTCCGTCTTCATCTTCTCCGGCCCGGCCTCCGCGAGCCGCGCCTTCTTTCGCCGCCATCATTGCGCCCGCTCCCGCATCTTCCGCCCGGCCTCCGCGAGCCGCGCCATCTTCAATCACTGCGCAGACCGAGCGGCCATCGTCAGTCCAGCCGGCATGGCACGCGCCCTCGGCTCCAACAATCGCGCCAGCAAGTTCCACACTCTCACCATCCGCCGCTCCATCTCCGGCTGCGGCATCATCACTTTCCTCCCCGGCCGCTTCATCGCTTTCCCCTCCGGCCCAGCCTCTCTCCTCGCCGCCTCCGCCGCCCAACCCGTTGCGCGAACTTGCGCAGGCGGCAGCGGATTTGCGCGAATCTGCAAAGCAGGGTTTGAGCGCTCCGCCGCTCAGCACAGCCGCGCGCCCCGGCGGCCGCGTGTTCCCATCGCGCGCAGGCACTCCGCGCGTGATGCCAACTTCCCCCCAGCAAAAGGCAGAGGGCGAAACTCCACAATTCACCCCGGCTTTCCCGCCCTCATCTTATGCGCCGCCGGCAGCCCGGCCTGCGGCCATGCCATCTTCCCCTCTTCTCCGCCCTCTTCCTCCAAAACCGGGCGAAGGAGTTTCGGAAACTTCCCGCGTGTCGTCAAGCCTTCGCATTCCCGCAACTCCTCCTCCGCGCGCCGCGCCATCCAGCCTTCGCATTCCCGCAACTCCTCCTCCGCGCACAACGCCCTCGGGCCTTCGCATGCCTCCAACTCCTCCGCGCGCCGCGCCCCCCGCTCCGCCTCCTCCGCAAGACGACTCCGACGCATCTTCCCAGCCTCCGCCCTCCGCGCGCATACAGCCGAAAATCACGCCGTCAGAAACAGAGGAAAAAATGCCTCCCTCGCCCTCGCCAAAAATCACGCCCTCCCAATCTCCAATCTCAAACGCCCCGCCCGCCCAACCGGCCGCATCTTCAGCCCTTTCCTCAAAAACATCCGCAGCCCTCTCAACCGGCGCGCCGGTCGCCCAGCTCACCGACGAGGTCTATGTGTCATACGCCCGCGGCAAGCACCCCTGGCTGTATGACATATACTCTGTGGGCGGCATGACGCTGGAGGAATTCCGCAACCGCGTGAAGGCGAAGATGGAGGAAGACGAGGGCAGCGGCTCAGCACCCCAGAGCGCTCCGGGCGCCGGACCGAACGCGGCCTTTGCGAACCTTAATAAAGAAATCAATAAGAAGTTCAAGAAGTAGCAATGAAGTGATGGATATGGCCAATGACCCCAAAACCCCGCCCGCCATCAGCGGCATCAAGCCCGCCGGCGCATCTCCGGCAAAATCCTCTTATGTGTCCTCTGCCGGCACAGCGCCGCAGCCGATGGTGAGCACTCCGCTGCGCCCCAGCCGCGAGCGCGAACTGGGCACCGCTCCCGCGCCATTGCGCAACCTCTATTTCACTCTCGCCGCCAGCCGCCCCATGCTCAAGAAGGAGCTGGAAATGGCCGAGATGGCGCAGACGCCGGCAACGTTCATAAATTTCTGCTTCACGCGCGCCGTGCCCCTCGCCCTTGTCCTCGAAATCCTCCTCATCGCGGTGCTGTCAACGCAGAAGATGGATACCCTCCCGTTCGCCATTCTGGCAATCATCGGCGTGCCGGTGTTCTTCTTCCTCACGTTCGAATACTTCCTGATGCAGCCGCGCGTCATCATCAAGCGCCGCGCCCGCAAAATAGACCAGGAGCTTGTGTTCGCGGGCAGGCATCTGCTCATCTCGATGCGCTCCGGTGTCATGCTTTTCGACGCCATGCTGGGCATCACGCGCGATTACGGCGAAGTGTCCAAGGAGTTCAACAAAATCGTCGAGAAGGTCACTCTGGGCGTGCCGATGGCGATTGCCATGCACGACGTCGCAGAGCACAGCCCCTCCTCCTACTACCGCCGCGTCATTCTGCAGATGGCCAACTCCCTCGTCTCAGGCTCCGACGTCGCCGACTCGCTCGAATCCGTTCTCGACCAGGTGTCGCAGGAGCAAATCATCCAGCTCAAGGCATACGGCCAGAAGCTCAACCCGCTTGTAATGTTCTACATGATATTCGGCGTCATCATGCCATCTTTGGGCGTGGCGTTCCTCATCATCCTGCTCTCGTTCGTCGGCACCGGCCTCTCGGCGTACGGCGTGGGCATAATGATGGCCATATTCGGCCTTGTCAGCATCACCCAGTTCCTTTTCCTCTCGGTGGTGGAAAATTCGAGGCCGTCTTTCGATTTGTAAGGATGTGTTCCCATGAGCAACCCCCAACCATTTGAACTGGTCGGACGGCTATTCGGCCGCGAGCGCATAAAGCGACTGGGCATCTTCCTTGACGCCGGCGGCTTCCCGTACGCGCCTGAAACCTTTGCCGGCATCTATGTGCTGGCATGCCTCATTCTTTCGATAATCCTCAGCCTCATGCTCATCATCCTCGTGCCCCTCAAGGCGTCGATTTACAAAATCTCCCTCGCGGTCCTTGCCCCCCTCGTGGTCGCAACCCCGTATTTCGTCCCGATTCTCGCAATCGTGCTGGCGTTCATATCGGTGTTCGCCATCGTCGGCGTCATCACCTATGCGATAATCCGCATGGCCGCAGACAGCCGGCGCAACAAGGTCGACGAGGTTCTCCCCGACTTTTTGATGCTGGCCGCGGCCAACGTGCGCGCCGGCATGACGGTGGACCAGGCCCTCTGGTACGCGGCCAAGCCGGAATTCGGCCTGCTCTCAGTCGAGGTTCAGGTCGTGGCCCGCCGCACATTCGGAGGCGAGCCGTTCGACAAGGCAATCGACCACCTCTCCACCCACTTCAACTCCAAATTCGTGCGCCGCACCGTTGTGCTCATCAAGCAGGGCCTCTCATCGGGAGGCCGCATCGCCGAAATTCTGGAGCGCACCGCGCAGGACGTGCGCAACATGCAGATTATCAAAAAAGACATCGCGGCCTCGCTTTTGATGTACATCATCTTCCTCGTGTTCGCGGCCTCGATTGGCGCGCCCTTCCTCTTCTCCGTCTCGGCAAAGCTCATCGCCCTGCTCTCCAGCGTGTTCGCGCAGCTGCCAGACACGAGCTCGATGGCAACAATGGCCGGCAGTTCGTTCATCAAGCCGCAGCCGCCCGTCATCTCCTCGGAGCAGTTCATGATTTTCGTGGTTCTCTCCACGATTGTCACGGCAATATGCTCGGGGCTGATGATTGGCGTCATCATGCGCGGCAACCGCATGGAGGGCGTGCGCTACATCCCGCTCATGCTTCTGGCAAGCGCCGTCGTATTTCTGGTGATATCGACGCTTCTGGACACTTTCCTGACGGGAATGGGCGGCGGCGCAATCTGACAAAATAAAAATAAAAAAAAGAAAACCGGCCGCCCGCGCGGGCCATGGCGGGCTCGAGCCCGCCAATTTCGGGGCGCCCCAAGCGCCCCATGCCTCTTTTTCTCTTTTTTCATCTTGTCTTTTTCCCCCGAAACCCACCTATTTCTTTAAAAATTCTTCCCCCCTTTATCGCCTAAGAAAATGAAAGGGTGATCGTTTGTCACGTGTGCTAAAAGGCCAATCCGCCATGGAATATTTGATGACCTATGGCTGGGCATTGCTGGTGATTGTCATTGTCATCGCCGTGCTCATCTACATCAATCCGTTCCGTGCGCCGGAGCAGTGTGTATTTGACCAGGCAGGGTTCCTCTGCCAGAAGCCCATCTTGCAGGTAAGCGGCCTGGCTCCAGACGGCTCAACAAAAGTCGCGGGCCTGTTCCACGCAACACTGGTGAACGGTGACCGCAAGACCATCGTAATCGAGGCCATTTCATGCGTCAAGGGCCGAACATCCCCCGACGGTGAAATCACCAACACTGATTCGTGGCCAGACTACACCCTGGTGAAGCGCACTCTGGGCTATCAGGAACAGATTGACGACTTGGGCAACTTCCTGGACGACAGCGGAAACTCCAACTATGTTTCCTGCGTTGATTTGGATGCAGCCACGCCCAAGACATCCGGCGGCTATGCAAAGCTGTCCTACCCCGCGTCAATCACGCTGCGCCCCAACGAGGACTTCTCAGGCCGCCTGTATGTGGCCTACAAGTACTCTGACGACCCGAGCACCATGCCGCCCAAAATCGTCGGCGCCAATCTGGTGACCAGAACGCAGTGAGCAGTCTTTTTTCTTTTTAATTTTTATTTTATTTTTCCCCAGCTTCAGCTCTGCTTCAGAGAACTCAGGGCGAAGCACTGCTCTGTTGCCGCGGGCAAACTGAATTGAAAAATAAACACCAGACCGGAAAATTAAATTGCCTAAAGCCTGTCCTGATTCGCCAGCCGAGTTATCTGCTCTTTTCTTCCCGCCGCCTTGCGCCGCCTGAAATCGGACGCCGCCCCCGCGCTCAATGCCACCACGACCACCAGCAAAGCAAGAGTCATGAGCGGGTTGAAGCCGAACGAGGGGAAGTCGGCCGACAGCACGCTGAAGCTGTCCGCAATGGCCGTCAAATTGAAAAGCGAATGAAGCACAATCGCCATCACAAGGCCCGGCAAAAATGCCAGCAGGGCGAAGCGGCCCCATTTCTGCGATTTTGCCCAGCCCAAAGACGCGCCAAGGGCGGCCGAGAAGCAGCCATGCGCCACGGCGTTGACCACGCTGCGGTACACGCCAAGGCCCACCCACACAGCCAGCCCGTTCTGGAACGGGTCTGTTCTTGATGCAAGATAAAACCAGTTTTCCACAAGAGAAAAGCCCAATCCGACCGCAAAGCCAAGATGCAGGCCGTGCAGGGCGTCGGCAAATTCATGGTGCCCGCGCAGGGCCAGCAAACCCGCGCCCTTCACCAGCTCCTCGATAAACGGGGCAACCAGCGCAACCGTGACTATGGCGGCAATCATTGTGTTGCTGCCCAAAAATGGCGCCAGCAGCTGCACCTGCGCTGTGTTGAGCACAAGGGCCAGCACGGCCGCCATTATGCCCCAGATGAACATGCCTGCCATAAACCGCAGCGGCATCTTTTCCATCCATTCATTGTAGGCCCAGGCCAGCATGAAATAAACAAGCGGCATTATGGCCGCGCCAAGAAGAGAGAGAAGGAAAATCGGCATCGCCTTCTCGGCGGGCAGATGGGCCGCAAGTCCCGTCCAGATGATGCTGGCCATCAGGCCGAGCGCAATCAGCTCAATCAGCCAGAAGAGCGGGTGGGCAAGCACGTCTGCCAATGCTTCAGCGAGCGGCCTGCCCGCGATTTTCGGCATGAAGAAACTGTGAATGGTGTATTCGTCCCTATACTCGCCGTCGGAATGGCTGGCATAGGCCCATTCGGCCAAAACGAGGAGAAGGGCGATTATCGCGCCTCCGCACAGCGGAATGAACACAGCGGCCATGTTGGTGAGTTCGGTCCGGCTCTTGAGCTCGTAAGCGCTCCAGTCCTCAACCAGTTCGAAATACTTGCCATGCAGAACCACGTCGCCTTCGGCCACGACCGCATACTGGATGCTGGCCTTGGTCTCGCCGCTGTATTTTGCCTCGAAATTCTGCGTGAAATTTCCGGTGGTGCCAGGCTGCACTACGCCCAAAAGCCGCTCGTATTTCCAGCCGTCGGCAGTGTGCGAGATTAAGTGTATCTCCCAGTCCTGCAGTCCGTCATTGGCAATGCTGATGGATGCGATGTAGCGGGCGGTGGTGTCGTCAATCGAGGTGTTCGTGATGGTGATGACGGCCGGCAGGTCGACCGCAAAATCCGCCAGCTGCGTCCCGCGCTGCGTCACGTTCAGGGTGAAGCTGCTGGCCGCCGGAACCAGAATGAGAAGACAGGCCAGCAAAACGGCCAGAATGTGCGCCAACCTCATGTAAGCCAGCCCCTGTCCTTGAGCCACTTCTTGATGCTTTCGGTTATGCCGACAAACGAAATGCCGACCGCATACACGAAATCGGGGAATGGCAGAAACAGGGCAAGATTGCGGATTGTGCCGGCAAAGCCGTTGTAATACCAGGTGCTGCGCCGCTTGACCACGTCAAGCAAGGACTTGAACGCCTCTTTTTCCGACGTGCCCAGTTTGCTTTCGCTGATTTTGACATGCTCCTTGCCGTCCACAATGGATTTCTCCTCAACCTGCCCTATCTGCTTTTTGGCCTGGTCATACCAGGGGGGCAGGGTGGATTTCTTTTTGCGCACGGCCGTGAAATAATCCCCCTGATTTATTTCGCGCTGCTTGCCTGACTTGAAAGCCTCGCGCCACGGAATTGCGGCCGCCTCGTCGCTCACGGCCTTCAAATCTGCGGACGAATAGCCCCATGTGGCGAACGAGAGGCGGTTCCAGGGAATGTTTTTCTTGATTGGCAGCTTGCGCGACTGCAGCTTGAGAATTTCGCGCCTTGACACGCTGTCGGGCTCGGGCACATAAATCGTTTTGGAAAAACGGCCCGAGCGCCTCAGCGCCGGGTCGACATCCCACGGCGCGTTCGTTGCGCCGATGACCAGCACGTTGGCGTTGTTTGCCTCCACTCCGTCCAGTTCGTAAAGCAGCTGGTTGACGGCCATTTTCATGTACTGGTTGGTGCCCGACATCTCGTCGCGCCGGCCGCCCATGGCTTCCACTTCGTCGAAAAATATGATGCAGGGCGAGTTTTTTCTTCCCGTCTCGAAAATGGCGTGCAGGTTTTTCTCGGTGCCGCCAACGTAAGGGTCCAAAATGTCCGATGTCTTGGCGTTGATAAACGCGGACGCGCATTCGCCCGCCGTCGCCTTGACAAGAAAAGTTTTGCCGCATCCGGGAGGGCCGTAGAGCAGAACTCCTCCGCCTCCCAGTTTGCCGTATTTCTTGGCCAATTCGGGATTAACAAGAGGATAAACCGCAGCCTCGCGGATTTCCTCCTTGAAGCGGTCCATGCCTGCCACGTCTTTGAATGTCATGTTCGGCTTTGACATCAGTTTGACCGGATTGACCGAAGGCCCGCCCTGCTGTCCCGGTCCGCCGCCAGGGCTTCCGCTTCCGGCCGAGGCGTCCGGCCCGCCCACCGCGCCCGGGCTTGGCGGGGTGTAGCCGCTGTCTTTTTTCGCCTTGGCTATTTCGAGATGGCTTTTTGCCTCTGTCATGGCGGGATTTAGTTTGAGCGCCTGCTCGTAGTCGGCAATGGCCTTCTCCAAATTATTCATGTAGTCGTAGGCGAGCCCCCTGATGTGGAACGCCTCGGCAAATTCGGGGTTGAGCCCCACCACCTGCGTAAAGTCGTCCACCGCCTTCTCGTAGTCCTGAAGGCAGGCATAAGCAAGTCCGCGGTTGTAGAATGCCTTGAGATATTTCTTGTTTATCGCCAGCGCCTTGTCATAGTCGACAATGGCGTTCTGGAAATCCTGTTTGCGGTAATACGCGTCGCCGCGGTTGTTGAAAATGACAGGATTTTTGGGGTCGAGTTCGGTTGCCTTGGTGTAATCTGAAATAGACTTGTCGAAATTCTTGAGGTTGTAATACGAGAGCCCGCGGTTGAAGTATGCTTCCGAAAAGGTCGGATTGAGGATGATGGCCATATTGTAATTCTCGATGGCCTTGTCATAGTCTCCCGACTCAAAGAGATTGTTGCCCTTATGGTAGTAAGTCCGTGCATCCGTCGGGCTGGGCTTATCGGCCATAGGGGGTCCCCTTGTCGTCTTTCTTCGGCGTAGAAACGGCGGTTTTGTTTAAAAACACGCGCCTCGACCGCGCCTTTTTAG
>JAKAJC010000012.1 GCA_021814005.1 Microcaldota archaeon
GAGTTCATGCATGTTTAACGCATTAGAGCCATAAAAACGTTCCTTCTTTTTTCATCCAAGGCTTATTCGCTCGAATGCTTCCTTGCCCAGCCAGAAAAACAGGGCTCCGAAAAGCAAAAGCACTCCAACATCCAGCATGGGGCCGAAAGTCCAAGCGCCCAAAAGCGCTCCGCGCATCAAATCAACGCCATATGCCATGGGGTTGACATGCACCAGCACCTGCAGATAGGACGGCAGATGCTCAATCGGATAGAGCGCGCCCGAAGTGAGAAAGAGCGGCCACATCACAAAACTCATCACAAGCGAGAACGAGTCGGGCGAGTTGAGTTTCGCGCCGATAAACAGGCCAAGAGAGGAGCTGCCGATTCCAAAAAGCAGGGCGCCCGCCAAAGTGTACAGATAATTGGACGGGGTGACCGGTATGCCCATGAACAGCCAGCCCGCCAGCATGAGAATGCTTGCCTGCACCGCGCAGATGCTCAAACCCCCCAAACATTTGCCCATAAACGCAACCCAGCGGGGTTGCGGGGCAATCAAAATCTCCTTTAGCACGTCAAGCTTCTTGTCCCACACAACATACATCCCATAAAACATCGACGTGAAGAGCACGTTCATTGCCAATATGCCTGGGAAAATAAATTCCTGATAATTCAAACCCGCAACGCTGATGGAGGCGCCAAGGCCGGCGCCAAAAGCAAGAAGCCAAATCAGCGGCGTGACCACCGATGAAACCGCGCGCTCCTTTTCTCTGGTATAAACTATGAATTCGCGCCACCACACCGCCAGAACTGCTTCATATGCTGACATAAGCAACCCCTTAGCGGTGCGCAGCCCACTGCTGCTGCGCGTCATCTTCTGCAGATTCGTTGCGAATGGCATGCCCCGTGTACTGCAGAAACACGTCGTTGAGCGAGGCGGGCAGCACATGCACTTCCTCCACCACTCCGACCGCCTCAAGTATTTTTTGCAAATGCTTTGGTGCGTTGAGCACAACAAGCACAAGATGGCCGTCCTCCTGCGAAACCGATTTGACAAACGGCATCTTCTTTATTTTGGCCAGCATGGTTGCCGAGCACGCTTTTGCGCACACAAGCTTCACCCTGTCTCCGCCCATCTGCCGCTTGAGCCCCTCGGGCGTGTCAAGCTGGACTATTTTTCCCCTGTCGATAAGCGCGATGCGGTCGGCGAGCACGTCCGCCTCCTCCATATAATGGGTTGTAAGAATAATCGTCATCTGCTCCTGCCGCGAGAGGGCCTTGATATATTTCCAGATATGCTCGCGCGTCTGCGGGTCAAGCCCCACGGTCGGCTCGTCAAGAAAAAGCACGGCCGGATGATGCAGCAATGCCCTTGCAATTTCAAGCCGTCTTTTCATGCCGCCCGAAAATGTTCCTGCCCTATCATTTGCCCTGTCTGTCAATTCCACAAGCTCAAGCGCGTCCTTAATCCGCTTCTCACGCACGTCTTTCGGCACGCCGAAAAGTTTTGCATGCAGCACAAGATTTTCGCGCGCTGTGAGAAGATTGTCGACAGAGCCGGCCTGAAACACCATGCCGATTGACTGGCGCACCGCCAGCGCCTCGTGTCTGATGTCATGGCCGTTTACCAGCGCGCTGCCCGCAGTCGGAGTCATCAGCACCGCGAGCATGGAAAGAAGGGTTGTCTTGCCCGCGCCGTTGGGGCCAAGAAGTCCGAAAATTTCCCCCTTCTCAATGTCAAGGGAAATGTTGTCCACTGCCGTGAGGTGGCCGAACTTTTTGGTGATGCCGGAAATTGAAATGGCTGGCATAATGATTTCTCCAGTTCAATTCTGATATATGACCTGTATTTCATTGACCTTCTTTATATCTCTATTCCAAAATTCAAATTGAAAACAATCTGCGCGCGTTTTTTGCCGTCGCCTCAAGCACTTCCTCCACTTTCATTTCCTTGTATCGTGCAATCATCTCGGCCGATTTGAGCGCATCCCAGCTTTTTTTGCCGATATACGGCGCATCTGATTCGACGACAAGGGCCGAGAGGGGCAGCTCTTTCACTATTTTTTTTCTCTCGGAATTTGCCTGCGGCGGAATTGAAATCAGCCAGCCCGCATCCACGGCGCGCCTTGCCTGCTCCAGTTTTCCGCCGAAGCAGTGCATAATCACATGTAATTTTTTGCTCGATGCGGCATGCAGCGCCTGCGTTGCCAACAGTTGCCTGATGCATTCCTCCTCGGCATCGCGCGAATGAATGATGAGCGGCAGCGACAGCTTTCCGGCCAGATTTATCATTCTCTCAAATGCCAAAAACTGCCTCTCCCGCTCTTCGCTTGTTTTTCCCCAGTGCTTGTCAAGGCCCACTTCGCCTATGGCAACAAAATGGCGCGAGAGAACGGCATCTGCTTTCACCTTTTCAGCCTGCTTTTCCATTTCGCTTATCGCTTTCTCCAAATCTGGATATTTCTCCTTTCTCTGGATTTCCTGCGGCCCCAACCCAAGTGAAAAAAAGCAGCCGTGCTCGCGCGAAAAAGAAATCACTTCCTCGTTTGATTCAAGCGAAAATCCGGCCGCGACAAATGCGTGCTTCGCCCCATCCGTCGTCTGCGCGGGGTGGTGCGTGTGCACGTCAAAAAGAATTGTTTCGCGCCCGTCATCAGCCATATTTCTTTCTCCATCCGTCATATCCCATCTTTTCTCCCCGTGCCCTAAAAAACTCATCTTTTTAACCTCCCGCTCCGTTTGCCTGAGAGTGGGCTTGGAAAAGAGCGGGGTCTCATTATGCGTTTAGCCATGCTGGGCTGGGAGTTCCCGCCCTTCATATCCGGCGGGCTTGGCGTGCACTGCTATGAACTTACGCGCCGCCTCGCCGAGCGCGGGCATCAAATCGATTTCTTCATGCCTGTGAGCGGCAAAAACGTCACCAGCCCGCATCCATCAATTCGTCTCATAGAGGTTTCGCCGACAGTTCTTTCCCCCTACCTTACTTTCACAAAAAAAGGCAAGCTGGCCAATTATGGCGAGGGGCTGCTCAAGGCCGTAGAAGTTTACAACGCCCTCGCGGCCAAAATGGTGGCCGAGGAAAATGCCAAAAACCCCTATTCGCTTGTGCATGCCCACGACTGGCTCACCGCGCCCGGCGCGCAGGCTGCCGCGCGCCTCTCCCGCCTGCCGCACGTGCAGACTTTTCACTCAACAGAATTCGACCGCACCTCCACTCCGTGGGACGCCATAGTGCGCATAGAGCGGCAGGCGGCGTCTGACGCCGATTTGCTTATCGCCGTCTCAAAGCGCACGCAGGACCAGCTCGTTTCGCATCTGGGCGCAAACACTGGCAAAATCCGCGTGGTATACAACGGCGTGGACGCAGGCCGCTATGTTTCAAACGGCAAACCCGCCATGGCAATACAGACGGACGGAAAACCGATTGTGCTGTTTTTGGGCCGTCTCACCGAGCAGAAAGGGCCGGTGCAGTTTTTGCATGCAGCCAAAAAAGTGCTTGAAAAGCGCCCCGACACCCTCTTCTTTATCGCCGGAACAGGCGAGCTCATGCCCCTTCTCATCAACCTCTCCATCGAGCTCGGCCTCACCGAGCACGTGCGCTTTTTGGGCTTTCTCCCCGACGACGACCAGAGGCGCATCTATTCCATTGCAAATGTCTATGTCATGCCATCCACATCGGAGCCTTTCGGCATCACTGCGCTGGAGGCAATGGCATCGGGCACGCCCATCATCATCTCGAAAACAAGCGGCGTGGGCGAGGTGGTGAAATCGGCCCTCAAGGTGGACTTCTGGGACATACAGGGCATGGCCGGCAAAATCCTCGCCGTGCTGCAATATTCGTCACTGCGAAATTCCATGACCGGCATGGCGCCCGAGGATTTGCGCAAGCTGACGTGGGAAAAATGCGCTCAGGAGACGGAAGCCGTATATTCCGAGGCAGTGCAAAAGCATCACAAGTAAGTGTGGTCATGAAAACGAAGCTGGTGTGTGCATGAAAGTTTGTTTTTACTTCCAAGTGCACCAGCCAATGAGGCTGGCGCCATTCTCAGTTTTCGCGCCCGACGGCGCCGACGGCGGCGAGCTGTTCACCCGCTATTTCAACCATGAATTAAACAGGCAGATATTGCAAAAAGTCGCAACCAAATGCTATTTGCCCACCAACCGCCTTCTGCTCGAGCTTTTGGAAAAGCACCCTGAACTGAAAATCAGCTTTTCCACCACCGGCGTGTTTTTGGAGCAGGCGCGCCTCTACATGCCCGAAGTGGTCGACTCTTTTGCCGCGCTGGCCAGAACCGGCCGCGTGGAATTTCTTTCTGAAACATACTATCATTCGCTTTCTTCACTCTTCACAGAGCAAACAGAATTCGAAGAGCAGGTGAAGCTTCATCAGGCAGCCATCGCCCCCTTCTGCCAAAAGCCCTCCGTCTTCCGCAACACCGAGGCCATGTTTTCCAACGACATCGCCTACTGGGCCGAATGCATGGGCTACAAAGGCATCATGGCCGAGGGGCTTGACCAGATGCTGGGCTGGCGCTCGCCCACCTACACCTATTCGGTGAAAAACTGCTCCAAAATCCGCGCGCTTTTGCGCCACTACAAATTATCCGACGACATCGGCTACCGTTTTTCACAGAAAAGCTGGAACGAATGGCCCCTCACCGCGCCAAAATACGCGCGATGGCTGGCCGACACGCCCGGCGACTGCACCAATTTGTTTATGGATTATGAAACATTTGGCGAGCACCACTGGGAGGACACAGGCATATTCAATTTCCTGCGCGCATTGCCGGGTGAAATCCTCAAGCACCCGCACCTCGAATTCGCCACACCTTCTGAAATCGCGGCAGATGTTGTGCCAAAAGGCGAGGTGGAGGCGCCCTCGGTCATTAGTTGGGCAGACAACGAGCGCGACACCTCGGCATGGCTCGGAAACGACATGCAGCGCGCGGCTTTTTCAGAACTGACTTCTCTTGAAAAACCAATCAAGGAACTCAATGACCCTGATTTGCTGCGCACATGGCGGCATCTGCAAAATTCAGACCATCTATACTACTGCTGCACAAAATCATTGTCAGACCAGGACGTGCACAACTATTTCTCGCCATACGAAAGCCCGTTCGAGTCTTTCATAAACTACATGAACGTTTTGCAGGACCTAAAAGCTCACGTGAAAAAGAGGCAGAAAAAATAGAATTGGCAAAAAGATAAAAAAACAAAAAATACGGCGTCAAAGCAACCTACATTCTCTCGTTTGCAATCGAAGACACCAGCAGCTGGCTGTAGCTGTATCCGTAAAACTCTGTCTTGTTTGTCAGGCTCTGGCTTATCTTCGAGTCAATGATGCTGTACTTGCGCTCCACATTGTCCGCAAGCTTTGCATCAAGAATCTCAATCACCGCGTTTATGTTCATCTCCCCGCGGTCGGTGTTTATCATGTGCACTCCAGCCTTCTTCAGACTGTCAAGCGCAAAAAGCGCGCACTGCTCGTAAAGGCCGGGAATGTCGTTTTTGTCAAAATTCATGCGCGAGTTGAACGAAAGGACCGCGTTTTTCGAACCACTGTCCTGCACGTACTCAATCCAGCCGCCTTTTTCCAGTCCGTTTGCCATTATCGATGTTACGGCGTCAAGCCGGCTCGCAACGGCGGTCTTGGCGGTGTCTTTCGGGCTGGTCGAAAGCAGAAAATAGAATTTTGGATTGATGCCGCCGTAATTCGTCTGGAGCGCGAGCAGGAATCTGTTGCTGTCGGGCGCGCCCGTCTTGCACGTGAGCAGAACGCTGAGCACGTTGTCAATCATTTTTTTCGTGTTTGGCGCAATCGTTTTTGGCATAACCGCTATAGTATTCATATTACCACCTCGAATTAAACCCATCTTTGTCCTTGGGCGATTTTTAAAGATTTGCAAAAGACGTCAAAAATTTCGATTATAGACGTAAAGAGCATGCACATTAATGTTCATTTTTCTCATTTTCCGGCTGCGAACGGGCTTGTGGAGAAAATCAGAAATTAAATCGGGCTGAGCCTTCCTCGGGAAAAGAAAAAGAAATCAGAGAAGAAATCTAATGCCTCCATGAGCGTTATTGGCGCGCGAGCGCCAGCACAACTCTTTCTTTTGGGGTCAAGCACTTTTCTTTCGGAGAAAGAAAAGGGCTGAACGGGCTCGGCAGGATTTGAACCCACAACCCCCTGGTCCGAAGCCAGGTGCTCTATCCAAGTTGAGCTACGAGCCCCTATATTCTATTTTGTGCGGCTTTCTTTTTAATCGAACCATCCGCTCGCCCCTCACCTCTTTTCTTATAAATACTCTACCCCTTCCTCCCTCATGGCGAGCGCGCAAGCCGCAACGGTGAGCGGACAAAAATTCAAAGCTATCCAGGCCACACTGCAGGAGAACGAGGCCCTCTGGCCCGCCCTGCTCGTATTTCTTGGCGCGCTTTTCATGCTCAACCTCTTCTATTTCTACCCCTTATGGCTAACCTTTATTCTCGCAGCCCTGTGCGGCGCGCTTGCATATTACATGCCAGACAAGCCGTTTATCGGCACCATCTTGGGCGTTATTCTGGCCTTTCCGGCCATCGCATACCAAGCCCCAATCTTTGCCTGGCTCTTTACTCTAATAGTATCTCTTACGCTCTTCAAGGCGTTCAATGACTGGTACTTGATATCATTTCTCGAAATAGTGGTCTGCGCCCCATTTGCCCCCCCACCACTAATTTTCCTGGGCGGATTTGTGCAGTTCGCACTCACATTGGGCGCGCTCTACGGCGGCTCCAAGCGCTCCATCTTTCTCTCGCTGCCGGCAGTGTTTCTCATCCTCTTGCTTACAACGTTGTGGCTTGCGCCAAATTCTGCCTTTATGCTCACAAAGCCGCTTGAATTGAATTACGGTCCGGCATTAAGCGTCGGCGACCAGCTGGTGCTTTCGCGCGACCGCCTCCCGATTCCCGACATAAAAAATCTTGTGACAGACGGCATCAACGCGATGGGCAATCTCATCACCGCAGACACAATCCGCATGGTGAATCCTGCGTTGATGAAAGTAATCAACAACAGCTTCAACCTTCTGGTCAATGACGCCGCACTTCTCCAATTGGCCGCGTGGGCGGGCGCCCTCTTTCTCATCGGCTACATTCCCGGCGTGGTGCGGGGCGTGCACCGCCAGCTCATGGCCGGCGCGGTCATAGTAATCATTCCGCTTTCACATTATTTCATAGCCAATCTTTACGGCATTCAGTTCCCCAACGAAATCATATTCTACACTGCCGTCACCCTCATCCTTCTCTATCTTATGGAGGCGGGCCATCTCAACATCGCCCGCGAGAATATCGAGCGGCACAAGGACAAGACAAGAAAATTCGGCCACCTCGGCGTCGAGGACCTTTCCACCAGCGAGGGCGGACCCGAATCTCTTGACGCAGTGGGCGGTTATGACAGCGTCAAGCGCGAACTGCGCGACGCCATTCTCACGCCTATGCAAAACAAGGAGCTGGCAGTCACATACGGCATCAAGCCGCCCAACGGCATATTGCTGTTCGGCCCTCCGGGCACAGGCAAAACATTTTTGATGAAAGCCCTCTCGCGCGAGTTGAACGTTGGCTTCTATTATGTGAAATGCTCCGACCTGACTTCCAAGTGGGTTGGCGAGACAGAGAAGAATATTGCAGAACTCTTTGCCACCGCGCGCAAAAATGCCCCCTGCCTTCTCTTCTTCGACGAAATCGACTCCATCGCCCGCAGCCGCGCCGGCCTGTCGGAGGAAAACGCCTCTTCATACACCGCTCTCACCCAGCTCCTTTTGGAGATGGACAGCGTGCCCACAACCGGGCCGCATCATGTCATAGTGATGGGCGCCACCAATGCGCCCAACAAGCTGGACCCGGCCATTATGCGCCCCGGCCGCTTTGACAAGCTTATTTACATGCCTCTGCCCGATGCGCCCGCGCGCGAGGCAATCCTCAAACTTCATTCCCGCTCCGTGCCTCTGGCCGAAGACGTGGATTTCAAAAAGCTGGCCGCCATGACCGACCGCTACTCTGGCGCCGATTTGGCCAACGTGGCGCGCGAGGCAATACACCAGACGGCACGCGAGGCGCAGGCGGCAAATCAGGTCATTCCGCTCTCCATGAAGCATTTCCTCGCCGTGCTCAAATATCTCAAGGCATCTACCCACATCGCCGACCTCGACATGTATGAGAAATTCCGCATCGACTTCGAGCGCAGAGTGGAGGAGGAGGCGCCGCAGGTGAATGCAGCCGAGGTCAAATGGGACGACGTTGTCGGTTTGTCGGACGTGCGCCGCGCGCTCAACGAGGCGGTGGAGCTGCCGTTGCTTCACCCCGAGCTTATGGCCGAATATCACCTCAAGCCGATAAGAGGACTGCTTCTCTTCGGCCCGCCCGGCTGCGGCAAGACCATGATTGTGCGCGCAGCCAGCCACCAGCTCAACGCAACATTCCTCACATTATCGGGCGCGGATTTGATGAAGGCCGGCAGCCAGTCTGCGCTTGACATCATGCGCGAAACATTCAACCGAGCGCGCGAGCAGCCGCCCGCCCTCATATTTTTCGACGAAATAGAGTCGCTGGCCGCCTCGCGCAGCACCTCCTCCTCGCTCATTCTCACCCAGCTTCTGCAGGAAATGGACGGGCTAAAGGAGATGCAGAACGTCGTAGTCATTGGAGCAACCAACAGGCCTTCGATGATGGACGCAGCATTGCTGCGCCCGGGGCGTTTCGATAAAATCCTCTACATCCCGCCGCCCGACACGCCGGGGCGCGAGCAGATTTTGCACAAGGCGCTAGGCTCGCTTCTGCCTGACCTCGACTATGCCAAGCTTGCCGCCGTCACCGCCGGCTTCTCCGGCGCCGATTTGGTCTCGGTTTCGCAGGAAGTCAAGACGCGCCTTGTGCGCCAGCGCATAGCAAAGCAGAAGGCGGCCCTTTCCACCTCGGAAGTCCTGCAGATTCTCGGCGACAGACGACCGTCGATTACAAACAACGAATTGATGGAGCACGCGCGCTTTATGCAGGAATTCGGCGAGCGAAGATAATTTTTTACCATCCCATCCCTTTCTTATTCTCCTTCTTCCATCCTATCCTCATGCTTCTGCTCAAGCGCTCCCTCGTCGACGCCTGCACGGCGGCCGGCCGCGCGGCCGACCCCAATGAATTTTTGGGTTTGCTCGAGGGCGAGAGAACAAAAATAGAAGGCGAAGATTCCCTTCTTCTCACGCGCGTCATAGTGCCGCCCGGCCTCTCCGTCGACGGATGGTCTGCCGGATATCTGCCATGGATGCTTCCCTCGTCGATATCTGAGTGGGGCACATTCCACTCCCATCCATCCGGCAGCGCGCGCCCGTCGGGGGCAGACCTCGCCCTTGCCTCAAAAGAGGGCGGAATCCACCTTCTAATCTGCAGGCCGTATACGCCTGACAAGCTCATTGCCTACGGCGGGGACGGAAAGCGCATCCAATTCAAAATAGTCCCATAGCGGCCAGTATGGGCGCATTTGGAGCTGCTGGAGGCCTCAAGCCGCGCACCAAGACCGATTGGCCGATTCTATATCCTATTATATAATTGCCCGGCCAATCTAATCATCAACGTCGAAGCATCGTCGAAGAACGGCAATATTTTACAAATGTGTAAATATTAATTAAAATTAATAGTTGGTGCCTGCCATGACCCCCCTCCCCCCTTGCCCGACAATCTCACCTCGAAGAAATAAAATTTCACGTCGATGTTTTGGGGCCGAAAAATTTCCACGCACCCTTCATTTACCACCATCTTACGCTCATTGTCATGGACTTTTTACACCAAATGACGTAGTTATAAGTTTAATTTCTAAACAGAAGTTTATACTAATTAACAAGGTTTAAATAGATTTGGAATTTCCATCTTCAGTGGTTCCGATGAGCGGATTCCCTCGACCGGGGTCTGCAAGGAGCGGGGTACGAGAGACCACATGGAAAAGATATGGGGCAACATGTCTGTCGCCCGATGATCTTCGTGCCAAGTGCCCCGAAAAATGGCGACAGAAAAAAATGAAGGAAACACCCAAAATACAATGAGGTGAAGATATGAAAGGATGGAAGTCAAGAATCGCGACAACATTGCTCGCGGCAGCCTTCATCGGCTCCACAGCAGTGTCTGCAGCGACTCTGTACTATGAGAACACCAAGCTGGTTGAAGAGAACGGCCAGCCGGTGGCGAAAATTGTCGTTGGCTCGGGCGCTGCCCTCTCCGACGGCATCGCAGCGGCTAACATTGCGGCGGCCATCGCCCAGAATGCTTACGCCCGCTCTGCCCTCAACGTGCGCCTGCAGGGAACACCTGCTTGCACAGTGAGCGGCGCGGGAACAGGCACTGGCGCTGGAACCTGCGAGGTTACCGACAAGAAAGTAACGATTGAGATTACCGTTCCGGGACAGCTGGCGAATGCGCACCAGTTCAAGACCCTGATCACGGACTCGATCGACAAATCTTTGGGCAACCGCATGAACACATTGCCTGAAGACCTCTACGACACAACCCTGACACTGCCCGACACATCGTTGCCGCGCACTGTCTCGCCTCTGAGAGGACTTGCCACATTCAACGGCAACCTCTACATGATTGGCAAAGACCAGTTCAACGGCTTCGACGTGCCATCCGCAAAGGATGAGCAGGCCACATCCGGCTTTACATACGTCCAGGAGCCCGCCTTCTGGGTTGGTTCTGCAGCCCCCTCGTCTGGTGTTTACTATGACTTGGGCACAGACTACCACCAGGTGGTCGCAAGGCCGAACGCTCTCGCGTACAGCTTGCGCTTCCTGGGCAACGACTGGGGTATCCCGGTGTGCACCGTAACAAACGTCTCAGGCGAATGGGCCGGATGCACAGCGGACGGAGTGGACCGCACAGCGCGCCACCGCCTCAAGGTCAACTTCTTGGGAGCTGACTGGGTCATCTCTTCGATGACACCGCCGACAACGAACGTCACTGCCTCGAGCAGCGTTCTTAACGGCGGAGAAATCAAGCTCGCCAAAGAGGCCGACTACCGCATCATCTCGATCGGAGAGTCAATCGACGCTGGCACCTTCAAGGTCCGCCTCGCCGATATTTCAGTGGCCGTGGGCTCAACCAACACCCACCCTGCCATCATTGACGTACTGGACTCCAACGATCAGGTGATTGGCCAGATTCAGGTAACTCCGGGTGACACATACACGTTCACTCAGAGTTCAACCGGCAGCAGCATCAAAGTCCACGTGTACCAGACAGCTGGTGGTCTTACCCTCTCAGCCAAGTGGGCCGAAATCGCCATCTACACGGACGAGATAAAGCTGACGGACGGCCACATCTACAACGATGCGTCCTCCTCGGACCCCGTGTGGGGATATGTCTACACACAGCTTTTGTGGAAGACAAAGGATTGGAGCAGCACCAACCAGGCGCCCAACAGCCTGCGCGAGATTGTGCTCTACGTGTCTGATGTCCAGGGCTACATGAACCAGAACGACCGCATGAAAGCGGGCGACAGCGTTGTGTTCCCCCTGCAGGACCCGGTCTACCGCCTTACATACAACGGCCTTGACCTTGCAGACTCGGAGAGAACAAGCCTCCGCTATGACGTTGTCAACTCCGGCCGCATCTCTGTGGCCAACTCTGACAACTGCAACATCCTGAACGGCTCGTGGTCTGGTACCTTCATCCACATCACCTCCGACACGGACAGCGCGTTCGGCGGTTCAAGCTCTGACATGATGGGTCAATACCGTGCCAAGGACTTCTATGTGGACCCGATGGGTAACTTCACATACTCCAACAGCACGAACCAGCAGAACCAGAGCTCGTGGAACCTGGTCGCCAACAATACGGTCAGCCAGATCTTCTTCAAGCAGTCACCCACCTGCAAATACCTGTCGGTGGCCAACTTCACCTCCACAAAGAACGAGAATGCTGGAGGCGTTTCTGCATCCCTCACGGGATACACCAATGCTGTGAAGTATGACTCTGCTGGAGACGATGCCTCATCGCCTGCACTCGGCCTGATAAAGTTCTACTTTGACGGCTACAGTGCGTCGCTGAACTCGACGCTCAACGCGTCGTACGCGTCCCTTACAACCACAACCTCACCGGCCATCATCGGCGAGATTGTGCTGCAGGAGAACGCGGGCCGCTTGAACGCAACCACATACCACCACGACCTGTTGCGCATCCCGGTGTACAACATCACCAACAGCAACTGGCAGTTCCAGCCGACAAGTGCCACGACAGCGTACGTGTACTACAACGGCCTGAACCTCTCCAACGCCACAGCCGACACAGTGTTGGCTGCAGCCGGCAGAGAGTTGCCGTTCTACAGCGAACGCGGCACCAAGGTTAACTCAGTTGGCCTGACTGGTGTGTCGTTCAGCGTCGCCAAGCGCGTCGCGAACGCACAGTTCACCTTCGCCACTGCCTCAACGGCGGCCGGCAAGGAGAACACCGAGACGTGGATTGCCAAGGAAGGCGACACCAAGACATTGTCCAACGGCGTGGGCCTGTTGGTGAAGGCAATCGACCAGACGGTCGGCGCCTGCACTGCGGGCGGCGCAAGTGGAGCACCCACCTGCACAGCCACCATGGGCACTGTCACCGGCGTTGCGGACCCGGCAGTCACCAGCGTCCTTACACCCTACACGGGCGACCTGAAGATGGTCATCAAGGACTCTGAGGCAGCTGGCGTTAGCGGCACTCTGATCACTGTCGGCGGCTCGGTCGTCAACAGTGTGACGAAGGAGGCTGCATCGCAGGGCGATGCCAACATCGACTTCAACAAGGACAACGTGGTAGTGAAAGTAGTGGGCAACAAGATCGTTGTGGCCGGCCTTACAGCCGACGACACGATGACTGCCGCCAACTCCTTCATCTCCAAGTTGAAGACCCAATAAGTTGGACGTCGAACAAGCTCTATCGGGGGGCCGCGAGGCCCCCCGTCCCCCTTTTATTTTTCAATTATTTTTTCACCCTTTAGCTGAAAGCTTGGCGAATGGGGCCCGGGCCCCTCCTTGTATTGCGGCTTTTTTTTATCCTGTTTTCCTTTCCTGTTTCAATCCTGTTTTCCCTCTCTGGCGGACTTTTGCAAATCATTTAAAAACGTGAGGGCACTAAATCCCGCCATGCGACCAGTCCTGACGGCAATCCTACTGCTGGTGTTCGCCCTCGCCGTGGGGGCAGAATTCAATCTTTCGGCCCATCTCTACGACAACGAGACTGCGGAGATGGTGGTGGTGACACCGCTCTATTCCCCTCCTGACATCAACTACACCCTCTACACCATCAGCGGCATTCCCTCCATTGTTACCGCCAACGACATTCCCCTCTCCGACTCTGTAGCCATCTCGGCGGTGCTGCGCTCCCATTACGAGCACACAATCCTGCCGTCCGCGTCTGAGCTTGCCGCCTTGCAGGACGGCCTGCGCGCCTTCAACGCCAGCCGCAACGCCAAATTCGACGCAAGCCACAAATCTTACCCGCTCGGGATGGAAGAAACCTGCCTCACTTACACCAATCTTCATTTCGCCCCCTGCAACGACACGCCCAGCTGCACGTCGACAGCCACCCAGCTGTGCATGCGCTACGATGTCGGCACCTGCCTGCCCGAACTCATCGCGCCCTATCTGAAAGACTACAGCCTCACGCTGAACGCAATGAACACGAAACTCGGGGACGCTCTCTCCATAAGCAGCAATCTCGCCCTCGATAACGCGGCCGACAGTTTCGCCCAGCTAAAAGTCGACATGGCCGGCATCCGCACGGCGGCGCAGGCCAACATGCAGACCAAACTGCGCGCAACGCAGGCGTCATTGTGCCCCGACTGCCTCGGCATCTGCCCGGCACCCAACCTCGACATGAGCAGCCTGAGCACAGCTTCCGAACTTGTGGACAATCTCTCCGCCCGCCTCCAGTCCGCCCCCGACGTCAATCTGGCGGGGCAGCAAATCATGCTCTCAAGCGCTGACCGCGAAGCCTACGCCCAGTCGGCCGCGATGGCCGCCGTGTGGGGCCCCAAATGGAACCAGTTCAAATCCAAATACCAGTCCCTGCGCGACGACGCAGCGGCTGTTTCATCATTCACATCCGACTCGAACTTCACGGCCGCGTTTGCCGCTTTCCAGAAATCCTGGGCCGCGATGGACGCGCACATAACCACCCGCAATTTCAATTCGGTTGATTCCGATTTCAGCCAGCTCGGCGCACTCGTGCCCTCGATTCAGGCGGCAGTCAAATCGGGCCGCAAGCCCTATGACACCGTCAAGCTTGCCCAGAATCACGCCGGCGACGCGCTCATAGCGGCCTCCTGGCGCATTCGGGCCGGCGACAACGCGGTCATCGCATCATACCAAAAGCTGGTGGCCCGCCGCCTCGCGCTTGACTCAGTCCTCACACCTCCGCTCTCGACCGCGCAGTACACAAACCTGACCGCGGCCTACAATTCTTTGATTAACGACACCTCCAGACTCCGCTCATCGGGCGCAGGTTCGGGCGACGCGGTCTCGAGCTTCGGCCGCTCGTTCAGCCAGACCGCCGTTGACGGCGTCTTCTCGCTCTCGGCCGCGCTGGTGCCCCTGCCGTCAGCCACCCGCACGCAGGTCGCGCCCCTCATTCCCCCCACGGTGCTGCTGCTCTCCGACCTCGCGCTCGCCTCAGTGATTCTCGTGGTGTTCATCGGCCTTCTGCTTTACTTCAAGCCGCTTTTCCGCAGCCGCGCAATGCTGGGCCTGTGGACTGCAGTGCTTTTCCTGCTCCTCTTCGGCCTCGGGCTTGGCTCTGTCGGCCTCTATGTCGTCATGAGCCAGAATTCTGAAGCATCCACTCTGGCTGATTTCACCGACCTCATCCCGGCCTCCAACATGTCCTACATCGCCATCGACCAGGCCGGCGCAACGCCTGACGCCCTCAACTCAATGTCCTCCTGTGCGGCCAACATCAGCAGCCAGTTGAAGAGCCGCTGGAACAAGACGACATTCACCTTCTTCTTCTCGGGCCGCTCATGCACGTGGGGCTCGAACTCCAACCTCACCACGCCGGCGTGCTTCGACAAGGTGGTGGATTCGCCCGTCTTCGTGCTGCACTACAACTCCACGGCGCAAGCCCCGCATTTCAACACTGTGTTCAAGAAGCAGGCAGACACGTGGGGCGACGCGGCCTACTACACGACCTGCGAAATCGGGGACGTGCTGAATTGAGCAAAAAAGAAAAATGACTGATGGTGCTCCCATGGCCAAAGACGAGAAAAAAGCAGACAAGGCAAAAGCCGTTCCGGCCGCATCCAAACCGGCAGCCCCGGCCCATTCAAACGCCGCGCCCTCCTCAAAACCCGCAGGCCTCACTCTGCAGCAAAAGGCGGCCCTCATCGGCGGCGCAATCATCCTCGCCATCGTGCTTGGCGTCCTGCTCCTTCCAACTCCCGCCGAGAGCGCGAACGAGGGGGCGTTCTCAAATTACCTCTACAACAATTCCAAAAACGGCATCCTGGTGGACGCACGCGGCGCATCCAGCGCGGACGTGCGCCAGCAAATCATGCAGTGCGGCGTGAATTACATCAGCTCGCCGTTCTACACCAACGGAAGCTCCAAGGAGCTTCTGGCCTACTTCTGCGACGATTCAGGCTGCCTGTCGAGCGATTACCGCTTCGGGGTGTCAAACTCCACGCCGGTAATTTCAAACACGTCCGTGCCGTTCTCCCAAGCCCTCTATGCCATGAAAGACAGGGCCTACATCCACGTGCATGCCGGCCCGGAGGGCAAGGACTTCATCTATCACCCGACCTATATGGAAGTCATCATCGGGCCCAAGTCGAATTCTGATTACTGCAGGCTCCGCGCCGTATCCGGCTAAAAAAAAGAATATTTTTTCGTTTTTGTCTTTCGTTTTTAGCGGTAGCGAAGGAATGCTCCGAGGCCGTAGAACGACTGCAAAAATTGTGCGCCCTCGCTTGTGTCTGTTGAAATGATTTCGGTTTTTGCGCCCACAGAATCTGCCAGCTCAATCAGATTGTCTGCCAAATCCACTGTCGAGAGCACGCTGCAGCTCTGGCCGTCGGGCGTGGCTTTCGGCGGGTCTTCTTCAGCCCTCTTGTTGATGAAGCGCTCCTCGCCGTTCTGCAATTTGACATGATAGCGCTTCCACTTGAGGCCTTCCGAAATCAACAGCGTGCCGCCCTGTTTGCTCTCAAGGGCCGCGCGCACCACTGCCTCGCCATAAACAGCCAGCCCGCCGGAAACAACCTCTTTTATGAAGCGGTCAATGAGCTGCTTTTCGCGGAACGCCTCCTGCGCATGCACGATGTCGCCGCACTTGGCCATAACCTCGCGCAAACCCTGCTCGTCGGTGTAGCCGGTGTCGATAACGCCGAGCACGTGAATCTGGTAGTTGAAGGGCGACATCTTGACAAAATCCTCTTTGGCCGGGCCAGGCCCGCCGACAATCACTCCCTTGATGCCGGTGACAAAATACTGGTCCATCGCCTCTCCTATTCGTTTGTAGTAGTATTCAATCGACTCCTCAATCAATCGCTCGAAACGCCGCGCAGACTGGCCTCCTTTGCGGATTTTGCTGTGCGCCGTCGAGTTGAGCCGCCTCAGCACGGTAATAACCGTGCCGCGCAAAGTGGCAAGCGTGCATTCGCGCCCGTCCAGCACGACAAGCCCGTATGTGTCCTTGACATCAACCGTGCGCGAGAGCGGCTCGAGGAAAAAGCGCGAGTCGCAGCGGTAAAGCGAAATAGTGAGCGCCTGCGGCGGGAAAATCGTGAACAGCTCGATGTCGGTGCGGGCCGGATTGTCCGACACGTTGCCGCAGAAGATGGCCACTCCCGATTCTGGCGCGGAATTTCCATAGACTTTGAGGTGGTGTATGATGCGCTCGAGCGCATCCATGACATTTTTGCGCGTGCTCTTGCTCTTGATGTTGGAGGCCGCGCCAGCCTCCTCTTTGAGCTTGTTGCTCATCTCGTGAATGGCCTGTCCCGCCGAGAGATAAACCGAAATCAATTCTGTGCCCGAGCCGCGCATGTTCTTTAGGTGGTCGAGCTGGCGCTTGAGCTGGTAGAGGGCTTTTCCTCTGGCCGCCTTCTCGGTTTCAGTTTCCATTTTTCCCATAGTTTATCGTCTCGTTTCTGCTTATGGCTGATTTAGATAAAATAAAAAGGGGACGGGCGGGCAAAAGCCCGGCGCAGCCTGTCCCTTCAGCTGTTTATTTTCGGGGGTAATTTTGCCCCCGATGCTTAGGCCTGTGCTTTCTGCCCTTCAGCATCCATCGGAATAAGTTTTACAGAAAACTCGTTGGCAATGTAGCCCATGAGCGGGTCGTTGAGGATGCGTTCGGACATTTCCTCGGTCTCCTTGTCATTGCGGCCCATCACGCCCCATTCCATAAGGCCCAGATATTTCACGCCGAAGAAGAATCCGGCGACCTTGTAGGGGCCGAACGTGCGGAAATAGTCGGGCAGGTTCTGGCTGCCGATGGCAAACACCTGTCCGGCCGAATAAGTGTCTGTGCCGAAAAAGTTTTTCACAGCAGTTGCGCGCGCCTGCTGAATCGCGGAGTGGTGGAAAAGTCCCAGCACCGGATTCTGCTTGCCCGTGTGCGCGGCCTTGTCCTGCCTCTGGCCGTTTTTGCGCACCTGCTCATAAACGGTGTCAAGGAAGGTGTTGAGGTGCGTGATGCCGTCAACACGGAAATACTCGTTGGAGAGATAGTTTTTCACGCCGGCCGTAATCATGATGCCCAAATTGGCAAACGTCGGGTCGGTGTCGAACGCGCGGCGCAAAACTTTTTTCTGCTCGTAGGCGTGGGTGCGGATGTTGACAATGCTTTTCACCCAGTTGCCGGCAATGGTGCCGTCATGGCCGTAAGCGTGCTTCATCAGCTTCTCTATGTCCTCTTCTGTTTCGATGCGGATTTGCTTGCGCTTGCCCCTCAGGCCGTATTCCAAAACAGCCTTTTTGCCCAGAAGCATTTCCTCCAATTCTATGGCGATGTCCTGCGCGTGGCTCATTCCGCAGTTGAACTGTGATTCGAGAACCTCGATGTCATGGTAGGAGCGAGTCGAGCGCGAGCGCCCGCCCTTGAGAACTGCGTTGCCGTGCGTTGTGACGTGCACGAATATGTCGAGCGGCAGGCCTGCCCTGTAGTATAAGTAGTATTCCCTCATCTTGTCCTGAATCTGCGCCTTTATTTCGGCAACGATTTCAGGCGTCATGAATGTGCCGGCGACAGACATGCGCTGGAAATCAATCAGCGTGCCGTTTTTGAGCTCCTGCTCCTGCCTCTCCGCCAGCGCCATGTTGAAAGCTGCGGAAATATCGCGGGCGTCGGCGCATCCGACAACGATGTGGAGCTCGACCTTCTTGACGCTATCATCAATTTTAGAGGCAACATTTTCCATTTGTCTCCCTCCCACTTTTCTGTCGTTGTAACGTCACTATATGGGGAGAAAAGGCTTAAAAATCACCCGTCCGGTCCATCTCGTAGAATTGCCTGCGTGTCGGGGGAGCAGAAGACCGGACCAGCCGCACGGGGGTTGGACCGGCAGGCACGGGAGAACGAGTCAGAAGCATCATTTTGCATTTTTTTCGGCGTTCGACGTAACCTATTTATATGTTTGTTTTTATCATTAATTCAGTAGGCATTTCACCAGGTCTTAGAATGGTTGCTACTACGCTGGAAATTTTTGGCCAGCCTATGCTGTCCATATCAGTCGTGCTCTTCGTCCTAGGCGCCCTGCTCTCTCTCGTATTTTCACGCCGTGACAAGCTCTGCACACTCTTGGGCTTCGGCCTTGCGCTGGCGGGCAGTCTTGCGGCGCTGGCGGCCGGCGTAAGCGTAATGCTCGGCGGCGCGTCGGCAAATCTTGTGCTCGCCTCGCTTGGCACCATCGGCACCCTCTCTTTCGGCATCGACCCCCTCTCGGCGTTCTTCATCTCAATCATCGCGTTTGTCGGCGCAGCCGTCTCAATCTATTCATTCAGCTACACGTCTGAATACAAGGAAAAGGGATACTCGCTGGGCCGCTTCGGATTTCTGTTCAACGTTTTTGTTCTTTCAATGATTCTTGTGGTCTGCGCGCAGAACGCGCTGCTCTTTCTTGTCATCTGGGAAATCATGGCCATCAGCTCGTTCTTCCTCGTGACATATGAGCACAAGGAGGAGGCCGCCCCGTCGTCTGGTTTCATTTACCTGCTCATCGCGCACGTCGGCGCAGCCGCGCTTGCGCTCATGTTTCTCGCCCTTGCCTCCACTTCGGGCTCGCTTGACTTCTCCTCATTCCACGCCGCAGCCTACACTCCAATCGTCGCCAGCGCCATCGTGGTGCTTGCCCTGTTCGGCTTCGGCTCGAAATGCGGCATTATTCCTCTTCACGTCTGGCTTCCCCTCGCCCACCCTCAGGCGCCCTCCAGCATTTCGGCCCTGATGTCGGGCGTCATGCTCAAGACCGCCATTTACGGACTTGTGCGGGTGCTGTTCGGATTTTTGGGAGTCGGCTCGGGGGGCGCAGAACTGTGGTGGGGGCTTGCAATTCTCGCGCTCGGCATGGTGTCCTCTGTCTTCGGCGTGCTTTACTCGCTTCTTGAGCACGACATCAAGCGTTTGCTTGCGTACCACAGCATCGAGAACATCGGCATCATCTTCATAGGAATCGGCGCGGCCGTGCTCTTCTCGTCGGTGCACCTGCCCGCAATGGCGGCGCTCGCCCTTTTCGCGGCCCTTTATCACACGCTCAACCACGCCCTTTTCAAGAGCCTGCTCTTCTTGGGCGCGGGCAGCATAATGCACGCAACCCATGAGCGCGACATTGACGAGCTCGGCGGTCTGGCAAAGCTCATGCCATTCACCGCAATTCTTTTCCTCATCGGCGCGGCATCGATTGCCGCCATTCCCCCGCTCAACGGATTTGTGAGCGAGTGGCTGACATTCACCGCTCTCTTGGGTGGCGTTGACTCGTCACCCATCACATCTGTCGCGGTCGCTCTCGCAGTTCTCGCCCTCGCGCTCACAAGCGCGCTGGCGGTCGGGGCATTTGTGAAAGCGTTCGGCATTCCCTTCCTCGGCTCGCCCCGCACCAAGCACGCGGTTCATGCAAAAGAGGCGCCAACCACAATGCTTGTAGGAATGGCGCTTCTTGCCATCGGCTGCATAGCAGCCGGCGTTTTCCCATCAGTTCTCGCGCGCTCCTCAATCGGCATTCTCACCTCGCTGAATTTCAGCACAAGCGCCGGAACCTCAATTGTCGGTGTGTCGGACGGCCTGCCGAGCGGGCTTATCATGCTCCTGCTCATTGTCGGCTCAGCCCTTGTCGCGGCAATCACATGGCTCTTCTCATCCCGCCGCAACAACCGCGTCGGCGAAACATGGGGCTGCGGATTCCCCCAAACCACGCCGCGCATGCAGTATTCGGCGGCAGGATTTGCAATGCCGATTACCCGCGCACTCAACGCATGGCTTGACCCGCTCGACAAAAAGAAGGCGTCATCTTACGGCCCTGCCATATTCGACGACTTCATCTACGGCCCCATCTCGCGCCTCTTCCACTTCATTGCCTCGCACTCGGCGATATTCAACACCGGCAAGCTTGGCGATTATCTTATGTACCTCATCATCACGCTCGCGCTCGTGCTGACCTACGCGGTCCTGTGATTGTTATGGCGATTGGCTCATCCCTCCTCCCGCTTCCGGCTCTGCTGTCGGCAGCCCTGCCCGCCCCCATAGCGCTCGCAGTGCTGGCGGCGCTTCAAATCATTTTTGTTTTCGCCTTCGCGCCGCTCATCGTCGGCATAATCCGCAAAACAAAGGCGCGCTTCCAGGGCCGCTCGGGCAGCTCGGTCATCCAGCCCTATTTCGATTTGCTCAAGCTTCTCTCCAAAGGCAGCGTGAAATCCTCGGTCACATCATTCGTGTTTGTCATCGCGCCCATCTTCACTTTCGTGTCCATCGCAATAGCGAGCCTGTTGCTCCCGATTCTCTCGCCGGTTCCGCCTATTGTCACAAACATCATTGTCTTCATCTATTTGTTCGCAATCGGCCGCTTCCTCTTCGCCCTCTCGGGCCTTGACGCGGGCAGCTCGTTCGGGGGCATGGGCTCCAGCCGCGAGATGCTCTACTCAATTCTTATCGAGCCCGCCCTGTTCGCAATCATCCTATTCCTGGCCGCGGCAACAATCGGCGCGGGCATAGGCCCGCTCTCGACCGACTTTGCATCATGGCAGGCGCTGGCCTCCTCGCCAACCTACTGGCTCATCGCCATCTCGCTTTTCGTGGCCATTCTGGCCGAGACCGGCCGCCTTCCATTCGACAATCCGGCAACCCATCTCGAGCTCACCATGGTGCACGAGGCCATGATTTTGGAAAACTCGGGCCCCGACCTCGCGCTCATCGAGTGGTCGCAGGGAGCCAAGATGTTCCTATTCCTCTGCCTCAGCGCCGCCCTCCTCCTGCCGGGCAACCTGCAGTCAAGCGTGTTCTGGCCGCTCATTCTGCTCGCCTTCTGCGCGGCCGCCGCAATTCTCGTGGCCGCGGTCGAGAGCGTGAGCGTCAAGATGAGGCTTTTCAAAATCTCGAAACTGCTCATCTTCTCCACTCTTCTGGGCCTGATGGCGTTCCTGCTCCACCTCTTCGGCGCGCCGGCGGTGAACGAGAACATCGTGCCGGTCGCGCTCGTGCTCGTCATGCTTCTCTCTGCGCTTTACTTCATCTTCAGCGCAACATTCCGCCGCCGCCTCGAGCTCTTTGTGGTGCAAAGCGTCTGCCTTGCCCTCATCTATCTGCTGCGCTTTGTGGGCGAGGGCGCGCCCGACGCGCTCTACCTGCTCATCGGCACCGTGATTCTCAAAATCCTCATCATCCCGCTCGCATTCTCCTACATGTTCCGGAGCATGCCTGACGAGATGAAGCTCATGCCGTGGAAATTCTATCTCAAATTCGGCGCTGCCAAGGAGAACTTCAAGCTCGACCTCAACTTCGACCCGCTCTTCACAGACGCGCCGACTTCGGTCAGCCGCTCGCTGATTTTCGCGGCCATTCTCATCGGGCTTGCATTCATGATTTCGCCCGCACTGGGCGGCACCACGCTCATGCTGCCCCTTGTGGTTTCGCTCATCCTCATCGGCATGCTCATCATCGCCACCAAGACTCACCTGCTGCTTCAGCTTCTTGGTTTCCTGATTATGGAAAACGGCGTGGTGCTCCTGCCGTTCGCCCTGCACGTGCAGCTGCCCTTCATCGGCGAAGCGGTTGCAATGTTCGATGTCGTGATTCTGGTGGCGGTGGCATTGCTGCTCTCATTCAAGATGCGCAGCACGCACGGCACACTCGACACAAAGATGCTCGTGGAGCTCACGGAGAGAAGGTGAACACATGCTTGAACTTATCGCCCTACCCTCCATGATTGCAGGCATAGTCTGCTTCGCTCTTGGCAAGCATCCGCGCAAGGCAGAAGCGGTCGCTCTGGCCGGAGCCCTGCTTACGGTTTTGCTCACACTTTACTCTGCAGTCGGTTTCATTTCAAACGGAACTCCAATCCATGACCAGCACGGCCTCTTCTACCTCGACGCAGTGTCGGCCCTCTTCACATCGCTTACCGCACTGGTGGCCTGCCTTATCGTGATGTATTCCATCGGCTACATCCGCCACGAGGTAAAGGAAGGCATTGTGGAAGAGCGCCAACTCGGCTCCTACTATGGGCTCGTCTCGTTCTTTATGTCGGCCATGCTCATCGCAACGCTCGCGGCCAACCCCATTGTAATGTGGGCCGCAATAGAGGCAACCACCCTTGCCTCTGTGTTTCTCATCAGCTTCTACAACACCTCCAGCTCTATCGAGGCCGCCTGGAAATTCTTTATCATCAACTCGGTCGGCATCCTGCTCGCTCTGGTGGGCATCCTCTTCCTTCTCTTCGCCATCCTGCCCCCCAATTCGGTTTCAAGCGGAGACTGGAGCAGCCTTATCGCAATCAAGAGCGGCGCCAACATGCTGTTTCTCAAAATAGCATTCGCTTTCATTCTTGTGGGCTTCGGCACCAAGGTCGGCCTTGTGCCCCTGCACGTGTGGCTGCCCGACGCCCACAGTCAGGCGCCCACTCCGGTGAGCGCCATTCTCTCCGGCCTTTTGCTCAACATCGCATTCTACGGCATAGTTCGCTCGTATCAGGTCATCACGCCCTATGAGCCCATCGTCTCGTTCGCATCAGGCCTTCTCATATTCTTCGGCCTGCTCTCGCTTGCCATCGGCGCCCTGCGCCTCTATTCGCAGCACAACCTCAAGCGCATGCTGGCCTATTCCAGCGTCGAGAACATGGGCATAGTCGTGCTTGCCCTCGGCCTTGGCGGCCCGATTGGCGTGGCCGCGTCGCTGTTCCACATGATTTCGCATTCGCTTGCCAAGCCGCTCGCCTTCTTTGCCAGCGGCATGGTCGCATTCGCGTTCAAAACAAAAGAGATTCCGCTTATCCGCGGCGCAGCCAGCGTCATCCCGTTCGTTGCCATCCCCTTCGTGTTCATCGCCATCGGACTTGCCGGCAGCCCGCCGTTCGGCACCTATCTCTCCGAGCTGGGCGTGCTGGCGGCCGCGCTCTCGTCCGGCCAGTGGCTGGTCGCAATCATATTCATCATCTTCACTGCAATCACGTTCGCCAGCCTGCTTTACCGCACCACTCTCATGTGCTTTGGGCCAAAGCCCGACAAAACCGAGGCCGGCACGCCGAGCATGTACATGCTCGTGCCTTTTGCAATCATTTTGGTGATTACAATAATTCTGGGCATCATGCCCCCGCAACAGATGATACAGCTGCTGAACATGGCCGTGCGCGCCATATTGGGTGGATGACATGGAAACTGAATCAAGAAAATTCATCCAGACGGTCGAGCGCGCGCTTGCCCCGCACCGCATAAAGGAATCAATCGAGCGGGACGGCTGCATATTTGTCGAGGTTGCGCCAGCCGACCTTGTGTCCGCCTGCACCGCCTCCATGTCCTCAGGAGCAATTTTCGATTCAGCATTTGTTTCCGCAGCCGGCCCAATCCCGTCAGACACTTTCACACTCTACTATCTTCTGCGCGCGCCCGCGGTCAGCCACCCCATGGGCCGCATGCTCGTAATTCATGCAACCGGCAAAACATTCTCCGCCCTCTCGTCATCAGTCAATGCGGCGCTGTGGGACGAGCGCAAGATAATGGACCTCACCGGCCTCAAGCTCGCGGGCATTCCCGACTCGCGCCCCCTCATCTTCCATGCCGAAAGCGGCATGCCGCACGCCCACCCCGTCGGCGGACGCCATCTCACTCCGCCAGCATCAACCGATTACCCCATGCCGGGCACGGGCGCGCACGGCGAATTCGAGGTTTCGGTCGGCCCCGTGCATGCGGGCATTATCGAGCCCGGCCATTTCCGCTTCCACGTGGTTGGCGAGCAAATCAACAAGCTTGAAGCCCGCCTCTTCTACATGCACCGCGGCATCGAAAAGGCGGCCGAGGGCCAAGCGGCATCGGCCATAATGCCTCTCATCGAGCAGATTTCAGGAGATGAATCTGCAGCCAATTCAATAGCATACTGCACCGCGGTCGAGCGGGCTTTGGGCATAAGCGTGCCCCCGCGGGCCGAATCCATCCGCGCCATTTTCGGCGAGCTTGAGCGCATCTACAGCCATCTGGCCGATTTGGGCGGCATGCCTACCGACGTCGGCTTCTATCTTTCTGCCTCCCGCTTTGCCGCAATGCGCGAAGACATGATGAGGCTGAATCAGCGCGTTTCACAAAGCCGCTTTTTGCGCGGCCGCATCATCGTCGGCGGCGTGAATGCCGACATCGACCACCAGATGCAGGGAATAATCAAGCACGCACTGGCAGACTTCCTCCAGCGCCTTGACAATGTCGAGCGCCTCACTCTTGGCAACTCCACCTTCCTTGACCGTGTCTTCCTAACAGGCGTGGTCAGCAAACGCACGGCCCTCGACCTCGCGGTTGTCGGCCCCGCGGCGCGCGCAGGCGAAATTTCATGCGATTTGCGCCGCGCGCTTCCCTATTCCGCCTATGCATTGACAACAGTCAATGCCGTCAACGAGCCGCTGGAAAAGAACAGCGACGTTCTCTCACGCTTCAATGTCAAACTGGCCGAAGTCAAGGAGTCGGCGCGCCTTATCCGCTGGCTGATTGAGCACATGCCCGCCGGCCCGCTGAACGCCGATGCAGTCGAAGCCGCCGCCCATTCGGCGCACGCCGGCAAAACTGGCGCATCGTCTTCCCGCGCGAAGCCCCCTCTGTTGGGAGTCGGCTGGGCTGAGGCCCCGCGCGGCGGCTGCACTTTCCTTGTGGAACTGAATTCAAAGGGAGTCATCAAGCGCCTCGCCGGCAGGACCGCGTCGTTCAGAAACTGGCGCTCGGCGGAAAAGGCGGTGCTTGGCAACATCGTGCCCGACTTCCCGCTTATCAACAAGAGTCTGAACCTGTCCTATGCCGGGACTGATATGTGAGGTATCGACATGTTTGACACTCTTCGCACTTTGCTGGAATTCTATCCCGACCACGTGTCGGAAAACTCCACAGACCCCGACGTGAAAGAGGTGGCGCGCCTTCTCAAGATGAGGCCGCTCTCCCCATTCGCGCGCTCGATTCATGTGCGCATGGTGGACGCCGGCTCTCCAAACGACGTCGAGCTTGAAGAGGGCCTGATGGTGTCGCCCCGCGTCGATGCCGAGAGGTTCGGAATCCATTTCGTCGCCTCGCCGCGCCACGCCGACGTGCTGATTGTGAGCGGGCCGGTCACGCGCAACGCGCGCATCGGAGTTCTCAAATCATACGAGGCAATGGCCGAGCCGCGCGCTGTGGTCGCGGCAGGGGACGGGGCGTGCAGGGGCTGGCCTCTTCACGAAATCAAATCCCATTACGCCATCGCCGACAGCGGCTGCGTCAAAGACGTAATTCCCGTCGACGTGTCGGTTCTGGGCAGTCCGCCCAATCCCTATCAGCTGCTGGCGGGCATTCTCAAGGCAGGAATGATATTGGACCAGAAAAGCAGGCAAAAGAAATAAGGCGCAAACAAAAGAACTACTTATTGCGGCCTGCGGAGCTTATTGCATTTTGTAGGGCTGCCACGTCTCGATTGCCTCGAGGTCAACGCCCTGCTGCTTGTAAGCCTGAATTTCGTCGTAGGTGAAGCTGTTTTTCACCACATAGTCGTATCGGACGGGCTCAAGATATTCCTTGGCGCTGGACGGGCGGGGCGGAATCTCGATGCGCTGCCCTGTCGAGAATGTCTCGAACATGCTGGCAAGCTCCACGCGCTTGTCGGGGTGGAGGTCGTTCCATTCTTTCAGCCACTCGCCGTAACGGGCGGAGACGAGGCGGTTGAGCTCTTCTGTGACAAGCGTGCGCATGCCGCCGCTGTTTTCCACGCGTTCGATGTCCTTCTCATTGTCAAGCACCTGGTGCATCTGGTTTCTCACATTGTCCAGCGCCGGCATCTTCAGAACGAAATTCGACTGGTCGAATTCTATTACCTTGTGCTCGTTGTCGGCCGCGCGCTTGAGAGCCATGCGGCTCTTCTGCGGGTTGCCCACAAAGAGGGCGTGCATGAACATTGTCAGCTCGTGGTTGGCTTTATTCAGGGGCGCGGTCCTGACCTTTTTGTCCTCTTCAAGATACACCCCGCGGTAGATGCGGTATTCGTCTGCCAGCGCGCTTGGCAGGCGCGACTCGAAGCGCAGCTTCATGGCCACCGGGCCCAGCGAGTAATCCGTGCTCTCTCCGCTGCCGATGATGAGCATGAGGCGCTCCGAGAAATAATCAATCCGTTTTTGGCGCTCCCGTCTGGCATGGTCGAGGCCGAAGATTTCCTTCTCCTCGTCGTAGTCGCTTTCAATCATCTCGCGCAGGCGCGCGAATCCCTTCACGAACGCCATCATGTCCCCGACAAAGCCGCATCCCTCGTGCGAGAAGAAATCGAACTTCTTGAGCATGGGGCCGTCCTCGTCAGTAAGGTGCTCGAGGTGGTGGAAGAACTCCTTCTTGGTGAGAATGCCTGCGAATTCCGCGATGTCGCATTCCTCCCTTCCGTCATCGCAGCCGATTCTCATGATTGCCTGGCGCAGTTTGTCGATTTCCCAAACATTTTTCCATTCTTTTTCAAACGCCTCGATGTTGCGGCACTGGCGCTTGAGCATCGCATACCCCCAAATCTTGTTGGCCAGCTTGTAGCGGTTGGCTTTTGCCTCGAAGGGGTCCTTCATGATTGCCATCCAGTCGGCATACTGTGAATTTGAATCGGCTTCGGCCGTCAGCTTATCGAGGCTTGAGAGCAGGGTTTTCCACGGCTGGTCACCCAGCTTGGGTTCGCGCAGCATTTTTTCCAGCCCGATTTTTTCGGCCCATTCTCCGAAGCGCTGGATGTCTTTTGCAGACGCGGAGAGCAGTTCGCACAGCCCGTCCACCTTGGAATTGTCTCCGATGCGCTGCGCCCAGTCGGTGTAGCGCACGGGCTCGAGGTTGTGGTCCGACGACACCACCATAAGCTCGCCTTTGCTCATGTCGAACACAAGGCACACCACGCGGAACTTGGCGGAATAATCGTGCACGTCGTCGTCCACCGAATAGTTGCGGCCCGCATTCTCAAAGCCCGGATCGCAGGCGGAGAGCATGTTTCTGAATTCTGTGACAACCTGCCGCGCCTTTTCGAAATCCTCCTTGCCATACGCCTTGCCGGTGATGAAAATCGAGGTGGGCAGGGGCAGTTCGGCCTCCTGGCTGTGGTCAATGAGATATGCCAGGTCGGCCATCAGCGTGCCGATGTTGAGCTGGTCGAAATCTGTTGCAGCGCCGCGGTGGCCGAAAGTTCCGTTGAGAAGCACTCCGTTCTCGATGATGCGGTCCTCGCCCTCCAGCATGCGCGTGAGGTTGATGCGCGTGCTCAGCGAAATGACGACTTCGCCCGGCGCCTGTCCCTTGTTGACCGGGACATGGTTGCTGACTTTTGCCGCATACTCGTATTTGGCGAGCGTCTCGGCGACAGAAAGGCGGTTGTCGCCAACGGCCGGGTCGAAATTTTTGACCGCCTGACGCACGTATTCGAGAAGAAACTGGTCGCGCTTTTCGGTCGAGAACGAGACCTCGGCCTTGTTTTTGTCATAGCCGAACACATGAAACGGCGTGGCATAACCCGCCTCTTTGGCCATTGCCTTGAAGAGATGGTCGGGGCTGCGGAAAGACTGCTCATTCAGCTTGTTTTTGAGCAGGTTGTTGGACTCGGTTTTCGGCTCGCTGCCAAAGAACTTCTTGAATTTGTCCTTGAATGTCATGCCGGCTCACCCTTCGTCGGTTATTGCGCAAGCTCCATCTCTGTATATGTGGTAAATTATGTAAATTCATATTTATAAACCTTCGTCTGAAGCGCTGTGTTTTCGGGCCACTGCTTCGACTGAAGGTTCTTCTCATTCTGTTGTTATTGCGGCCTAAACGCGGGCTATCTTTAAATCCCTGCCGCCCGGCCGTTTTTCGCCGCTTTTGGCCCGTTTTTCGCCCCCCGCCGTCAGGTTTATAACCCATATCCCCGTTTCTTCCTCGGTGATTGCGTTATGGTGGATTTCACGATTGAATCTTTGGCGAGTGCCGCAAGCACTGGTGCGAACCAGGCGGTCCAGAGCACGGTGGCGTTCATACCCCACCTGATTTATGCCGTCGTCCTCCTGCTTGTGGGCTTCTTCGTCTCGGCCATCGTAGCCAAGATTGTTGCCCGCATCTTCGAGCATCTCGCAGTCGAGAAGGCTTTCAAGAAGTTCCGCGTCGAGGACGCGCTGGGCGGCACACAAATCAGCCCCATACTGGTTTCCATGCTGCGCTGGTGGATTATGCTCTTCTTCCTCGAAGCCGCGGTTGAAGCGCTCGCGCTTGTGTCGCTGACCGGATTCATCTCCTCGGTGCTGCTCTATGTGCCGGTGATATTCGGCGTGGTGCTGCTCCTCATCGCCGCAGCGGTGGTGGGCGAGTGGGTCCGCGAGGCCGTCCTGGGCCTGCACAAATTCTATCTCCAGCGCACCGTCTCGACCGTGTCCAAATGGGCCATCATAATCATGGCTCTGATGGTCGGTCTGGAGACAATCGGCTTCCAGATGACATTCGTCTATCTGGTTTCCGGCAAGGTGCTGGAAGGCGTCATGCTCGGCATTGCCGGCGCGTTCGCCCTGGCTTTCGGCCTCGGCGGACAGAAGGACGCGACCGAAATGATTCACAAGGCGCGCAAGAAATTTGACTTCTAGAAAAGGAGTCAATCTTTTCTTTTTTAATTTTTAATTTTTCTTTTTAATTTTATTTTCTCTTCTTAATTTTATTTTCTTCCAGAGCCTAAGCGCCCTCTCTCCTGCCCCCCGTCTATGCCTAAGCGTCTTCCTCTCTCCTCGTCTTTATTCTCCCCGCGATGCTCATTCCAAGCACCAGCACCGACACCGCCACTCCCAGAGCCACGGCCGCCTCCACTGCGTTCCTATAGTCAATGGGGCTGGCGGCCGAACTTTGCGCTGAAGAGGTTTTAGCCCCCGCGCTGGGCCCTGACGATGCGCCGGTCAGAAGATTCGGCAAATCTCCAAGCCCCTCCTCCATTGCCGCCCCAAGGCGCAGCACGCGATAAGCGTCCGCGGCGCCGGTGTCGCTGTTGTTGGCCGCCGCAATCATGTATGCGCCCTGCGACTGATAGGTCCTGCCCCAGACGCTCTTCATCTGCGCGTCGGCAAGCTTTGTGGCCTTGCCAGCTCTTGAATCACTGGAATTCCCGCTCAGCGCCTCGGCGTCGACCGCCAGCGTGCCGTCAATATAAGCCGCGTCAAAAAGCGCGGCAGCCCAGTCCGAATCTCCAATCGAGCGGTTCGCCACTTTGTAATGCCATTCTGCATCCCCGCTCACAAGCTCGCTGTTGTCAATCTTCTGGCCCTCCTCGGCCACCCTCTTGCGGGCAAGTGAAGAGAGCGCGCCCTCGTCGACGGCTCCCCCCTTCATGTTTTGCGCGATTTTGTTCAGCTCGCTGCCGGCCTGGCACCAGCCTTCGGCATAATACACCTCTCTTATGGCCAGATAGCGCTCCTCGGACGAGCGCGAGTCGGCGAGGCCGCTTTTCACGTCGTCGAGCTTTTGGCGCGCCCACTGCAGGCGCGCGTTTCCGCCCGCCACCCACTCGATGTTTTTCGAATTCAGAGCCGGCTTGGGCGCGTTGTCTATGCACTCTTTGGCAACCTGCATCTCCGCCTCCACGTCGGGGTCATAGTCGGGAAGATTGAGAAACGCCGCGTCCACCTGCGAGAGGAAAGCGTTGTTGGCGGCAGTGTAGCCGTAGCCGTAGCGGATTATTTTGTCATTCTGCTCCGCCTCTTTTGCAAAATAATCTTTGTAGCGCGGCAGGGCCGCGATGCTGCCCGCGCTCGTGCGCTCCTCCATCTGCCTGTTTATGCTCTGGGCAACTTGTGCAAACAGTTTGTCATTGTCATTTTGCAGCCGATAAGGCAAATCGTTCGGCACTGCGCGGTTTTCGAGGGTAAAGCGTGGCGTGATTGGCGTGCCGGCAGGCGATGTTGCCACTGCCATTGCCTCGTCAAGATTGCGCACCTCCACAGCCGAGAAATTCCGCGCCTCTCCAAGCCGCGTGAGGATGATGTTTTCATATATCTCCTGCTTCGGCGTGATTATTGCGTGCAGCCCGTAGCGGGAAGAGGCCTGCGCCTTGTCGATAATGCCGCCCACAAGGCCTGCGCGCCCTCCGGGCAGAATCGTGCCCGTCATGCTGACGTCATCGCGGACTGTGCGGTTGGTGAGCGCCGCGCGCAGCACCACTGTCATCGCCATGCCCGCCGAAGGCCCGTCCAGCGACGGCGCTTCCTGCGGGTCCTTGAAATAGAATTCAACCTCGCACTGCTGCTGCGAAATGTCGAGGCCGCGGAAAGCCTCGCGCACAGCCTCCACCTGCGATTCCTGTGTCGATGGCCCCACAACCGGAACCACGGTGGTCAGAACCGCCCCGTTGCCGGGATGCACGAGCACATACATCCGGAGCAGGCCGCCTCCCTGCTCGCCGACAACGGCCGGCACGAGCATGGTGCGCTCGGCCGTCGGGCACGGCAGGGCGAAAAGGCCGGATGCGAATATCAGCAGCACGAATGAGAGGGCCAGAATTCGGTTGTGAAAGCTCATGTCGCCCTTAGCGCATACGCCGCATTTAAACCATTGCGGACCGTATGGAAAGCCCAAGTCAACATCGTTTTTTAAAATCTTCACACATATAGACAAGATTGGGAGCGACAAAATGCTGAAACGACTGCTTAATTTCCTGCAAAGACTCTTCTTGCGCAAGAAGAACGTCCGTTTGGGCTTCTACGGCAGCACCAATGTGGGCAAAACCACGCTCGCCAACCGCATTTCGATGGACCTCATAGGCGAGGGCGTCGGCGCGGTCTCCCCAATCCCGCACGAAACCCGCTCTGTCATGCGCAAAGAACACGTCGAGCTCAAAGCATCTGGTTATTCTCTTGTGATGGACCTTCTCGACATGCCCGGCATTGCGGTGAAAGTGGATTACCGCGACTTTATGGAATACGGGCTCTCGAAATTCGAGGCGCAGGGAAGGGCCAAAGAAGCCACGCGCGGCATTGTGGAAGCAATCAAATGGCTTGAAAATGTTGACGCAGCCCTCGTGGTGGTGGATTCCACCGAAGACCCATACAATCAGGTCAATATCACGCTTTTGGGCAATTTGGAGGCAAAAAGCATTCCTCTTCTTATCATTGCCAACAAAATCGATTTGCCGGGCGCCGATGTCAAGCGCGTGCGCGAGGCATTCCCCCAGTATCCGGTTGTCGAGCTTTCGGCCGCCACCGGCGAGAACATGGACAAATTATACGATGAATTGGCGGTCCATCTGCTTTAGACATTTCAATCAACTCCGCCGCGCGCAAACATTCATAAGCTATAATTGTTATATTATCTAATATGATATGTAATCTTACGACCAACTCTTTGCGTCAGGACGGCATAGCGCTGTCTAGAATATGGCCTGATTTTGTTAACATGAAAAAGCGCAGCGAGAAAGAAGTTCCGTTTATCATTGAGCGCATCAAGGCATTTCAAAATCCGCGCATCCTCGACTCCTGCATGGGCATCGGTGCCACATCAATACCGCTCAAGCTTTTGCCAGGCTCAAACCTGCTGGTTTCAAATGAAATCGACGCAAATTTCGCCGCAGTTGCAAAAGAGAAAGCCCGCAAGCTTGGAATAAGGCTGAAAACCGCCAGCCGTGACTGGAGGTCGAATGATTTTATCGGCTTGGGAAACTTCGAGTGCATCCTCTGCCTTGGCAATTCTCTGACCTATCTTTTCAAAAAGGAGGACCAGTTGCTTGCCATTGGCAATTTCTACAAAATGCTTTCAGACGGGGGAACTTTGCTTATAGACGAGCGCAACTACGCGCATCATTTCCTCAACGGGCGCGGGTCAAACTATGCGTGGAGCGGAGAATTTGTCTATTGCGGCAAAGACAAAGTCGATGCAAAACCGAGCGACATCCGGAAAAATCTGGTCGTGATGCGCTATGAGCACCTCAAGAACGGCCTTGTCGGGCGTCTGAGATTATACCCGTTCAAAGAAGGCGAGTTGTATTCTCTTCTGCAAAAGGCTGGCTTTAGTGACATTCAGGCGTTTGGCGACTACAGCGCCGACTTTGCGCCGCAAAAACCGGAATTCATAACCTATGTTTGCACCAAATGACGCGCGCAGCTGTCAATCCAATCCTAATTTAATCCTTTTAGGCGATATGGCCGCATGCATAAGTGCCTAAAATGCGGGCGCAGCGTCGCTTCGGTCAATGAAATACAAGAGGGCTGCCCCTGCGGCTCAAAAGTTTTCATTTTCCAGCGGCTGCCATCGCAGGGCGAGGAAATGGCCCCGCTCTCCACTCCGCACATCACACTTATTCCGGCAATAGGCGATGAGGCGCCGGGCGTAAAATCAGGCGAATCAGGCAATATTTCCGCTGCGCCTCCCTCTCTTTTCTCCCCGCCTCCGCCATCCGGCGTTTCTTCGTTTTTGCAGCCGCATGATTCAGGCGAGCAAAAATATCCTGCCGCGCCCCCCGCTCCGCTGCAGTCACTCACCCCTCCGGCTGCAAACGCGCCCGCAGTCGCCTCGTCAATCATTTCACAAGATGCTGACGAGGATTTGGGCGCAGACGCTCCATACTCGGAAGTGTGGCTGACCAAAGGGGGGCGCATAGAGCCGCTGGCTGAAGGCGCCGTGCCAATCACCGGCGCGCAGGATGTCTCGATGGGCGTCCCGCCGGTAAAACCCGACGTGGCCAACGTGCGCCAGCTCAAGCGCGGAGTGTATGAAATTGATGTGGGCCGCCTGCAGGGCGAGCCTCTTGTGGTGCAGGACACCGAAGGCATCTATTATGTGCGCCTGCCGTTCGCTCCGCTGCCCACCGAAATGCCCGAGAAAAAAGAATGAGATGAAAAGAGAACCGCTATTTTTCTATACATCGAACACAACTCTTATTGTGCACTTGTTTTTCTTTTCCTCCACCTCGAGCTGGTGGTAGGTCACGGCCTTAATCGCGTCCTTGGGCCGCGTGCGCGCAAGGCCGACAACCGCCTTGACATGCGGAGGATTCATGCCGCATTCATTCATTTCGATTGAGCATGCCAGCCGCTCGCGCGCGTCGCACTCGGCCAAAATGCGGGAAAGAAGGCCGACAACAAGCTGTTCGCGGTCTGCCGCCCTCTCCTCTATTTCCATCCGCTCGCTTGCAGTGCCGCTGCCAAGCACCGAGAACATGGCCAGCGCCGACTGTTTCAGCGCGCCGCAGAAATCGGGGGCCCACGCCTCCACCTTTATGTCTGCCGTGTGCTCGAGGAAACGAAAACCAACTGATGTTGTTTTCTTTTTTTCAATTTTATTTTCTTTTTTCATGTTCTTGCCTTCTTTTTGCGCCATTTTCTGCGCATACTCCTCAATCACAACCTTTGCGCTTTTCTTGTTATCGGCCGGCATGGCGCCGCATTTTTCAAGCACGAATTTTCCGATTGATTTTCCCTCGAAATTTGGGTATGTGACAAGCGTTATGTCGAATTCATCTGCCTGCTCTTTGAGTTTCGCCAGTCTTTCTTTTTGCAAGTCAAGCTCATTCATATACCGAAGGCCGAACTCGTCATATGAAATTGTGCGCCCGAGCAGGCCGGCGTAGAGTCCGGCGGATGGCGCAAGCTGGGGGTTGAACCCGTCCGCGCCCGAAGCGGACAGGCGGGCGGGCCACTCACGGGTGATGAGAAGGCGGTAGCCGTCATCGTCTGCCGCCCTGTCCAGAAACGTCTTGACCTTCAGCACGGCCATTTTGGGGATGCTGATGTAATAAAAAGCAGCAAGTGGATGAAATTGAACAATATTCAAGCGAGGTGTATTCATGGAAGTCCGCGCAAGCCACATACTCGTCGGAACAGAGGCAGAAGCAGTCTCTATTTCAAAAAAACTCGCAACAGGCTCCAAATTCGAGGAGCTGGCTAAGCAGTATTCCAAATGCCCCAGCGGCAAGGCCGGCGGGGATTTGGGCTTCTTTGGCAAGGGAATGATGGTGAAAGAGTTCGAGGACGCGGCCTTCACGCTCCCGATGGGCTCGGTGAGCAAGCCGATAAAGACAGAATTCGGATTTCACCTCATCAAGGTGACAGGAAAACGATAGGTGCGGCGTGAAAACGCCGGCCTGCCAAAACGGCATCTTTTTATGCCCCCCATCCGAATGCGTCTACGGGGTGAGGGAATGAAATCGGCGTTTGTAATACTCCTGCTGTCGGTCTTAGCGTCCATGCTCCTGCTGGGCTGCGCGGCCCAATCTCCGCCGCAAGCGGCGCCTTCGCCGTCGGCTGCAACCGCGGGGGGTGCTGCTCCATCTGCAGCCGGTTCACCTGCCGCTCCTTCAGCCGCAAAAACCGCAACCGTAACAATAAATCTTTTCTCTTTCCAGCCGTCCTCCATCACCGTGGATGCGGGCACTGTTGTGACATGGATAAACCAGGATTCGGCGCCCCACTCGGTGACAAGCGACAACGGCGCATTTGACACCGGCACATTCTCGCCGGGGTCGGGACGCAATGTCACTTTCAGCAAGAGCGGAACCTACACCTATCACTGCAGCATCCACACTGCGATGAAGGGAACAGTGATTGTCAGGTGAGCGCATAAGAAAACGCGCAAGCAAAGACAAGCACTCTGGGGTGAAAACAACCTCTCCATGGCTTGACCTCACACCTGACAAGCCCCGCTTTCCGGCTCTTTCCGGCCGGCTCGATGCCGACGTGATTGTCATCGGCGCCGGCATGGTCGGCGTCATGGCCGCCTGGCGTCTGGCCGAGTCGGGCAAGTCTGTCGTTCTGCTCGAAAAGAATCAGGTCGCGTCGGGCGAGACCGCGTTCACGACCGGATTTATTACGCGCGTGCCTGACGCGAACCTGCCAGACCTTGAGAAAGCGTACGGGGCTGAATTCGTCTCCAGCCTCTTCAGAGTCAATGCGCGCGCACAGCAATATCTCTGCAATCTTGTCAAAAATGAGAAAATCGAATGCGGCTTTGCAAAGTGCGCCTCCTATTCGTTTGCCTATTCCCCCCACGACCGCGCTCTGGAGGGCGAATGGGGCATAGCCCGCCGCGCGGACAGGGCCAGCCGTTTCATCCGCGGCCGGCCGGCTTCAAAGGCCGCCCCGCCGCTTTCCGAGGCAGTATGTTACGGGGGCGAAGCCCGTTTCGATGCGCGCCGCTTCATCCTCGCCCTTCTTTCCAGGCCGGCAGCGAAGAGGATACGTGTTTTTGAGAACAGCGAAGCCCTGAATTTCTCAGTCGGCGACGCGGTGAGCGTGAAAACGAGCGGCGGGGAAGTCACCGCGGGAAAGCTTATCGTTGCCTCCGGCCTTCCCGTCGAGCCTTTCTCTATCGAATCTGACATCGCCTCGGCCACCTCCTTTATCATTGCCGCCAAATATGCCGGCCGGCTGCCGATATCAGACAATCTTTTCTGGGACAATTCAGAGCCTTACTTCTACTTCCGGCGCCTTGACTCCAAGACCTTGCTGCTCGGGGGCGCGGATTTGCCTGACAGCTCGCCAATACCGGCCTCGCCGCACGCCCCGCTTGAATCTTTTCTGCGCACGCGACTGGGCGGTTCATCCGCCATATCATACAAATGGGCCGGCCGCATCCATTCATCACCCGACGGCCTGCCCTATGTTTCGGCGCATCCGAAATTTGAACAGACTGTATTTGTCGCGACAGCATTCGGCGGCAACGGCATGGTGATGGGCACGGCGGCGGGGCTGCTTCTGGCCGACCTCGCAATCGGCCGGAAGAACGAGGGTGAAAAACTATTTTCCCTTTCCCGCGGCAGTGTTGCGCCGAAAAATGTTCAGACGCCGTCGTCAAAATCTGCCGCCCAGCCAGCACAAACCGGTCAGCCCCGAAAATCTGCCGCGCCAGCCGCAGTCAAACAAAAATCCCCGATTGCGTGGCTGCGCAGCGTTTCCATCTACAAGCTCGCCATCTACATGCTGGTGCTGGCTGTTCCTCTCGGCCTTCTTGCTCTTCCCCAGGAGGCGCGCCTGCCGGCGCTCGCAACTCTCTCGCTCGCGGTGCTTGCGGCCGTGCTCTCGCAATTTCTTCTCTCCCGAAAATCCGGCGCGCCGCTCTCCCTGTCCGAGCCCGCCCTCATCTCGGGCATCATCATCGGCTCCGCCCTCGCCCCAAACACGCCGCCGCTTTTTGTTGTTCTCATCTGCGCATTCGCCATGCTGACAAAGAGGCTGTTGCGCGTCCGCCATGTTCCGCTCTTCAATTCCGCCGCCCTCGGCCTTCTGGCCGGCAGCTTGCTGCTCGGCACGCACAACGGCTGGTGGGCATCGAATTATACTCCGCTTCTGGGCGTCTGGCTTGCCCTCTGCGCATTTGTCCTTAGCTGGAAACTGAGGCGGCTGTCAATGCAGTTCGCATTTCTCGCCGTATGGCTGGCGCTTTGGGGCGCCGCGGTCCTGCTGGCCGGCAACGTGCCGGAGCCGGCATTTTTCCTCGAATCCATCCCACTCTATTTCCTCGCATTCATGCTTTTGGAGCACACCACCAGCCCGATGCGCCAGTCGTGGCAGATTCTTTACGGCGCGCTTGTCGCCGCCGCTGCGTTTGCCGTCATCCGCTCCGCTCTTCCAATCGAAGCGCTGCTCATCGCTCTTCTGGCCGGAAATGTTCTGACAAAGCTGCTCTTGTTTCTGCCCGTCCGGCCAAAATCAGCCGGCGCAGGCCTCGAGCTGTGTTTGGGCAAAGCAGACCTAAGCGACGGCACCACCAGATGCGTGAGCGCGGGAGGCAGGAATTTCTCAATCGCGTTTTTGGGCGGCAAATACTATTGCGTTGACAACGCATGCACCCACATGGGCGGGCCGCTCTGCAAGGGAAGCGTCGGCGAGCTGAACGGATTCACCATCACCTGCCCCTGGCACAATTCAGTCTTCGACATGCGTGACGGGCAGGTTTTGAGGGGGCCGGCATCGGCAAGCCTGCGGCGCTACGATGTCAGCGTGCGAAAAGGCCTGCTTTACATTTCCGCATAACCCTCTCGCCAGCCCCAACTTATTTAAGTTTGATTAGCCATGCTATTTGCAGACAATCATCGTCTTGTCGGATTTTGCGGGTGTGATGCATGAAAATCTCAAAACGGACAACTGAATTGGGGACCGAAACTGCTTTTGACGTGCTGGCCGAAGTGAACAAACTGAAGAGGGAAGGAAAAGACATCATATCTTTTTGCATAGGCCAGCCTGATTTCGACACGCCGCAGCACATCAAGACCGCCGCCATTGCCGCCATCAACGAGGGCAAATGCGGCTACACAGATTCCGCAGGGGTTTTCACAGTGCGCGAGGCGGTCGCCCGCTATCTCTCCCGCACGCGCCATATCGACGTCAAGCCCGAGCATGTTGTCATAGCCAACGGGGCCAAGGCCTTCATCGCCCTCTCCGTTCTCTGCACCACGGACTATGGCGCAGGCCACGAAGTCATTTATCCCAATCCCGGCTATCCGATTTACGAATCGCAAATCATTGTCAACGGCGCGGTGCCGGTGCCCCTTCCTCTTGTGGAAAAAAAACATTTCTCGTTCGAAATCTCGGAGCTTGAGAAACGCATCACGCCAAACACCAAGCTGCTCATCCTCAACACGCCCCACAATCCGACGGGTGGCATTTTGGGCGAGGACGATTTGCGCGAAGTTGCGCGGCTTGCCAAAAAGCACGATTTCTGGATTTTTGCAGACGAAATTTACAGCCAAATAATCTATGACAAGGAGTTCCGCAGCATTGCCACCCTGCCCGGCATGTACGAGCGCACCATCGTCTCCGACGGCGCCTCCAAATCATATGCCATGACCGGCTGGCGCATGGGATTTGCGGCAAATCCTATTCTTGCGCCCGCCATGGCCCGCTGGATTACCAACCTCGAGGCCTGCGGCAACCACATGGCGCAATATGCGCTCAAAGAGGCGCTCGACGGCCCGCACGAAGCCACAAACAAAATGGTAAAATCATTCCACGAGCGGCGCGACCTCATAGTCGGCCTGCTCAACCAGATTGACGGTGTGTCATGCATTTCGCCGGGCGGCGCATTCTACGCTTTCCCCAACGTGACAAAGGCCGTCAAGCGGCTCGGCCTGGCCGATGCCGAAGCCCTGCGCGCGCTGCTTTTGCAGAACGGAGTCGCGGTTCTGGCCGACACCAATTTCGGCGCCCGCAACCCCGAGGATGAAGACCATCACATCCGCCTCAGCTATGCCACTTCAAAGGAAAACATTGTCAAGGGGCTGGCGCGCATGAAAGCAATCATCGAGCAAAAACAGACCGCCGCGCCGGCACAAACAGCCGCGCAGACCGGCGCGCCAACAAAAGCGGCGCAGGAAGTTGCGGTGCCAAATTCCAGCTGATTTCTGCGAAAGGGTAGTCTTATGGGCATTATTGATTCCAGCGGGCAGACAAAGCAATACTCTGTTTCGGAAATAGAGAAAGCCGCGGCGGAAATGCGCGGCTATTCCCTCATCTCCATTCATTGCGCCGGTTCAGGCCATTCGGGCGGCGTGCTCTCCGCGATGGATGTTTTGTCAGTGCTTTTTCTGCACACTATGCGGCACAAACCTTCCGAGCCCAACTGGGACGGGCGCGACCGCCTCTTTTTCTCTGTCGGCCACAAGGCGCCGGCATGGTATGTTCCTCTTGGCTACACCGGCTATTTCGACGTGAAAGAAACGGCCACCTTGCGAAAACTCGGCAGCGGATTTCAGGGCCACCCCGACCGCAAGAAATGCAGCGGCATTGAAATATCGTGCGGAAGCTTGGGGCAGGGCCTCTCCATTGCCGTCGGCGACGCGCTCGCCGCCCGCCTTGACAAGAAAAATTACCGCTGTTACTGCCTGATGGGCGACGGCGAGCAGCAGGAGGGCCAGATTTGGGAGGCCGCAATGGAGGCCGGCCACTACAAGCTCGACAATTTGTGCGGAATAGTCGACCTCAACGGCCTGCAAATCGACGGCTATGTGCGCGACGTGATGGACATCGAGCCGCTGGCAGACAAATACCGCTCATTCGGCTGGCACGTTATTTCGTGCGACGGCCACAGCATTCCCGCCCTCATCTCCGCATTTGAAGAGGCGGCCAAAACAAAAGGCAAGCCGACCGTTATCATTGCCAAGACAGTGAAAGGCAAAGGCGTTTCATTTATGGAAGACAAGGCCGGCTGGCACGGCCGCGCTCCGAACAAGGAGGAGCTTGACAAGGCGCTGGTCGAGCTTGGCGCAACACACCTGCCGTCTGCCCAGATGATTTCTCTTGCGC
>JAKAJC010000027.1 GCA_021814005.1 Microcaldota archaeon
CGCGCCTTGTCGGCATGAAGGCGCCCAAAAATCAGGTGCAGGAAAAAGTGCAGGAGCAGATGCAGGCTGTGCTGACCGAAGTTATGACAAGCTCCAGCGCGTTTGATTTCATCGCGCGGGTGAAAGCCGCGCCAAAGCCGGCCAAAATCCTTTTCGTGGGCCCCAATGGAGCCGGCAAGACGACAACGATGGCAAAACTTGCGCACCGGTTTGCCGAAAACGGAATGAGCGTGGTGCTTTCGGCATCCGATACGTTCAGAGCCGCGGCAATTGAGCAGACTGAAGTGCATGCAAAAAGGCTTGGCGTGCCGGTAATCAAATCTGCTTATGGCGCAGACCCCGCTTCGGTTGCATTTGATGCAGTGCGCTATGCGCAGGCCCACAAAATAGACGTCGTGCTCATAGATTCTGCCGGGCGGCAGGACACAAACACCAATCTTCTCGACGAATTGAAGAAAATCAACCGTGTGGTCAAGCCTGACCTCAAGATTTACATTGGCGAGAGCATAGGCGGGCACGCGCTCATGGACCAGATACGCACATTTCATGAAACAATCGGAATTGACGGCGCCATTTTGACAAAACTTGACTGCGACGCAAAGGGCGGCACAGCCATTTCATTGACGCACGCAACAGGCGTGCCGATTCTGTTTTTGGGCACCGGCCAGAAATACGAGGATTTGGTGCCGTTTGACGCCGCAAAGGTTGCGCAGCAGATTTTGACCTGATTACGCAAGTGCCGGTATCGGTGCCGAGGCCATAAAACGACGTGGCAGGTCGGGCATAACATACTTAAACCTCTGCCGAGTTCTTCCGCCATATGGCGGTACGCCTCGACCAGATATTGCCGCACATCGTACGCTCAAGCCCCGGCATGGCCCAGATGCAGATGGCTGCAAAGCCCGCAGCGCTGCCTCGGCTGCCCGAGGCCATTGTCGGAAAACCTATTCCAAATCCGCTTGTGCCGATGGGGCTTGCGCACGCATCTTTTGCGCGGCGCTTCATGGACCTGATTTTACAGAAAACAAAAGAGCAGAGCATGGGGCCGGGAATGGTTCAGAGGCAGCCCGCGCGCACGCCGGATGACGAGGTTTTCCGCCAGATGGAGGCGCAGCTCGGGCAGACCGCCGGATGGATAGCGAGATGGCTGCTTGTGAATTGCGACGGAAATCCTATCATAATTCAGGAAGTGCTCAGCAGATTCTGGGCAAAACTTTCAGCCGAAAGATTTTCAGCCCCTGATTTGATGGAACTGCTGCTCATGGCGCACGAGGAAACGCGCATTGAGAACGAGAGCCCCGGAGGCAGGCCGGTCGGCGGATTGAGCTGCTGGCCCTGTTTGTTTGTCCGCCCCGGCGCGCTGCGCGAGGCGAAAACCAAGCCGTGGGTTGGCGAGGAGATAATGGCGGGCGAAATCGAGGCAATGCCGCAGGGGCTTGTGGAGCCGACCGGCGCGCAGATAAAACACGACCAGGTGGCCGTGCGCCTGATTTCAATCCGCGAGATGCTGGCACATTACTTCAAGGCATTCCCGCAGGAATATGAAAACGTTGTCGGGGCCGTGCTCGGTTTGGGAGACGAGGAGCGCAAGGATGAAATGACGGTGCAGAGAAAATTCGACCAGAAGATTGCGCAGACCGGCCCGTGGGAAGTGTCACTGCGCCTGTGGCAGACGGCGCTTTCGCACCAGAACGAGAAGCGGACGCTTCGGCTTGACCAGCCGCAGGTGTGGGGAGCGGTTCCGCCGCAGATTCTCAAAGAAAACGAAGAGTGGCGCCTCGCTGTGCGCTGGAATTCCACGACTTTGGGGCGGCGGCTGATGGCGCTGGCATACATTGCCGAAGGGCAAGCCAGCGGATATGCTCCGGAATAAAAAAGCGCAAATTAGAATTATTCTTTTTTCTTTGAGTCCTGTTTTTTCATCAGCGCATCTGCTTCCACTTCAAACAATGACGCAGGCTGCTCCAAACCGAACGCCTCCAGCACGCGCGGGTGAACTTCACCGACAAGGCCGATGACATGGCCGTCTTTTAGCACGCGGGCGCAGCGGCCCGGAATAAAGCCAGTAATGTCTTCCTCGCGAAGCGTGAGCGTTGCGCCCAGAGAGCGGGCTATGCCGCTCAAATGCGCCCAATTTTCAGAAAATCCTGTTTTTGGGTGCATTGAAATGGACGAGAAATGTGTGGCCTGAGTGAAATCGGGCGCGGTTTCTGCTGCGGATGAGTTCGGCCTCTCAACAGGACCGATTTCATACAAATAGATTGGAAGAGGCTCTGATTTTGAATGGGCAAGAATGTCAAGAAGGTTTGGATAAAGCCACGGGCGCAGGGTGGTGAATTCTTCTGTGAGCGGATTGCTCACGCGCAAAGATGGGCCTGCGCATTCCGACTTTTTGAGAACAGCCTCGCTTGTTAAAATCCAGCTCATGACCTCGAAATAGCCAAGGCCGAGCGCGGCTTCATGCATTGCGCCGTAGTTTTCCACTGATGAGGAAATTGAGCCGAAAGAGGGCAGAGGCATGGGCAGCTCATTGTAGCCGATTGAGATGGCAATGTCCTCGATTAAGTCAACTTCGTCAAGAAGGTCGGCGCGGAAAGCCGGCGAGCGCACCGCTTTTGCGCTTGCCTCATGCCCCATGCGCGCCAGATGGCGGATGATTGCCGGCGCATCCAGAGGCAGGCCGAGCAGTTTGCTTGCACCAGCGCGCGGAAGCGGGCTGACTTGCGGCTTGAATATTGAGTATGGCTTTGAGTTGATGAACACTTCTTCTATTTGCGCGCCCCTGTCTGAAAGGGCGGCTGCCAAGATGTTCACCGTGACACGCACGGTTTCCTCGCTGGTGCCGGTGCAGTCTATGAGAAGGTCATGGCTTGAGAGACCGACGCGAGTGCGCTCGCCGTTGATTATGGGCGGAAATGAGAGCACCTCGCCGTTTGAATCAGTAATGAGCGGGCAGCGCGCGCCCACAAGATGGGCATATTCGCGCCCCTTTTCATGCTCAAGCAGAATTTGTTCCGGAGTCATGGGCGAGGAGCGGCCCAATGGAACAAAGCGCACCTCTTCGCGACCGACGGCCTTGTAGGTGTAAGGCGGCTGGATGGCTTTCATGTCATGAAGGCCTATGGCCATTTTCTTTCGGCCGCGGCCCAGCGTGTCGTGCAGTTTTTCCTGCAGTTGAATAAGGGATGCAAGCTGATTTTCATCCAGCTGCACGTTTCGCGCAATGGCAGAACCAAGAATTGGGCGGACATCGCGCACCGACGCATCAAGAACAAAATGAACCGACGGGGCGGCTGCCTTGTAGATTTTGGGTTTTGAAGTGCGCCATGACCAGCACGAGCGAGCCACGCCCTCCACAGACAGCCAGTCTGGCCGGTTTGGCGTGATTTCCAGTGCCAGCTCGTCGCCTTCCGCACTTTCAAGAGGAATGCCCAAAGAGGTGAGCGTGGGCTCGACCTGCGAGGGCTTGAGGCCTGAGAGTTTGCACAAGTCTTTTTGCGAAATGCGGATGAGAGCCATTAGTTCACCTGACTTTTTGATGCGAAAGCCAGCCCTTTGCACGAGCAAGCGGGCTTGAGGGCGGGCTGATTATCCTATAGTGCGCCAGCACTGGTGCGGAATTGATTATTTTAAAGCGCATGGAAGGATTTGACGGTGCGGGCGATGAGCGAATCCGCCCCCGTGCCCTCTTTTTTGATTTTTTCATCATTCGCCCACCCGCTGTATGCGCCCCGCTTTGCACAAACGGTCAAGCATGTCCTCGACACGGGCCTGTGACACGCCTGAATGGCGGGAGAAATCGTTGATGCTGATTGCGCCGTCGTGCGCGCGCAGCCATTCCATCAGCTCTTCTGCCAGCGCCGAATCAGGCAAAGTTTCAAGTTTTGCAAGGCGGGCCCCAAGCGTTTGAATTGACTGCGCATCGTCCACCTGCCTGCGCGCATCCGCTTCGCGCTGGGCTTCGAACTGGCGCAAACGGGCCTGCAGCTCGCGCACCTGCTTCTCAAGAGATTCTGATTTCAGTTTGAGAGCATCAGTGCTGGTGTCGGTCAGCTCGAGGGCCGCGCTGATGCCGTCGGCAACAGAGCGCGCGAATGCTGATTGCGGCGGCACAGCATTTGAGGCCGAAAGAGTGAGCATGATAAGCTGCAATGCCTGCAGGCGGCGGCGGGCCGGATGCTGGGTTGCGGTTTGGGTATATTGCGCCTGCGCACCGGAAGGGCTCATGCTTATTCTGATGAATTGGTGCGGCTGGCCCGATAAATCAAGAGATTCGGCCAGCTCAAGGTCAAGGCGGCCTGCGCCTGCACGCGCGGCAGTGAAGCCGAGGTCGGAGAGGGAGGACATCCACTGGTTTGGCGAGCCGCCCAGATGCATCGGCACATCAAGTGAGAGAACAGATGGAGGCGGCTCCTGCTTGCCCCGCCCCGCCACGAGGCGGGTAAGACCGCGCGAGAGCGGATTGGATGGAGAGGAGGAGCGGCCCGTAGAGACCGGAAGAGGTGGGGAAGATTCGAAATTGGTTGGGAGGGAGGCCTGCTGGGTGGAAAGAGATTGTAGAGATGTCTCTTCTTGCGTGAAAGACACGGTCGACTCGTTTCTCTTCGAGCGGGCCAGCTTCTTTTTGGACTTACTTCTTTTTGTCATGCGACACCTCTATTGAAACCAGCTCGTCGGGCCGCACGCCCAGTGAGCGCGCTGCAAGGCGCGAGAAGAGACGCACCAGCTGGTCGTCAGGCACGCCCAAGCCCCTTAGAAATGAGAGAATGACAGAGCGGCTGAGGCCGAAGCCTGTCAGCACACGGGCCAGCTCTTCAGCCGCAAGCGTGCGGTCGGCCCGCTCAAAGGCCGAGCAGACAGAAGATATTTGTGCGTCGCTCAAGCCAAGGCGCCAGAGGCGCTTGCGCAAATCCTCGCGTTCAATATCAACATCCATATCATCCACCCTGATTTTCCACGGATTGGCCGGCTCTTCTCCTTCAACATCAAGCAAAAACGGCATGGCAGACTCGCCCGGCTTGTCCCAGGCAAAGCGCACCAGCGCGGTTCCCACCGCCAGGCGCTCGAGCTGTTGGGTAAGAGTTGGCGGCGCCTGCAATGACTGGCGCAATATTTCGCGGTATTCGTGCAATTGCAAACGGAAGGCCAGCAGTGTGCCGGCATTTGAGAAAATGGTTTGCGACAAGTCTGTAGGATTTTGAGAGGCAACGGCGAGGCCGAAGGCGTATTTTCGCCCCTCGCGCATGATGGCCACCAAATCCGAGCGCTCGTCCTGCGCGATTTTCCATGCCTCGTCAGCCACCACCAGAAGGCGCAGGCGGCGGGTGCGGCTCCAGCCGGATGAGCGCATGCGCTCTTTGAGCAATTGCAAAATGGTGAGGCCGGCTAATGAACGGTGGGCTTCGTGCGGCAGACCGGACAGGTCTACCGACACAAGGCCGGGGCCCACCAAATCCTCGAGCCGCAAACCTCCGGAGCGCGAGAAATAGTCTGCACCGGGCGGGCAGAAAAATTCCATCAGCCCCAGCGCGGCCGACATGTCATCGTCTTTTGTTTTTCTGCCGGCTGATTTGTGCAAAAGCTTGAGCGCATCGCGCAGTGTTGGAATGGATTTTGACGGGCGTGATGCCAGAAGAGGTTTGTCTGGGTTTATGCGCTTTTTTCTAAATGATTCTTCCAACGACTCCTGCAAGAGGCGCACTGCGCGCGGATGATGCCCCAGCTCGCCCAGAATTTTGAATGATGTTACCAGCTGCTCAATTCTAAAGCGTGGAGTATAGGCGAATTCGGCTTCGGAGGATTTTTTTGCCTCTTTTTGTGCTGCATTAGTGTCTTCTTCATTTTGCTCTGGCAGCAGCTTTTTTGCCGACGGCCTGCAGTCCAGCACATTGAGGCCTGCGGATTTGCCCAAACGGACCACGCGGCCGCCCGCCGCCTCCACCCAGGGGCTGTATTCACCGGCCCAGTCAAGAATAAGAGAGGGCGTTGACCACTGCCGCCAGGCGCGGGTAATCAGGGTTTTGATGAAATAGGATTTGCCCGAACCGGTCATGCCTACAACGGCCAAGTGCGGGTTGGCCAGTCTGTGAAAATCCCAGTAAACAGGCACTGCCAGCATGGAGCTTCGGCCCAGATACACGCCCTCGCCCGGCGGAGCCATCAAAAGGTCTGGAGTGGGCTCTGGAGGTCGCACCCAGAAGCGGCGCTTGGCCAAATCCCGGCTGAAAACAGTGAGGGGCGTCAGACGGCCCATAGGCAAGATGAACGAGGTGGGGGGCTAAAAACCTATCTCAGAAAAAGCGGCGAGGGCAGGCGATTGACAGACAAGCGGTCGGGGTTATATACTCCGTATGAAAAGGCATTCACAAGTGAATGGGGGTGACATGCATGAAAGCAGGATTGTTTGTGGTATTTGGCACGATGCTGATTATGCTGTTTGCCGCGGGCTGCACGTCTTCGGGAAATAATGCCCAGCCAGCGCCCGCTTCAGCATCACAGCTCAAGGCATGGATTGAGCCCCGCTGCCCGTCTATGAGCGGCGCGGAACTGAACAACTGCACCTACAATCAGGCGTTGCAGTCCAAAGATGTGGCAGTGTGCACCACGCTCGACAATTTGGAGGCGCGCAACACATGCATTACAAGCTGGTGCCTCTCCGGCGCGCGGGATTACAACACCTGCTACCGGATTGCAGACAAGAACGACCAGCTGCTGTGCCTGAGCAAGTGCAACCCCAACCAAATCAAGTAGACGGGGTTTGCCACCTAAAATGTCTGGTCTTCCAGCTCAGCCCTGCTCACGGGCATCCATTTCTGCCAGTCGGCTGCGCGCAATAATTCATCGCCCGCCAGCACCGACACTGTGCAGGCCAGCGAGCCTGACAAAACAGAAATGCTTTCCTGCGCCTGCGCTCGCACGCGGCTGACAGCTTCTTCGCGCGTGAGGCCGAGAGCGGTTGTGGCCGCCCATGCGGCAACTTTCATCGGCTTCTCGCCGCCGGAGAGGCGGCGGATTTGAACAGTGTATGCATCTATTTCGCGCTCAAGCTTGGCGGCCTCGTCAGAACTGCGCGCGCCCGACAGGTTTGCCTTGCGGTGCTCGGCCAAGCTTCGGCGCTCCTCAAGCTTCTGGATGTGGTCTGATGTGTCGAGCGGGCAGACCATCACAGATAATTGAACAGGATAGCGCAGGCCGCCGAGAGCTTTTTCGAACAGCTCCATCATAAGCGACTGCTGGCTCGTGCTTGAAGAGGTGGCCGATTCGCGCAACTGCACGCCCAGAAACATGCTGGCGCGCCAGCCCGATGATGTGCGCGAGACCAGCACGTCTCCGGAAGGAAGAAGCTCGCCGTCATCCCCGCCAATCTTTGTTTTGGTTGCACCCATTACGAACGGGCCGAGCCACCAGCCCATGCGCCATATTGCGATGGCTGCGAGAAAGCACAGGGCTGCAATTGCCGAGAGGATTGGCTGGCCCATCTGCCATGCAAGAAGAACACTGACCGCCCCGCCGGCCAGACACAGGAGCGTGATGGGCTTGTTGCGCATCCATTCCATAGACAGAAGATGGCGCAGCGGCTTTTAATTCTACCCCGCACTGGCTGAAAATTAGAAAAATAAACTAGGGTGCAAGAATTCTCACGTCCACGCCTTTTGCCTTATCGGCCACGAGCTGCTTGAATAATGAGAGGTCGACTTTGGATTCAGACAGATAATTGCAGTGATAAGGAATAACGACTTTGGGCTTGATGTCAACAACCGCATCGGCAGCCTCTTCCATATTCATGGTGTATGTGCCGCCCACAGGCAGTATGGCAACATCGCATTTGTATGAGGCCATTTCGGGAATGCGGTCGGTGTCGCCGGCAACATAGATGCGCAATGTGCCGCCCTGAACCGGGAAGGCGAAAATGTAGCCCACTCCCTCTCCTTTTGGATGATAGGGCTTGTTTGGATTGTAGGCGTGCACGGGCTGGATTGTGAGCGCGCCGAATTTTATTGCAGAGCCGATTTCCGCGGACTGGGCCGGATGCTTGCAGCCGTGGCCGATGACATTTGTTGAGGAAGTGGTGATGGAGGCTGGAAGAACGCAGTGGTCGAAGTGCTTGTGGGTGTGCAAAATAAGGCTCGCTGGGCGCGGAGAGGGGCCGAGCACGTATGGGTCAACGTAGATGAACTGGCCCGCATATTCGAACATGACGCTGGCGTGGCCGAAAAGGGTGATGCGCACGCCGTTGATAGTGGTGGTGTTCATACATGCCACCTCAAGATTACACGCCGGGCGCGGTTGGTCCGGTTCTCTCTCCCTGAGCTGTGAGCCTGATTGGCGCTAGCAGCTCAAGATTGTTGGTAAAGACAGAAGTGGTGCCCGGCCTTGGGGCATAGAACATCATTTGCCCAGCCTGCTGCACAGCATGCACCAGAATGTGGCCTTTGGAATCAGATACGGTCAGGGTGGTGCTGTCGGGGCCGGTGCCGATTGTGACAACGTGGCGCTTTTTGTCAACCTCGACCGAGAAAGAGGAGAAATTTCCATGACGCGAGGTGTGGATGCGCTTGACTCGGCTCCAGTCAATGGATGCGAGAAATTTGTCAAGCTCCATAACACTCACTTTAGGCGATGTCTATGCGGTGCGTCAGCTCTTTTTTGTGGGCCGCGTATGTGGCGCCTACAAGATTGGAAAACGCTTTTGCGCCGGCGGCCTCGGTGGGGCTGAGAGTCTGATTCTTGGAAGCCACTACCTGAAGGTTGCTGAGGCTCTCCTCCATCGGAATGGCAGGAATACCTGCTTCAGGAGCGCGCTTTTTTTGCGTATATACCTCGGACGGCATAGTTATCCCTCGTCAATAATTCATCAATCAGACCTTAAAATACTGCCTGCCTAAATCTAAACATGAAGATAAAGCACGTGAAAAAGACGGCCAGATTGATGGATGAACCAATTGGGCAGGCTGGCGCGGGCGCAGGCCATTGCCCGCTTATCCCAATTACCGAACCCTGTCTCTCTTGTGGAGTGCGCTGCTGCAACAGATTTGCAGTGCCGATTACAGGCTTTGATGTTGTGCGCATAATTGAGGCGACCGGGCGCAAGCCAGAAGAATTCGCCCAGCTGGCTCTGGCCGCGAACATTGAGAGCGCGCCGCACACGCCGATTTTTATTTTCGAGGAGGGGCAGATGGAGGAGCGCCTGCTGACATTGCACAGGCTCAAAAACAATTTCTGCACATTCTCGCTGCATTCGTCC
>JAKAJC010000013.1 GCA_021814005.1 Microcaldota archaeon
AACAAATCCCGACACTTGCTCGCGGGCATTTTCAACCTGCTCGCTGGCCTGCCGACCCAGGGAATGCGAGCTGCGCGCGGCGCAAGCTCCAAATTCGGTGTAATACGCGCGCTCGGCCTCCAGCACCTCCTGTGGCTTTAGCGAAGTGCAGGCGCTGTCCAGATATACAAGTTTCGGATGCCGGGATAGCAACGGGAAATCTGCTCTTAGGTCTTTCATCCGCCACCCCAGCCGTCTGATTTCATTTCCCTTCTGAACTCTTCTATCGGTTTCGGCCCCACAATCGGCTTCCCGTTCACGAAAAAGGTCGGCGTCGCGTATATCCGGGCTTCTTTCCCCTGCTGGATATATCGGTCAAGCTCCGCCCCGGTCTCGTTGTTGTCCATGCACTGCCTGAACCGGCCCATGTCTAGTCCAGTACCGGCGGCGAGCGTTTCGATCGCCTGCATCCCGCCGGATATGCACTCTTTCTGGTTGCTGAAAACCGAGTCCCTAAATTCCCACGCCTTCCCCTGCCTATCCGCGCAAAGCACGGCGCTGGCAATGGCAGAACTGGATTTGTGGTTCGGCAGCGGGAAAGGCTTGAAAACATACAGCAGCGAGCCGTTGTTTTCGGCCAGCAGCCGCTTCACCACGGGTTCGGCATCGGCGGTGTAGGGGCAGGTGAAGCAGCCGAATTCGATTATGGTGTTGCGGGCGCCCCGGTCCCCGGTGACCAGTCCGTCCAATTCTGCCGGCGCGATGAGTTCTTTCGGCTCGCTGAACCGGCCATAATCTCCGGTCAAGGTGTTGAGGAAGCAGGCGCCAGTGGCGACCGGCCCCTCGCAGTTTCCGTAATAGTAGAAGTTGTAAACGCTGAGCGCGCTGTATGCGAAGCTGGCAATGCTTAGGATGAAGAAGACGGCGGAGACGGCCTCGAAATGCCGGTTCACTACGCGGGCGGCGGGCGGCGAATACCTCAGAACGTGCGCCACGGCCTCGGCGCGCATGCGCTCGTCCATGCCCGTCTCGCAGGGCCTGAGCGTCGCCTTGCGCAGGACGCAGCGGAAGGCCTCCAATGTGAGTTTTCTGTACTTGGCCGAGAATATGGACAACACGGCGGACACGATGAGCGCGATAATGCATGGAATCATAATTCATCTCCCTGCCCCCGAAGGGGAAAAACGAAAAAAGAAAAAAACGAAGGAGGGAAACCCTCACTTCGCAAGCTCGGCGTCGATTATGGCCTTGAAATTCTCGTAGGGCTGCGCGCCGACAATGGGTTTCCCGTTGATGAAGAAACTTGGGGTTCCGCTCACGCCGTTCTGGCTGCCCATGGCCGCTTGCGCGCCCACTGCGGATGACTTGGCTCCGCCATCCAGGCAGGCATTGAACTTGGCCGTATCCAGACCGAGGCCCGCGGCATGCTGCTTGAGGCTGGCCACGTCGAGCTGCTTGGTGTCAAAAAGCCGGTCGTTGTATTCCCAGAACTTGCCCTGGTCGCCCGCGCATTCCGACGCCTCGGCCGCCTTCTGGGCGTTGGGGTGGAACGAAAGCGGGAATTGCATGTAAACCAGCTTAACCTTGCCGTTGTAGTCATTCATGATTTGCCGCACGGTGGGTTCAGCCCTCTGGCAGAACGGGCACTCGAAATCTGAAAATTCCACAATCGTCACTGGAGCGTTCGGGCTGCCGCGCACGGGGCGGCCGCTCACGTCGATATTGGCCACGGCCCCGGCCGGGGAGCCCGGGGCTCCGGCGGGAACGCCGCAACCGCCGGCTGACGGGATTGATGGGGACGGGGCGGCCGACGGGCGCTGTGCGGGAGCCTGCGCCGGGGCGGCTTGGGCCTGCGGCTGGGCGGCGTAGCCCTGCCCGTTGAAGGCAACCTTGGAGTTGAAATCCGTGGCATCTATCGCCGAAATGATTCCTCCCGCGGAGAAATATATCGCGATACTCAATATCAGCATCCCGATAATCACCGCGAACGGCAGCACGTACATCGCGTTGCTGTCGGCATCGCCAGAATGGGCATGAGTGCGCGGGGCGTGAGCCGGCTCGTGCGTCCCAGAATCGTTGTTCCTGATTTGTTCTTCCATTATCCAACCTCCAGAGCCAGCCGGTGCCGGCATTTTCATGATAGATGGAAGTTGAAACCATATATGATAATTGGTGAAACACTGGTTTCCAAAACTGAAACCACGCGTTTTGGCGAAATCCTCGCTGCCTTGCGCCTGCCGCAATGTTTAATACTTTTTGGGCAGTAGTTGTGGCATGATTCAGGGCAACAAAAAGACCTTAATCGGGTTCTTGGCTTTTTCGGCGTTCATGCTCATCGTCGCGTATGCGCCGCAGACGCTGATGCGCAACGCGCCGCTTGCCTGCACCGACTCATGCCCCAGCGACAGGTATATTTCGGAATTGCTGGCCTATCTCCCTGCGCTTATCATCCTCGGCTTTGCTTTCGGAATCGGGCTTTCCTACCTTTACTTTGAGCGCAGGATTGCGCTGCCTGAAAGCAGGATTGACCGGAAGAAGGCGTTCCTTGCCATGCTTGAGCCGACCGAATCCAAGCTTGTCGGAAAGATTGCCGATAGGGGAGGGGAGGCGCTCCAGGCCGAGCTGTCAAGGATTGAGGGAGTCGGCAAGGTGAAGGCGCACCGTGTGATAGACCGCCTTGTCGCAAGGGGGCTGCTTGAGAAGGAAGCGGCAGGAAAGACGAATTCTGTGAGGATAAAGAAGGAAATAATGGATGCCATCAAATGAGCCGGCCCGTTTTGGTGGCGTATTTTGCAACAATACAATGAACGGGCTTCTTTTCCATTTCTGTATATCCTCATTGATTTCTGCGGCAGCGCACTCTTTTTTCCGAGGAAATAAAGCGAACAAAAGGCAGACCGTGATAGAGCAGGATATCCGGAGCCCGCGCAAAATCCAAAATTCAGGCCGCTTTTCACGAAACAAACGATGCCAACTCCGTGCTTCCTCGCGCATTTCAAAAGGTATTGCGCGGGAGGGCTGGACATGGGCAAGACCCCTTTTTGAGGGCTGAAGATAATTGAAGATCCGAAACGCGCCCGCTCGGCTTGAAAAAGGGTTTAGCTGGCACAGAATTCTTCTTCCGTCCGATTATGGCGAGATTAGGGCCTAACTGGGGCTCAAACGCGGAAAAATCTTATTTAAACCGGTCCGCCTCCCTTCATCAACGCGACGGAGATTGAACCGTACGCGAAAAAGACGAGGTGATGGAAATGGAAAGGAAGACCATGTCGGCTTTGGGTATGCTGGCCATTCTGGGCCTCGCGGCATTTGCTTGGGCCGTCCCGGACCGGAACGGAGCGAACGGGATAATGAACGGATGGGACGCACCAAACCAGTGGGAAAACCGCATGATGGAGGTGCAGAGCACGGCCTGGCCGGGTGATGCGCAGGACGGAGTCGCGTTCCGGGAGAGCATGCGGCAGATGCACAATGCGATGCACGGCTCGGATTACACGGCTCAGGAGTTCGGCCGGCTGCACGGGGAATTGGGCTGCCATTGAGGCGGCCCTTCATTTTTTCAAAACGACTGAGGGGTGATGCAGATGGAACAGGAAGTGATGCAGAACGAGCGTGCAATCCGCGCGCTCGAGGTCACCGCCGCAGATTACGCGGATGCGCGCAATGCCGAGGCGCTTCTCGGCCGGCTTCTCTCGCATAAGGACGCGCCAGCGCAGAGGAAAGTTGCCGCTGGCATTTAACGAGGTGTTACATATGGATTTCTCAAAAAACCACGGGTTGCTGATGGCTCTGGGCTGCTTCATCCCAATTCTGCTTCTCTTCGCCCTTCCTGCATTTGGCATCGGAGGCGACTGGATTCCGGCCATCTTCATTATTTCCATGCTCTTGTGCCATCTTCTGATGATGGGCGGGCACGGGAAGCACCAAGCGGATTCGGCGGCTGCAACCAGCAAAGACCATCCAGACTCCCGAACCAGCCGGGACGGTGAGCGCGCATGCCATTGATTGAAGCGAGTCCGGACCCGGGTCCTGATGGATTTAAATTCTGGCCCGAGGTAGAAGCCCATGATGTTACTCAAGAAGCTGCTCTACTGGCTTATCGCCGGCTCGCGCGGTGGCCACAACCGGGCGAGAATAATCATGTTCATCTCCAAGCATCCGGCCAATGCCAAGCGCATCGCGGACGGGCTGGAGATAGATTACAAGACCGCCCTGCACCATCTGGGAGTGCTTCTAAAGCACGGCCTGCTGGATTGCATCGGGGAAGGATACGGCAAGGCATATGCGCTGTCGCCAGAGATGGAGGGGATGCTGGATGAAGTCCGCAGATTTCTCGAAAAAGCACGCTGATGGGGATGAGCAGGGGCCCGGGCTCCTGCCGCCAGCGGTCGCCATAGTGCTCGTGCTTCTCACCATCGCCATTCTATGGGCCACGTCATCCAATCCCTCACCGAGCGGATATACCGGTTGTCTGGCGGCTCTTGGCCCGACAGCCCCGACCGGCTTGGCCAACGCGCTTGGCGTTGTCAACATTCTCCTGCTGGCCTGGCTCATCATGCAGTATGTGCAGATGTATCTCCGCGTGCGCAGCGAATTCACGCTTGGCCTGATTGTCCTGGCTTATGTGCTGATGGCCCACGCGCTGATGAGCAATTCGGCTCTCTTCCCGAATCTAGCACTGCACAGCGCCTACGGCTGGTCCATCATCCTGCAGAACCTGCTCACCACGGCGGCGGCAGGAGTGCTGCTCTACCTCAATTCGAGATAGACGCCGTTCGGTCAGAATCCTGCCGCCCTCGAATGCTGCCGGCCGTGCCGGCCGCCTGCCGAACGTGCGCCGCTCCAGCCGATTCGCTCTCCGCACGGATGAAATGATGAAAGGCGCGGGCCTTGGTCCGTTCCGTTAGCCCCTCATCAGTTCCCCTCATCCGCCCCATTCGTTCGGGCCCAGCGGAGTGAAGTGCATGTCGTCCAGAGCGTTGCCTGCAGGCGCAAGCACGCCCACCAGATAGACGTTGCGGCCGAAGAAGCCGCGGATTGTGTCGCCGGGTTTTGCGAACAGCTTCTCTTTGCGCATCACCTTGGCCTCGTCAGAGCCCACTATGAGCGGGTAGTATTTGTCACCCGCCAGATTTTGGATGGAATAGTCGGACATCTTGCCTTCGGCCAGCTTGAGCGCAGGCAGGGTGCGGTTGTCGCCGGTCGCGAGAGTGTAGAAAAGCTTGGGGCTTTTTTCGGTCGAGAGTTTGATATAGGCGACATCCTGCTTTTCTCCGAGCGAATTGAACTGGGCCGCGTCAAGCAGATGGAAACGGTCGACAACTGTTCCGGTCTTGGACAGCACGCCGCCCACGCTCACTTTGAGGCCCTCGAAGTCTTTGAGGGAATCTCCGATTTTGGAATATTCGCCCTCTTTTTTCATGAGCGCGCCCTCCATGGAGCCGAGCACCACCGAGCCGTCTTCGGGAATCGGCTGGCCCTCGGCCGCAGTGAAGCGGCTCATGGCGTTGTTGCGCGCGTGCGCGATGAGTTGCGGCTCGCCCGAATCTGTCCAGACGACCTTGAGGTGGAGGCCGTCGAACACTTCCAGCGGCGCGCCCGCCCCGCCCATTGCGCTGCCCCCCTTGTTGAGCGTGAAATAACCCACGCTGCCCAAGAGAAGGACGAAAACTGCGATGAAAACGCCGCTCTTGTTGGCTGACAGAAATTGCATAATGTCCATAGTAAATCACCTGATTTGAATTTTTGTCATATGCTCAAAGCTTTGTCCACCTCAGCGTCAGCGAGTTGACGACCACCGACACTGAAGAGAGCGCCATTGCCCCGCCCGCGATGACGGGCGAGAGCAGCCAGCCGGTGAATGGGTAGAGCACGGCTGCCGCGATGGGGATGCCCAGCACATTGTAGATGAGCGCCCAGAAGAAATTCTGCTTGATTTTGGAGATGGTGGCGCGCCCGAGCTTGATTGCACGGGACACGTCCACCGTGTCGCTCCTCATCAGCACAACGTCTCCGCAGTCTATGGCGATGTCGCTGCCCGAGCCCATGGCAATGCCCAAATCGGCCTGCGCAAGCGCCGGCGCATCGTTTATGCCGTCGCCAACCATGGCCACCTTGAGCCCGCGGCTTTGCAGCTTCTGCACCTCGTCAGCCTTGTCTGACGGCAGCACTTCAGCCAGCACATTTTCTATTCCGGCCTGCTGCGCAATGGCCTGCGCAGTGCGCTTGTTGTCGCCGGTAATCATCCAGACCTGCAAACCGAGTTTTTTCAGCTCGGCCACCGCCTGCGGGGAGGTTTCTTTGAGGGTGTCGGCCACTGCGACAAGGCCGACAGGAGTCTTGTTGACCAGAAGAACCATCGAGGTCTTGCCTTCGGATTCAAGTGCCTGCATTTTGGATGTTGCTTCGGCCGCAAGGCTTCCGCCGGCAGACTTCATCATTTTCAAATTGCCGAATGAAACCGCCTTGTTGCCGATTTTGCCCACAACGCCATGGCCAGGCACGGCCTTGAATGATTTGACTGCCATGAATTTGGCATTGCGTGCCTTTGCCTCTTCCACAATGGCGTCGGCGATGGGGTGCTCCGAACTTTTCTCTATGGAGGCGGCAAGGGAAAGCACGTGCGCCTCGTCGAATTTCGGGCTGAGCGAGATTATGTTGGTCACTTTCGGCTTGCCTTGTGTAAGAGTGCCGGTCTTGTCAAAGACAACTGCTCTCACCTTGTGTGTTCCCTCCAGCGCCTCGGCATTTTTGAAAAGAATGCCTTTTTGCGCCCCGAGGCCTGTGCCCACCATGATGGAAGTGGGCGTGGCGAGGCCCAGCGCGCAGGGACAGGCAATCACCAGCACCGACACGGCCGCGAGGAGGGCGAATGAGAACAGGTGGGCTGGAATGAGAGCTGCCGGAATAAATGAAGCCGCTATTCCAGATGTCAGAAGCCAGTACCAGCCTGCAAATGAGAGGATGGCGATGGCAATGACGATTGGCACGAATACTGCGCTGATTTGGTCTGCCAATCTTTGGATAGGCGCGCGGCTGCCCTGCGCCTCCTCCACCAGCTTGACAATCTGGGAGAGGGCGGTGTCTGCGCCCACTTTCTCGGCGCGCACATAAAGCACGCCGTGCTTGTTGATTGTGGCGCCAAATGCCTTGCTGCCTTTCATTTTCTCGACCGGAATGCTTTCTCCGGTGAGCATGGCCTCGTCAACCGAGGAATGGCCGTCCACTACGGTGCCGTCTGTCGGGATTTTCTCGCCCGGCTTGATTACCATGATGTCGCCAAGCACGATGTCGGCTGCATTGACAATCATTTCCTTGCCGCCCCGAACAACTGTTGCCTGCTTTGGCGCCAAATCCATCAGCTTGCGGATTGCTTCCGACGCCTTGCCCTTGACAATGGCCTCAAGGTATTTGCCCAAAATGACCAGGGTGATCAGGGTGGCGCCGACCTCGAAGTACTGCTCCTCCACAAAGCCGAAGAGGGCTGCAAGACTGTAGAGATAGGCGGCCGTGGTGCCGATGGCTATGAGGGTGTCCATTGATGCAGTCTTGTTTCGCGCGGAGGAGATGGCTCCCTGATAGAAGGAAAGGCCAACAATGAACTGCACTGGAGTGGCAAGCAGGAAGAGGAACAGGAGGCGGTTGGGGAAGTCCATGAGGAACATGCCCAACGGGATGGTTGGGATGGAGAGAATCGTGCCTATGATGAGTTTTGTCTTGAGCTCGGAAATCTCGGCAGCCCGAAGTTTCTTCTCGCGTTCAGGGTCGACGCCTATGCTGGCAACATAGCCAAGAGATTTTACTTTGGCTGTGAGGGTCGCCTCATCTGCCGCCGACTCGTCATATTCCACCAGCGCGCGGCCGGCGGCGTAATTGACGTTCGCCATCTTCACGCCCGGCACTTTTGAGAGGCCGCGCGTAATCAGAGTGGCGCAAGATGCGCAGTGCATTCCGGAAATGGTTAAATCAACTTTTTTCATTTTTTTCACCAAACCCCTATCATTGGCCTGTTGGCCAGCCATACTCTCGCTCGAAGAAAAAATACAAGGAAGATATTAGCTTATCAGCCGCCGCCGCAGCCGCAGCCGCCGCCGCCGGCTCCGCACGAGCCTCCGGCCGGTGCGGCGGACGGATTGGTGGGCGCTGCGAGACCGCCGGCTGCAGGGGCCGCGTTGGCGCCCGCCGAGTTTGCGCCGGCTGCCTCTACAATGAAGCGGCCGTCGCCCATGCCCATGCCGCACGATGTTTTGTAGACACCGGGCGTGTCGGCCGTGAACTCAAGCACGTGGTTCTGGGCATTCACCTGCATTTTCTGGTTAAGGCCCCAGATGTTGAAGACCGACATGCAGCCCCTGAAAGTGGCGGGGTCAAGGTCGAGGCGGACTTTGGTTCCCTGCTTGACTGTAATCTGGCGGGGGTCGTATATGCCGTTCACCACCTTGATTGGGATGGTCACAGTCTGGCCCGGACCGCCGAGAGCGCTTGAGCCGGACGGAGCGCCGGCCGAACCGCCAGTGCCTAAAACCCCGCCTGAACCTGATGCGGCCCCATTATTGCCTGCCAGATTTGCGCCGGCGCCGGCGCCCAGCGGACCCGGAAGAATTCCGTTTCTGGCCGCATAGCTCGGAGAGAGGGCGGCAAAGCCCATCCAGACCGCGAGCAAAATCACGATTGCGATTGCAGCGAATTCATGCGTTTTCATTCAAATCACCCTCCAAACAACAGACCCGACTTGGGCCCATACACCATCAGAAACGAAAGAAACACGAAAAATATCAGCGACGTGCTGGCCATGGAGCTGAAAGGCGCCACCGAAGCCGCCTTGTCAACCGTTCCCAGCTCCTGAATCTGCATATAGACCAGCGCCATGAGAATAATCACGCACAGGGCTATGAGCAGCGTCAGGAAAATGACAAGCGGTTCTGCCAGCAGCATCACAGACAGCATGGCGCCCATGGTGCCCGACATCACGCCGGCCATCAGGCCCTCCATGATACCCATCACGCCCGAGGGGCGTCCGGCCCACACTCCGGCCACGCAGCCGATGAGCATGCCGAGCACGCTGCCCCAGAACATGCCGCTTGACGCGCCCAAAAGCGCGCCCACCATAAATCCGGTCATCATGCCGAACGTCATGCCCTCCATCATGCCGATTGAGCACGAGATGGGCTTGTGGTAAGATGCGAAGTGGTAGCCGGCCGCCACAATGGCCACTACCGAAACCGCGGCGAGCTCGAGAAGAGGCAGCATCGCGGTGGAGAAATTGGGCAGTGCGTGCCATACGCCCGCGTTCAGAAATGCCAGCAAAAGGCCCAGAGCGAGAAGAGAGCCGATTGAGTGGACAAGTATGCGGCGCTCGGCAATCCATTCGGGCTTGTTGTCCAGAATGCCGTAGAAAATGCTCTTGAAGCTGACAAGGGCGGCCGAATCTGAAGAGCATGACGCGTCGGTGTCTTTCTTGCCCGGCTTGCTGCAGCAGTCGCCAGCCTTGTTCTCAGTTGCCTGTTCGCCGGAATGGGCGGAAGATTCTGCCGAATCACGGGCAGTGTAGTCTGTTACTCTGTAGCCTGCATCTTCCACAGCCTTTTCTATTTCGGCCCGCTTGTCGCCTTCCGTCTTGATGAACATGCGGCCCTTGGCAGAGCTGATGGAAAGCAGAGTCACGTCATCGAGCTTTGAAACATATTTGGTGATGATGCGCTCACAGGAGGCGCAGGTCATCCCGCTGATTTTAACTTCATAGAGTTGCATGAGACACCTCATTCAAACGATTAACTTGTCTTCTGATTACTGGACTTTGTAGCCCTCGGCCGCAATGGCCTTCTTGACTGCGGCCAGAGTCTTGTCGTCTGCCGCAGAAACCTTGACCACGCCGGTCTTGCTGTTTGCCGAAATAACCTTGGCGCCGGGAACATCCTCAAGCGCCATTGAGATTACTTTCTCACAGCTTGCGCAGTGCATGCCGGATACCTTGAGTGTTGCTTCCATATTTTTCACCCTTGTTTTGTTTTCAATTTTTTCTGGTTGCTTTTTTGTTTTCCAGTTGTTTTTTGCCGCCGGGGCTCGCCCAGGCGGGCGCTTGTCTTATATTTCAATGCATGAAACAATACATATAGCTGCGTGAAACAATGAGTTTGAATAATGAAACAGTGGTTTTGATTCAAAAAAGGTGTTTCAATGGTTAGAAACATGAAATTCAACCAAAGATTGCTGCTCTCCATCGCACTGCTTGCCGGATTCGGCCTGCTGGTGCTCACCATGCTGATGAGCTACATTTATGTCACCAACGGGCTGCCTGCGCCGCCGCTTGTGATGCTTTTGTTCGAGTATCATTTCGAGATTATGATTCTGGTTTCGGTGCTGGGCATTGTTGTCGGCGCCTCGATGTATTTCCTCATGCACGAGCAGGTGGAGGTCAAGACGAAGGAGGCTGCGGGCAATGCGCAGATGCTGCTGACATTTTTGAGCGGCGAGGAGCGGACAGTGGTGGAGCTGCTGCTGAAATCCGAAGGCCACACCACGCAGGCGCAGGCGTCGAAACTCGAGGGCATGACGCGACTGAAAGCGCACCGCACCGTGCTGCGCCTTGCGGACAAGAAAATCATCCGCATCGAAAAGCTGGGCAAGACCAACCAGCTTTGGCTGGCCGGCTCCATCTATGACGCCCTGAGAAACGGAGGGGGGAAAAAGGCGGGAGAGGAAAAAGGCGGGCGTGAGGAAGGCAAAAAGAAAAGGACGCGGGTGCAAGAGATTGAAATCCCCGAATAACGCGTTTTGATTGTAGTGGGTTTTGCAATGGGCGTGCGGCGCATCCGGATAATCACGAAAGGCTACTGGCCCCTGCCCAAATTCGTTAAAGTGTGGCAGGCGGGCTGGAAAAAGCTGAAAAGCTCCAAGATGAAGGAGAAAGAGGCTGAATACTCGTTTGATGGATTGGCGGGCCGGGCTTCGGCGCATTCTTTTGTTATTCTCGAATCCAGAATAACGAAAGCCCTGCCCAAAAAAATTATCGTGTTCGTTGAACCTCATCATAGTCGTTTTGTTCTCTCGCGCTGGATGGGCGGCATTTATTCAAACGTGAACGGCCGCCGCCTGAACCAGCTGCGCGCGTTCTATGACGCGATTGCGCCAATCTACCGCTACCACGTGGAGCCGGAGCGGGAAAAGCAGCTGGAGGCATTTGTGCATCTGATACCCGCCGGCAGCAGGGTGCTGGACGCAAGCGCGGGAGACTGCAGGTTTGCAAAAGCTGCCGGAAGAAAATTGGATGTCTGGTGCAACGACATCAGCAAAAAAATGCTGGAACTGCGCGACAGGAAGGCGATTCCTGCATCTCACATTTCTGTTTCGAGCGCGTCGAATTTGCCGTTTCCCTCCTCATCGTTTGACGCAGTGGTGCACACATTTTCCAACGTGCATTCGCTTGACAAAAAATTATTTTTCGAATTCCATCGAGTCATGCGGGCCGGCGGCGTGCTGCTTTACCATCCTGTGAAGGCGCCTGGCGAGCAGTGGCCGAAAGAATTTGTTGCAAAAGTAGAGAGGGCCATGCGGGCTGCTGGTTTTGGACGGGTGGAAAGAAAAGCGGTCGAGAGCTTGGGGAAAAAGAAGACTACTCTTGTTTGCTATTTGGCTTACAAATGAGCCCTGCTGGCGCTGCCGGTTCAAAAGTGGACACAGGGGGATTCGAACCCCCAGCCTCCTGCATGCCATGCAGGCGCGCTACCGTTGCGCCATGTGCCCCTAGGCTTTTCTTTTCTTTGCGAAGAAAAGAAAACCCTGGAAAAGAAAAGAAATGAAAATAAAAAAACTGCTTCTCTACGAAGGCGAGATGTAGACGACAGAGTCGCCGCGCAAAAGCACGGTGCCGATGCCGCGCTTGACTTCGCCGTCTTTGAGCTGCTCTGCCTTCTCCAGCACGATGTTCATGTGAACGTCATAGCTGACCATGGTGCCCCGCATCTCGGTGCCCCCCTTGAGGCCGACTACCACCGTGTTGTGCAAGGACGCGTTCAGCACGTCGAATGGGCGCTTGTCTGTCATAGAAATCCACCTCTAAAAAACAACCAAAATATGGTGTCGTCTTTCATAACCCTATCAAAGCTTAAAAAACACAAGGGAAGGACGGGCAGGGGCGTTTTGGCGCCAGAGCCCGGCCGCCCAGAAGTGGCATGCGCCAAATCAGCGGCTTTGTGTCACCTGAATGTCGCCAATCTTTTGGCTGGGCGGCGAGTAGATGGGCGCGCCCGAAAAGCCGTTGAAGCTGCGGCCGATGGGGGAGAAGCTGCCCTTTAGCGTGCCGTTCTCCATCGGCGCATAGTCTGAGGCAATCTGCATGGTCCGGTTGGCCACCTGATATGTCTGGCTGTTCAGCACAATGGTTGGCGGAAGGACGACGTCAAGCACATATCCTTGTGTGAAATTCGTGGGCATGGACGGGAAGGTCTCATCCCAGACACGGGAGATGTCTGCGCTGATTTGCTCGTTGCTGCGGTTGCTGGACCCGGGGAATACGCCAAGCGGCGAGTCCGGGAAAATCGGAGTGGCGCCCAGAGCCGCGAGGTCTGCGCTCACCTGCGAGCGGTTGGTATAGGTCAGCTGCACGCCTACGAGGTCTGACTGTATGTTGTTGACGTCCAGCCAGGCAGGCGGCGCGGAGAGAAGAGCGGATTTCTGCTTGTCTGTGAGGGGCGCCGCGAACTGCACATACGAGCGCATCTGGTAGCGCGCAGTGTCAAAGCCTACGAGGTTGATCTGGAACTGCCCTATGTTTAGAGTGCGGTTTTGCCACGGAACGCGCGTCTGCCAGAATGTTTTGTTCAGGCGCACGGACTCCGGGGTGACCTCGATGCCGAGCAAGCCGGATGCAAGAGCCTGCAAATTGACCGGCCCGGCGGTGATGGTGTTGCCGGTCACCTGCGCGTCGAACGCGACCTCGAAAACGTCGCCGGCTTCGAATATCGGCGTGTCTTCGAAATTATAGACTCCGCCGGCCACGGTGCGGGCGATGCCGGTGCCGCTGTCCACGTGGGCCTGCGCGATGCTGATGGCGCCCTGCCCTCGGACGGTGAGGTTGAAGCGAAGAAGGTCGCGGGTGAGATTGGTTACATATATCGCGTCGGAAAGGCCGAGAACGCGGCCGCCGGCGAGAGGCAGGTCTTTGGTCACTATGCCGCTGGATTTGAGCGGCTGCAGGAAAGCTTCAAGCTTTTCGCTGGTGCCCGAAACCACGACAACCGGCTCCCAGTAGATTAGTGTTGCGTTGGCTATGCCGCGGCCGGTGAACTGCAGGGTGGTGTTGTTGGCGTCGGCTGACGCCGGACCGGCGTTTCCGCCGCCCCCGATGGGGTTGAAGAGATAGATGGCAACAGTGGAAAATACGAAGAGAAGAATCATGCCGATGACCAGATAGCGCTGGCGGTCGTCTTTGCTTAAATTGCCGAACATAAGGATTCACCCGATAGATGGGATTTTCTGTATATCCCAAAATGCTGTTCTGACCGGCCGGACCGATCTGCGGTCCCCTGCACAGAGGATAGTATGAGCATGGCGGGCCACATTTAAAAAATCCTCTATATATATGACAAACGATTTTGATGGTTAAAATCAATTCCGGAGACCTTGTGCGCATCGCATTCACGGGACGGCGCGCTTCAGACCAGACAATATTCGAGACGACCGATGTTCCGACCGCCCGCGACACGGGGATATTCGACCCCAAGATAGTGTACGGACCGCGCCTTGTGATAATGAGCCGCGGCATGATGCTCCCCGGCCTTGAGGCAGGCATCCGCCAGATGGAAGTCGGCCAGACAGGCAAAATCAACATTCCCTATTCCGAAGGTTTCGGCCCGCGCCACAAGGAGCTTTTGCGCATCATACCCGAGCGCGAGTTTTCAAAGCAAGGAGTGAAGCCGCAGGTGGGCGCCATGGTGAACATGGACGGCGTGCCTGCGCGCGTGAAATCCGCCTCATCGGGGCGCGTGGTGCTTGACTTCAATCACCCGCTTGCAGAGCAGGATTTGACCTACATTGTCAATTTGATTGAAGTGATTAGCGAGCCTGCCGCCAAAGTGAAGGCATTGGCAGAGCAGCAGGGCATTGCCGTGGAAATTGTTTTGGAGGGCAAGAAGAATGTGGTGAAAATCCCCAAAGACACGCGCCCTGAGCTGGCCCGCATTTTGGCCAACATGTTCCGCGCGGCGGTTGGAGACTGGGCCGAAGTCAGGATTGAGAAGTAGAAGAAAAGACGATTTTGCGGCCTTTACTCCGCATCCATTTGCGCAGAGAGGGCGGAATGTCTTTTTCGAAAAACGAGATAAATTTTTCACCACGAATTCTTTTTCTAATCTGTTTTCCCTCCCATTCCGCACGGCGGAACAAGGGCGAGGGGTCAAGCGAATAATCAGCCCCATGAAGCAGCCTGCGCACCAGCGGGTTGGCTGATGCGACTGCAAAACGCGAAGAGGGAAAACGGGAGCAGACTGCGCGCACCCATGTTGCGTTGGACGCATAATCAGCCAAAAACGCAAAAGAAACCCGCTTTTTCCACCCCGCGTGCGTGCGCAAAACAGTGCGAATCATTTCCTTTCTTTCCGCGGCTGAAAACGGATTGTCTTTGGTTCGCTTCTCTTTTGCCGAGCCGATGGCTATGGTTATTTTGGAGTAGCGGCGCAAGAGGTAGGAAATGATTTTCTCATGCCCCTTGTGGAACGGCTGAAAACGGCCTATGAAAAGAACGGACGAGGGAATATTCATGAATTTGGCGCGGGCCCAACCCATAAATAACTAGTGCTTGAAGTGCCGGCGCCGGCGATTAGTGCTTGAAGTGCCGGATTCCTGTGAATACCATGGCCATGTTGCGCCGGTTGGCCGAGTCAAGCACTTTTTCGTCATTGACCGAGCCGCCGGGCTGCACCAGCGCTGTGATGCCCGCATCACCCAATTCGTCCAGAGTGTCGGGGAAGGGCAGGAAAGCGTCCGAGGCTGCAACTGCGCCCTTCAAGTCAAAGCCGTTTGACCTTGCTTTGGAGATGGCAATGCGGGTGGAATCTATGCGCGACATCTGGCCCGCGCCCACTCCGAGAATCTGCTCGCCGCGCGCGATTGTCACCGCATTGCTCTTGGTGTGCTTGGCAACCACCATGGCGAAATGCATGTCGCGCCATTCGGCATCGGTCGGCGTGCGCTTGGTTGCCACCTGTGCGGCCTTGAGGTCATAGACAACGCCGTCCTCGTGCTGGTAGAGCATGCCGCCTGTTATGTGGCGGAAGGTGACGTCGCCCGGATGGACAGGATGCCACAAATCGGTGATGTCGAGAATGCGCCGCGAGGGCTTGACCTTGAGGATTTCAAGAGCCTCGGGCTCATATCCGGGCGCAAGCACCACTTCGATAAACTGGCTGCCCATCGCCTTGGCAGTGGCAGCGTCAAGACGGGTGGAGAATGCGATGATGCCGCCAAAGGCAGAGAGAGGGTCGGATGCAAGAGCGCGCGAATATGCCTCTTTGAGCGAAGGGCCGGTGGCAACTCCGCACGGGTTGTTGTGCTTGAGAATGATGCAGGCAGGCCTGCCCCAGAATTCTCGGCACAAATGCAGGGCCGAATCTGAGTCAAGGAAGTTGTTGTAGCTCATCTGCTTGCCAGAGAAAATGCGAGCGTCGAAAAGCGAGCGCTCGCCCACGAGGCGGTAGGCAGCCGCCTGCTGGTGCGGATTCTCGCCATAGCGCAATGGGTAGGCGCGCTCGAACACCATTTTCATGCGGTGGGGGAATTTCTCCGCCCCCTCGCCGCCGAAGTGGCGCGAGATTGCCCAGTCATAGTGGCTGGTGCGCTCGAACGCCTTTATCATGAGATTGTGGCGCTTGGAGTCGGAGAGGCCGCCAGTTTCGTCGATTTCGCGCATGACGCCGGCATAATCCTCGGGGTCGACCACAACGCCCACATGCGCCGAATTCTTGGCCGCGGCGCGGATAAGAGCCACGCCGCCGATGTCGATGTTTTCGATTGCCTCCTCTTCGGTGACGCCTGCCTTGGCTACGGTTTTCTCAAACGGATAAAGATTGACAACGACAAGGTCAATTGGCTCTATGCCGGCCTTCTTGGCCTCGGCTTCGTCCTTTTCGTTGCCGCGGCGGAAAAGAATGCCTCCGTGGATTTTGGGGTGAAGAGTCTTGACTCTGCCGTCAAAAAGTTCGGGCGAGTTGGTGTATTTGCTGACATCGACTACGGGTATGTCTGCCTTGCGGATTGTTGTTGCCGTGCCGCCTGAAGAGAGAATTTGGACGCCGTGGCGGTTTAAGGCCCTCGCTAAATCCAAGAGGCCCGTCTTGTCAAAGACGCTGATTAAGGCTCGGCGGATTTTCACGTTTATTATTTAGGTGTGGAAGTCTTATTTAAAGCCGCCGTTTGGCCGCATTTTTACGACGAAGGAGAAAGATGCACTTATTGGGGCGACTGCTCCGCATGTGCCTGTTTGGGCAACTTCTCGGAATGAGCCAGTGATGCGCGCAGGCGCCTCAAAAAGTTCATGGGTTTTGTCACGACTTTGTCAAAAACAAACATGGCCGTATCGGCGGTTTCCTCGGCCAGCACCGCACCAACCTTCTGGCCTTCCCTCTTCATGTCGCGGTATTTGGCGAGCGCGACTGCGCCGAAGAAATACAGGCCGGCGGTGCAGGAGGCGACCACCACGCCCTTGCCGAACACATAGCCGTTGATGCCCCAGAATACCGAGGCAAGAGTGTAGAGAGCCTGCGAGCCGAATGAAACGCCAGTAGTTTTGAGGTCTTTGGTGGTTTTGCGGAATTGGATGTAAAGAGGCAGGGTGGCTGCAACGGCAAGGGTGTTGATAGGGTCGCCCACCGTCGCCCATACCCAGCTGTCGAGCATGTTGTTTTTGCGAACAATCTTTTCATAGGCATTGTAAAATTCGGTCCGCATCAGTGAGAGCGCGCTTTTGAAATCTGTTGAAAGGCCTTTGATGATTTGATAGATGCCATATGCGCGCGGAACGAGGGCGAGGCTGTTGGAAACGATTATGGTGGAAATGTTGCTGGCAAATCCGTAAACCATCCAGGCCGAATCAACAAAAAACGAGGTAATCCAGGCCTGAAGCGAAATGTCTTCCTGCTTTTTCACCTTCCAGTTGCGCCCGAGCTGCATGCCGAAAGCTGCCACGCTTATCAGCAGGGCGATTTGGCCGGCCCATTCGCTTTTGTGGTCTTTTTGCACCGGCACTTCGCGCGGCAGAGGAATTTTTGAAAGGTTGGGCAGCTGGACAAGTTTGGCTTCTTGCAAAGAGTTGAGAGGCGGCTGAATTGTGCTCATTGGCCTGAATGGAAAACGTATTTCGTTCTCCGAGGTGAACGGCAGGCGGTTTTCTTTCTCCAATTGGAATGGCAGGCGGTTTTCGGCCAATGGCGAGCGGTTTTCGGCCATCAACTGAACCGGCGGCTTGGCGTCGAGCTTGTAAAGAAATGGGTTTTGGGTGTTCAGTTTGCCTGTGTTTAAGCTGAAGGCTAAGGTAGTGGCTATGGCTAAATGCTTCAGCTTCATGTTACATTATATGAACAAGAGTGCTAATAAAACCAAAGCTTCAGGTGAAAGCAGGCGCTAAATTTTCTTTTTCGCGCCTGCTGTTGGGGCTTTCTTTTTTGCTGCCGGCTTTTTGGCGGGCGCGCTTGCGGCTGGTGCTTTCTTTGATTTGGCAGGCTCCTTCTTGGCGCCGGTCAATTCCATTTTCACTCCAGATGAGCCGGTGCCGGTTTCCTTGAAAAATGCGGGAGCGGGAGAAGATGCAGCCGGCTTTGCGACAGGAGCTGGTGCATATTTTGGTTTTTCTTTTTCTTGTGCTGCAGGCGCCGCTGCTTTGGCCGCTTTTTTTGCTTCCTCTTCTTTTTTCACTTCAGATTCGAAACGGACAGAGCCGCCTCCGCTTGGCGAGGAGGAGCGGCTGTTGAAGCCCCAGTCTTTCTTTGTCTCGCAGGTTGGCGAGAGGCACATTTCAAACGGCCTCTTGCCCTTTCTTATCACGCGGATTTGGGGAGTGTTGCATTTTTCGCACACCTTGCCCACCGCCTCAATCAGCGCGCCCTGCGGCAGGGGATAGGTCTGCTTGCAGGTCGGATAGCCCGAACAGCCGACAAACTGCCGTCCGCCGCGCAGCATGATTTTCTTCAGCTCCTGCCCGCATGCGGGGCAGGGGCCCAAACGTGAGGCGGCCTGCCTTGCGCCGGTGAGGGCAACCGAGAGTTCTGCGCCGATTGCCTGCTCCTGCTTTTTGAAATGGTCAAGAATAACGGTCAAAAGTTTTTTGCCGTCCTCCACCACAACGTCTGGGTGGATGTGCTTTTCGGAAATGGCGTCCATTTCCTTTTCTATTTTGCGCGTCAGCTCCTCGTCCAGTATTTCTGGGGAATATTTGCCCATGATGTCGCAAACCGAGCGGCCGAAGGGAGTGACTGTGATTGAGGTTTTGCCTGTGAGATAGCCGCGCTTGAAAAGAGTGTCGACAACTACTGCTCTTGTCGCCTTGGTGCCGAGGTCGTGGTCTTCCAATTCCGAGATGACTGATGCAGGCGTCAGCCGCTTGGGCGGCTGCGTCATTTTGTCGGCCTGTGTGAAGTCGGTTGCATTAACGCTCTGGCCCTCTTTCCAGCCGGGCAGCGTGACTTCTTCAAGTTTCACATATGGCTTGTAGAATTCGAACCAGCCGGGGGAGGTGGTGCGCGAGCCTGAGGTGTTGTAGACTTCGCTGCCGCATTTTGCCTTTACTTTCTGGCTTTCGCGCTGTGCGGGCGGAGCCATGCAGGCCAAAAAGCGGCGCACGATGAGGTCGTAGAGTTTGCGCTCCTTGTCTCCCACGCTGCCGGCCTGACCAGTCGGATGAATTGCAGGATGGGCCGGATCCTCTTTTTTGCCCTCGGCGGGCTTGAAGCTTTGTTTTGAGATGAGCTGAGTGCACAATGGAGCATATTCGATTTGTTTGGACAATGCCTGCACGATTTTGCCCAAATTGAGTTTTGCAGGCAGTTTTTGCGAAGAGGTGCGGGGATAGGAAATCATGGACTGCTCGTAGAGAGTCTGGGCCATTTCAAGAGTCTGCGTCGGGGCATACTTGAACTGCCTGTATGCTTCTACCTGGAGAGATGTGAGGTCGAACGGCGGGTTTGGCGCCTGCTCGAACGGCTTGCGCTCTACCGATAAGATGGAATGCGGGCCGGGTTTAGATGCGGCGAGTGCGGCTTGGGCTTCTTCTTTTTTGAGGAATCGGTCGCGCTCGTGCTTGAATTCCACTTTGTCAATATTGCATGTCAATTCCCAATACGGGCTGGGCACAAATGATTCGATTGCCTTTTCGCGGTCTGCCAAAAGCTTGAGGGCGGGCCCCTGCACGCGGCCGATTGACATTACCTGAAATTTGCCGGCGGCCTTGATTGCGCCCATGAGCGCGCGCGAGAGGTTGATGCCGTAATACCAGTCAAGAATGTGGCGCGTTTCTCCGGCAAGGGCGTTGGGGGTGTCCAGCGGCTCGCGGTTTTCATAAGCATCCACAAGGTCGCCGGGAGTGAGGGCCGAGAATTTCATGCGCCTGCCCTGCTCTTCGGTCTTGTGGCAGGCATAGCGGAGAGCATTATAGCCGATGAGCGAGCCCTCGATGTCGTAGTCGCAGGCAACTATGACCTCGTCTGCCTTCTTGCCGAGCATTTCAAGAGTCTGCACATAGCCCTTGGTGTAATCGGCGTCTTTTTCGGCTTCATAGGCAGGCTTCCATTCAACGTCGAAAACAGGATAGTTGTAGCCCGTCTTGTTTTTCTCGGCCAGACCGTAGATGTGGCCCACTGCCGGAGCGATGGCTATTTCGATGCCGTGCCGGCGGATGATGAAATAGGATGCCTGCCCCTTCCCCTTTTCGCGAAGCACCGGCCCTTCGGCCAGCGATTGGGCCATTTTTTCGGCCACTTTGGGTTTTTCGGCGATAATTAGCTGCATAACATATCACGTGCCGGCGGGCCATTTATAATACTAGCAATAAGGTTCGCCGTTTTTCGAGATAAAAAGGGGAAGGAAAAAATAAAAGAAGATGCCCGCCCTCGCGGGCGGGGGGTTTGCTTTTACAAAAACTAGCCGGCCTTGGCCAGCGCAGTGGCAATGATGTTCTTGAAGCCCGGCTGCGTCTGGCCGTTCTGGTCCTGGTAGTCTTCGAACGGCAAGGCTCCGGATGTCAATTCCCCGTTGATGAGGAAGGCCGGAGTGCCCTGCACGCCAGCCTGAGAGCCTGCATCCTCCTGTGAGGACACGAGTGCCGCCTTGGCTCCCGTGTCGAGACAGGTGTTGAACTTGGCCGTGTCAAGACCCAAGCCCGCTGCACGAGCCTTGAGGTCGTCCACGGTCAGAGTCTTGGCCTCGAAGTTCTGGTCATGGTAGTCCCAGAACGCACCCTGGTCTGCGGCGCATTCGGCCGCCTCGGCCGCCTTCTGGGCGTAGGGGTGGATTTGAGTCAGAGGGAATTCCATGAACACAAGCTTGACTTTGCCGTCATAGTATTTCATGAACTGCTCCACGGTCGGATAAGCCCGCTGGCAGAAGGGGCACTGGAAGTCGGAAAACTCCACAATGGTGACCTTGGCATTGTCGGGGCCCACGTAGGGGCGGGTGAAAGTCGAACCGCCGACAGTGATTGACGTCGTCTTGTCGGCTCCGTGCAAACGGGGCAGGGTGGCGGCTTTGGCGCCTGTGCCTGCACTGGTGTTGTTGGTTGGAGCGACTACCGCTCCGCCGGTCGAAACGCCCTTGCCGATGACGTCGCCAAGGCCGCCGATTCCGAAATATACTGAAGCTGAAATCAGCACAGCGCCCAAAAGCACCGCAACAGCGATTGCATAGAGGGCGGAATTGTCAGGAGTGCCTGAATGGGCACCCGCACTAACATCACTCATGAAATGACCTCCCACACCGGGTATGCCGCATAATGGCTACCCAACACTGAATGCACATTGGAGGCTGCCGTTTTTAATTATGCCCCAATGGTTGGGCAAGAGTGGGAAGATATGATATTGGATTCATTGATGAAAACGCTTGAGTTTCTCGTCTATTTTTTTCTCTGATTCAAGGCGTTCTAGGCCGACGTTTTCCCGATTTACGAATTTCATGAAAGATGCGAGGCGCGGATGAACGCGCGCGAGCTCATCGGCCATTTCTACTGCAACTCTGCGGTAATCCTCGTGTCCCTGCGGCATTGAGCGCAGCTCAATTAGGTGGAACGCCTCGCGCAGGGTGAGATGGAAATACCAGCGCAGGCGGTAGGCCATTGGAACAGAGTATTGGGCGAGAATGGGGCCGCGGGCGGTGAGCAGATGGTTATACGCCGTTTTCGCTTCCTTCATTGCATTTTCAAATTCTTGGGCAAGGCCGGCATCTTTCAATTCCTGTGGCACGTCATAGCCCCAGTTGCATGAAAGCAATTGTCTTTCTTGTGTAAGCATGCGGTGGCGGTGCAAATCCCGGAACTGGCCGAAATTGCCGCAGATGGCGAAGGTGTAGTGCGCGTGCTCGAATGCGCGGCCGGGCTTGTGGCGACGGTTGCCCCGCTCGCCCACGTAAGATGAGAGGAGGGAAAGACGGGAGGCGTCATCCATTTTGTCAGCTTGTTTTTTTGCATTTGCATAATCCAATCCGCCGGCAGAAAACAGGATGGCTGCGCAGATTTTCTGCTCGGCCGCGGAATCAAATTCAATCAATTCGACTTCTGGAACGGATGAAGCGGGGGCGGAGGGTGAGATAGATTTGGCCGTGGCTGCCGAGTTTTTGCGGCATTCTTTCCAATAGTTTTGCGTGGCCTGTCCATGCTTGTCATTGGCCCTCTTCACGAACGAGGGAATGGCTTTGGCCAGTTCCCCCTGCATTTCGCCGGCCAGATTGTTCACTTCAGGCAAATCCGACGAATACATTCTTGTCAGCAGATATTCGAATGCGCGCCCGTTGCCGAAAAGGCCGGTGTTTGTAAGTGTGGAGGCGGGCAGCAGGCCGCGCAGCAAATCGCACACTTTCGCCTTTATGGTGGAATCATAGGCGCGGTCGGTGACATCGGCCGCCTTTGGATATTTCTTTTTCAGATAAGCGGCAAGCGGCTCCTGCAGTTTTACATAGGTGTCGAAAAGCAAATCACAGATGCGGATATATTCGGCAGAGTCCGCAATTTCGGCGCCTCGGTAGTATCGGTAGTTGCCGTCTTTGTCTTTCTGGTGAAAATAGACATAGCGCGTGCTTTTCTCCAGAGGCGAGAGGCCGATACGCGCGTCCTGAATGAATTTGGTGGCAAGATTGGAAACTTCCTCGCATGCAAGATGCGCGCCGCCAAGCTCTGCAACAGAATCATCGCCATAGCCGACCAGCACGCGGTCGTAGAATGCCTCGGCCTTCTGGGTGGCAACAAGCTGGGAGGAGGCGGATGACGACGGGCTTGCGCCGACAATCTCCTCGAATTTCATTTCAGGATTCTGGATAAATTCTTCGAGAAGAACACGGCGGGCTGATTTTGTGGAGCGTGAATATCTTGAAAAAAGGGCGCCGCAAACAACCTGCGGCAAATTGACTAAACCAAAAGTCGGCTTGTCCACATTGGTGCAAAAGCGGGCAAGAATTGCTTTCTGCTCTTGTGTGAATTCATCCATGACTCCCACTGCTTTCGCATGGGCGAACAAGATTAATTAACGGCTCGGTTTGCGCGAATGCGGAGAGGATGGCGTTTGCAGCTCATGCCTTACTTTTGAAAATCCGTATTTTCCCTTCTGCCATTCGCGCAAAACTATTTTGGCCGCCTCGTCAACATCGGGCTCGCCCCCCTTTAGAAGCTTGCCGCGGCGGCGGGCGATTGAAACCAGAAGCGTCCCCGCATCCCCCGACATTCTCACGCCGAAATGGTTGGCCAGCCCGTCGTCTTTTTTGGCTATGAACTGCTCAACCAGCTGCTCTGCGGTGGTGAGCGGGTCGCGCAGCTTTTCCACGTCAAGGGCTGCATGCATTGCAAGATGCTCGTCGCCGACAGACCAGTCCACCACTCCGGGCATGTCCACAAGGCGCACGCCTTCGGCCAGATTGATGATTTGCACTCCGCGCGTTATGCCGGCGCGAAAGCCGGTTGCCGTGACGTGCCGGCCGCGGATGGCGTTAATCAGCGAACTTTTGCCCACGTTGGGAATGCCGTAGATGAGGATGTCGAAGGTGTGCATGAGCTCGCCGTGCACCAGGCGTGGCCGGCCGTAGCGGGCAAAGTGAATCTCAGACTTGTCTAAAATCCAGTTCTTCAGCTCCTCGATGCCGCCGTGGGTGCGCGAAGAGGTGTAGAAAACCGTGAGGCCGTCTTTCTGGACCGAGAGGCCGCGGGGGGAGCCGGGTAAAAGGTCGGATTTGGCTGCAACAAGAACAAGCTTTCGGCCCGCGACGCGCTCAAGGCGCGGCACGCGGGTGGCGGCGATGTCGCGGGCGTCCACTACCTCGAGCACCATCTGGCAGGAGCGCAGCAAACGCAGGACAAGGGCCCACGAGCGGTTCTTGAAATTGGGGATAGGCATGAAGAGAATAGGGCGGGGGGTGGTTTAATGGCTTTGCATTCAGGCGCCGGGCGGCTCGAGCAGCGAGCCCACAACAACCACCAGCACGATGCCGGCCACAAAGACTGCCAGCTGCATGAGCGAGCGGCGGGTGTCGCGCTCTTTGTGCATCTCGGGCACAAGGTCGACGCAGGCGATGTAGATGAAATTGCCGGCCGCAAGAGGCAGGAGAATGGACACAAGGCCGGGCACCATCGGCGCTAGAAAGAATGTGAGAATGGCGCCTGCAAATGCTGTGAGGGCGGAGAGGAAATTGAATGCAAGGGCGCGCTTTTTGGAAAACCCGCCCCAAATCAGAAGCGAGAAGTCGCCGATTTCCTGCGGAATCTCGTGCGCAATTATTGAAAGGGTTGCCAGAACCCCCAGAGGCCATGAGGCAATGAATGAGGCGGCGATGACTGTGCCGTCAATGAAATTGTGCACGCTGTCTCCGATAAGCACAAGATAGGTGGTTGGCTTCTGCTCGCCCTTGTCTCCGGAGTGGTGGTGCTTGTGGTGGTGGTGCCAGTGCAAAAAGCGCTCAATGAAGAAGAAAAGGAGGATGCCGGCCACGACAAGAGGCATCACTGCGCCGGGCGTTGATGCCTGAAGTGCTTCGGGCAATGCGTGAAGAAATGCGGTGGCCAGCATGCTGCCGCCAGCAAATGCGACGAAGAGGGGCAGAAGCTGGTGCAGCAGCTTGTCTTTGATGGAAAGAGTGAGCACGCCTATGAGCGAGATGGCACTCACTATGAAGGTGGCGATGAGGATGTTTTCCAAAACCATATGAGACGATGAAGGAGCGGGGGATTAATAATGTTCTATTTGGGGGCAAGGCCCAATTCCCGAATAAGAGAGAGGATTTTCCCCTCGATTTCGTCTCGCACACGCCTATATTCGCTTATTGACTTGCCTTTTGGGTCGGGAATCTGCCAGTCGATTCGGTGCGGGGCGGCCACGAACGGGCACGCATCGCCGCAGCCCATTGTGATGACATAATCAAACTTCTGGCCCCGAAAATGCTCGACGCTTTGCGGAATTTTGCCGGAGATGTCGATGGATTTTTCCTTCATCACTGCGACTGCGGCTGAGTCTATTTGCTTTGCCGGCTTGCTGCCTGCGGAAGATGCAGATGCGCCCGCTGCATAATGGTTGAAGAATGCTTCGGCCATCTGGCTGCGGCAGGCGTTGTGGATACAGACAAAAAGAATCCTCATCATCTCACCTCACCATTCGGCCGTCTGAACCTGAACCAAGCAGCCACCGCAACCCGACAGGTGCGATGATGGTGGTCAAAAACGCCATTGACGCGATGAGTGTATATTGCTCTGAAGAGAGAATGGGATTTCCGGCAGCGTTGAGCGAAGTGAGGCCCAGCGAGGCGATGATGAGCGCGATTTCTCCACGCGGCACCATGCCAAAGCCGACAAGAACGCTCTCGTGCGAGGAGAGGCCGAAGAAGCGGGCGACAATGCCGCAGCCGATTATTTTGGCCGCGATTGCGATTGTGGTGATGATGAGAAGCGGAACAAGTACTGCCGGGATGGCCCACACGTTTACCAGAAGCCCGAGCCAGATGAAAAAGATTGGAGTGAAGAGGGCGTCAAGCGGAAAGAGGGAGCGGCTCAAAAGAGGGGCAAGAGGGGAATAGCTGATGACAAGGCCGGCCAGAAAAGCGCCTACAATTGCCGAGAGGCCGAGTGATTCGGCTGCAAATGCGTAGAAGAAAAGCATGGCAAGCAGGCCCGAGAGGGTGCGCTTTGAGAGTTGTGGCTCGTCATGGCTGAAGAAACGCAGGATGAAGAGGCGGCCGAGCGCTATGCCGCAGACAACGAAGAGGACGGCAATGGTGAAGATGGATAAGAGAGGCATCAGGGCATCGGCCGTGACGGCGGTCGGCATGTTGCGCACAACAGCCAGCACCAAAAGCGCGAGTATGTCGTCGATTACTGCGGCTCCCAAAATTGTTTGGGCAAACTGCTTGCGCATGAGGCCCATTTCCTCCAGCACCGCGACAGTGATGCCGACCGAAGTGGCGGTGAGGGCCGCGCCAAGAAAGAGGGCGTAGGCAAAATTGCCGCCAGATGCCTGCGCGTAAAGAAAGCCCGCAACAAATGGCAGAAGCACGCCGCCGGCCGCAACCAGAAGGTTGCGCATGTTGAACACCGCCTCCAGTTTGGAATTCAGGCCTATGCGAAAGAGCAGGATGATGGCGCCGAATGATGCAAATGTTTTGATAAGGTCATTGTCTGAGACAAGGTTTGGCAGCTGGGCTGGATTTGGATGCAAACCATAGGGGGCGAGAAGAGGCTGCAGGGTTTGCGCAACCGGCGGCCAGACTACGGCGAGCATGTGGGGAGAAATCAGCACACCGAGCAGCAGAAGAATCATGACAAACGGCTGCTTCCACTGCTGCACCAGCCGCTCGGCCACTACGGAGATGAGCAGGAGAAGAGTGAGCTCAACCCAGAGATGGGTGGTGCCCTGCGTTGTGCCGAAAAATGCTGTGCGCAAAATGGCGAAGAGCATGAGCAGGCTCAGGAGAATGATGAAATAGCCGGGCCACGCACCGGGATTGGAGGCGATTTTTTTGGTGCGCTTGGCCGTATCATAAATACGCTTCTGCATGCGGTGGAAACTGGCTGCAACAATATAATGCCCACAGCACGCCGGCCGGCGGGAGGAGGATGCGGCCGGCCAGTTTGGCAATTGACCCGTTCGGCAATGAACGCCAAAAAAATCGAAATTATACGACGATGACCAAACGGCTCTGTTTATATATAACCGACGCAAACACAAACATGTTTTGAAATATCTTATCGGTTTGAGGTGAGGAAATGAGCGGGTTTAGACAGCCGGACGCCTTACTGCTGGACGGCGTATCCGGCCGTTGGTTCTTCGGGAGGCGCGAGAGATGAAATCGCCCTCGATGAAAAAACTTCTCTCGGCGCTTGAGGGAGAGCAGCTGATTGTGGCCTCCTCGACCGAGCCATATTCCCATTACTACGAAGGCTCCAAAATCAAGGTCCGCACCGGAACCGGCGGCGTGGTTACTGCCTTGGACCCGCTGCTGCGCGCCAGCAGAGGGACATGGGTGTCCGCAGGACTTGGTTCGGCCGATAGGGCGGTGGTTGACGAGCATGACAGGGTGACCGTGCCTGAACGGGCAGCTGCCGACGACCGCTTCACGCTCAAGCGAGTGTGGATGAACCGCGAAGAGGAGGCGGATTTTCTTTCAGGCGTTTCCAACAGCGCGCTCTGGCCACTGGCCCATATTGCTTACGTGCGCCCCCAGTTTGTGGACGCGCAGTGGAAAACTTACCACCAGATGAACCGCAAATTTGCACAGGCGGTGGCTGCCGAAGCCCCCGAAGGGGCGCTCGTGTGGATTAACGATTACCAGCTCTCGCTGGTCGGCTCCTACCTGCGCAGGATGCGCCCCGACCTCACCCTCGCCTTTTTCTGGCACATTCCGTGGCCCGCGCCGCAGGTGTTTTCCATCTGCCCGTGGGCGGATGAGCTGCTGCGCGCGCTTATGGCCCATGATGTCGTTGGCTTCAACTCGCCGTATCATGCCAGCCATTTTATGGACACTGTTGACAGCCTGATAGAAGCGCGCCTGGACCGCGTGTCGTCCACAATATATTATCAGAAACGCCCCACGCGCGTGGAGGGGCTGCCGATCAGCGTCGACTTCAACCGCATCCGCTCCGAAGCCGCCCGCCCCCCTTCGCCGCGGGCCCGCGAGATGGCCAGTGCTGCCGGCGGAGGAAACCGCATCTTCGCCATAGGCGTTGACCGCATGGATTACACCAAGGGCATACCCGAGAAGTTCAAGGCCGTTGACTATTTCCTGTCGCATAACCCGAAATATGTCGGCAGATTCTCGCTCCTGCAGATTGCCTCGCCCACGCGGGTGCATCTGGATCCGTACCAGAAGCTGCAGAAAGAGGTGCGGGAGCTGGCGCGGCAGATTAATTTCAAATATGCGGCATGGAACTGGCGGCCGCAGGCCATCTTGAACGACATCCTGCATCCGACAGACCGCGTGCCGCCAAAAAAAGGCTGGCAGCCGATCACGCTTATCGAGGATTTCGTCCCGCGCGAGGACATCATTCATTTCTATTCAAAGGCCGATTTGTGCCTGGTCACCTCATTGCATGACGGCATGAACCTGGTGTGCAAGGAATACGTGGCCGCGCGCCAGGACGGCAACGGAGCGCTGGTGCTCAGCCGCTTCGCCGGCGCGGCCCGGGACATGCGCGGCGCGCGCCGGGTCAATCCGTATTCGGTTGAGGAGACTGCGCAGGCCATAGCTGACTCGATTACGCAGAGAGGCGCGGAGGAGAGGCGGCGCATGGACATGCTTGAGCGCGAGGTGTCGGAGCGCGACGTTTACGTGTGGGCGGCCGCGTTTCTCAACCGCATCTGGCGGGCGAAGAGCCACGGGCGGTGAAATGAAAAAGAAAAAAAAGCCGGCTGACCGAACCGCTCCGCCCTTGCTGGTGCTGGATTTCGACGGCACTCTGGCGCCGATTAGACTGGAGCCGCAAAAAGTGAGAATGCCGGCGTATATGATCAAGACACTGTCTGCCGCCTGGCGCGCCGGACTCGGGATAATCATTCTTTCCGGCAGGCCTGTTTCATTCTTGCGCCGCATCGGGCTGGACAGGCGCATCCGCCTGATTGGAAATTTCGGAAACAACAAAGCAGGGCGCGGGGAGGGCGGCTGGAAAAGCCCGCTTCTTATGAAAAAAACCCTTTCAGCACTGCGCAGGATGCCGGGCGTGAGGGTGGAGCGCAAACTGGGCTGGTGCGTGCATTACAGGCAAGCCGCGAAAAAAAACAGGATGGCAATCATGCGCGAAATCGGCGCATTGAAGGCCGCGGCTGGGCCGAAAGCGGTGATTGCCGTCGGGCGGATGGCGGTCGAACTGATGCCGCCCGGCTCGCGCACCAAAGCGGATGTGCTGCGGGAACTTTTGCGGCAGGACTCCGGCCGACGGCTCGTGTTCATCGGAGACGACCAGGGGGATTTGGAGGCGATGCGAAAACTGAGGAACCACCCGCGATTCTCGGCTCTCGCAGTTGAATCCGGTGAGATTGCAGCCGGCGGCTGGCCGCCGGTGATTAAAAACCGCCCTGCACTGGCCGCGCTGTTGCGGCGCATGAGCCGCGCAAGCTGATGATTTGACGGCAAAAACCTGATTCCCGCCTGCCTTACTTCTGCCCGCCCCTTCAAGCTGCCGCCGGATGGATTGCGGCAGGCGGAAGGAATGACACGGGCGTGGATGGGAGGACAAAAGAGACAGCCGAAGGCAAGGTGTGGGCGCTCTGCCTGATTCCCGCAGACAATGCCTGCGTGCGGATTGCACATTTGCCAGCGTTTAGATTCCGTTTACATTCTCTTTCCGGCAAGTTTCAGCAGACGGGCCAGACTGCCTGCCGGTGTTTCTGTCGTGTTGAGCAGATAGACCGGCGCTTTTGAGAAAAGCTTGGCGAAAAATGCGGCCTGGTCAGCTTCGCGCGCCTTGCTGCGGTTCAGCTGGTGTGGATTGCAGAAATCGTGCTTGACCATCCAGCGCGCCGCGGTTCGGGGGCTGAGCTTGCGCCAGACTGGCTTTCCTTTCTCGCGCCTCAGCAGCACCACTGCGGCCAAAACGCTGTGCTTGCGCACGCGCGACGCGCCGAACAGATGGGCGACATCGACAATGGAGCGTCCGTGATTGTCTGCCTTTAGGCCGGCAATGCGCCCTGCCAATTCGGGCCAGTTCTGGGCAATATCCTCGCCTGCATATGAATTCTTCTCGGCTGAAAACACCTGAATTTTGCCGCCCAAAAAGCGCACGAAAAACCAGTCGTCGGTGAGGAAATTGAACTTCTTGTGCGTGAGCAGGCCGTATGTCAGAGTGGTTTTGCCTGATTTCGGCTGGCCGATGATGGCAAGAGCGCGGCCGTTCACGTCAACCAGCGATCCGTGCACCGGATAGCGGCGGTTTTCCAAAGAGGGCGAATCCCACAAATAGTCGGAGGCAAGGGCGAGGGCGATGCTCTTTATCCAGCCGTAGTAATCGCAGTTGTAGATGAAAACCGTGCTCGAATTCGGCTCATAGAGCACGCGCAGGCGGCCGGATTTGTCTGTGAGGGAGAAGAGGCGCGCGTGCGGGCGGATGTCGTCAGGCATGGGGTTGAAATTGCCCTCCCACATCCGCACGGTTTGCAATGAATCGCAAAACAGCTTGATGCAGGTGCCGTGGATGTCGGCCTTGCGGGCGAGAAGTTTTGAGAAATTTATTTTGGAGACAAGGCGGTCTTTTTGTTTTGAAGAGATTTTCTGCACGTGATAGGCGGCCATGAATGGGCTAGGAGGCGAACTCATTAAAATAAGACCTGCGGGCGGGCGAAAAAAGAAATGCGGGCGGGGTTTTGTTGCGGCCGGTTCGTTTTGTTTTTCGGCTGGCGGGTTGTTGTTTTGTTTTGCTTCTGGCGGGTTTTTATTTTCTGGATGCGGGAGCAAGCCATGCTTCAGGCAGTCGTATTTGATTTGGACAACACTCTGGTCAATTTCTGGGCGTTCAAAAAAGAAGCCTCCCGCGAGGCGGCGAAAGCGATGGTGGCTGCCGGCCTGCCGATGTCGGCCGAGCGGGCCGAGGCTCTCATTTTCAACATCTACAAAACGCACGGAGTGGAATACCAGCAGACGTTTTCAGATGTAATCAAGCCGTTCGGGTTTGAGAAGCCGGTGTTCGAAAAAATCCGCGATGCGGGGATTGTGGCCTATTTGCGGAAAAAAGGCGCGGTGCTCAAGCCGTACGACGGAGTGGTGGAGACTTTGGCAGAGCTGAAGAAAACGTACCGGCTCGCGGTGCTGACGGATGCGCCGCGCGAACAGGCGCACCAGCGGCTTGCTTTTACCGGACTGGCCGAATATTTCGACGAAGTGGGCACTTTTCATGACACCAACGTGATGAAGCCGGGCGCTGAGCCGTTTTTGTCGATTTGCAAAAAGCTCAAGGTAGAGCCGGCTCACGCGCTTATGGTTGGCGACAACCCTGCGCGCGACATGAAAGGCGCGCGCGATGTTGGCATGAAAACGTGCCTGGCCAAATACGACCCTTATTTCGAGAACGAGGGGCCCAGGAGCGATTTCGAGATTGAGAAGCCGGCGGACCTGCTCGAAGTCGTCAAGAAAATAGCTTAGGGAAAGGAGATTGAGTGGAAAAAGAAAAAGAGAATAGATTAGGGAAAGAGCCGGCGGCATAGATTGGAATAAAATACTACCACGAGGAGCAGGGGCATGACGGATGACAAGGGCATGACGGATGCCGGCGCTAAGCCGGATTTTGCATCCATGGACGCCAAAAGCGTTCTGCGCGAGCTTGGCACGGACGCAAAAACAGGCCTTGACGCGGCCGAAGTCTCGGCCCGCCAGCAGAAATTCGGATACAACGAGATTGCGGAGAAGAAGTCAAATCCCGCATTGCTATTTTTGCTCAAGTTCTGGGGGCTCACGGCCTGGATTCTTGAAGCCATCATCATAATCTCGTGGCTGACGCAGAAATACACCGACGCGCTCATAGTCGTGGCATTGCTGGTTCTCAACGCAGTCATAGGATTTGTGCAGGAGCAGAACGCGGCCGGCGCGCTCGAGGCGCTCAAACGCAAGCTGCAGGTCAATGCCCGAGTGCTCAGAGGCGGCGCGTGGAGCAATGCGCCGGCCCGCGAGCTTGTTCCGGGCGACATGGTGCGCCTGCGCATCGGCGACTTCGTTCCGGCGGACGTCAAGATTCTGGAGGGCGAGGCGGAGGTTGACCAGTCCTCGCTTACCGGCGAATCGGCGGCGGTGGAGAAAAAAACGCAGGACGCGCTTTACAGCGGCTCAATCATCGCGCGCGGCGAGGTGAGCGGCGTAGTGGTTCTGACCGGCGCGCGCACCTCTTTCGGCCGCACGGTCGAGCTCGTGCAGATTGCAAGGCCGAAAATGCACATTGAGGAGATTATCTCCAAAGTCATCATCTCGCTGCTTGCCATAGTGTCGGTAGTGCTTGTGCTCACGCTTGCTTTCTCGATTCTTGAGGGCGAGCCGCTGATGGATTTGGCGCCGCTTCTGCTTGTTCTTCTGCTGGGAGCGGTGCCGGTCGCGCTGCCGGCCATGTTTACGGTGAGCATGGCCCTTGGCGCGCGCGGGCTCATAGACAAGGGAGTGCTGGTCACGCGCCTGAGCGCGCCAGACGATGCGGCAAGCATGGACATCCTCTGCGTTGACAAGACAGGAACTCTCACCATGAACGAGGTTGCTGTGGCGGGCATAAAGCCCATGAAGGGCGGCAGCGAGGAGGACGTGCTTTTGTGCGGCGCGCTGGCCTCCAATGAGGCTAACCATGACGCTATTGATATGGCATTCATCAACGAGGCGAAAAAGCGCGGGCTGGCCTTGGGCAAGTTTGCCCAGAAGAGCTTCACGCCGTTTGACCCCAAGACGCGGCGCACAGAGGCGCTGGTCATGCGGGGCTCCAGCCGCTTCAGGGTGATGAAAGGCTCGGTCGGCGTCATGGCCGAATTGTGCAAGGTTTCACCATCCACAAGGCGGGGATTGGATGAGTATGTGGCCGAGTGCGCGCGCAGCGGCTACAGGGCATTGGCAGTGGCGAAAAGCGCCGGCAAGGCAGGGCCGAAACTGCTTGGCGTGGTGGCGCTATATGACCCGCCCCGCGGGGATTCGGCAGCGATTATTGCAAAACTGCACGAGCTTGGAGTGTCGCTCAAGATGCTGACAGGAGACGCCCTGCCGGTGGCCCGCGAGATTGCGGCGCGCGTCGGCATCGGGGCGAGCGCCATCAAGGCATCGGAGTTGAATGAAGCCGGCAAGGCGGATGCGGCCCGCGCTTCTGCAATGGCCGAATCCAGCGACGTGTTTGCCGAAGTTTATCCGCAGGACAAATATTCGATTGTGAAGGACTTGCAGGCAAGAGGCCACATAGTGGGCATGACCGGCGACGGGGTGAATGACGCGCCCGCCCTCAAGCAGGCCGAGGTGGGGATTGCTGTCCATTCGGCCAGCGACGTTGCGAAAGGGGCGGCCAGCATAGTGCTGACGCAGGACGGCCTCGCGTCGGTGATTGAACCGATTATTGCGGGGCGGCAGATGTTCCAGCGCATCAACACCTGGATTTTGAACAAGATAACCAAGACCATTCTGCAGGTATGCTTCATCGTGCTGGCCTATTTCCTGATGGGCCGCTTCATCATAACCTCCTCGGCCATGCTTCTGCTCATTTTCATGATTGATTTTGTCACCATAGCGCTGTCCACGGACAACGTGAAATGGTCGCGCAGGCCCGAGGTGTGGAACATACCGGCATTGGTGCGCACAGCCCTTGTGCTGGGTTCGCTCATGATTGCCGAGGCGTTCGGCCTGCTCTACATCGGGCTGAATTACTTCAATTTGTCAGGCGCGGCGCTCAACACTTTCAGCTTCGCCATTCTGTTCTATTTCACGTCTCTTCTCATATTCGTGGTGCGCGAGAGGGAGCGCTTCTTCAAGTCGTCGCCGAGCCGGACGCTGTTCTCCATCCTGATGCTTGACATGGCCATTGCGGCCGTTTTCGCCACTTTCGGCATTCTCGGCCTTGCCCCCATCCCGCTTGCCGCCACGCTCGTTGTAATCGCGTATACCGCATTCTTCTCGCTGGTTGTCAATGACTGGGTCAAGACGCTGGTGCTGGCAAAAAGAAATGCGTAAAAAGCCGGAACTGGACGCAGGAGAGGCCGGAAAGCAAGGAATATAAAGTGTTGTAGATAGATATAATATATGGCTGATTTGCCGCAGTTTAAGGCGGGTTCGCAGAACGCTTCTTCCAAAGTGAAAAAGGGGGTAGGGGAATTGCACGAGCGCCTGCTTGGCGCAGGTTTTTCGCCGGTAAATTCCGCTCTTCTGGCAAGGCCGGACGAGATAATCTACAACCGCGGCATAAACTCCGACAGCCGCGACAACGGCAAATCCAATTTCTTTGTTTTTGTCAAAATAGACGGCAACGCGGCGACCGCGCTGTTTTTCGACCCCGACTACGGCCCGAATGCGGCGCTTCTCAAGCCGGACCAGATTTACCGCCAGATGAACCTCACCGGATTTACGGCCAAGGGAATTGACGCGGTGATGACGCAAATTCTCGCGACGGCGGAAAAGAAGCCGCTTACTTCGTATTTCACGGTCCTGCACGGCCATTATGGAGTTATTGACGGCCTCAATCTTCTGGACAGCCATTTTGACGACGGCGAGTCTGACCAGGTGGCGATTGTGCGCCAGCTCATGCTCCACCACTACGACTTGGATTTCACGGGCATGCACAACAATTTCGTTGCAGAGCTCTATCACAGCCAGACAAGGCTGGAACAGCACGCGGGCATCGTCAAACTGCCCTCGGTTGAAGCAACACTGCCGATAAGCGACGAGGGAGCCAACGGGCCGCACGAGAACATCTGGTTCGCCGACCCGCGCGAAGGGCTGGAATATCACCAGCGATTCTTCAAGCACCGCACTGGCAAATATCCGCCATATGCAACCAAGTCAAGCATGGACGAGATGATGAGATACAACAAGCGCCTCTCAAGGGAGAGGGGGGCGGCGTTTGGAATTCCGCATGCCGCGGCCGCCAGCGTCATCAGCTGGCTCGGGAGAGTGGCGAACGGCGAATGGAACCGCGTTGCGCTCGAAAATCACGTGCGCGAGGACATACAGGGCATCGGCGCATTCAATCTCGACATTGCCGCCAGCCGCAAGCTCTCTTCGGACAACCCGTCCGAGATGAAGTATTTCATGGACCTTGTGGCCAAAGAGTGGAAGACTGGAGACAAGACTTATTTCAACGCCCTCAACTATGCCTGGGCGCAGCAGATGAGAAAGCAGTTCGGCACGTTCATCTACGCGGACCACGATTTGCACAAATACCCCGATTTCTCTTACGGCGGCTCGATTCAGGGGCTTGGCAAGATGCTCAACGTGGTTGTCTTCGACCCTGCCGTTGCGCGCGAGAGCAAGCCGGACGCGCGGGAAATTGTTGACATCATGCACAGCCAGCAGAGGAACGAGCGCATTATTGCCATGATTCCGTACGACTCAAAAGAGGCGGATTTGGTTGCCGCCCGCAACTACATGACGCTCGGCGACCGCATAGACAAGAGCGTGGAATTCATCGGCAGGGTGCTCAAGACCGCGCCGGAAATCTGGGAAGAGATTGTCGACGTGATTAAGACGAGATACAAATAATGGGCAGAAAAAATAGTTGAAATGGGAAAAAGAAAAAACAGAGAAAAATAAGATTTAAAGAAAAATAAACTCAAGAGCAGCCCGTCGTCTCGCCGCAATCCGTGCAAACAACGCACGTGCCGTTGCGCTTCATTTTCACCGAACCGCAGTTGGAACAGGTGTCGCCGGTGAAGCCCTGCTGGCGCGCCTCCTTCACCCTGCCGTCGCCCTCCTCTTCTTCCGGTTCGGCCGGCTGGACAGATGAAGACGGGCGGGACAGGGCCGGCGCCGGCCCTTCAAGCCTCTCCTGCTTTGCTTTTGCACCTGCGGTTGTCGGAATGTCGGGGCTGGGAAGTTTTGTCTGACCTTCAGGCCCGGCAATGGCGTGCGTGCCGTTGCCGCCCAAGTGATTTTCGGGCGGCTTGATGTTCACCAAATCGGTGCGGCCCAGATATTCGTAGCCGAGCGCGCGGAACACGTAGTCGATAATGGACGTGGCGCTCTTGATGTTCTCGTGCCCCGCGACAGGCCCTGCCGGGTCGAAGCGGGTGTAGGTGAATGTGTCCACGAACTCCTCGAGCGGCACGCCGTACTGCAGGCCCTTTGACACGGCAATGGCAAAGCAGTTGAGCAGGGCCCGATAGCCCGCGCCCTCCTTGTACATATCGATGAAGATTTCACCAAGAGAGCCGTCGGGATATTCGCCGGTCTTGAAATAGACCTTGTGCCCGCCCACGCGCGCCTCCTGCACAAAGCCGCGGCGGCGGCCCGGCAGCTTGCGGCGCTGCAGTGTGGAGGAAACGGCGGGCAGGACTGCGCTAGGAGCAAGAGCGGATGTGGCAACCGCGGAGAGCGGAGCCTCGGCAATCTTTTCTGCCTCTTCGGCCAGCTGCTGCAAAGCCGCCAGTTCGTCCTCGTCCTGCGCAAGCGCGTTGAGAGGCTGAGAAAGTTTCGAGCCGTCGCGGTAGAGGGCCATGGCCTTGAGCATCTGCTTCCATGAAAGCCAGTAAGCCTCCTGCACGTCGGCCAGAGTCGCGTCGGATGGCATGTTGATTGTCTTGGAAATGGAGCCGGAAATGAATGGCTGAACTGCGGCCATCATGCGGATGTGGGCCTGATAGGCGATGAAGCGCTTGCCCTTTTTGCCGCATTTCGAGGCGCAGTCGAACACAGACATGTGCTCGGGGCGCAGGTGAGGCGCGCCCTCCATTGTCATGGTGCCGCAAACGTAATCGTTGGCTGAGTCGATTTCGGCTTTTGAGAAGCCGAGGAATTTGAGCAAATCAAACTGCGGGTTGTCCAAATCGGCCTGAGTTACGCCAATCGAGCGCAAAAAGTCCTCGCCCAGCACGAAGCGGTTGAATGCGAAGCGGATGTCGAATGCGGAGGGCATCTGGGCCTCCAGCGCCGCGAGCTTGTCGAGCGGGAAGCCTTTTGCCTTGAGAGATTCGGAATTGACGGCCGGCGCGCCCATGAGGCTGCCGTGCCCCTTGCAGTAGCGCTCTATGTCGCCGATTTGCGAGGTGGTGTAGCCGAGGTGGCGGAGCGCTTTTGCGACAGAGGCGTTGACGATTTTGAAATAGCCGCCGCCAGCCAGCTTCTTGAACTTGACCACCGCGAAGTCGGGCTCGATGCCGGTGGTGTCGCAGTCCATCAAAAGCCCGATTGTGCCTGTCGGGGCGATGACAGTTGTCTGGGCGTTGCGGTAGCCCCATTTCTCTCCGGAGGCCACTGCGCGGTCCCATGTCTCGCGCGCGGCGGAAATCATGTAGCCGGGAACAAAGGATGCGTTGATGCCAAGCGGCTTGACCGAGAGGCCCTCGTATTCGCCTTCGGGCACGTTGTGGGCCGCGCGGCGGTGGTTGCGCATGACGCGCAGCATCGGCTCGCGGTTGCGCTCGAATGCGCCGAAGGGGCCGAGAGTGGAGGCCATTTCGGCTGATGTGGCGTATGACTCGCCGGTGAGAATGGCGCTGAGAGTGCCTGCGATGGAGAGGGCTTGGGGGCTGTCGTAGGGAATGCCCATCATCATCAGGAGCGTGCCCATGTTCGCGTAGCCCAAGCCAAGGGTGCGGTATTCGTATGAGCGCTTGGCGATTTCGGCAGACGGGAAGCCGGCCATGAGAACCGAAATCTCGAGCACCATTGTCCAGAGGCGGATTGCGTGCTGGTATGCGGCAACGTCGAACGCGCCCGTGCGCTCGTCGTAGAATTTGGTGAGGTTGAGCGAGGCGAGGTTGCAGGCCGTGTTGTCAAGGAACATGTATTCCGAGCATGGGTTGGAGGCGTTGATGCGGCCGTCGAGGGGGCAGGTGTGCCACTCGTTTATCGTGTCATCATACTGCACGCCGGGGTCTGCGCATGACCAGGCGGCATAGGTGATTTGGGTCCATAAATCCTGCGCCTGCACGGTGCGCGCGACCGCGCCGTCTGTGCGGCGCAAAAGCGGCCAGCTTTGGCTTTTCTGCGCGGCCTCCATGAAGCGGTTGGGAATGCGCACAGTGTTGTTGGAATTCTGGCCCGAGACGGTGATGTAAGCTTCTCCCTCGTAGTGGGTGTCCATTACCGGGAAGTCGATTTTCGTGTAGCCCTGTTTCGCAAGAGCGAGCGAGCGCAGGACATAATTCATCGGCACGTTGGCCGCAAGAGCGGTAGCGACCGCAGACTTGAGGCGCTTGTTGACAGTGAAGTCGGTGGTGCGCTCCTCGTTTGCAGCCTTCATTATGCGGTTGAGGGAGCGGTTGATGGATTTCGAGCCGGCGACAAGAGAGGCGACCTTGTGCTCCTCGCGCGCCTTCCAGTTGATGAATTCCTCGATGTCGGGGTGGTCGATGTCGATGATGACCATCTTGGCTGCGCGGCGCGTGGTGCCGCCCGACTTGATGGCCCCGGCGGCGCGGTCGAAAATTTTCAAGAAAGACATGAGGCCTGACGAGCGGCCGCCGCCCGAGAGCGGCTCGCCGGACGCGCGCAAAGACGAGAAGTTGGTGCCTGTTCCTGAGCCGAACTTGAAGAGGCGCGCCTCGCGCGTGACAAGGTCGAAGATGCCGCCGTCGGAGACAAGGTCGTCGCGGATTGACTGGATAAAGCATGCGTGCAATTGCGGATGGGAATAGGAGTCAGAGGCCGGAACCAGCTGCTTGGTGTCGGGGTCGACATACCAGTGGCCCTGCGGCCTGCCCTTTATTCCGTAAGACCACGCAAGGCCGTTGTTGAACCATTGCGGAGAATTCGGTGCGGCCATTTGCGCGAGAAGCATGTAGCCCAGTTCGTCCTCGAACGCCTCGGCATCGTCGGGAGAGGCGAAGTAGTTATAGCGCTCGCCCCAGTGGCGCCACGCGCCCGTGAGGCGCTTGACAACCTGCTTTACAGACGTTTCCGGGCCTGTGAGCGGCTGGTTTGTGGCAGGGTCGAGAACGGTTTTGCCTGCAGAATCTTTTTGCGGCACGCCGGCCTTGCGGAAATATTTCTGCGCCAGGATGTCGGAGGCGACCTGCGACCAGTTTTTCGGCACCTCGATGTTTTTGAGCTCGAACACGACGGAGCCGTCGGTCTGCCTGATTGTGGATGTGCGCATCTCGTACTCGAATTGGGAGTATGCGTCCTCGCCTGTGCGGGTGAATCTGCGCACAACTTTGAGGCCCATACTTTGGGGTTGGGTGGAATGCTCGGTGCCCTGTGTCGTCGTTTCCCCTTTCATTACAATCGCCTTCATACACAACATATAGTGGTTTGGACACTTTGGAAATACAATGGATAGTGGTCCCTCCAAACAGCCTTTAATTAGGTTTAAAAACGGGTGGGGCGTCCGACGAGAGAAATACAGGGGTGGAAAGTGAAAATGCGTGGCTTCCCAAACCCCTCTCGATTTCCCTCAAATTCACGACGATTTCCCTTTGCCAAAAAACGGATGGTTACGGCGGAGCGAAACGGGAAAATCTGCCGAACTTTTGCTGTTTTTTGGCGGATTTTTTTCTGTTTTTGGCTTTCGGTTTTATAGATTTGCGGTTTCACATGGCACTCATGGACGTCCAGACGAAAATAGACCTCGTGCGCAAGGGCTCGGTGCTTGAAGTTTTGACAGAAGACGAGCTGAAAAACCTTTTCGAGACGAATTCGCATCCGTCGCATTACATAGGCTTCGAGATTTCCGGCAAGGTGCATCTTGTCAC
>JAKAJC010000014.1 GCA_021814005.1 Microcaldota archaeon
GCCGGCTGCGGCTGTATGCTTATGCCGAAAGGCGGGCTGCCGTTTGAAGTGAGTTTTGTTTTGATAAATTCATGGCCGGCTTTTGCAGCCTGCTTGTTTTTGCCCACAATGTCGGCGCCCTTGCGGCCGAAGGTGCTCTCAAGAAGCGAATTGTGAAGCGCGAGGTCCATGCCCAAAAGAGCGAGCGTTGCGCCCACGGCCGCCTGATTGAAAAATATTTCTCCGCCGGCCTCGGTCGCTATTTTTGAGAGCGGCACGCCGAAAAGGCGCACATCAGAGCGCGAAACTGCCGCATCTGCTTCGTTCACTTTTGAAGAATCATAGATGATGGCGCCGCCCGAATTCAGCTCGGCGGCATTTGTTTTGATGGCAAGCTTGTCAAGAGCGATGAGCACGTCAGGCGCGGGGTCGAGGGCATAGATGCGCTCGGATGAGGCGCGCACGGTGAGGGTGTTGTGCCCGCCCTTGATTAGGGAGGGGTAGTCGTTTGTCATGAAAACCTGCAAGCCACTGCGCTGCATGAGTTTTGCAATCATGTTGCCGACAGTGAGCACTCCGCTTCCGGCCTCGCCGCCGACTTTTATTGTGACATTGTTTACGCGCATGGGTTTCCCATCCTGTGCATAATTGGGCCGGACGGCCCCGTTGGTTATTGGTCGCCTCGTTGGCGAGCGGCTGGAAAGTTAATAAATCTGCGGCATTGGCCGGCAATTTTTACGGCGCATAGCGAAGAAGCATATAGCGACTGAGCAACACGTTTTACGCAGAAACATACGTTTTTATATGTAGTAGAACGTATAATATTATGTTAAAAGATTTAGAGCTGAGCATGGCTTATCTCGAAACTCTGAAAGCTCCGGCTGATGAGCTCTCGCAGCAGATAATCGATAATGTAAAAAAAACTCTGACAGTGTACAGAGGTGAGCTCTGCAAAGGCCCTGCGCCAAAAAAAAGCGGGCAAATCGCGCAAATCCTTTTTGGCTCGAGAAAGATTCGGCTTGGCTCCGCACCTGGCGAGGAAGAAATGCGGGAGATGGAAGAGCGGATATCCCGTTTTGTTGAATCCGACAACCCAATCGAGATAAACTGCCTCTGGGGGGCGTTGAAAGGATATGGACGCGCTTCTCTCTTTCAAAATCCGGATATTGGAGAGATGATGGCACTCCGCCGCTTCGAGGACTTGCACGTCAAAGTGTCGGAACTGCACGGCAAGGGCCTGCGGGTGAATATCATCATGGAGGATATCGGCTCCAGCATACTGAATGACAAAGTAGACGGAACAAGTGGATACATCGAATCGTATTACAACTCGCTTAAGGACATCAGCTCAGAGTTGGGGATTTCTGGCAGGATACAGGTAAAAAAAGAATCTGAACTTCTTGCCGGAAAAGGTTTCGACGTGCCGGCTTTCCTGGTTTACGCTGAAAAGAACTGCAACATGTTCATCGACTATTTGACGGCTTCCCAGCAGGTGGACGAAACCGCCTGGAATGCTCTTCCGGAATACATCACCTTGCAGAAAGCAGGGTGGAAAGGGACCATTCCGATGGTGACGCGCGAATACTATTTCCAGAGAGTGGCCACCAAAAATCCGAATGCGGATATGCCGGAAAGAATCTTATATGCCTGTAAATATCTGGGGCTTGCGTTTGCACGGTACCAATGCCAGGTGTGCGGAGGTTCGTTTGCAGACCAGACCGGCATTATACCGCCAATCAAGGCATCATTTGTCCCATATCCGCCCGGAACAGACGTCGAATTGAAAAACGGCCGGCTGGAGTACAAGGTATTTGACGACAAGGACAACCGCCGCTCCGTTGCCCCGTGGTCGGGCTGCGGACTGATTGTCCGCAAAGACGGCTGTTTAAAATCGAAAATAGTTGGATTGAACGAATACAGACAGATGGTGGAAACAGGCGCTCTCCCCATTCCGTCCCAGTTCACGGTTCGCTCTAAAACAAAGCCGAATGACAAACCAGCCAGATTCATGGCCGGTCTGATTATGTAGCGCCCGTGTTCTGCAAGTCATATGGCCGCTTGCAGACTGGGGATGCCGCGACTAGAGAGAATGTTTTGCTTTAAAATGCGTGCTAAGCTGGCGCGTCAGCCTTGATTTACGAGTGCGGCTACTGGGATTTGAACCCAGGTCTCGAGCTTTTTCCAAAGGAAATTCCAGCTATCGTTCGGGCATGCCGATGATAATTGGTTTTTCCGGGGTTTTTGGGCATCGGGCCCAAAAAGCCCTTGGGAAGCTCATATCCTACCAGGCTGGACTATAGCCGCTTGCAAACTTGTATTGGCGGGCAGGATTTATTATCTATTGCCGCCATGCTCTCGTCATGCCATCACTCATCCGCCTCGTCGCTGTCGGCAAAGTCAGGGAGCCTTATCTGGCCGCCGGAATTGCCGAATTTGAAAAGCGCCTGCGCCCCTACTGCAAGCTTGAAATTGTCGAGCTGAAAGACGAGGGAATGGAAAAAGAGGCAAAAGAGATGGAGAAATACGCCGTGAAAAATCCGAATGCGTATATTCTGGATGCGGCAGGCCGCCAGCTTGATTCGCTCGAATTTGCAAAACTTGTCAAATCGGCCGAACTCTCATCGCCTCCGCTCACATTCATCATCGGCGGACCGGACGGCATCACGGCGGAACTGAAGAAAAAATCCAAAACAATATCGCTGTCAAAAATGACTTTCACGCATGAAATGTGCAGGCTGTTTTTGCTTGAACAGATTTACCGGGCCCATCAAATTGCGCAGAATAGGCCTTATCACCGCTGAGGAGCCGAGTTGTGGGGTTTTTATTCTCCGCCGCCCCTATCATATTGCGCGTCTGTCGTTCAACCTGGTTAGGACTATAGCCTTCCAAGCTATTAATCCGGGTTCAAATCCCGGCGGACGCATGAATGATGAGAGTTTGATTGGCTGATCGCCCCAAAAGGGCGAGATGATTGAATTATCACCTCTGACAAGAAAATATGAATTCGCCGCCCTCTGCTGGTGCTTTCCATGACCCATTACCACATCGCCGTTCTTGATTCGACAAAAAGCTATGCAAAAGCCATTGCAAAAAAAACACAGGAAACGGATTACACTATTTACAATCACAAAGAGGGCGAACAGGTGCTCTGCCTCTACGAGCCGCACGCATACCCCGACAAAATCCAGTCTTTGCTCCACACGCTGCACTCGGCAGATTCCGTGCTGTGGGTAATCGACAAGGTGGATGCAGATTTTGCTGAAATGGCTTTGGCGCTGTGGCAGCTGAACAAACCCGGCTGGATTATTTTCAAAGATATAGACGCGAACGACATCAAGCCCATGCTCGGCAAATCCCCGATGGCGGCCTGGCCCGTGCTTGATGCGGACTTGAATCCGGCGCAGATGCGCGAGCAGCTCATGGCAAAAACGCCCCCGCGCCCCGAAACACCGACAATAGTTATGGTGGATGCGTGCTTTGAGGTGCGCGGCGTTGGCACGGTTGTTTTGGGCAAACTCGAGTCAGGGCCCGTGGCTGTGCATGACGACCTTGAGGCCGTGCCGGGCAAAATGAGAACCGGAGTCCGCTCCATTCAGGTGCAGGACGAGGACATACAAAAGGCCGAATTGGGCAGCCGTGTCGGCCTTGGGCTCAAGGGCACAAGCCCTGATGCAATCAAGCGCGGCAGCTATCTTGTCACGCCCGGCCAGATGAACGGATTTGAAAGCGGCAAAATGGAAGTCGGTGTTTCACCGCTTGTGAAAGAGGGGCTGGAGCCTGAGTCGGAGCTGTTCTTTTCCTATGGATTGCAGTTTATTTCGGTAAAATTGGACAACAAAGAGACAATAAAGGCCGGAACAACCGCAGTGGTGGGCTTCAAACTTTTGACCGCCGCGGCAGCTCCGGCAGGCAGCCGTGTTCTGCTGGTGCGCACAAACAAGAAACCGCGCGTGGTCGGCTACGGCGTGCTGAAAAGCGCATAAGAGCCGCTTCTGCCTTTTTACTGCCGCCCAATCAATGTCATGCGCAAAAAGTCTGCCACAAGCTTATTTTTGAGAAGAGCAAGACTCGATTGCGCCTGTGCACTGGAAGATGAAGATGCGGACGATGCTGGCGAGATTGCGGGCGATGCCGGCGAAATTACGGGCAGTGTCGGCGGAGCTCTCTTTGTTGCCGGTTTGGCCAGTTGTTCATCCACAGCAGAGCTGAACACATCAAATTCGTGCAGGCCCACAATTACAGTGCCGTTGATTGAATCACCATCGCGGATGCCGATGACAAATGTTGGCGTGGCGCGGATATTCAATGAGGCGGCCATGGTCTGCTGCGCCGCCAGAATGTCGTCTTTGCCTGCGGCCATGCATGCGTTGAATTTGTCCATGTCAAGAGTGAGATTGGCGGCCAGCGAGCGCGCATAACTTTCGCTGAAATTGCCGCTTTTGAGAATCAGGTCATGCATGTCCCAGTAACGGCCCTGCTCGCCGGCGCACAAGGTGGCCGCGTGCGCCGCCCTTGCATCAGGCCTGATGAAGAAAGTCATGTGCACCATGTTCACGCGGTTGTTGTAGCGGACCATGAGCTGCTTTATTGTCGGCTGCACCTTGGCCGTGAATGGGCACGAGTAGTCTGAAAATTCGACTATGGTGACGCTTGCATTTTGATTTCCCTTTATTTCTAGGCCGGAGAGGTTGAGATGGGAGAAATCAATCGCATAAGCCGGGACGGCGATTGAAAAAATGGCCAGCAGCACAAGTGATAGAATTGGGAGAGCGCCTAATTTGAGGTAAGGTTTGTGTCGGGGGCTTGCCACTAAACTCTGATGATGTTTCTGTTTTTTAAAGCCGGTCGCCGTAGGCCGGTCATGGCGCGCACGACGGCTCGGATTGCAGAGGATATCCGCACACTCAAAGTGCAGGGTGCGCGGCGCGTGGCGCAGGCTGCGCTGGAAGGGCTTGTGTCGGCAGCCGCGGCCAGCCGTGCAAGAACCAAGAGCGCGCTCTATGTTGATTTGCTGAAAGCCGCTCAAATGCTCAAAAGCACCAGGCCGACCGAGCCCATGATGAGAAACGCTTTGGAGGATTCCCTGCGCTTCGGCCTCGCGTGGATTCACACCCACAAAGACGAAAATCCAAAAGAGCTTGTGTCTGCTATGCAGAAACACCAGAAGAAACTGCTTGGCGAAATGCGCGAAGCGGTTGACAAGATTGCAAAGGCTGGCGCGGCGCAAATTCCAAAAGGCGGGCGCGTGCTTATCCACTGCCATTCCACCACCGTAATCCGCGTGCTTATTCAGGCGCAGAAAATGGGCAAACGCCCGCACGTGGTCTGCCTTGAGACAAGGCCTCTTTATCAGGGACGGCTTTCGGCGCGAGAATTGGCGGCTGCTGGCATTGATGTCACGCTGGCCGTTGATTCCGCGGCCGGCTCGCTGATGGACAAAACCGACGTGGTGCTGGTGGGCGCGGACGCGATGACTGCGGACGGCAGCCTGATAAACAAGGTCGGCACCTGCGGCCTTGCGCAGCTGGCGCGTGCTCACGGCGTGCGCTTTTTGTGCGCTGCAGAATTATACAAATACGACCCGCTGACGCGTTTTGGCGCTGACGAAAAAATCGAGCAGCGCGCGCCGAGGGAAGTGTGGGGCAGCGGATATTACAGGCAGGAAAAAAGAGGCAAGGCAAAAGTGCTGCCAAAGCCGGCAGGCCTCAAAATACTAAATCCCGCCTTTGACCGCACTCCGGCCGTCTATATTTCATCTTATATTACAGAGGAGGGTTTGGTGCAGCCTGCCCGTCTGGCAAAACTTGCCCGGCGAAAGCTTGCGGGCGCATAGATTGCGATGCGGGGTGAAATCATGATAAAGTCTGATTACAAGATGGCAAAAGAGAAAGTGTTTGCACTCAAGAAACTTTCGCTGCGGGCGCAGCACCTTGACCTCATGGCAGGCGGAACAATTGTGCTTCTCAACGCGCAGCAGGCGAACCAGAACGACATTTACACCGGCTACCGGATTATACTGCGCTCTGGCAGACGCTCCATCACCGCCATGGTCGACCTCACCAACGACATGGTGCAGCCCGGAGCAATCGGCCTTTTCCACGAGGCATGGTCGGAGCTCAAGCCCGAAAAGGGGGGCATGATAGAGGTTGAACTGACCAGCCGGCCCGAGTCGATTGAATATATCAAAAACAAGCTGGACGGCAAGGAGCTTGACCCGCACCAGATTCAGACCATCATCGGAGAGGTGATGCAGAATCGGTTGTCAGAGGGGGAAATGTCAGCATACATGACTTCGTGCTACATAAGGGGCATGAGCGACAACGAAGTTGTCGGGCTCACGAACGCAATCGTGCACACGGGCGACAGATTCGACCTCAAGCGCTCGCCGGTTCTTGACAAGCACTGCATCGGAGGAGTTGCCGGAAACAGAACTACGATGGTCATAGTGCCGATTATGGCAGCGGCGGGATGCTACATGCCGAAAACTTCGAGCAGGGCAATCACTTCGGCCGCGGGCACCGCTGACACGATGGAAACGCTGTGCCAGGTCACGCTCCCGATTGACGAGATGGTGGCGCAGGTGCGAAAAATCGGCGCCTGCATAGTGTGGGGCGGGGCAATCAATCTTGCCTCGGCAGACGACAAGCTGATTAAAATCAGAAATCCTCTCTCGCTCGACCCCAAGGGCGTGCTTTTGGCCTCCATATTGGCCAAAAAGAAAAGCGTGGGCGCCCAGTACTGCATCATCGACATACCGGTGGGGCGCGGGGTGAAGATTCAGGACGTGCACGAGGCGAGAAACCTTGCCAAGGATTTCATCAACATCGGCAAACGCCTCGGAATACAGATTGAGGCGCTCATCACAAACGGCGAGAATCCGATAGGCCGCGGCATCGGGCCGGCGCTGGAATGCCGCGACGTGCTTGCGGTGCTGGAAGGCAGCGGGCCGGTCGATTTGCGCGACAAGTCGTGCCAGATGGCAGGCACACTGATGGAGCTGGCCGGCAAATGCAAAAAAGGCGAGGGCCATGCCATCGCCCAGCGCATGATTGACTCGAAAAAGGCGCTGGCAAAATTCAAGCAGATTGTCGACGCGCAGGGCGGCGATTCGCGCAAGCTCAACGCGCACAGCGTGCCTATCGGCAGCCACCGATTCACGCTCAAGGCCGAGAGGCCGGGGCGCATCTCGCATCTGGACAGCAAAATGCTCTCGCGCCTGGCGCGCGCGGCCGGCGCGCCGTCCGACCGCGGGGCCGGAGTTTATCTGCACTGCAACCACGGCGACGTGGTAAGGCCGGGCGACCCGCTGCTTGATTTGTATTCCGAATCTGAATCCAAGCTTGATTTGGCAATCAAGGTGCTCAAGACCTATGAGGCGGTCGAGCTTGAGAAAGTGGTGCTGGACAGCCTGAGAGAGTGAGCTGATGAAAAGAAAACAAGCTCTGCCAACGGCCCGGGCGCAAATCGCGAAAATACTTGAGCGCAATGCCCGCGTTGAGGCGGACAAGGCATGGGAGCTGTCATGGACCAGGCGCTGCTTGATTACATTGGCCACTTACATTGTTGCCCTTGCTTTTCTTATGATGAGCAGCTCGCCAAATCCATATCTGGTTGCCGCCGTTCCCGCGCTGGCATATTTCCTGTCCACGCTCACGCTTCCCTTCGTAAAAGAATGGTGGCTGAAAGGCAGGGAAAAATAAATGGGGGCCGCAAGAATGACGAAGAATAAAAGACGCGGGACTTCTGCGGCCCGGTTTCTTCTCTTTTCTCTTCTGCTGTTCGCCCTCCTGCCCCAATTTTCTTTTTCCAAAATTCTGCTCAACCAGCCGCAGGCCGGCCAGATGCTCGAGCTTCTGGTGGAGGGCGAGCCCGCGCCAGAAAATGTCACGCTCGTGCGGCCGGACGGGCGAAGTGTTGTGGTGCCGCTTTATGGCGGGCAGATGCAATACAATGTGAGCGAATCTGGCCGCTGGATTGTGCGCGTTGGCGCGCAGGAGCTGGCGGTTGTTGTGACCGAGCCGCCAAGCCAAGACGGCGGGCTGGTGCTTGCGCCCCAAAATCCGCTTTTTGCGCCCGCCATGGTGATTGCGGCTCTTGTTTTCATCGCACTTGCCATGCTGGCGGTGGATGCGCTCATTGTCCGCCCCCCGCCGCGCCATGCAGTGGTGCTTGAAAAAAGCAGGAACGGGAACAAGGTGAGTGTGCGCCTGCGGGCCGGAAGCCTGCCAATGCGCCATGCGCGCGTGGAGGATGAAGTCGGGCCGGGCTGGAGCGGCGCGCCGATGCGCATGAGCAGGGCGCGCCTCGAGGCATCCCAAACGCTTGAAATGGAATACGAATGGGATGGCGAGATGGGCGAGGCAAAAGCAAGTTTTGAAATAGGCCGCAAAGAGCATGAAATGAGCGTGCGCAGCGGGCGGACTGTTTTGGGCGAAGACGAATTCATGAACGCGCCGATTGTTGGCGGGGAAGAAAATAAGCAGACAGAAAAGAAGCAGAGAGGGCGAAAGCTGGGCCGCATATAGGCCGGCCGCAATAGATTAGTCTATTCGTCCCGCAGTTCTTCATCAACGTCAATGAATATGCCGCGCGCGATGACCCACCATATGACCACTATGTCCAGCGGAATGAAAAGCGCCGGAAAGAGCGCTGCGGATGAGACCGGTATGGTGAGCAGTTCGATTGTGAACGGGGCCACGTCCGAGAGGACGATGAGCTCGATGGCGAGCAGGCTGAGCATGAAGATGAATTGGGCATAGGTTGCCGACTTTCTGATAAGGATGGAAACGGCCCCAAAAGCCACGATGATGGCCGAAGCGATGAGGGCGGGGTCTGAAAGCGAGCGGAAGTGGAACAACAGCAGGGCGAGAAGGACGAGAGTGGAGATTTCAGAAACCGCGAAGATGAGAAACTTTTTCTTCTGCCGCCGCGCCGTGAAATTCGGGTCGTGGCGGCGGGACGGGGTGAGGATTGTGAAGCGCATGGGCATCATCCGATATTTTTTGGCGGCCGGGCGGCGGCCGGCGGCGGCAGGATTCTGGCTATTTCCATAAACTGCGCCGGCGCAAGCTGGAAGACACGTTCATCCATTTTAAGTTTAGCGGCCTGCGCGCGCGCCTCCTCCTTGTCCCAAGCCCACAGGCGGCGCGCATGCACCAGAGCCTGCGGCAGAGTCTGGAGGCGGTGGGAGAAAAGGGCGGCTGTGACAAGGTCAAGTGACTGCGGGAGTTTTGCTGCGCCACTTTTTGGCATCAGGCAGATTATGCTTGAATCAACTTTGGGCGGAGGGGTGAATGAGGAGCGCGGCACTTCGGCCAGAATCTGGATGTCAAAGCGCAGCTGGGCATAAACCGACAGGCGGCCGTATGTGGACGCGCCCGCCTTTGCAATCATCCGCTCCGCCACTTCTTTTTGCACGCACAGCACAGCCTTTTCGAATTTCATGCGCCCGAGTTTGAGAAGAATGGGAGAGGTGATTTGGTATGGAATGTTGCCCGCAATTCTTGACGCGGGAAAATCGTCAGGTAACTGGAGAAAGTCCTCCTGCACTACAACGACATTTTTCTTTCCCCCGAGCTTGTCTTGCAAAAAGTCTGCCCATTTTTTGTCAAGCTCGACGAGTGTGAGTGATGATGGTTCGCGCGCCAGCAGGCGCTCTGAAAGACGGCCGTCGCCTGCGCCGATTTCAATCACAGGCTCGCCGCGCACGTCCAGCGCCTCGGCCTCCCCTTCAAGCACGGATGCATCGGTGAGAAAATGCTGTGAGCGTGATTTTTGGAGCTTGAAGCGCGGGGAGGCTAAAGATGAGGGAAAAGAAGGACGAGCAGCCCGACCACGCGATTGTTTTTTTGCCATCGACAGCCTGTCGAACTCAGCGTTTATCAAGCAGAGCTTTTTTTCTATTCGCGCCTGGCCGGCGGGAGGCTCTATTCATTCCGCGCGGGGGGCCGCACGAACAGATAGTGCTGCGCCTTGCCCTGCATCTCCTCGAGAATGCGGTTGACCAGAAGCTGGACCGGGTCGGGCATGAGGGGCAGGCGGGCGTGCAAATCAGCGAAATTCTCGAATGGCTTCTCTTCGCGCGCCTCAAGAATCTGCTGCAAATGACGCTTGCCGATGCCGTTGATAAGCTCGAGCTGGTGCAGGCGCACGGAAAGCGGGCCCGCCTTGTTGAAAAACGACATGAACTCGGCTTCGCGGTATTTGAGAATCTTGCCGAGGCAGTTGGACAGCTCGGTGCGGGCCGTGCCGGTGAGCTCGTCGTATGAAAGGCGTTTTCTTATTCTCTCGACCTCTTCGCGCTCGGCGGGGCCGATGTAGATGCGCTGGCCGAAAGTGAGGGTCTTGCCGGTCTTGACGCTGACCTCGAAAAGAGTGAAAAAGTGCTCGCCCAAGAGCTGCGCAATCGGCTCGCCGGCGCGCTGGTCGGAACGGCCGCCGGGCAGGAAGTCAATCACCCATGCATACTCTTCTTCCATACCCATAGCAATCCCTCGCTCTCACTGGACTTAGTGTATATTGACCCAAGACCTATTTATTTGGAGTGCTTTTCCTCTCCCTTTTCCTTCTTGGCCTTGGAGGCCTTTTTCTCTTCGTGGCCCTTGACCAGGGCTGCTGCGGCCTTGCCCTCGGCGGCTGAAGCGTCGAGCGGGGATGCTGATTCGGCCTTCTCTTTTGCGCCCTTGGCCTTTTTGCCCTCCTCTTCCTTGGCGGGCTTGGCTTCCTCTTTCTTTGCCTCTTCGGCCGCGACTTCGCCGATTGGGCCCGGTTCTGTGGTGGGCTCGGGAGGCGCAACCATCTTGGTGCGGAAGTGCGAGATTTTGTCCAGGACCTTTGTGGTCTTGTCGGCTGGCAGTGTGATGCGGTCTTTGGCGAGAATTGCCTGCAATGTGGAGAGATGAGCGGGCAGGATGTCCACGATTTTTGTTATTGTTTCGGGCTTGAGGGCATCGAACTCGGCCAAATCTGCAGCCAATTTGTCGGCGTCTGCCGGCGTGAGCTTGGCGAATTTGCGCGCATAGTCAAGAGACATCTGCTGCTCGTAGCCGAAGTCGGGCTCGGCTGAGCGCTGCTCGAGGATGGCGCGTACGTGCGGCAGGCTTACCGGTTTGGCTCCCTCAACCTTGCGACCAAGCATTCCAATCCCTCCATATTCAAGAATATGATAGAACAGTCAGGCAGGGGACGGCCATCTTTTTATAGGAGAGCCGCTCCCGCCCAAAAACAAAAAGGCCTAAGCCCGCACGATTCGAAGGTGCACGCCGGGCACTATGAGCAGTTTGAGCATGCGGCCGTCCATGACCTCGATTTCGTACGACTTGCCGCGCTCGCCGGTGATGGTGCCGACCTTGCCGCGGTAGCGGGGGTGCGGCATGCCGTCGAACTGCGACTGGTGGTCAAGGGCCACGCGGTCGCCGATGGCATAGCGGCGCACCTGCTGCGCGACGGAAAGTTTGCGCTGGGCCATTCCCAGATTGCGGGTGCGCGAGTTCATTTTGCCTAATGAGCGTCTCATTAAAATCACCGATTTGAACAAATTTTGGCACTATTGCCGATGGAGGCAGATAGGGTCTAATCTGGAAACTTGAGGGCGCAGACCTTTAAAAAGGTTAGCGTTTAGGGTATAGTACTTATAAATGAAATTTGGCGTACCTCGGTGGTTTGAGTGAAAAAGAGCCTTATTGGCAAGCCGACGTTCCGTGTGGAGAACATGGTTGCCTCGGCCAATCTTGAAATGGACCTCGACCTCTATGCTATCGCTTACAAGGTATATGATGTTGAATACGAGCCTGAACAGTTCCCGGGCGCCATTTTCAAGCTGAAAGAGCCCAAGTCGAGCCTTCTGCTTTTCAAAAACGGCAAAATCATCTGCACAGGCTGCAAAAACGAGAAGGAAGTGCAGCTTGCCATTGAGAAGACACAGAAAATGATGCTGCCCTTCTCCAAAAACGCCAAAAAGGGCAAACCGACATTCAAAATCGAGAATATTGTGGCTTCAGCCGCGTTCAATGTTGAGCTTGATTTGTACGCCATTGCGGCCAAAAACAAGGACGTTGAATATGAGCCTGAACAGTTCCCGGGCGCCATTTTCAAGCTGAAAGAGCCCAAGTCGAGCCTTCTGCTTTTCAAAAACGGCAAAATCATCTGCACCGGCTGCAAGAGCGAGAAAGAGGTGCAGGCAGCGCTTGACCGCACGGCCGCGCTCATGCAGCCGTTCGCATCTGTGCTGCAGAAGAAGGATTAGAAGGGCCGGATATGAACCTAAAATGGCTCATCTTGGCCGTTTTGGTTCTGGTTCTTGTTTTGTTTATTGTCATATTTGCCAATCAACCCGCTCCTTTGGCAAAAGACTCCAAACAGGTTCTGCCCCAGACTCTGTCAAAAGCAAACAACACATCCAATGTTTCGAATGGGTCTTCGGCTTTTGATGAGAATAAAACACGGCCTTCGACAAGTCCGGCAGAACCAGCAGAAAAACCTGCACCTGCCACCAACATCTCCAAAATCCGCTTCGCTACAGTTGCCAACTGGAATCTGCAGATTTTCGGAACAAAGAAAGCGGCTAATGCCATCCTGATGGACACCTATGCCCGAATACTTGGACAATACGATGTGGTGTTTGTGCAGGAAATCCGCGATGACAGCGGCACGGCGTTCCGCGACTTGTGCGCCAGGATTTCGACGCACAGATGCGAGAATTCCAGCCGGGCGGGCCGCACAAACAGCAAGGAGCAAATCGGAATCATATACCGCAAGAACATCTCGCTGGTTGAGATGCACGACTTCAATCCAGATGCCGCAGACAGGTGGGAGCGGCCGCCGATTGAGGCGGTCTTTGATTTCGACGGCTATCGTCTGCGCGTCTATAACATCCACACTGACCCGGACTCGGTTCCGGCCGAGCTGACAGCGCTGGAGCAAGTGGTGAACTCCAGCGGAAACGTGGCCGCACTCGGGGATTTCAATGCTGATTGCAGCTATTATCCCCGAGCCAACCGAACCCAATTCAGGAATTGGACATGGGTGATTCCGGATGGAACAGACACGACCGTGCGCGCGACCAATTGCACCTATGACCGGATTTTCCTCAATGCTGACGCGGCAAGGGAACTGGCTGGATACGGAGTCTATAGAACAGGCATCAACACGACGCTCAGCGACCACTATTTGGTGTGGATGAATCTGTCGATAAGAAACTGATGAACCGCCGTAAGACTTTTTGGCTCTATCCTCTTGCCGACATTACCTGTTTTCCCTGCTCTTTCAAACTCTCTATCACATTGGACGGCAGGTTGAGGCTCTTGAGTTTCTCGTCAGAAGTTGCCAGCACGTCTTTTACCAGAATAAGGTTGGCCGCGTGCAGGGTTTCAAACGTGCGCCGGTTCAGATTCTGTAAAATTGTGATGGGGTAGAGCTTGTGCTCCTCAATGCGCACCTGTATGCTCTCAGTTGCCGGAAAACCCCAGCCAAGCAGTTTCAGGCCCACGCAGTCTGCATAGGCTATTGTGTCAGAGGAGAATTTGGTGTTTGTGGCCAGCCAGACAGAATCAATGGACGGCTCGTTGGCGTGAATGTCCTCGAAGCGGGCCCATGAGTAAAGGGCAGACTGGATATGGCAGCGCATGTAGGGGGCGTTGTGGAATTTGCATTCCACGATTGCCTTTGTGGACAGATGGCCCTCAATCTGCGGGCGCGTGGCAACCACGTCTATTTCGTGCGACACGCAGCGGCCCTGAACTATTTGCCGCAGTTCGGTGTAATAGCCCCTGCCCTTGAGGAGCGCACCGACAAACGTCTCGAACGGATAGCCGTCGGGCCCGAGCTTCATGAGGGCGGATTTGAGCGCAAAGCGCGCGGCCGCGCCGGGGCGCAAATCGCGCAGTTCTGAAAAAGCGAGCGAATAGATTTTGGATGAGAGAATGTTGGGATACACTTTGGACTGCAAGGATTCGACGACCTCGTCGGAAAGGGTGCGGGACGCGCCGGCGCGCCGAAGCGCCTCGCGGACCTTGTTGTAGTCAATAGGCTCGAGGCTTCCGTCCGATTTGGTCACCATTATTTCGGCCATCGAAGTGGAAATGAGGGCTAATGCTTATCAATCTCGCGTTCATGAGAAGAATATGGCCACAAATCCGGCGATGCTCGACAAATTCGGACTCTCGCTGGCGCTCGTCATGGGCGCGCTGGTCCTCTATGCGGACTGGACTGCGCAGCGTGTTCTGTTCTTCCCGATTTTCCTTGTTTTTCTCATAGCTTCTGTCGGCGTGACAAAGTACGGGTATTCCAAAAAGCGCGAGATGGGGCTCTATGAGCACGAGCGCAGCTGGGAAAACGTGCTGGCAAACGGGCTGGTGCCCGTAATAGTGGCTCTTGCTTCTCCGATTATCGGCTGGGGCGCATATGTCGGCGCAGTGGCGGCCGTCACTTCAGACAAATTCGCATCCGAATTGGGCGTGCTTGGCGGACAGCCGCGCTCGCTTCTCACATGGCAGCTGGCCAAAAGAGGGGAGAGCGGCTGCATTTCCGCGTTCGGCACGCTCATGAGCCTGGACGGCGGGCTTTTGATTGGCGTGATTGCGTTCGCACTCATGCCATCCATAACGCCGTGGAAAATGATTGGCATAGGCCTGATAGGATTTGCCGGCTCTTTCGCAGACTCCATAGCAGGAGTGCTTGAAGAGAGGGGCATCGGCACCAAGGCAACGACAAACATCATCTGCTCGGCGGTCGGAGCGCTCTTGGGCTGGGCGTTTTTGACGTCGTAGAGGCAAATTCATGACAGTGACACAATCTGAAATTGATGGTGCAAACGGCGAGACGACGTCCTCTTCTTTTGGCGCCTCGCCGCTGGCGCGCTTCCGCTCAAAACCCATGCCCGAAATAAGCCGTGTGGCTGAAGCAGGCCGTGTGGAAAACACGCAAACAGATGATGAATTCTCCCAGACAGTGCAGCCTCTCTCGAAAAAAGGCGGGCGCAAAAAAACTGGCGGCTCGGATAAGCTTGCCGTTGCATCTTCCGCCGGCAGCCACAATGATTTGGCCGGCCGCCTGATTCGCTACGCCGGCCCGCTTGCCCTCAAATACCAACTGAATCTTGCGCATACGTTTACCGCCAACGAGGCGGAAAAATGGGTGAATGCGTCAGAGAGCGCGCTGATATGCCTGCCGCTGCGCAACACAAAAGCCGAGGCGGCCGGATTTTATGCCGAGCTGGCGCTCGCGCTGGCTGACGAGAGGCAGAAGGAGAGGGGCATATTGGCCGAAGCCTCGCTCAAATGGGAGGGGCGCAGCTCGCTGCTTGTGGATTTGAAAGGCAAGAAATAGTCTGTTTTTAGCAGGTCTATTTTTATCCGATGCCGAAATTCGGGCGGGAATCAGTGTTTTTTGCATTCTCTTTTATTTCGCCCGCCTTCTCCTGCACTGATTTTGAAATGTCGATGCCCCAGGGCGAATGCAGGGTGCCAAGCCATTTGATGAATGCGCTGATTTGCGGCTCTGCACCCTCAAGGCGCAAAAGCACCGAACCATCATCTTCGTTTCGCACCCAGCCGCCCAAACCTGCGGAGATGGCGCGGGTGGAAACTGCACCCCTTAAACCAACGCCCTGCACGCGGCCGCTCAGACGAATTTCGACAAAGCGCATCAGGGAGAGGCGGGAGGGAGGATTTAATAATAATCATCCTGAATTTATGAGATAGAGGATGGTGCGCGCATGCTGCTGTTTCAGGTCTACGAGACACCAAAAAAACTCAACACGCCCAAAAGCGTCCTGACCGACAATCAGCAGCAGATTTTTTTGAACGGAGACAACACCAAGATGGGGGCTTGCGACGTGCTGCGCGACGCCTCGAAAGCCTCGCAATCCAGCGTGGAGAAAGAAAAGAAAGTCGTGCTTATTTCGACTTTTGGGGATAAACAGATGCAGCAGGCGCCGGCAGACCTGCTCAACGGCAAGAGCATAGAGGTGGATTTGGGCAAGCGCCCGACTGCCGCCAAATCAGTGCGCGCATATGATGCCACCATTTTGTATTACAGCAAAACGCTCGAGAGCTTGCGGGATTATCTTTGGGAAACATACCAGATAAACACAGAAGTCGAAGTGACAATGGACGCCGGGAAGGCGAGCGGCGTGCGGCTGGTGCCGCAGATGACGGCGCAGAGGATGCAGACAAAGGTCAAGGAAAAGCTCGGCGACGAGCCTGTTGAGAAAATCGAGCAACCGCCAGTTGTCGTGGACCAGAAAAAGGTTGTGCCTGAGAAAAAAGTCGCCAGTTCGCTCTCCGGCGTGACTCCGACCATTCAGCTCCATACCGAGGTGCAGAACGCCATTACCGACATGATTGTCTACATCCGCTCTCTTGAGAGGACCAGCATCTTCAACTGGGACGAGTTCAAGTCTGGAAGCGGCGGGCAGGGCGGCGTTGACGCCATCAAGGCCCGCAACCTGCAGGTGCGCGAGCGCCTTCTGGCCGCCGGATTGGGGCTCGACGAGATAGAGGCCCAGATGACGCAGATGTGGAAGGAGATATTCAAGAAGCTGGACCCCAAGAACGATTTCAACCTTTTCAGGCGCGCATTTTTCATCAAGAGCGACAAGGTGCTTGAGCAGTGGGAGCGGGAGGGCCTGCTTTCCGGCTCGCTCACTCTCGACCAGCGCAAGGAAATCAAGTCCCGCCTCGACGGCATCAGCACAAAGGCAGAGGCCGAACGGTTCGTTGACGAGCTGCGGGCCGGCGGCTGGCTGAAAGACGACGACAAGGCGGCGGACCGGGCCAAGACGCTGTGGTGGATGTACCGCCCGGGCTCGGCTTTCAGCGAGAGCGGCACCCCGCAGCTTCTTTACCAGCACCTTGCAGGCATCCTGCGGTTCAATGAAATCGACAACATGCTGTCGCAGGCGCTCATGACGCACCGCAGCCTCGATGACGTGGCGCGCGATTTGTATGACCGCTGGGTGCGGGGCGGCATCATCACCGCGGCCGGCGAGTCCAACCAGACAGATGTGCAGTTTTATCTTCGCCAGGCCCTCAACGACCCAACGCTCATAGACAGCAGCCTCAACACGCTGGCTGCTTTGGGCTATCTTGATGCCAACCGCCAGACCGAGGCGGCGGCGCAGCTCAAATCCAACTTGGACGAGCTGGCCGTGTATGTGATGGTCGGCCTGCAGAACAAAGGCATTCTCGCCTTCGACCCCAACGACCCGCTCAATGTGCAGAAGGTGACCGATGTCACCACCCGGCTCAAGGCCCTCCTGCTCAACTACGATGAAACAGCCGTGCTCAACCAGTACGACCTGTGGGTGAGAAGCGGATATCTCAACGCGAACATGGCCGCCCAGATGGCGGATGCCGTCAAAATTTCCGAAATCCAGAGCCTGGACAGGCGGGCCATAGGGCAGGTCGACATCGTCAGGCTCAAAAGCGACGTGCTCACCCGCATGGCGCAGCTGCGCAGCGACGGACTGCTGGAGGAGGTGGCCCAGCACCTTTACGGGCCAGGGGGCGAGATGCTGGACGAATCCCTCCGCCGCCTGATGGGGCTCTCTGACGCGCAGATGAACGGCTGGAGCGCGGGCGACAAATACTGGGCGCTCACAGAGTACATGGTCAACAATCTGGCAGAGGGCGAGAACTGGCAGGAGAAGTGGATGCAGTTCAGCCAGAAATATCCGGCCAGCGCCAACATGCTGCTGAACCAGAGCACGGCCCTGCAGCTCTCGGACGGCACGTGGAACGCCATCAGCGGCACGGTGGGCGGCGAGCGGCCGGCCACGCTGCGCACATTCGACATGTTCACTGCCCTCAATTTCGCCAAATCAAGTTACGACAACGACTTGATTGAGACGCAGGTGCGCGACGTGTTCCTGCTGACATTCTTGCAGGACATGAGCCCAATCGGAGTGCAGGACTTCGACACCAAGCTGCCTGACCGCACCATTCTCTCGGTGGCCACGCGGCCGAGCCTCTTGCGCAACCTCATACTCTACACCGGCTCCGAGAGCGACACGGAAAACTACCTCGTGGGCGTGCGCGATTTCGCCATCAATGCCTACAACACGGGCCACACGTTCTTCAACAGGTATGGATTCATCGAATCCTATTACAAGCGCATCGACGAGAGGCTGGTGCAGCCCGTCCTGCTTGATGCCGGCATGTCCAACCTGCGCATAGGCAAACAGGTGGAGAAGGTCATCAACCCCAAGGCCTACATTTACAACATGATTGGCGGGGCCACGGCAATGCCGGCCAACAACCTGTTTGTCAATTTCATAGGAGACGAGGGCTACAACCTCAGCGGCATGTCGGTGTTCGGCCTCAACGGCACCCTCTTCGCCGACAACACCATGTATTTGGAAACCTACAACGAAACCCTGCCGGCGCGGGCTTACAGCACGCGGCTCAATCCGGCGTATGTGCAGAATGCGCCCTTCGCGCCCGTCATGTCCCAAATACGCGTAGATTTGCAGACTTTGCGCAACCAGCTGTGGAACATACAAAACGATTTGGAAAAGGAATACGGCGGAATCAATGCCAGCACTTTCAACCGCATGCGCGCCGGCGGACAGCGCCTGAGAAACGAGAATCTGGGCTTTGACCTCGGAATCGCGGCCGTGGGCCCGGGCAGCACGCTGGCGGCCGGCATGTCCGGCGAGACGAGCGAGCGCAAGGATAACGCTGACACCAGAGTGGTGCGTGAAACCTCGCGCTATCAGGCAAATGCCATCGCCAGCCAGTTCAACGTGCCTGAGCTGGCAACCAGCATCTATGACTTGTTCTTCAGATGGAACCGCAACAGCTCGCAGGACAACAATCTGGTGACTGTTGGCGGCAATCAGGCCGTTTCATCTCCGCTCAACATCAACGACGTCTGGAACCTGCGGCTCAACAGCCGCTTCGCCGACGCCAACCTAATGGTGCTGGGCACCTCGCTCTTCACGCAAACCGAATCCAGCGCAGTCGGGGGCAGCCAGGGGCTGGAGGGCATCAAGGACCTCAGCCTCGCGCGCACCGACCTGTTTGTTCTCGGCCGCTACGGAGCCAGCGACGCGTTCGAGTGGCAGGTGTTCGGCCACTACAACAGCCAGGACAACAAGGACTTCTTTAACTACCTCAAGGAGAACCTGCTTGCCGAGAGCAAGGAAACCAGTCTCGACCAGGGGCTGGTGAACCAGTTCTTCGGCAACACTATCAATTTCGGCAAGGGATGGCAGACGAGGTTCGGCTATGGAGAGCTGCGTGACAAGACGCAGACCGGCGCCATAGACCCCATCAGTGGCCAATGGGTCATGAACACCACCAACGACATCGGCGTGCGCAACAGCTTTTATGCGGGCCTGCAGGTGCCCGTAAGCGGACTGCCCGGCGTGCTGAGTCTTGGCTCCAACCAGATGGCAGGCGTGACCGCCAACACACTCTTCGACGAGAAGTACCGGTGGTGGGGCGCGAAATACGGCACCGACAACGTGAACCCGAAGATAGTGGGCGCCGGCGTTTTCACCATCCGCGAGCAGCCGGCCCTCACTGCGCAGGACATGCAGACTCCCGGCATGGGGGGGCAGAATTACATCATGCCCGGCGGCTGGACAACAACCAATCTCAATTACAGCCAGATGCCGTGGATGCACATCCTTGATTTGAGCATGTACAACATCGTCACCGCATACGACAGGGCGTTCTTCGGCATATCGGACTCGTATGAGCGGAGCGTCGGGCCGTTCACGAACGCGACGCAGACTGGCGACCGCTTCATTTTGCGCGAGGGCGGGCTTGTGCTCACCGACGTGCAGCGCAACCAGCGCGGGGGCATTGACTGGGGCACCGGCGTGTTCTACTCCGGCGAGCAGCGCAACCGCGTCAACCCGCTCACGAACCGCGAGGAGACGGCGTTCGGCGATGCCGAGCAGCTGTACGGCCTCGGAGCGGCTTACCGCACCAGCGACAAATGGGTGATGAGCACAACCGCTTTGACATTCCAGCAGGATGTTGAGGAATACAACCGCACGAACGGCAAAAAAATAAGCTTCGAAAAAATCGACCCCAACACCTTCCCGGCTTCAAGCGGGCAGGAAATCACGGTTCAGGGGCGCGATGGCGGCCAGCTCAAGAGCTATGTGATAAAGAACAGCGACGGCAATCTGCGGCTCTATGAAAAAGGCGGGCGCGCCGCGCTGGAGCTCAACACCTCGTATTACAAGAACAACGTGCTGGGCCGCTCTTACGAGCGCGGCCTCGGCTCGGCCCGCTGGGTAATCAACGACGACCCGAAACAGAAGCTGGCCATCACATTCAACGGGGTGTGGGACCCGAACGCTTTCAACGCGGCAATCACCGACCCCAACTGGATGAGAAGCCTCTTCACCACGGCCAACGACATTGCCCGGCGCTATGACCAGAACGCGAACGAGCTGCTCACCAACCCCAACACGCAGCTCAGCGTCCTGCCCGGCCTGCGCAACAGCCTGATGGTTTTGGGCAACGCGTCGAGCATTTTCAACCCCAGCCTCTCGCTCTACGGCCGCTCGGCTCAAATAAGCGCCAAAATCGAGACAACGCCGCTGGACGTCGCTTACATGTTCACGCGGGGCCGCGCTGGCGTGCCCGACATCCACGGACTGATGCTGACCACAAACCTGAACGGATTCATGGCCATCGACCGGGCCGGCCTCATAATCCAGAAGCCGGATGCGACGAGCCAGGGCGCCGTTGGCATCAAGATTGCCGGCTCGGGCCTGTTCGATTCCGGCCCCAAGAAGGACAACTGGACCCTGTCGCTATTCTGCAGCAACATCAACGGCCCGGCCGTGAATGAGGTGCAGACCACGTGGGAAAACCAGAAGTGGGGCTTCGGCGCGGATTATACGTGGGGGTCTGAACGCGGACAGGGAGACTTCTACCGCGTGAACGCATTCCTCAACTACAAGCCCATCGGCAGCCTGCTTTACCAGTTCAAGAAGGTTGGGCCGTTCGAGGAGAACAGCCTCACGGGGAAGATGAAAATCAGCACCGCGCTGGAGGCCAGCGCGCAGGTGGCGCGCACCTTCATGCTCAACGGCCCGTCCGCGACGGCCGGGCTGGACCGGGGCAATCTGGAAAACATAAACTACAATTTCAAGCTCAACTGGCACGTTAACGAGGGGCTCACGCTCTACGGCATCGGCAGGGGCAATATCACCAGTTACAACCGCAGCGTGCTGGGCGTGAATAAGGACAATACCATCGACAACAGCTACCTCGGCGCAGGCATCGAGATAAGATGGAAGTAGAGGGCCTGCCCAGGCAGCCAAAACAGACGAGGACAGGCAGACTCCCGAATCTCTCAGCCCGCCCCCATCCATAACCTTTTTTATGCTCCCCCTCGTGGCTAGGCCATGCAAACTCCCTGTCGAATGCTGGTGTTGGTGCTGGGCCTCGCCCTGCTCGTCGGATTGCCGTCCGCCTATCAGTTCAACGCCACGGTGGTGAACGAAATCGGCACGCGGCTGGTGAACACCCACGTGCAGATTATGGTGGGCAACACCGTCTTGTACGAGAACGCGACAACGTGGTGCCCCGAAATCGACGTTGCGAAAGGGTGCTACGTAGCATATGACAGGGCGATGTCGTCATTCGATTTGGCGCCCGGAATTTATTTCGTCCGCCTCCAGCGCGGAGGTTATCCTGACCACGCCTACATCCTCAACATAACGCGCGACCTCGAAGTGCAGTATGTCATGTTCATCAAGAAGTCCACTTACACACTCTTCGGACGGGTAACCGGCAATCCCGAGCACTGGACCGGGACCAGAATCAGCATGATGGACGCGCAGGACACGGTCGTGCGCAGCGCCAACATCCTGCCTGCCGGCGACTTCCTCATCGACACCGTCTGGCCGGACACGAATTATTACCTGCGCCTTGATGACGGCACCCAGCGCATCAACTCTCCGGTGTTCCAGGCTCCCGACACCGGCGCGGGATACATGGAAGTGAACGGCACGCTCGCGCTCTCGAACAACACGATTTTGGCGCCGAAACTGGCCGCCTCGTCGGGTGCGGCGCTCTATTCCGTGCTCTCGGTGCAGCTGAAATCAGGCGACAGGCCGATGACCGGCCAGCAGATTGCCGCTAAAACTCCGCGCGGAACCCTGAACCTCAGCACCGACGAGAACGGCAAGGTGTATGTGCAGGCTGCGGAGGGGGGAGAATACACTTTCACGTGGGAGACGCAGGTTGTGAAGATGAGCGTGCCCAAACCAACAGTTGCCGCCCCGCCGCAGAAAAATGAGACGCCTGCCGCGCCGGTTGTCATACCGACCGAGCAGCCGGCAGAAACAGCGCCGCAGGGCGGCATGACATGGCTTGGCATGGCCTCCCTTCTGCTCTTTGTCATGATGATTGTAATCGCAGTAGTATTCATTTTCTTCGTGGTCCCGTGGTTCATGAAGGCGGTGAACAAGCCTGTGCAGAAAAAAGAGGAGCCGGCGGCCCCCATGTGGCCCATGCCCGCGGAGCCGCAGGCTGAAACGGGTGCAAAAGAGCATGGGCACAAGGAGGCGCATGCGCACCACAAGCACAAGGCGGCAAAGCACCACAAGAAAAAACGCTAAAAAGAAAAAATAATTGGCGCGGGCCTCGAGGCCCGCCGGTTCGACCGCGCGCCTCGGGGCGCGCCTTTCTTTTTATTTTATTTTCTCTTTCTACCTCAGGCCGGCCAGCATGATGATTATGCCGCTGAACGGAATGAGCAGATTGTCGTCAAACCTCAGCGGCAGCGATTCCAGCACAGCCGCGGCCAGCACCATCCACACCCCCGGCACGCCAGCCAGAAGGTAGGCGGGCGCGCCGAACAGCACAAAGGCGATTGAGCCTGCATAGCTTTTTTGCGGATTGTGCGGCAGGCGGTGCGGAGTGCCGCGGCCGGCCAAGCTTGCGACCGAGTCGGAGAGGGAGAGAAGAAGCACTGATGTGAGCGCGAGCGCGGGGGGAAGAATTGTGAGGGAAAACAGCAGGCCGCTGACAAAAGTCAGCGCGCCGAGGCCCGGCGGCGCGTCGGCCCGCTCGAGGCGGATGAGCAGAGTGTCGATAACCGGCAGGCGGACGCTCATGCTCTTGAGATGGAATAGAAGAAGGCCGGCAAGGAGGCAGACTGCGACAAGCTGGGCGGCCGCCCCAATGCCCCAGACAAGGGCGGCCCCCAATGCGGCGAGGCCGAACGCGATTTGAATCAGCTTTCGTTTGAGCTCGTGATGCCGGTGCCCGGCTTTGAGCCGGCGGCGGTGATGCAGCACCGCAGCCGCCGGTATGACGCGGTCGGCCAGCGCGACTGCGAAGACGGCCAGCGCGATGCCGCCGAAGATGTCAAGAGGCGAATGCACGCCCAGAAAAAGGCGGGAGGAGGCCACGGCAAGGGCCCAGACTGCAAGTGGCCAGAAGGAGCGGCGGCCCACAAAGCAGATGGCCAGAGCGAACGCGATGGCAGAATGAACAGACGGCATTGCATAGTCAAGAGGGCATGCAATGAGTGACGGCTCGCCAAGCTGGCAGGGGCGCGGCACTGCCAGAAGGGGCTTGAGAAAGATGGCGATGGCGAATACGGCCAATAGGGCGGTTGTCACATGCACCTGACGCTGGCGGCGTTCGTAGGCCGGGGACAGATAAGAGAAAATTAAGGCGAGGAGCAGAGTGATGAAAAGAAAGGCCATGTCCGAGTTGACAAGGGCTGAAAATGAATAGAAGACCGAATAGAACAATTCCATGGAAACGGCCTAGGAGCCGAATGGTTTTTATCTCATCGGTTCATGAGCACTGCATGGGGATGCTTGATTCGGTGCTGGGCCACTTCGGGATGTCAAAACCCGGCGCCGGCACGTGGATGGACTGCCCGAACTGCAAGGAGAGGATAAACCTCAGCATGGACCGCTGCCCCAAATGCGGCACCCATATTGACTCGATGTTCCGCATAAAATGCCCCAAATGCAAGACAGAGAATTCGCTGAGGGCAAAACAGTGCGAAAAATGCAAAACTCTCCTTAGCTTGCCCGGCGCCGGCACTGGCGGCGCGCCTCCAAAGCCCCAGTATGCCTGCCCGCGCTGCGGCTATAGGGCTGATTATTTCATGAGCGAATGCCCTGCTTGCGGGGTAAAGTTTGTGTAGTTTGCCCTACCCCGCCCAAATTTAATGTATCGCTATTTTTTCCGCGCTTGGCAGTTTTCTCAATGCCTGCAAAACCTTGAGAGGCAAACGGCCGTTTATCACTATGGACAGCTTCGGTTCGGGAAAGAGGTCGGGGTCGTCGGCAATGGCTTGGCGGATTGTCACCTTGTGCTCTGACAATATCCGCGTCACATCAGAGACAATGCCTGATGCGTGCGCGTCTGCCGAAATCTCGATTGTGTCGAATCCAAGGCGCGCGGCTGCCTCGCCGATGTATGCGCGCGGCTGCAGCTTGGCGAAAATGGAAATAAGGTCCTCGTGCGCCGCAATCTGCTTTGCAGTTGCGATTACAACCCGCCGATCAACTCCGATCGCTCTTCCAATTTTGGCAGGCGCCATTTCAAACGGGCCGCAGAAAACTGTGCCGTCGGAATGCACCGAGAGGCCGTAGCGCAAAAACGCCTCAACGACAAGCCTGCCGGCCGAGCGGCGCGCAAAATGCTTTTCGATGGATTTCCACATGAGACAAAAATAGACATGAAAGAATAAAAACAAACTACTTGACCAGCCTGAACTTGTATCCGTAATGAATCAGCCCCTCCGGGTCGTCGGAGCGGATTTTGCGGAACACGAATTCCACCGGCGCGTCGATTTTCACCGCATCCTCGGTGCAGTCCACGATTTGGGCCGTCACTTTGGGGCCTTCGGCCAAATGCACTATGGCCAGCACGTAGGGAATTTCAAGCTCGAGGCCTGCGGGAGCCGAATGAACTCCGCTGAAAGAGTAGATTTTGCCCTTGCCAGAAAACGAGAAAGACTCGATTTTGCCCTTGCGGCGGCATGCCGTGCAGAATTTGCGCGGCGGGAAGAACTTTGTTTTGCAGGTGGTGCACTGCGTGCCCGCGAGGCGGTAACGCTCGGGAATGCGGCGCCAGGTTATTGCAATGTTTTCAGCCATAAATATCACCAGTAATCATTCTGCACAATCAATACGCCCTCTTCATGATGTGCACCACTGCGGTGGCGCCCGAGCCGCCGACGTTGTGGGTGAGCCCCACCTCGGCCTCTTTCACCTGCCTGCCGTTGGCCTCGCCGCGCAGCTGCCAGGTGACTTCTACAGCCTGCTTGACGCCGGTTGCGCCCACAGGGTGGCCGCAGGCTTTCAAACCGCCTGAGGTGTTGATTGAGATGTCTGCATTAAGCGCAGTGCGGCCTTCCGCAGTTGCCTTGCCGCCTTCGCCTTTTTTGAAAAAGCCCAAATCCTCGATTGCGAGAATTTCGGCAATTGTGAAGCAGTCGTGCACTTCTGCAACGCTGATGTCCTTTGGCTTTACCTTGGCCATTTCATAGGCCTTTTTGGCAGCAACTTCGGTTGCCCACACAGATGTGAGAGATTTGCGGTCATGCAAAGCCAGAGTGTCTGATGCCTGCGCTGAAGCAACGATTTCAATCGGCTTGTCTGAATGCTGCTTTGCCTTGTCAAGCGGCATGAGCACAAGCGCGGCAGCGCCGTCTGTCACCGGCGAGCAGTCGAACACTTTGAGAGGTGAAGCAACCACTTTTGATTTCATCACAGTGTCGATTGTAATCGGGCTTTGGAATTGGGCATATTTGTTGTGAGAGCCGTTCTCGTGGTTTTTGACCGCGACTGCGGCCAGCTGCTCTTCGGTTGTGCCATATTCAAGCATGTGCCGTCTTGCCATGAGCGCATAGATGCCGGGAAAAGTTGCACCTGGGAAAAGCTCCCATTCCTGGTCTCCCGCGCCTCCCAGTGCTGAAACAACATCAGCGCCGGGAACGTCGGTCATTTTCTCCACTCCGCCCACCACAACGCAGTCATGGTGGCCTGAAGCAACTGCCAAAAAGCCTGAACGAAGGGCAACACCGCCGGATGCGCACGCCGCTTCCACTCTTGTGGAAGGCATCGGGTTGAGGCCCATCCAGTCTGCCAAGAGTGCGCCCGCGTGCTCCTGCCCGATAAGGCGGCCGGGAGCCATGGTGCCGCAGTACATGCCGTCGATTTCGGCGCCCGAAAGTTTGGCGTCCTCGATTGCGCGGCGGCCGGCCTCCAAAATGAGGTCTCTAAAGCCGCGCTTCCAGTCCTCGCCGAACTTGGACATTCCTACTCCGACAATTGCAACTTTACGCATAAACATCAACACCTAGTTTTTGGATTTCTTTTTGATTGATTTAACTTTCGCGTTTGATTTGGATTTTGATTGAGAGAAAAGGATAACGATGTTAGGGACAAAATCGGAAAGAACATACAATAACAGGACTATAACTCCGCCGACTATGCTCAGAAAGATAAGCAGGGGCAGGTTCGATAAAGGGAAACCCCAATCAGCGAGACCCCGCAGGATGTTTGCCAGAACGAACATAAGAGCTGCGAGATAGCGTTTCTGCATCTTCAGACCGAATTGTTGGATAAGATAACCGGATGTAAGATCTGCTATTACGATAAACAGCACGAGCATGGCTATGGAAAGTAAGAAGATGAAGGGGAATTTTGCATCAGACAGGTTTTTCCAAGATGCGTCTTGGGCCAGATAGGTAATCCAAATCTGGGAAAGACTGGTGGCAAGAAGAATGGCTATGAGAGCAAATGCAAGCCAGTTGCGTTTTGTGATACCCGGGAAAACCGCCATTGAAATCAACTCATTATCTGCAAAATCTTCAACTTTCTCACAAACTCTTCAGTTTCCTTCTGTGCTTGACATACAGGCCGTAATCCAGATACTTCTTGTGCTCCATATACCACGCCAATTTGTGCGGCGCGCGCTCGCGGGCGGCTGGAAGCACGTCGGTTGCCTCAATGGCAAATGAGTCAGAACCTGCCCCCGAACCAAAGCTCGTAAGCAAGATGCGCTGGCCGGGCTTGGCAATGTCCAAAACGGCGCACAAGCCAAGAGGCGAGGCGCCCGAATAAGTGTTTCCAATCATTGGCGTCAAAAGGCCGGGCTTCACTTTCTCCACGTCAAGGCCCATTTTCTTGGCAACCTCGAGGGGGAATTTGCCGTTGGGCTGGTGGAAGACAAAGTAATCGAAGTCGGCCGCAGTCATGCCCGTCTTTTCAAAGAGGCCCTGAGTGGCGCCCATGACATGGCGGAAATAGGCCGGCTCGCCCGTAAAGCGGCCGCCGTGTGAGGGGAATTCCGCGTGCTGGCGGCGCCAGAAGTCGGGCGTGTCTGTTGTGAAAGAGTAGGTTGCATCCAGCTTTGCCAAAATCTGCTCCTTTTGCCTTCCAATTACAAAGGCGGCTGCTCCGGCAGATGCAGTGTATTCCAACGCATCGCCAGGCCTGCCCTGTGAAGTGTCGGTGCCAATTGCAAGAGCATACTCAACCATGTTGGAGGCAACAAGGCCCATGCCAATCTGAATTCCAGCCGTGCCTGCCTTGCATGCAAATTCCAAATCGGCTGCCATCACTTCAGGCGTTGCCCCGATTGCCTCGGCAACTATGGTGGCGGTCGGCTTGACTGCATAAGGATGGGATTCGCTGCCAACATAGACTGCGCCCAGTTTCGAGGGCTCAATGTTTGCAACAGAAAGCGAGTTGCGCGCAGCTTCAACTGCCAACGAAGCGGCATCTTCGTCAAGGCCTGGCACTGATTTTTCTTTCACGCCAAGGCCCTTGATGATGCGGTCTGGCTCCTCTCCCCACACGCGCGCGATTTCCTCCGCCTTTATGCGGAAAGTCGGCACGCATGCGCCAAATCCTACAATTCCGGTTGATGAAGTCATAACATAAACCTCTTGAAATGTGATGCAACTACAGTTTGTTGAGCGCTTCGCGGATTTTCGACAAATCCATTTTTGTCACAAGCACTGGAATCTGTTCGCGCTCCGCAATTTTCAGCGCAAGCGCGTCCACCTCGTCCACGCCGTGCAAAACCACCAGAGTGGGCTTCATGGGCGTGACGCGAATCACCACCATGGGCGAGCGGCCGGTCGAGACTTGGGTGAAAATGAAAGCGCGCTCTGACATGGTGCCGTAGAGTTTGGGGAACTGGTTGAACGGCATTTCCAAAATGACCTTGAGCGAATCCATCAGGGTGTAGCCGTACAGCTTCTTGACTTTCATCAGCTCCTCGTTTGCCACCACTTTCGCGTTGATTATTTTGGAGAAGTCGATGGCAGACATCGACGTTGCAAATTCATGCGTCTCGAAATACTGGTCGATTTTCTCCACACCCTGTCCCAGTTTGGAGAGAATTGGGTTGCCGCGCGCCTTGTCTATGTCAAAGAGCGCGTCCACAAAGCGGTGGAGAATGGCGGTGCCGGGAGATTTGCGCCGGTTGCCCTCATAGTCGGAAATGGTGGAGCAGGAGAGATCGAGATGGCCGGCCAAATCGGTTTGGGTGATGGCAAAGATTTCGCGCCATTTCTTCATGGTGGAGCCGGGGTTTGCCGACAGGGCTATTTCGCCGGCAATTTCATTACGGAGTTTTTCCATGCATAGATGGGACAATGGGGGTTTAAAAAAGGAACGTAAAGAGGTTCGTCAAGTGACTGAAAACAAGGCGTTAGTGCATTCTGTTTGCGTTAGTGCATTCGATTTACCACTACTACAGGCACGCTTCCATTCTGATAACCCGGACCCAGAGCGGTGTTGTATTTGAAGCCGAGGGAGAATTCGGCTACATTCGGCGGCAGGTAAGCTCCGCTGCCGGCCTCATGATGCTGGGCGATGAGCGTGAGCTCCTCGCCGGGCGAGAATGGGATGGAAAGAGAGTCCACAAGGCCTGCTGATGAGCCGTTCGTGTAATAGACGTTGCGGAAAGAGCCGGGGGAGAGCGTGATGTTGCGGAGTGTTATTTCCTGAGTTGACGGATTTTTGATTACAAGAGTGAGGTTGGCGTCGGCCTGGACAGGCGAGCGGTAGGAATCAAGTGAGAAGTCGCGCACCTGCAGCGGATGCGCATTGCTGCTCCAGTATGACTGCGATGAGCTGAGCCGCGGGTCGGCAATGGCCGGATTGTAGAAGTTGAGAAGAGCGATGACTATGAGGGCTATGACGAAGATGGCACCAAGGATTAGCATGTATTCGGCCGAAGACTGGGCCGCGCGTCTGCGCATGAGGAGGTAGTGAAGAATAAGATTAAGAAGCCGAAGCATGCGGAGAAAAACAAAACAAAAAAGCCCGCGGGCGCGCCCGCTTTTTTCTTTTTCCGTTACTCTTGACGCTGAAGTTTTTTGCCTTCGTGCGCGTCAGGAGCGGGAGATGATGGGAAGGGCGCCGCACTGCCGGCGCCGGCCTGCTGGATGCGCGGGTTTTTCCTGCGCGAAAGAAGGGTGTAGACGATTCCGCCGCCTAAGAGAATTGTCGCCCCTATGAGAGGAAGCGGCAGTTCGGCGCCGGAGCGGGGGGCTGTCTGCAAAAGCCCCTGCGCCGCGGCGGTGACCAGCGCCGCCTGATTTATGGCATCGGCCCAGCGCCCGGAGTTCATTATCTCCTGCAGCTGCGCCAAATCTTCTTCCAGCTTCTGCCCTTTTGGCGAATTTGCAAGCGCAGGATTGGAGCGCACGTCCTGCACATAGGAGAGGGCGCGCTCATACTGGGCGTTCGCGCCCCCGGCCAGAGATTTGTAGCTCTGGTTCAGAGCCTGCCGCAAAGTTTGCAGTGTTGAGCGGGCCGATGTGATTGATGCGTCGCGCTTGGAGAGGGCCAGTTTGGTTTTGACGGGATCGTCTTTCGGAATCTGGGCTGCAAGAGAGATGGATGAAATGTTCTGCAGCTTCTTCTGCCATGCAGGCACTTCGGCTGTTTTGAGAAGAGGCTGCATTTTGGATGAGTCAAGCTGCGAGATGGATGCGCCATAGGCCTGCAAATCGCTCTGCGCGGTTTCAGCATCGCTCGTGATGCTGGACACCTGCGCGTCCTGCCGTGCGGCCCACTGCTCCACCTGCGAGTTCCAGCTTGATTTGTACAATTCGAGCGAAGAGCGGGCATCAAGCAGGGCTAAAAGCGCGCCATAGCCGTCCTCGTTGCCGATGGCATCACGCGCATCGAGCAGACGCCTGCCTGCCTGGTCAAGGAACTGGCGGTCGGTGTCGCCGCTTGCCGCGGCCATGAACGAGTTGTACATCGTGTTGAGAACTTCAAGGTCCTTGCCTGCCTCGTCCAGCATTTTGAGGCGGATGGCGGCTGCTTTTGAGTCAAGAGCGGCCATGGCTGATTTGTACGAGCCTTTTTCTGCCAAATCCGAATTCGAGCGGAGCGATGTGTTGAGCTCATTGCGCCACGCAAGCAAGTCAAGAGCCCAGGCAGGCCGCGAGGAGGAGATGCGCAGATTGGAGCTGAAAGACGCCAAGTCAAAGAGCAGAGAGCCGGCCCGAACTGATGTCTGATTCCAGGCCAGAGCGTCCGGGCCTGATGAATCGATGACAACAGAAGCCGGCAGTTTGTCAAGATAAGAGCGCAATTTTTCCAGAGTCTGCATGGCGGCCGGCCAGTCTGCCGCGTCTGCCTGCGAGCGGGCCTGCGCCGCGAGCGAGAGGGCGGCCGCATCATTTCGCTCGGCAGCCGCCGCCTGCAGAAGAGGCAGGGAGAGGTTCACCCATTGGGCCGGGTCTGATGCAATATAATTCACCGAGAGGGCGATGCGCCCGCTTGCTTGGCGGTTGGTGACAAGCACAGACCATTGCGGGCTGCCTGCAATCGGGGACTGCACGATTTGCGCGCGCCCGTCAGACGATGTGACAGACAGGTTGGAAATTGGGTCTGAAGTTTCGGTTATCAACACTTGCGCGCTCGAGCAGGCGGGAAGATTGTCTGCCGTCAGAGTGTAGCTCACGCGCACCATTCCGCCGTCAAGAGGCGAGACCTGCACTGATTGGCGTTCAAGAGACGGCGCGTCTGCCGGCCGAAGCTCTACCGTGAAATTAAGCGGCGCGGGAGCCGATGACTGGGCTGTGGGGGCGGGCAAGTCAGAGAGAAGGAAGTGCGCATAGGCTGGCGAGAGTTGCCAGCCGGCTGTTGAAATGGAATTTGAATCTGGCGAATTGAACAGATAGACGCCATCAGTCCATATGCCCTGCGCCTGCATGCGCGCGCTGAGCGGCTGTGCTGAAGATTCCCACGGAATGTTCACCGCAACCGATGGTGAGTAATAATCTGATTTGAGTGTGTAATTTGCCCGCAGCACCGCATGATTTTCATCAACATTGAGCATGCAGCCTGTCTGCACAAGATGGAAAGGCTCCTGCATGGCCGAGAAATTCACAGATATTTCCTCTGACGCCTGCAGGGGGTTGAGAACCAGATGGAGCTGGCCGTTGTTTGCCCATGCTTTTTGCACAGGCCCGCCAAGAGCCGGTTTCTCCGAAGTGTAGAATGTGACGTCAAATGGGCAGTCGATTGTGAGCTGTTCGCCATAGTCCAGCGGGAGCGGGTTGCGCGACTTCCACACTCCGCCCACCTGCTGGCGCTGTCCGGCGATTGGATTGAGCAAATTGTATGGCGCCCAGGTGGCCAGTTCCGGACTGCAGATGTCTTCTGAAATTGTCTGGCCTATGAGAGCGTGGATGCGGTTTTGAGATGCAGCCAGTTGCGTGCGCAGCTGCTCCGGATGAGCGAGCGCTTCATCATTCCAGCCCGCTGCCTCGCGCCATTTGCCCATCTCGGCGCGCAGCGTGTCGACTGCGTGCGTGCGGTAGGGAAGAGCTTCTGATTGCGCGAGGAGAAGGTCGTAGGAATCTGACTCGCTGCTTAATGCCCCAAGCAAATCATGGCGCAGCGAAGCAATCTGGATTTTCAGGGCGTCGGCAGAACCGGGTTTTGGATTTGGATTTGACTGATTGACCTCTGCAAGATACTCGAAATAGGCGGGCTCGTAGTTTGAAACATCCACTCCGAGGCCCGGCGCCAGTTCCATCAATTTCTTGTAGTTTTCAAGCAGGCGCCGCATTTCGAACAAATCAGAACTGGCAGAAGAGGACCGGTTAAGCAAACGCTCGCCAAGGCGGGCGCTTGAGAGGGCGGCCAGATAATGAGGCATTCGCTCGCCGAGTTTGGTGGAGCGCTCTCCTGCCAAAAATTCGGTTTTTGCCTTTTCGAGAGAATTGCGCGCATCGTTTAGCGAGGCCGCCTGCGCGCCGCTCAAGCCCCCGGGCTGCGCATCCACAGATGCGGAGAGGGAGTTGACGGCCGATTGGGCAAGAGTGCGGGCAGTGTCTGTGCGCGAAGTGATATCTGAGAGAAGGGATTTGGCTGTTTTGTAAGAGTCGGCCGCCTCTGCCGAGGCTTTTGCATAGAGGCTCATGGCGCGCACGGCATAGCCTGCCCGCCCGGTTTGAGCGCCGGCATAATCGGCGCTGTCGCGCGCTGTCTCGGCACGCTCAAGCGCGTCCGATGACTGCATGAGAAGAGAGTTGAAAGTGCCTGCATACGGGGCGGCCTGAGCCTGCGCCGAATAATTATAATCAACAAGCTGGGCTTCGGAAAGGTCATCGTTCCATTCGGCCTCCTCAAGGGCTTTGATGGCGCCGCTTGCTTTCTCGATTTGGCTGTTGGCGGCAGTTTCATTGTCCTGCAATTCCCATTCCATCCGGTTTGCCGCAGTTTGCAATCGGCTTTGCAGAGCCCAAGCCTGCGCCCACAGGGAGTTGTCGTCGTTAGAGAGCATGTCATTGACAGTGACCCACACCGGCCCGCTGTTGTCAAACTGCATCGGGTCTGCCGGATTGTTGCACAAATATTCCACATGGCGCAGCACGCGATATGTTTTGGCATAGCGGCCTCCCGTCGTGTTGAGGTCTGCTGGATTGGGCGCGATAGACCATGCATTTGCTTCGGTCACAAAAGAGGCCCATTCCTGCCAGACTTCGGCTGCAGCGCCATGATATGACGGGTCGTCGGCTCCCATGATATGGAGAGTGTCTGCCTGTTCCTGAGCCGAGAGAAATGCGCCGTTGACGGCGATGGAGGCGTTGTTGACTGTTGAGATGGTTTTGGACATGAGGGCGTTCCAGCGAAGAGGATAATTGTGAAATGATTGAACCTCGTTGTAGGCCTGCACAATGTTGGCGATGATGCCGATGGCTGAGAAAGGCGAGTATTGAAGTGCTGTGTCAAATCCATGGGCAGCCAGATCAATTTTCATGTTTTTCCAGGCAATTGTTTCATCAGCATATGCAATCTGGGCATCCAACGCAGACTGGCGTGCGGCCGACATTGCCTTGACTGATTCGGCCGCGCGCGGAGGAAGGGAGGATATGGCTTTGGCCGTTGACTGCGAAGGAATTGCCCCGATTGCGTCTGACGGCGGGCCTGTTTTCCAAAGAGCGTAATCAAACTGATTTGAAACTCCGTGCATGTTTGGGTAGTAGAGAGTCCCGACCACGGGCATTCGGTATATCAGCGAACTCTGCCAGTCCGAGGTCCAGAAATCGCTGCATGAAATCTGCAGTTGTATGGGGCGCAGGGAGAGAGGGGCGGCTGGGGCTGAAGCGGCGGTCGAAGACGTGAAGGCAAGGAGGCAGAAAATGAGCAGTATGCCGAAAATTTTGAGCAGATGAAAGAGATTCGGGAGCCGGTCCCACAAACTGCCCGGGAGACGTATGACGGAAAAGGCGTGTTTTCCCATGTTAAATGCAAACATTTTGGCTGTTAAAAACAGTTTAGTTTTGGTCAGGTGGCAGAATATACGTCGAAGAAATTGGCTGATTTGATTTTCTTTTTGCGCTTAAGCGTTCGGGATTTAAACCCTTGTTCCCCACCGACTGCGGGAGGAATTATCCATGTCCGATTCACCGCTAACCCAGAGGCCCGGCCAGCAGCCGGTGCACAGGGTTGGAATCCACCTCGAGGTAGGGGGTCAGAAGCGCACAATCGACGTGTATGTGCGCCACGGCCAGACTCTGATTGAGGCGCTGCAGCAGGTCAAGGAAATCCAAATGGTGCAATCGAAGGGTTTCTGGTACATCACCGGCATCGGAGACATGTCGGCTGGCCTGTCCCTGAACGTGAATCTCCCATATATGGAGTACGACATAGACCCTGCCCTGCTCAACGGCGAGACCGGAGTTGGCTCAGAGTTCTGGAGACTTGGAAAAAACGGCGAGCGCATCGTTCCGGTCGCCACAATCGGCGGCAAGGTCGCGTATCTCACCGCGCAGGACATTGAAATCACGCAGGACGTTGACTTTGAAATCGGATGGAACCGCGGCCGCTTTGAGTATGACCAGGATGCGCATCCGATTACCAGCCCGGAAGACAGCAAAAAAATCTGGATTCCCCAGGATGTCCTGGAGAAAATCAAGGATGAACCGGCTTACTTCAGAACCCGCATCGAGGACCTCCGCTCCGATTACTTCATACGCGACGAAATCCTCAACCCGGCAAAACGGCAGAGGATGCGCTATGATGTCGGGGGGAAAGCGAACCGCGAATACCGGCTGCTTGTGTGGCAGCCGATGATTGTGCCCGAGTTAATGCTGATGGACGGCCTTTCGCCGAAACTGATGCAGCTCGCCAAAGAGCTTGAGGCGCGCAAGCACCGGGAAAAAGAGACGGGCGGGCAGTCTTTTGCGCCAATGAATTTCGGCTTCAATTTCACAAGCAGCGGATTTGACGCCCCGCAAAATGACGAAGGAAGCGGCTTTGACGGGGGGAGCATGCCCGGCGGCTTTGATTTTGAGGATGCGCCATTTTCCGGCAGCGCGGGGCGCGGCGGAAATGTTGATGGGAAATTCGAGCGCGAGCGCCCTGTCCGCTATGCGCAAAAAGAAATTTCCACCCGCAAAATGGCTGCGGCGCACGGGATGAAAACCGCCCAAATTTCATCAGCACAAAATCATGTTGTTGAAAAGATTGTCTCGGCCATGCAAAAAATCGGCGAGAGGGCGCAAAATGCACTTGAGGGGATGAAAACTGCGACAGCGGCAGGTGAAATGCACGCTGCTGCGGGCAAAACCGGGAGCATGCACCAGCCTGAGCACAAAACAGATATGACTTCTCAAAAGCAGGCGGTTCTGCAGGCAGCCGTGCAAGATGTTCGGCAGATGGAGAGCATGCCGGCCAGGCATATGGAAGTCCAGACTGCCCGGCAGATTGAAGTCCAAGAAGTTCGGCAGATGGAAATTCAGACTGTGCGGCAGACGGACACGCAAAATATTCAGCATTCGGTGGTTATGATGCCAAAAGCGCTATATGTTGCCGAAACTGCTGCCGATATTTCATATCATGGCGAGCAAACTCCGGCCGGGAATAAAGTTGATGACATAAAAGTGCGCCCGATTAAGCTTCCTTCTTCGCCCGTTGCGCAGGTGGTGGCCGCAAAGCCCATGATGCTCAAATTGGCCGCAAATGAAAGCAGTGAAAAGAAAGCAAAAACCGGCCGCAAGTCGGCGGTTGTTCTTGTCGCCGTGCCGGTCGTGGCGCAGAAAAAGAAGAATGCGGCCATAGTGCCGGCCAAGACAATTGCGGTGATGGAAAACAAAAAATTCACAAAGACGAAAAAAGCTGCTTAGAAAAGGAAAAAATCTGATTTTGCATCAGCGGACCAGTGTCGTTTCCCAAATGTATTTGCCGAAGCGCGCGTTTGTGACCTCGACGTTTATGCCCAAGTGGTTTTTGAGAAGAAATTCCTTGACGGCCGCGGCCTGCTCGGGCGTAACATCGTCGGTGTTCTGCCACATGCACGCCTTCTGAACGTTGACGCAGTCTGTAACCAGTTCGGCGTCAAGCTGT
>JAKAJC010000015.1 GCA_021814005.1 Microcaldota archaeon
CGCTGGACGACCGCGTGGGCTGCTACATTCTTCTCGAGGCCGCAAAGGCGCTGAAGAATTCCAATGTGGTGCTCGTCGGCACGGTGCAGGAGGAGGTTTCGATGTTCGGCAAGGGTGCGGCATTGTCGGCATACACCCTGCAGCCGCGCGCGTTTATCGCCGTAGACACTGCGGTGGCCGGAGACCATCCAGAAATAGCCGAGGAGGACACCGGAGGGGTGAGCGTTGACAAGGGCCCCACGCTCACGCTGGTGGAGGCGTCGGCTGTAGGAAATGTTGCTGACCGCTCATTGCGCGAGCACTTTATGGAAACGGCGCGCAAATCCCGCATCCCGCTGCAGCTTGAAGTTATCGAGGGTGGCGCAACAGACGCTGCAACGGTTTACAGCGTGCGCGGCGGCATTCCGTCCATTGCCATCGGCGTGCCCACGCGCTACATACACTCGAACGTGAGCGTGTGCTCTGGCAAGGACATTGAGAAAACGCTGGCGCTCTTGGTAAAGGCAGTGCAGACAATGCCGAAGAAATAGATAGAGAAAAACAAAAACAACGGCGCGGCCTTCGAAGGCCGCCGGGCGCTCGGGCGCCCGAATTTGTTTTTCTTTCTCTTTTTGGTTTTTCTCTTTTTCTAATCCCGATTCCGCAATACAAAGGCCAGCGTCAGCACCAGCACGATTCCTGCGGCAATCACCCACAGCCATTCCTGCGGCAGGGTGAGCGGTATGTCGGGGCCAGACGATAGAGCGGACTGGTTGGAATGCCCGTTATTGGGATAGCTGAAAGCGCCGGCAGAACTTGACGGCGCGTTGAACATCGAATTGGAGGAGAAATGCAGGCGCCCGATGCGGACGAGGCGCTCGTCCAAGCGCTGGTAGAGGTCTGAAGATGACGCGCATGTGAAGTTCGGAGAAACGCCGTCCGCTGGCTTGGCGGGGCAATTCGGCGCCAGCACGGCGCTCGGGCCGATCGTTCCGGCCCCGTCGGAGAGAAGGTATGTAGAAGATGACACAAGCCAGGCATTTTCACCGGCGTCGGTTTGAGGCACGAATGTCAGCTGCGCAAGCACTGCGCGCGCCTCGGTTGTGTTGAGGTCGGAGTCAAGCTGCCAGGAGCCGGCGGATACGCTGGCTGCAAAAACCGGGCTTGCGCTGGCGAACAGGGCAAGAACTATGCAGCAGATGCCTATCGCATGCGAACTGGCTCGCATGATTAGGGCAGGGAGAGAGGGAATATAAAACGAATACAGAATTGGAAAAAAAAGAAGAAGATGAAAAGAAGGGGGAGTGGCCCGGATTCCCCGAGCCACTATTTTTGGGTAATTCAGGCGTTTTTCAACTTGGCTTTGTAGACGTAGCCATCCTTGCCCAGGTAGTACATGTAGCCGGATTCCTTGGAGATCTTCTCGCCACCGACTTTCTTCTTCTTACCCTTCTTGTTGTGCTTCATCGGGGCAGCCCAGACATAGCCATCTTTGCCGATGTAGTAAAGATAGCCGTCTTCGCGTTTAACTTTTTCGCTGCCAACTTTTGTGCCCATTGGAACACCTCCGAATTTTCGACGAGGACACGAGGATAAAGTTAATAAAGGTATATCGTCGGTGCATCGAGGAAGAAAACGGCCATGGCGCTGCCCGACGTTTTCACGACGTAGAAATGCCCCGGCTGCCGGCTGATTGCGCATCAGGCCCCCGGCGCTACTTTTTGGCGCGGGCGGCCCTTTTCTTCGTCGCGGCCGGCACCGCGTGGCCCGCCAGTTTTGTCATCGACGACGGGGCGGCCTCGAGAAGGCCGGCCAGCTCGTCCTCGTCAAAAGAATAATAGGCACAGAGCGCCTGCGAGCCTGGCGACGAGGTGTCGAATGTTGCCGCCTGCGCCTGCACAAGCGGGATGAAATCGGCCGCGCGCCGGCTCGTCGTGTGGGTGCGGACCGAAATTTTCGCAGACAACGCCTTGCGAAGCGTTCGGCGCGATTTTGTCGCCCCCATCTTCTGGATGTAGGAGGGGAACATGTAGGAAACGAAGGCGGCCGACGGGTGGCGGCGCGCCGAAGCCACGCCCCATCCCATCAAATCGGATGAATAGCGCAGATAGCCCCAGTACTGCCGCCGCATTATGCGCCCGTCGAACACGTCGGCGCGCGAGAGGCGGTTGTATCCTTCGGCCCTGTCGTGCGCGTCGGGAATTTCGTTGGGCAGGTTCTCGCAGATGTAGAGCTTGAGAGTGTCGCGGTCGGAGAGGTTTGTGAGGCCGATGGCGCGCGAGGCCTTGAGGTTCGGCGAGCGGATGTATGCGCGCACTTTTTCGAGAAGGGAGCGGTCATGCTCGCGCGCGGCCAGAAGATTGTGGGCCTGCAAATCGCTTATTGCGGCGCGCAGGTCTCCGGCGGCGTTGGACACTATGGTTTTGAGCTGCTCGGCTGACAGGCTGATTTTCTCAGCTTGCGAGATGCGGGAGAGAACGCCCTCCATGTCGGAAGAATTGACGGCCCGCAGCTGCAAAAGCTCGCAATGCGTTCTAAGCGCCGAGAGCGAGCGGTCGTACGGGTCGATGGCGGTGAGAATTATGGGAACCGACGCTGACGAGAGATGATTAATCAGAATGGTGATTGCGCTGCGGGCCTTGGCGGCGGCCCAGCTGTCAATGTCTTCCACAAGAATGAGCGACCTGTCGCCGAAAAGCGAGGAGCCGGAAAATGCCGAGGCTGCCTGCTTTTCCCATCGCTCTTTTTCATCCGGAGCCGGCGGGTCGAGTGAAATGACATTCCAGTTCATCTGTTTTGCCAGAGCTTTTGCAAGGGCCGATTTGCCGCAGCCGGAAGGGCCGTGAAGCAGCAGTGGCTTGCCGCGCGCTGCAAGCGAGAAGCCCAGCGCCCACTGTTTGGCGCGGGTGACGGCCTCCTTGTTTCCGGCGAAGGAATTGAGGCTGGCCGGCGCATGGGATTGCGTCCAGAGCATAGGGAAGAGAAGGAAGACAGAGGTTAAATAGGCTCGCGCGCCTAAATAGCAGATATGCTTATCGGAATCATCGGGGCCCCGAACAAGGGCAAATCACTGATTTTCTCCTGCCTCACCAGCATCGCTGTCGGGGTGGCCGATTATCCGTTTACAACAATTGAGCCAAACAAGGGAGTGGCCCTGCTGCGCGTGCCTTGCGCGCATGTGGCGGTCGGATTGGCCAAGTGCGATGCGCGAGGCGGGCACTGCAAAAACGGAATGCGCGAAATTGCAGTTCCGCTCCTCGACGTTGCGGGCCTTGTGCCCGGAGCAAGCGAGGGCAAGGGGATGGGCAACCAGTTTTTGGATGATTTGAGAACCGCGGACGGGTTCATACAGGTGGTTGACGCCTCCGGCCGCACGGATTTGGAGGGAAACCCGGCGGCCGATTTTACTTTGGAAAAAGAAATCGGGTTTCTTGGCGCCGAATTGGAGGCGTGGCTGTGGCAGGTGGTGGAGCGCAACGCCCCGAAATTCAGATTTCGCGGCATGACCGAGATGTCTGCGGCTCTTTCTGGCTTGGGTTACGACCAGCCGGCGCTGGCGCACGCGGCGCAGACGGCCGGGTTGCGGGTCGAGAGAATTGAATGGAGCACCGAGGACCTCAAACGCTTCACGCACGCGCTTTATGCTTCTGGAAAGCCGAGAATTGTGGCGGCCAACAAGGCAGATATTGCGGGCGCGCTGCAAAGAGTCGGCAAGGCGAAGACGGGGCTGGCTGCAACATCAATTATGGCATGCTCGGCCATTTACGAGCAGGCATTGCAGAAGGCGGCCGCAAGCGGGATGATAAAATACGAGGCGGGAGCGGCCGATTTCGAGATTACGGGTGCGCCGGACGCGCAGCAAAAAATGGCGCTGGAGCGCATCCGCGCGTTTATGAAAGAGAACGGGGGCACCGGAGTGCACGCGCTGCTTCATCATATGGTGTTCAAACAGCTTGGAATGCAGGTCGTTTATCCAGTGGAGGACGAAAACCGGTACACCGACAGAACGGGAACGGTGCTGCCCGACGCGCTGCTGGTGCCGCCGCACACAACCACACTGCAGTTGGCCGAGCGCATCCACACTGATTTGGCGAAATCATTTGTATGTGGCGTCGATGCGCGCACCAAGCGCAGGCTCGGCAAGGACCACGAGCTGGCCGACGGCGATATTGTTAAAATAGTGGCCGCACGATAAGGGAAAAGAGATAATTTTCAAATTATTGCATGACTCGATGAACACAGGCGAGAGGGATTGATATGGCTGCAAACAAGAATTCCAAAAACGGCGGCGAGGAGGCCGAGCAGAAAAAACAGACATCGATGCTGACTGTGCTGGCGGTTGCCGCCATCTTTGTCATCGCGCTGCTGCTCTGGCAGGGCGGCATGCTGCCGTTTGCCAAGAAGGCGGCCGGAGACGGCGCCGGCAACAACACGAGCACAAACCTACTGGCCGACCCCTCAGCCAAAGTCCTTATACAGTATATGGAAAAGCAGTCCAGCATGCCCAGCGCATTTGTCATGCAGTTTGAACAGCCGTCAAACGAGTTGAACATAAGCGTGCGCCTTGAGCAGAACGGCGCGCTGCGGCAGGCGATTGCGACAAATGTGCTGTACTCCAGCCGTTACATCTGGGCAACCAACCAAACAATCGCGTGTGAAAAAAGCACCGGGGCAGAAGAGGTGTGCGCCACTCTCAACAACACCAGCGCGTTGAACAGAAATGCGGAGCAGCTGGAGGCAATGTTCCCGCAGGGTTCGACAACCGGGCAGCTGCAGATTGCGGTAAACAAGAAGCTGATTGAATATGGCGCTTTCAAGTTTACAAGCACTCCGAAAGACGGCCGATATGCAAACCGCAGCTGCAAGAGCATTTCATACATATTGGATTACGACCAGATTGACCAGAAGGAACTGCAGGACATCAGACAGATTGAGCCGGATTTCAGCGCTCCCGACTCGCGGTTTTTCCGCAACTTCCGCCTTGAACAGTGCATGGACGACGAGTTTGGAGTTGCGTTGCACAGCCGTCTGAGTTACGATGCACTGACCCAGAGCGGGGCGTACACACCGGTAGTTGGAGAGCGCATTATTACGGCGTTTGAGAGAACAACACCAGAGATTGCCATACCGGCCACACAAACCGCATTGGAGGACGTTGAAACGGTGGCTGGCCGGGACCAAAGCATGGGGGTGCGCGCAGTATCCTGCAGGCGCCTGAATGACACCAATGATTCCGACACCTGCCTGCGCCAGAGTGCAATTGAATTCCAAAACATCAAATTCTGCACGCTGGCCAGCGACGACGCCGCGATGGGCGACTGTGTAGTCAAGATGGCAACGCAGGGCAGCCAGGTTCGGCCGGATTTGTGCAGCATGGCCGGGCCCAAAATGTCGGAGTGCTATGCGAATATCGCATATATCAAAATGGACATCAGCTATTGCGGCCTTGTTACTGACGCGGATTTGAAGGCGCTGTGCACCAAGGAAGTGAATGGCCTGATTGCCAAACGCGGCACAGACATCAACACCACCATCGGCAACACAACAGTGATTGTGCACGGAGCCAGCCAAAGGTAGGGAGTGGATTTTCTTCGCCCACCCCATCTCTTTTAATTTGTGGCTGCCCTAACATAGTTGCCGTTTTGGGCTCGTAGCTCAGCTTGGTAGAGCGTTTGACTCTTAAGAGCCGGAATCACCGGCGCAGAGAGATCAAAATGTCGTGGGTCCGAATCCCACCGAGCCCGTTGAGCCCTTTTTCTTTTCTTTTTCGAAAGAAAAGAAAAAGTGCTTCACCCCAAAAAAGAAAAGAAACTGTTTGTTAGCCGCGAGATGAGATATGGCAATCTGGGTTTTGAGGTATGGGCATCGGCGGCTGCGTGATGCGCGCGCCAGCACGCACGTTGCCCTCGTCGCCCGAGCGCTTGGGGCGGCCGGGATTATTTTTCAGGGAGAAAAAGACGACGGACTTATGGAACGCCTGAGAAAAATAACCAAGGAGTGGGGCGGCAAGTTCGAGGTAAAATACACTGAAGAGTGGATGAAGGACGTGCAGGAGTTCAAAACAAACGGCGGATGGGTGGCGCACCTCACAATGTACGGGGAGGGGCTGCCCGCGGCGATTGTGGAGGCGCGCAAGCGCAAAGGAAACGGGCTGGTCATAGTCGGCTCGCAGAAAGTTCCGATTGAAGCATACCAAATGGCTGACTTCAACATCAGCGTGACAAACCAGCCGCATTCTGAGATTGCAGCCCTTGCCCTGTTTTTGGACCATTATTTCCAGGGGAAGGAACTGGGGCTTGAGTTTGTGGGCGCTCAGAGGAGAATCACACCCTCAAAAATGGGTAAAAATGTTGTTTCGTGTGATGAAAAAGGGCAGGTATAAATACGCGGCGTGTTAAATAATAAGATATGGTGAAAGGGGCAAAACGCAACAAAAAGGCATCAGTGCGAGCCCCGAAAAAACACTCAATAAAGGCAAAGATTCGCGCGCACGGCCGTTTGAAATCACACGCCCGCAGCCCGAAGGCTGCAAAGAAATCGCTGCATTTCAAACATCGCAAGGCATCGGCCGCGCCAAAGGCCCCGAAGTTTGTTCACGGCCCATCGCCGGCCGCAAGGCTGCAGATGGCGAAACTGCACCCACCGGTAAGAAGCGGCGCGCACATCGAGACTACTGGCCGCTGCATTGCGAACAGGCTGTGGCAAAAACAGCTTTTGACTGACGCGGCGGTGCGAAAATGGCTGATTCGCACCATGGGAGAGCATGCCATTCATGTTATTCAGGAATTCACACAGGACTTGAGCGACGAGCAGATTGCGCAGAAGGCGGGCATCCGCGCCAGCGACGTGCGGGTGGTGCTCAACAAACTGCATTCGTTCGGCCTGGCGACATATGCCCGCAACAGGGACAAAAACAGTGGATGGTATTCGTACGTCTGGCATTTGAACAACGAGCATCTTTCCGAGATGGTTGGCAAGGTCAAGCACGAGGCCGGAGAGACGACTCAGGTTGCCAGCATACAGAGTGAGGACGGCCAGGAGAGATATTTCTGCAATGTATGCGGGCCGGCCAGCTGTGTTGACTTCGAACGCGCTTCGGCTCTTCTTTTCAGATGCGAGCAATGCGGCGGCAGTCTGGCGTTTGTTGAGCAGAAAAAGCAAAATGAAACGACGATAACTGCTCCGCCCGAATAGACGGCTATTTAAACTTCGTCTGTTCAAATTGAAATCAGTGGGATGGGGTAGCTTGGAGTGCCCGCTGGGCTCATATATGCGCAAAACCGTGCGCATTGAGACACCCAGAGATCGGTGGTTCAAATCCACTTCCCACTAAATCCCTTTTCTTTTTGTAAAAAGAAAATGTTTTTGCCCCAAAAGAAACGATTCTGATTTTGGTTTTGGTGCGTCTTGAGGGACCCCGCGCTTCCACTATTCGACCTTTTGCTGCGGGCGCGACGAAAATTCCGCTAAAATAAATCAAAAATAAAGTCATATGTTAAGTATTATAAGTATTATGTAACTATAGTTACATTATGATTATATATTGCTTCGATATAAATTGTAAAGATAAAAAGAGCTTTAATTCAATAAAGCGACGTTTTTACTATGATTTAAAGAAAATAAAGCCATTAACGGGTTTCTTTTACTCAAAATCAGTCATTTGTGTTGAAGAATCAAGAGAAACCGAGTTTGACCTGTTCTTTTCCAAATACAAGAATTCAATCGTTCTCTTTAAGGGCCATTTGGGCTTTTTGCAGAAAATTTTTGGCCCCTAAAAACATCAATTTCGGCGCAAAACCCCATTAGTGGAAGTATGGGGGCTCCCTAAGGTCAAAACTGGGGGCAAATAGAATGAAATTGACAAAAAAACAAAATTAACAGAAAAAACGAAATTAAAAAGAAAAAGGAAAATTCAATTCCTGCGCGCCTACGAGCCTTCCAGGCCCACAGAACCCGCGCCGGCCTTGGTGACGACCACCACATCCTCCACGCTCTTTACCGAGCTGTAGAGCACGCTCTTCTCCTTGAGAATGCGCTTGGCTTCGTCCTTTGAAACGTTTGCCAATGGCTCCATCACCACGCGCACGATTTTGCCCTGCTCGAGGTCGATGAGGATGTCCTGCACGCGGCCGAGGAATTTTCCGCCGTCGGTGTAGATATCCATGCCGTAGATTTTCGAAACCTTTACACTCATGTGCTCACCCTGGTCGCTCATGACGAGATAGTCGAAACTCGCCTAAATCCCATAGAGGGGGCGGCATTTTATAATCCTATTTGGCGACCAATATCATCATGGCTGAGAACGACACCCCCTCTATTGTAGAGCATCGGCATTGGGTGGAGCAGCTGGGCCAAAAAGCGCTCGACCGCGGGCCGGGCCCCTACATTGTCACGGCAGGCATGACCACCTCAGGGCCTGCGCACATGGGCACCTTGTGTGAAATGCTCTACCCACAGGCCATCGCCCGTCACCTCAACCAAACCAAACACCCCACCCAATACATCTTCATCGCCGACATCATGGACGCGTTCGACGCGGTCCCGCTCGACATGCAGAAATACACCGCGCAGCTGAACCCCCATCTGGGCAAGCCGCTCTGCGATGTGCCTGACCCGACTGGCGCCCAACCTTCTTTTGGCGAGCATTATCTGGCCGAGAGTTTCGAAATCGGCAAGCAATTCGGCATCGCGCCGAAACTGGTGCGCGCGCAGGAGCTCTACACTTCGGGGGCAATGGACCATTACGCCCGCCTCTTTATCGAGCAGCTGCCCATGGTGCGAGAGCTTGTCGCCACCACCTCGCTAAAACCCGAGCTGCCGGCCGACTGGGCGCCAATCATGCCCATCTGCGAAAACTGCGGCCGCATTTCCACCACCCGAGTCATCAACATCACTCCGGAACGCTATTCCTACTCGTGCGACAAAAACGTGAAATACACCCAAGGCTGCGGGCACTCGGGTTCCAACTCAATTTCAGACCACAAATACAAACTCACCTGGCGTTTGCATTGGCCGGCATGGATGGACTTTTTCCACACTTCCATCGAAGGCGGCGGCGTGGACCACTTCACCCGGGGCGGCTCCTGGGACACCTGCCAGGCGGTCTTTCACAACATCTTTCACAAAGAGCCCCCCATCGGCTACCAGTTCGGATTCGTTCTTTTCATGGGTAAAAAATATTCCAAATCAAAAGGCATTGGTATGGGCGTGCGCGAGCTTCTCTCCCTCATCCCCGCCTCCGTCCTCTCCTACGCTTTACTGCGCCCCGACCTCAACGAAAACCGCGACATCAATCCCACGGCAGAAAATCTTCTGCGCCTCATGAATGAATTTGAAGAGGCCGGCCGTCTTGCGCAGGAAATGGGATTGGCAATCGGAAACTCTACATCAACTACAGCCAGCCTTGTGCATCAGGTCCGCTCTCCCTCTGCCGACATTTCGCGCGCCGAGCGCAAAAAAGCTCTCGCATTCGCGCTCGCCAGCCCCACCCCAATCTGGTCCACCCCGTTCACCGACCTGTTGATTTACTACGGCCTTTACGGCGACTGGGACCGCGTTGCCGCCAAACTGGGGCAGGCGCAAGACGTTATGGCCCTCTCTCCTTACATCCAGACATGGAAATCCAAGGGCATGATTCCAGACATCTACAACTTCCAATTCAAGGGCGCTCCGGCCGCTCACGCATCTGTGCGTGAGTGGGCCCAAACACTGCATCCAGGCATGAATGCGCTGGCGATTCACAACTCTGTCTTTGAATATTCCAAATCAAAGCACATCCCGCCCGCCCAAATGTTCGGCGAAATCTATCAGGACCTTCTCTCAAAATCCATGGGCCCGAAAATCGGCCGCCTCGTCGAAATCCTTGGCGTGCAGCGGGTGCGCGATGCCCTTCTGGCGCCGCCCGCCAAACCATAACTATAAATAGTAACTTCCCAAAAACGTTTCAAGCGGCCGTACGGGGATGCAACATGTCATTGCGCAAAACTTTTGGCAATCTCCTCTCATCACCACCTGCCGGCCGTTTGCGCGCATTTCTGGTCTCCCTTCTCATCATCTCATTCGGCCATGCGGCGCACGCGCAGGCAGTCTCATTTCTCGCCGAGTCGCTCAGCTCGCTCTGTAGGGGCATACAGGACCTCATCCCCACCACCGCCATGATGCTGGTGATGTTCGCGGCAATCATCTACGCCTCCGGCCAGTTCTTCGGCGCCGAAACCCGCGCGCGCGCCAATGTATGGGCAACCTCATGCATCACCGGCGCGATTATCGGCATCATCATCTCCACAATCGCGCCCGACATCCTCTCACAGCTTGCGGGCGAAACCGTGAGCTGCTAAAGCAGTTCATCACCCCCGAGCAAAATCATCCTTCTTTTTAGCCAGTAAAAACATCTTTTTCTTATGAACCGTTCGCGCCGCGGCTACATTTCATTTCTCTTCATGATGCCTCTCGCCCTTCTCCTTCTTGCGCCTCTTTTTCTGCTGCAGGGTTCCGAAAATTCTCTCACCAGCATTCACATCTCCAATTCGGCTCTCTCCGAGCAGGTCTCGCTCAAACGGGCTCTTGTTCGCGCGGCCCACACTGCAATATTGGAGAAAAAAGACAACACTGCCGACGCCCTCATCAGCTCGGCCGTTGTTTTTGGCGCTCCCGAAGTCAAAATAGCCGACATCGCGTTTGACGCCCTTTCTGAGGAGAAAAAGCTGCAGGTTGTGCGCTACAACGTGCTTCGCCGCTGGGCAACTCTTCTACAGCAATGGAACCAAAATTCAGATTACACTGCTCATTTATACTGCGGTCAAACCGAAGCCGGCGCATCTGTTGAATTCGACTACGAATATGACACAAGCATTCTAGGTTCCTCTTCCCCGCCCTCTCCAAGCTGGCAGGCCTGCAGCCAATTCATCACGCGCGACCCCCAACTCACCGCTCTATCGCGTCCATATCGAATTTTGCCCGGCTTTTTCATTAGCGTCGAACACCGCTATTTCAACTATTCAGCAGCCGGCCCGCTCCGCCCGCAGGAGGTTGGCTCATGATGATTTGCTCCGGCCAGACCTCCACAACTCGGGCTCAGGCCACTCTGGAAATGCTGCTGGCTTTTGCGGCATTGCTTCTCATTCTCCAACTGCTTGTGTTTCTTTCAAATTTCGGCACAACACAGGCGCAGGGTTTTTCCCAGGCGCAAACCCGCCAGCTGCTGGCGCAGAAATCATTGGTGCTGGGCGTGCTCTGCTCAGACGGAGAAGGCAGTTCGCTTTACCTCTCTCCCTCCATCCCTCATCCAGCCGCCATGGCTGGATTGGGGCACGTCCTCACCAGCCCAAACAAGCTTGTCTCCGTCCTGTCCCTGCCGGCCATAGAGTCAAATCCTGACACCGGCGGCATAAAATATTCGTGTGCAAACCTCGAAATTCCAACCTAGTGTTTATGCTGATGTTGATACCGATGCCTGCAAAATATCCACCCCCATCCCGCCGCGGCCTGCTTCTCACGCTTGATGCCATAGTCGTCTTTCTTTTTCTTCTCTCCATAATGCAGCCGTTTTTGCTTCAAACCGCCCTCATGCGCGCCCATACGCACGAGAGGTCAATGAACGACGCGCGCATCGGTCTGCTCATGCAGCTCTCACAACAGCTCTACACCCGCGGGGCGGCAGTGCACCTGCAGTCTGGCGCCATCCTCTTACCCCAAAATTACACTCAAGTCGGCTACTACGATTCTGATTGGAGCAGTAACTCTAATGCAATTCTACCTATTCTGGCCGAACTCAATCTTTCCTCAGCCGTTCTTGATTCATCTCCATCCAACTCGCCCCAAACCTCTTCCCAATCACGCATCTGCCTTTCGCGTTTGATGGCAACTGACTTGGGTGCAGTGCACACCTTGTGGTTATGCGACAGTTGAGTTGATTCTATGATGTGGATTGAAGCAGTTCTTGCGTCCATGCTTCTTGTCACAGCAATGCTGTTGCTCAACCAACAGCCCCAATACTCATCCCCGCTCACAGACACTCTGGCCTCATGGCAGCTCGAAGACAGGCTGGCTGTTTTGGCCGAACTTGGTTCTGACGCGGGGCTGCAAGAGGGCGCAGGCGCCGGCGCTCCTGCCGGCATCCCAACCTCTGATTCAGATTTGCGCCGTGTTGTCTTCAACAACTCCGAACCATTCTGCTATCGTTGGGCGTGGCTGAACGAATCCAACGAATTTGAAAAATCAGCGGCAGAATTCCATTACAGCGAAGACGATTGCGCGCCTTCTTTCAACACAACCCAGTCCACGCTGCGCTCACTGCGGCGCGGCGCGTGGCGGGCCAAAAGTTTGCAGTTTCTGCTTCTGGAGCAGGTGCCAAAGAATTAGTTTTCACGCTTTTCGTCGAATTTTTCAAAGCCAAAGCGTGGCGCTTATATGTTTATTTATCGCACCACAATCTCAACAAGGTGCTACTCATGGCTTCTTCCAAATCATCTTACGCCGTTGACCAGGCCGAGGCGCTGGACGAAACGTTTCTGCCTTCAGACAAACTGGCCGGCCGCAGCTGCGCGCTTCTCACTCCAGCCGCGCGCATGGACAAGGTGGCTTACCCAATCCGCGACATAGTGCTCAAGGCGCGCCAAGTGCAGGCAACCGGAATTCCCATGCACTGGTTCAACATCGGCGACCCGAACAAGTTCGACTTCGCCCCGCCGCCCTGGGTGACCAAAGCAATAGTGGACGCGCTGGGCGATTCCAGATTTTCCGCATATGCGCCGTCGGATGGCGACCCTGACCTGCGCGAAACCATTGCAAAAAACGAGGGCATCGAGCCCGAGAAAGTCTTCATCACCTCCGGCCTCACCGAAGGGCTTTACTTTGCATTCCAGTGCCTGCTCGAGCCGGGCCAGCACATTCTCCTGCCTGCGCCAACCTATCCTCTCTACTCCACCATCTCGCGCATGTTCGACGGCGACAACACATACTACAAATCAGACGCGCAATGGCAGCCCGACATCGACGACATGCGCAAGCGCATCAATTCCAAGACGCGCGCCATCGTGCTCATCAACCCGAACAATCCGACCGGTGCGGTTTATCCGCGCTCCACTATCAAGGCTGTGGCCGATTTGGCAGGCGAGCACTGCCTGCCCCTCATTGCCGACGAAATATATGACAAATTGGTGTTCGGCGAGCCTCTCACTCCGGTTCACAAAATCGCGGGCGCAGACATTCCCGTAATCCGCGGCAACGGGCTGAGCAAAAACTTCTTCTATCCCGGCTCGCGCGTGGGCTATCTCGCGCTTCATGGCCCGCGGCTGGAAAAAATAATCCCCGCTCTCAATCGTTTGTGCAACAGCCGCCTCTCGGTCAATTGGGAAATGCAGCGGGGGGCTTTGGCCGCATTCAGCCAGCCGCCGTCTCACCTGCCGGCCGCGCTGGTAAAATTGCGCGCGCGCCGCGACCTCATGGCAAAACGGCTCAACAATATCCCCGGCATCCGCACCACCACGCCGCAGGCCGCATTCTACATTTTCCCAGAAGTGACCGACGGGCCGTGGGCCAACGACACCGAATTCATCTACGATTTGATGGAAAACACGGGCATTGTAGGCGTGCCCGGCTCCGGCTTCTCGCCCGAGCGGGAGGGGCGCTTCTTCCGCCTTGTCTATCTGGCACACGAAGACGAAATCAACGCCGCCATGGACAAGCTGGAAGCGTTCATGAAGAAAAGATTGGCTTGAAAAAAGAGTGGCTGGAAAATAGAGCCGACCCGCCCGATTCAGAGCCGACCCGCCCCGAATAGTCTTTTTAAGCCTGCCTCGGAAAAGCCCCTTATGCGCGGCTCTTTCCTATCCTGGCTTCTCCTGTGCGGCGTCGTCTCGCTCATGCTTGTCTTCAGCGGCTGCCTTGCATCATCTCACGCAGACCGCTGCAACGGAGTGCCGAGCGTCAATCTTGACGACTGCCTGCGCGAAACCGCAGTCTATTATCAGGAGCCGGAAACGTGCTATTCCATAGGCGACACAACTGCGCGCGAGGCTTGCCTGCGAGATGCGGTCAATCCGGATGCCGCGCAACGGCTGATTGAATCAAAGCAGGCCGTGGGCCGCGCCATCCTTACATCGCCCAGACGGACCACCACAACAAACAAAACCGCCGTGCCAAGGCCCTCAACAACTCCGTCTGGCCCGTCGCCAGGTTCGAACAATGCTTTGGTGGCAGACTGCATGAACACCAACAAACTTATGTCACAGGACGCGTGCCAGCAGCAGGTGGCCATCAACAAACAGGACCTCTCGCTGTGCACGCCTATCACTGCTCCGGACACCCGCACACACTGTATTTTCGCCATTGCCTCCTCGCTCAAGGACCCGGCGGCATGCGCTGTGCTGAGCGGCGATGACCGGCAGTTGTGCGCGTATTACGCCAAAGGCGGATAAAAAATAAGAAATTTTTTTCTTTTCTACTCTTTCTTCTACGTCCCGCTCACTCTCGGCATATCCGGCTCGAAATGCCCCGTTGCCCTCAAAATCTTCTCAACATGGCCCCTTATCGAAATGAGCGCTGCGGCATTTGGAATCGTATCGCTGGTGATTATGCGCGTCACTCCCGAAGTGTGCAGCTTGTCAAGCGCGCCGTGCAAAAACAGCCCGTGAGTTGCGGCGCATGAAACCGAAGAGGCGCCCATGTCCATCATTTTTTGCGTGGCTTTCACCATGGTGCCGCCTCCGGCAATCATGTCGTCCACCAAAATGATGTGCTGTCCGCTCACCTCGAAGTCGGCGTCCATTTTGGCCACTGGCCTAAACGCATGGTCTCCGCCGGCATACGCGCCCCTCTCCTTTCGCATAAACAGCCCGTTCTCACCCACGAGATATTTGGCTCCCGCGTCCGGGCTCACCACTGTGGATTCCGGGCGCGCCGAGCGCAAAAATTCCACAAGTTCGGGCCCCATGCACAAATTCGTAATCGGCACTCCCTCGTATTCGTAGGTGCCGAATTTCTTGACAAAATGGCAGTCCCAGGTGAAGATGCGCTTCGCCCCCGAGATTTGCAGCAGCCGCACCAAGAGGCGGGCCGACACCACTTCGCCCGACAGCCACGCCTTGTCTGCGCGGGCGTAAGGCAGATAGGGAATGATAAGATATATGTCGCGCACCCCGTTCTCTTTGGCGCCGTACATCATCTGCAAAAGTATGACAAGATTCTGGTCGGGGTCGGGAAAGAGGCGGTGCAAAATCACCACGTCGCGCCCGGTGAGCCCCTCGATTCTCTCGAGCCGGCAATAGCTCTCGCCGTCGGGGAAACGTTTGAGCTCGACCGAAGGAGGCGCTATGTCGGCGCAGTTGGGGGAAATGATAGGGATGGCCCCGTCCAGGAACTGCAGGTCCATCTGGTCCGGCGACTGGGGGGTCATCATCTTACCTTCATAGGTGGATGAGGTTCCACTCTATGCCAATCTTCTGCACGCCGACCTTGATAAACTCGACGGCCACGGCTGCGAGCAGGATGGCCATGACCTTGGAAAACACCTCTATTCCGAAGCTTCCTATGGCCCTGTTTATCGGCTCGGCCATGAACAGGATGGCCAGAATGAGGAGCACCACCACTGTGGCGCTCACAAACACGGCTCCAAGGCCGTACTGGCTGGCCAGAATGACTGCCGTGGTCATGGCCCCCGGTCCGGTGAGAAGGGGCACGCCGACAACCACCGCCGCCACGTTGAGGTCCTTGAGGTTCGGATTGTCTATCTCAATTCCAAGGAAATACTGGACCGACATTACCAGAAGCAGTATGCCGCCCGCAATTTGAAATGCGGGCATGGAAATCGACATGGCCGCCATCACTCCGGGCCCGGCGATGACAAACACCATGAGCGCCACGCCTGCCACTGCGGCCGCCAGAACGGCCGACGCATGCCTCTGCCGCGCATTCTGTTTTCGCGTCAGCACCAGAAAAGCCGGCAGGCTGGCGAGTGGGTCCATGATAACGAAAAGCGCGACTATGCACTTGATGAGCGGGCCTATGATGTTGTCGAACATGTCTGGCTCACCTATCGCAGGAATTTAAGGCTGCCGGCATGAGCCCGCTCCCTGCGGGGTTATTAAAGAAAACTTCGAGAGCAGCCCATGGCGAAAAAACGGCGCGGCCACAGCGGCGCATGGCGGAGTCTGGCGGGCGCGGCATGGGCGGCAACCGAATGGCTTGTCACCGGCCTTTTGCATCTGTTTTACCTCTTTGTGCTCGCGCTCCTGCATCTGGCCTCGCTGGCGCTCGGTCTGCTTGTTCATTTTCTCTCTCTTGCCTATGCGCGGCTGTTTGTCAAAACGTCCGCCCCAACCGCCTCTTCAGAAAAACCCTCCGCCCGCCCACATGTCAAGCCCCAGTACCAGCCGCTCATAGTTCAGAAAAGCGAGAGCGGGCTTCTCGCCTCTTTTGAAAACAAAATTCTTTCTTCACAAAGCACCATCGGCCTTGTTGTTGGCGCGCGCGGCAGCGGCAAATCCGCTCTCGGCATGCGCCTGTTGGAAAACATCGTGGCCAAGACGGACAGAAAAGTCTGCGCAATGGGATTTAGCGAATCTTCTATTCCCGGTTGGATAATGTGCGTGTCTTCGGTTGACGAGGTGCCCAACGGCTCGTTTGTGCTGGTTGACGAGGGCGGCATTTCCTTCTCCTCGCGCTCCTCAATGTCTTCCGCTAACCAACTACTCTCTTCTCTCCTCTTCATCTCGCGGCACAAGGACATTTCGGTTCTTTTCATAACCCAAAATTCGGCCAACCTCGAGCTCAACGCAATCCGGCAGGCAGACTATCTTCTTCTGCGCAAGCCTTCGCTTTTGCAGCGGGGGCTGGAGCGCAAGGAAATCGGGCGCATATACACAAAAATCGGGGAAAAATTCGGCCTCCCGTCCGCCGCCCGCTGGACCTATATCTATTCAGATGAATTTACCGGCTTTGTGTCAAACGCCCTTCCCTCGTTCTGGAACGCCGGAGTCAGCAAGCCGCTGGCCGACCTGCGCTTGAAAAGTTCTTAGGGCAGTCAGTGTCTTACGCCACACGCCGCATTCTACGTGCCGCACAGCATTCTCAGCAAATCACGCAGGCCCGGCGCAAATCCGATTATCGCAACAACCAGCAAAGCCAGACTGCGCGCCCGCTCATCCATTTCCTCATGCCGCAATGCCCACACCGCAACGGCGGCAAATCCTATTTTGAGCAAAAAGAACAGCCCGAAGCCCAGCGGCGTGGCCTGCCCTATCGCGTTTGACAAAACATGCTGCTCGAAGTAGCCGGTGCCCATGGCGGGCCCGAACAGATTGATTGCCGTCCACGTGGCCGCGCCGTCAAGCGCCTGCCCCATAACCGGCAGCGCGTCCATCTTGCGCCATTTCGCGCCGTAGTGGAGCGCCGCTCCTATTCCAAGGCACAACGCAACCGGAATAAGCGCATAATCCCAATGTTTGGCCATAGGCAAGAGGAGCAGCAAGCACAGCGCCGCGCCCGCTCCGCCAGCATAAGCCGCAAAATACGGCCTTCCCATGGCGCGCCCAAGCGCCCATGTTGTCAAAAACAGGAATGCAATCACAATGTAAATGCCCGGAGTCACGGTGAGCCAGCCGTAATCAAGAATATGTGAGCGAAGAATGAGCGGATAAGCAAAAGATGCAATCGGCGCGAATAAACCTGAGGTTCCACCACCTAGGGTTTTTTGCATTGTGCCGGCGTCAATAGAATCAGTAACCACCCTCACGGACGAGCCGAGCATCACAAACGCCAGCGCGCAAATCCAGAACGAGCGATCAATCTGCACTTTATGCTTCTCGAATTGGCGCCAAATCAGATAAAGCGCCGCAAGCGCGATGGCCGCATAGGCCAGCGTGTTGACCATATTGTAGCCTGTTCTTTCCCAGAGCGGGGCCACAAAATTGGTCTGGATAAAGCCAAAGAAATCCATCACACTTCTTCCCCGTCGCTATCTATAAAAACCTCCTATCCGTGGTTGGCGCATGGGCTGCCGTCCAAGTTATCAGGGCAACCGCCTCGTCATGGATTGCCTTACCTGCGGTCTCGGGCTCACTTCGGCCGCCTGCCTCAACTCGCACTTGCGCACAATCTCCACGCTCGACAAGCCGTGGAAGACCATGCGCTATGAGGAGGAAATGATAATCGACTTGGACGAGGAAAAATCAGCCATCTTCTACGAATACATTTCCATCATCCGCCAAATCGAGCAGCTCATGCTCGACACCAAGATATACGGCCATGTGCAGGACGAGCAGTACATAAACCGCCAGAAGCTGCTGCGCGAATTCTACGAGTCAATGTTCCAAAATCCGCTTGTGGCGGCGCAGGTTCTGCAGGATTACAACGAGCCGTCGCCTGAGCGCAGCACGTTTTTGGAGGGCTGGCGCACATTCAAGGGCTGGGTGAACGGCATACTGGCCGCATACACCAAGAGCCGTCTCTATGCTCTTTCATCAAAAGACGAAGACCTGCGCCAGACGTTCATCAACATCCTCGGCCTGCGCAGCATGCCCTACTCGCAAACATTCCTCAAGACAGTGCCTGCCGGAGCCAAGCTGATTGACGGTGGCCAATACACTGTCGGCAACGACATGGCTGTGAAGATTTACGAGGTGCCGGGTGCAGAGGCGCTTTTGTATGTGCAGGAAAATCCCATAATCGAAAACCTGCCAAAAGAGCTGACAACGCTTCTGCAGGACGCCATAGCGGACGAGCTCAAGAGCCTCAAAGAAACGGTTGATTTCTCCACAATATTTGACAACAAGATGCGCACCTTCCGCCAGCACTTCATTGACCAGGCGCAAATCAAAAACATACAAATCACCTCGGCGCAGGCGCTTGCCATGGGCCGCGAGGCAGCAGCATGGACGGTCGGCCTTGGCGCGCCTTTGGAAAACCTCGCCCTTGACCGCGAATTTATCACCGATATTTACATCGACGCGCCCAACGCCCCCATTTACATTGAGCACCAGAAATTCGGCCTCTGCCACACGCTCTGGCAGTATTCGACAGACATGCTGGAGCGCGCGTTCCGCAACATCACAAGCACAATCGGCGGCGGGCGCAAATTCGACAAAGACAATCCTGTTGTTGACGTTGTGCTCACCCGCCTTGCAATGCGCTGCCATCTCCAGCGCCCGCCCGCCACCTTCGGTGAGCTGCAGGCAGCCCTGCGCATAATGAAAGAGCAGCCCTTCACTTATGCCGAATATCTCAAATACCGCTCATTCACCCCCTTCTTTGCCGGCTATGATGACGTCATGGTGGGCTTGGGCTGCTCCGAGGCCGTGCTGGGCCTCAAAGGAGTGGGCAAAACCGCATTCACCGCAGCAAAAATTTCTGCCATCGGCCTCAAGCGCCGCATTCTTCCCATTCAGGACATTGAGGAAATTCCGACCCGCGCATACCGCAAGCGGGGCTTCCATATCGGCGCAGTGCGCGTCGCCTCTTCAGACCGCGAAGAGTCGCAGCAGGCAGCAGGCTCCGAGCTTGACCTTGTTTCCATGACAAATGCGTCTTTGCGCATGGGCGACTCGTGTGTTATCATCAACGAAATCCGCTCGCGCACCGCAATTCAGGGTGTTATCAACATGCTCAACACCCAGCCGGGCATCTTCCTCTTGTACAACCTGCATGCCCAGTCTCTCAAAGACATTCAGGACCGCTTGGAACTGGTGTTCGGCATGCCGGCCGCCTCGATGTATTCCACCGACCGCTACTCGTTCCTCAAAAAAGTGCGCTTCGGCCGCAAGAGCCGCGTCTACCGCATGCTTGGCTTCCAGTATGAAACAGACATCGAGAAGCACCAGTATGTGCAAACATTTGACCTCAAGCGCGGCAACGACATCGACCACACCGGCCTTGCCTGTTTGTTCTGTGATTTGCCCGAGGCCAGCTCGCAAGACCTCTACAACGTCGATTTGGGCACCATCTCCAAAAAGCTGAAACTCAAATTCACCCCGCCCGCGCTGCAGCGGCGCGCTGACGAGACCGGCCTGCCTGTGAAAGACTATGTCATGGAGGCATTCTACAAGGGCAAGCTCTACGACCTGATGTATCATGCATCTGTTGAGCATGACGAGCCCGACTTTGTCGAGCTTGACTTCGTGCTCAAATGCTTGCAGGTGGCAAACAGAATTCTCAAAGAGCATTCGGGGCAGGAGCCAGACTGGGGCGCATATGACAAGCTGATGGTCGGAGAATTCAACAAGATTCTTGCGGCAGAATTAAGCGAGCGCGAAGCAACTGCCGCGTCGACGGGACAGGCAAAGAAGGAAAAGAAAGCAGTGCCAACCGCTCCAAGTTCAACACCCAAACCACCAGCGCCCGCCCCGGCCGCAAAACCAAATGCGCCAAAGCAAGCAAGCCCCGCAATGCCTCCGCGCTCGCCTCCATCCGCCCGCCGCCCAAAACCAAAAGCAGTCGAGCCCGATGAAGTGCTGGGGGTAGAAGAAGAGCGGCCGGCAGAAACAACGCCAAGCGAAGAGCAGGCCGGCGAAGAACAGGGCTAAGCCCCCATCCAACCCATAACCCTCTTATTCTCCCTCTTTCCTATCATCCTCATGGGCAGCGCCGACAAACTCAAGGAACTAGAAGAAGAACTGGCCCGCACACAGAAAAACAAGGCCACCGAGTTCCACATCGGCATTCTCAAGTCCAAAATAGCGCACTTGAAGAAAGCCATTGCAGCGCCGAAAAAATCGGGCGTGTCTACTGCAAGCTTTGACGTGAAAAAATCCGGTGATGCCACTGTCGTCTTCATCGGGCTGCCCTCAACCGGCAAATCCACCATGCTCAATGCCCTCACGGGCGCCAAATCCAAAACAGCAGCATATGCATTCACCACATTGACTGTGGTGCCGGGCGCTCTTGATTACCGCGGCGCGAAAATCCAGCTTCTCGACTTGCCCGGCATCATTGCGGGCGCAAAAGAGGGCAGCGGGCGCGGGCGCGAAGTGCTGGCGGTTGCCCGCAACGCCGACCTCGTGCTGCTTCTGGTCGATGTTTTCGACCCGTACTACCGCCCGAAACTGGTTGAGGAGCTTGAAGGCATCGGCCTGCGCATTGACAAATCCCCTCCAAACGTGCTCATTCACCCAAAACTGCGTGGAGGCATCAATATCCATTCCACTGTTCCGATTACCCATCTCAACGACCGCATGGTTATCGGCATTTTGCACGAGCACGGCATCCACAATGCGGAAGTGATGCTGCGCCAAGACTGCACCGTGGATGAATTCATCGATGTGCTGGTGGGCACGCGCAAATACCCTGTGTCAATTACGGTGCTCAACAAAATCGATTTGGTGCAGCCGGCTTTTCTCAAGGCAATCCCATACAAGTTCGTGCCTATAGCCGCCGAAAAAGGGCTGGGCATAGAGGATTTGAAGGCCGCCATATGGGACAAATTGAAAATGATACGCATCTACACCAAGCGCCGCTCGGAAGAGGCGGATTCGGTGCCCATGATGATGCGCTACGGCTCCACTGTGGGCGACGCCTGCGAGCGTCTGCACCGCGATTTGAAAAAACTCTTCCGCTACGCGCAGGTCTGGGGCCCCTCGGCCAAATTCCCCGGGCAGAAAGTCGGGCTTGAGCATGTGTTGCAGGACGGGGACGTGCTTTGCGTGTACAAGAGATGAGCTCTTTTTGTTATATCTGCAACATTTAGTATTTAATTAAAGCCCGCCCATCTTCTCTCATGAATCAAATTCTGGTACTAGATTCCACACTGCGCGAGGGCGCGCAGGCCCCGAAAGTGCGCTTCAGCCACGAGCAGGCGCTCCAGCTTGCGGGCGGGCTCAACCATTTGGGCGTGGACTTCATCGAATACTCCCCCATTGTCAGCGAGAGAAGCGCCAAGACTGCGAAAGATTTGCTTAATGCCGGCTACAAATCCAACGTCATATTGCACGGCCGCGCCCTCCAGTCAGACATCGACCTTCTGCTCAAGCTCGACCCGCAATGGATTGCCATCTACCTCTCAACTTCACAGGTGCATCTGGAGCACAAGCTGCATATGAGCCAGGAAGACGCTCTCGGCCTGGCGCAGAAGTCAATCGAATATGCCAAAGCGCACGGGGTGAAACTGCGTTTCACATGCGAAGACGCGTCAAGAACCGGCGCCGGCGACCTGCTGCAATTTGCGCGCGCCGCATCAGATGCCGGTGCAGACCGCATTTCAATCACAGACACGGTCGGCGTCATGACGCCCTCGCGCATGTTTACTCTCGTGAGCAATGTCCGAGAAGCTCTCCCCTCAATCGGTCTTGATTTGCACTGCCACAATGATTTGGGGCTTGCATTGGCCAACTGTCTGGCCGGCATAGAAGCCGGTGCAGATTGTATCCACACTTCAGTCAACGGGGCGGGCGAGAGGGCGGGCATTCCGAAGCTTGCCGAAGTGGTGATGGCCCTGCAGGTGCTCTACGAGCAGAGGCAGGAAATGAAGGCCGACGAGCTGCCAAAACTCTCCCGCCTCTTCTCCCAAATCACCGGCCTTGCATCCGACCCGTTCAGCCCGGTGGTTGGCGAAAACGTTTTCCGCCACAAGGGAGGCACCCATCTTGGCGCGGTGCTCAAGACCGACGGCCATGCCTACGAGGCTTTCTCCCCCAATGCGCTCGGCCTCCACCGCCGCGTGGTGGTGGGCGAATACTCGGGCAAAAATGTGGTGCGCTATCTGTCAGAATCTCTGGGCCTGCAGCTGACTGATGAACAGGTTCAAAAAGCTCTCATTCGCCTCAAGGAAAAGGAGGGGGATAGATTTGAATTTGAAGTGTAAGCTGTAATTCATGTGAGGTGTAGTTATGGAAAATACGGTCAGTGTGTTTATCGGCGCGGTCACGGATGAGAAAGTCAAGACCGCCCACATTTCCGAAGGCCTGCTCAAAATCAACGGAGTTGCCAGCATCTGGGAGCTTACTGGCTCTCTGGATTTGCTCATCCTTGTCCGCTCGCCGTCGATTCAGTCAATCAATGATGTGGTGGAAGCCGTGCGCGCGTCGCCCGGCATTTTGCAAACCACTTCATATCTTGTGCTGGACACCCATCATCGCGCATAGGTGAAACAAAATGCCATCCAACTCTTCCAACCCGCAGACGCTGGCGCAAAAGATTCTTTCTGCCCACGCGTCCCGCCCCCTCTCTATCGGAGATTTGGCTGTCATCAACGTGGACTACATTCTGGCGCACGATACCACATGCGCATGGGCAATCGAGCCCTTCCATCAAATCGCCAAGAAAGTGTTTGACCCAAAAAAGATTTTCATTTTCTTTGACCACGCCTACCCCGCCCCCAGCGTGCAGGCCGCGGGCCTGCACTCGCTCATCCGAAATTTTGCAAACGAGCAGGGGCTCAACATCATCACAGACGGCGTCTGCCATCAGGTGATGACCGAGCGCTTCACAGAGCCGAACAAGGTGCTGCTCGGAGCCGACAGCCACACGCCGACCGGAGGCGGCATCGGCGCCATGTGCATGGGCTTCGGCTCCACCGATGCTGCCGTTGCCATGGCCACAGGCAAAGTGTGGGCGCGCGTGCCTGAAACCATTCAAATCAGGCTCGAAAACAAGCTCGGCCTTGGCGTCTATCCAAAGGATGTCATTCTTTCCATTGCCAAGGACCTCTCGGCCGAAGGGGCAAATTACAAGGTGGTGGAATTCGCAGGCAGCGCCATCGACCAGTTTGATGTTCCTTCCCGCATGACATTGTGCAACATGTGCGCAGAAATCGGAGCCAAGACAGGAATAGTGCCTGCCGACAAAAGAACAGAAGAATATCTGCGCCGCCAGAACCGCTACCGCCCGTTCGAGCAGCTGCGCTCTGATTCCGGCGCCCAGTTTGCCGATGTTTTCACATATGACATTTCCAAAGTGGAGCCCACTCTTGCCTGCCCGCCCGACATCGACCGTGATGTTCCTGTCTCGCAGGTGGAGGGCACGCCAATCACACAAGTTTTCCTTGGCTCATGCACCAACTGCCGCATTGAAGACATGGAAGTTGCCCACCGCATTCTCAAGGGCCACAAAATTTCGCCCGGCCTCAAGTTCATTGTCACGCCCGCCTCCCGCCAGGTCTATGAGCAGGCGCTTGAGCGCGGCTATCTGGCCGAATTCTCACGTTTGGGCGCAATCATCGCCCCGCCCGGCTGCGGCGCGTGTTTGGGCCGCCACATGGGCGTGCTTGATGACAATGATGTGTGCGTAAGCACATCCAACCGCAATTTCACGGGCCGCATGGGTTCGCCCAAGGCCAAAATCTATCTGGCTTCTCCAGCAACCGCGGCCGCGTCAGCCATAGAGGGCAAGATTGCAGACCCGCGCAAGTATTTGCGAAACTAGAAGGTGTTGCTCATGGCAAAGACAACAAAAAAGAAAACAAAAACTTCAACCGCTTCGCGCCGCTCCCGCTCCAGCCATGCCTCCGCAGCCCGCTCCAGCCCTGCCTCTGCACGGGTGTCTCATCCTCACCACTCGCGTGTGTGGAAGTTCGGAGATGCCATCAACACCGACCTCATCACACCGGGCCGCTACAACATGACCATTGACCGCTCCGAGCTGGGGCGCATTGCATTTATTGAGCACAGGCCTGAATATGCAAAGAATGTCAAGCCGGGCGACCTGATGGTTGCGGGCAGAAATTTCGGCTGCGGCTCCTCGCGCGAGACTGCGGTGCATGCTCTCAAGGCCAACGGCATCTCGGCAGTGGTGGCCAAATCCTATGCGCGCATTTTCTACCGCAACGGAATCAACAACGGATTGCTCCTACTCATCGCGCCTGCCGAATTCATTGACTCCATCGAGGAGTCTGACCGCATCGAGCTCACTGACACGCAAATCATCAACCACACCAAGCACGCCTCCGCCCCGGTTTCCATTCCGCCGCTCATGAAGCGCCTGCGCGATGCGGGCGGCATACTCCATTTCCTAAAGACGCACAGGATTGAAGAGCTGGAAGCCACGCATTAGGTGTTTGTCATGGCCAAAAAAACCAAGAGCATTCTCTACATAAACGGCGACGGCGTTGGGCCGGAGCTGATGGCCCATGCGCGCGCAGTAGTGGATGAGCTCGTTTCGGTTGAGTGGGTGGAAGGTGAAGCCGGTTACACCACCTTCCAAAAGAGCGGCACTCCCCTGCCTCAGGCCACAATAGATTCTGCCCGCGCCTGTGACGCGGTTCTTTTCTGCGCAGTCACCTCGCCGCCGAACATTCCAAATTACAAAAGCGCCATCATCGGCCTGCGGCAGGCGCTCGACCTCTATGCAAACCTGCGCCCTTTCGACTCGCTGCCCAATGTTCCAGGGCCGGCATGGGCCTCGGGCGGCATCCAGCCGCCGCCTTCCGCCTCCCCGCTTCATTTTGCCATTGTGCGCGAAAACAGCGAAGGCCTCTATTCAGGAATAGAGGAATCGGACGGGGAGCGGGCAACCGCAACGCGTGTTATAACAAAAAAAGCCAGCGCGCGCATTGTGAAATTCGGATTCGAATACGCCCGTTCGCGTCATTTCTCAAAGGTCACGCTTGTGCACAAGGCCAATGTGCTGCGCCAGACCGACGGCCTTTTCCTCAACACCGGCCGCGAGGTGGCAGCGGCATATGCGCCGGCAATTTCCTGCGATGATGCCATCGTTGATTCCGTAGCCATGCGCCTTGTGAAGAGCCCCGCAGACTTTCAGGTCATAGTCACCACCAATTTGTTTGGCGACATTTTGTCTGACGAGGCAAGCGCGCTCATAGGCGGGCTTGGAGTCGCCCCGTCAGCCAACATCGGCGAAAAATACGCCCTGTTCGAGCCTGTGCACGGCTCGGCTCCGAAATATGCAGGGCAGGACGTGGTAAATCCGACCGGCATGCTGCGCTCGGCCGCCATGATGCTGGAGCACATCGGCCACAAGAAAGAGGCCAACCGCCTCGAGTCGGCCATTGAGCGCACTTATGGCCAGCGCATTGTCACAAAAGACGTGGGCGGCAGCGCGAAAACAAGCGAAATGGTCGCCGCAATCCGCAACAATCTTTCCTGACACTCTTTTTTCTATTTTTGTTTTTTATAAAACACTTATTTAATAACGCCGCCACGCCGCATCCAATTTACAACCTCGTAGAGGTGTTGCTTTATGGATGCGACCAAAATTGAATGTCCCGATTGCGGCGGCCACAAGGAGCTGGCGCCCCAGACCGAAATAGGCCAGTTGCTCAACTGCGCAGACTGCGGCGCTCGCCTTGAAGTGCTCTCGCTCTCCCCGCTCAACATCGGCCACGCGCCCCAAATCGAGGAGGACTTCGGCGAGTAGGCAATAGACAAAAGGCCGGGTTCGCCCGCTTGTCTTTTCCGGTGTTTCTATGACCAAGCTCGGCCTTGCCTGCACAATGTTCACTCCGGAAAATATGGCCATCAGAAAGGCGGCCGAAGACTTCGGAGTTGAGCTCACCGTCATCCGCGACGAACAGGAGCCGTTCTCGCTGTCAGGAGATCCGGCCTTCAGCAATCTGAACGTTCTGCTGGCCCGCTCCTCCTCATTCACCCGCTCGGTCTATCTGTCCAAGCTGGCCGAGTCGGCTGGCGTGTTTTCCATAAACTCCAGCTCAGCCCAAGTTCTGTGCGGCGACAAGGCGCTCACAAGCGCCTTTCTGATGCAAAAAAACATCCCCACCCCCAAAGTGCTGCTTGCCTTCTCCCCTTCTGCAGCCCTGCAGGCGGTCGAAACAATGGGCTACCCGTGCGTAATCAAGCCGCCGGTGGGCAGCTGGGGGCGCATGGTGTGCAAAGTGAACGACAAATCGGCGGCGCACGCCGTAGTTTCGCTCAAGGATTCTTTGGGCCACTACACCGACAAGGTTTACTATGTGCAGGAATATGTCGACAAGCCGCAGCGCGACATCCGCGTTTTTGTTGTCGGCGATGAAGTCCAGTTCGCCATCTACCGCAAGATTACAAGCGGTGACGAGCATGCATTCATCACGAACCTGAATCACGGCGGCTCGGCCGAGGAATTCAAGCTGACGCAGGACATGGAGGAACTGGTGCACAAAACCACGCATGCTCTTGGCGCCGGCGTCTATGGAATCGACCTCATCGAATACCCTGACGGGCACCCGGCCGTGCTTGAAGTGAACCACGCGCCTGAATTCTCCAAATCGGCAGGCCAGAAAATGCCGCAGGTAGCCGACGCAATCATAAAATTCGCCATCTCCCAAGCCAAGAATTAAGATGCCCCGAAGCGGTGTGGATTGACATGGACTTTCTTCGCATTACCGACATCACGCCCGCCCAACTGCGGGAAATACTTGCCATTGCCGCCAAGCTGAAAGCCGGTTTGGCAAAAGGGAGCGCGCCCCCGCTTTTGGACAAAAAAACCCTTCTCATGCTTTTTGAGAAAAATTCCACCCGCACGCGCGTGTCGTTTGAAACCGGCATGGCGCAGCTTGGCGGGCACGCCATTTACCTTGACTCCACGCGCTCGCAAATTTCAAGGGGCGAAACTCTCTACGACACCGGCGCGGTGCTGGGCGGCATGGCCGACTTCATCATGGCCCGCCTCTACAAGCACGCGGATTTGGAAGAGCTTGCAAAAGGCGCATTAGTGCCTGTCATCAACGGGCTCACCGACGAGGAGCACCCGTGCCAGACATTGGCCGATTTGCTTACCATACAGGAAAAATGGGGAACTCTAAAGGGGCGCAAGCTCGCCTTTGTGGGCGACTGCGACAACAATGTGGCCCATTCTCTCATGATCGGCTGCGCCATGATGGGCATGGATGTTTCTCTCTTGGGCCCCAAGGGAGCAAAACCAAAAGACAAATACATCGAAAAAGCAAAATCATTCAAAACATCAATCACATTCTCTTCCGACCCTGCCATGGCTCTTGCCGGCGCCGATGCGGTTTACACTGACACGTGGGTTTCAATGGGCGATGAAAAGGAAGCTGCCGCCCGCCTCAAACTTTTCTCACCCTATCAAGTCGACTCCAAACTCATGGCATATGCAAAACCTGGCGCCATCTTTATGCATGATTTGCCCGCGCATCGGGGCGAAGAGGTGTCGGCCGAAGTGATGGACGGGCCGCAGAGCGTCATCTACCAGCAGGCTCACAACCGCCTGCATGCGCAGAAGGGCCTGCTGGTTTGGCTGCTCAAAAGTTCACGTTAATCTATGGCATGGTGATGGCATGGGTTTGGAAACACATTTCAAAGGCGGCAAGGTCAGTGTCTGGAAAGAAACCTTTGCGATACTGAAGGCAAAGAAACCGGTTCAGGGCGCGCTGGCGCTCATCCAGGACAAGAAAGAGATTACGGTCATAATCGATAAAACCAAAATCAGCCCCGAGAATATATTGGAGATAAAAGAGGGATGGAAAGCGATTACGCTCGAAATCTCCTCACCATTCGAATTGGTTGGTTTTCTGGGCATGCTCGGCTCGGCCATGGCCGAAGAGGGCGTGAGTGTCTGCGTGGTTCCAAGCTATTCCACGGACCATGTGCTGGTGCGGGAAACAGATTTGGAAAAAGCGCTTCGAAAATTCAAAAAACTCGGTTGTGGTATTCGGTATGATTGATGCGCGCCCTGGCCGGGCGCAGTCGAGTCCGCATCAGTAGTTATATTTGCAACATTATGTATTAATAATAAGCCTGCGTCGTATTTACAGGTGATATTTCATGTCAGACTCAGAATGCCCCGAATGCGCCGGCCATATCGCGCCCCGCCCCAATCTTGAGGTTGGCGAAGTCCTCTCCTGCCCCGACTGCGGAGCAAAACTCGAGGTAAAATCAGTCTCGCCATTCCAGCTGGCCAAAGCGCCAAGCGTGGACGAGGACTGGGGCGAGTAGTTTAGTTTCAACAGGTCTTTCCTATGCGTGCCGCAATCCTGTACACAATCCTCAACCCCGAAAACAAGCTGCTGTTGGAGGCAGCCAAGGCTCGGGGGCTTGAGCTTGAGCGCCTAGTGGACAGCGAAGTCCAGCTCGAAATCACAAACCCGCAAACCGATTTCGACGCCATTCTGCAGCGCTCCTCCTCCTATGCGCGCACCCTCTACACCTCGTTCTACTACGAGCAGGCGGGTGCGTTTGTGTGCAACCCATATGCGGCGCACCATCTTTGCGGCGACAAGTTTCTGGCATCCACTCTGCTGGCAAAGGCCGGCATTCCAACCCCGCGCACATTTGGTGCTTTCACTCCGGATTCGGCCACCAAGGCCGCTTCTTCGCTGCCTCTGCCTCTTGTAATGAAGCCGGTGTTCGGCTCGTGGGCGCGCATGGTCCACAAAATCCAGAGCCGTGAGGCGCTGGAAGCAGAGCTCGAAAACCGCGAGGAGATGGGGCATGCGTTCCAGAAGGTGTATTACCTGCAGGAGCACATCGACAAGCCCGGCCGCGACATTCGCGCGTTTGTTGTGGGAAACGAATGCATCGGAGCCATCTACCGCAACGCAACCGAAAAGTCTGGCTGGATTACCAACACGGGAAGGGGCGGCACCGCCACCAACTGCCCGGTCACGCCCGAAATGGGGGAGCTGGCTGTTCGCGCCGCAAATGTTTTCGGTGAGGGCATCTATGGCGTTGACATGATGGAGTCCGGCAGCGGGCTCGTAGTGCACGAAGTTAACCACACTACAGAATTCCGAAACTCAATTGCCCCGACCGGAGTGGACATTCCGGGCAGGATGATTGATTATTTCATTTCAAGAGCCAAGAGGTAATGAATCCGTATCAGGTGTTTTGCTATGTCATTCAAGATTTCCATTGTCGGCGCGTCAGGCTACACGGGCGGCGAGCTGATGCGCTGGGCGCTTCTGCACCCGCAGATGGAAATAGCCCAGGTCACTTCAGAGCGCTTTGCCGGCACTCCGGTCACCAAGCTCAACCCGAATCTGCGCGGCTTCACAACAGCCGAATTCGTTTCTTCCAAGAGTCTTAACACCGACGTTGACACCCTCTTTTTGTGCCTGCCGCACAAGGTGTCAGCCCCCTTTGTCAAGCAATACATCGACACGGGCGTCAAAATCATCGACCTGTCTGCAGACTTCCGCCTTCATGACGCAAAGGTGTACGAAAAGTACTACCAGCCGCATCCGTGCCCGGAATTGCTCTCCCGCGCAGTCTATGGCTTGCCGGAACTCCATCGGGAGCAAATCAAGAAGACGCAGCTGGTGTCAGGCATCGGCTGTCTGGCCTCGTCAGTCATTCTGGCCGCAGCCCCTCTTGTCAAGGCCGGCCTTATCGACCCGTCGCACATCATCGCAGACTCGAAAATCGGCTCTTCCGCCGGCGGGGCGGCATTTGACATTTCCACCCATCATCCCGAGCGGCAGGGCACGGTGCGCGCCTACAAGCCCACCGGGCATCGGCACGTTGCCGAAATGGAGCAGGAGCTGCATGAAGTTGCACAAGCGGCCGGAACTCCCTCAAACGTTTCGGTGGGCTTCTCGCCGCACGCGGTGGAAATGGTGCGCGGCATTCTCTCCACTGTTCATGCCCCGATGTCTCGCCCGCTCACCGATTTGGATGTGTGGAAGGCCTACCGCTCGTTCTACTCGGGCTCGCCTTTCATCCGCCTTGTAAAGGACAAGGGCACGCTCTACAGATATCCGGAGCCAAAGCCGGTGGCAGGCACCAATTTCGCCGACATCGGCTTTGAGATTGATGCAGACCACAACCGCATTGTTGTCATGTCTGCAATCGACAACCTTGTGCGCGGCTCGGCAGGTCCGGCAATTCAGTGCTTCAACCTCATGCACAATCTTGACGAGAAGACCGGCCTGTGGGTGCCCGGCTTCCACCCCATTTAGGTGCAGCCATGGCCCAGCTCAAACCCATTGTTGTAATCAAGATTGGCGGCTCCACTGCCAACAGCCCCGCCGCCCTCTCCTCAATCGCGTCCGACCTTGCCAGCCTCCAGTCCAAGTACTCATTTGTCATAGCGCACGGCGGCTCCGCCCAGACAAACGAGCTGTGCAAGCGCCTCGGCATCCAGCCCAAGTTCCACACCTCGCCAACCGGCGTGAAGTCCCGTGCAACAGATGCGCAAATCATCCAGCTCTATGCCATGGCCTGTGGAGGGCAGGCAAATTCAAGCATTGTCTGCGCGCTTCAGTCCGGAGGCGTGAATGCAGTGGGCCTGTCGGGCTTTGACGGCAAGGTTGTCACGGCCAAGCAAAAAATATTCACGGCCGTGGACGAGAGCGGCAAGCAGAAAATCGTAAGAGACGACTACACCGGCAAAATCGAGAAGATAAATTCAGAACTGCTGCAAACCCTGCTCTCAGCAGGCTACACTCCAGTAGTTGCCGCTCTTGCAATCGGAGAAAACAGCCAGCCGCTCAACATTGACGGCGACAGGCTCATGGCCGCTCTCGCCGCCGCTCTGCATGCAGACAAGGCGATTTCGCTCACAGATGTTGACGGTTATTACAAAAACTTCCCAAATGATTTGGTGCCCCGCCTCACGGCCTCGGAACTGCAGGCCGCGATGGAGAATGCCGGTGCCGGTCAATCATCGGGCGGCATGAAGAAGAAGCTTATGGGCTGCATAGAAGCCATCAACGGCGGCGTGCAGGAAGTGATTATCTGCAACGGAACCGCCGCCTCGCCGATTTCGGCAGCCCTGCGCGGCGCAGGAACCCACATCACCAAGAGTTGATTGCCATGACGGAAACAAACCCAACAAACTCCTCGCTTATCGAAGCCGAGAACCGCTTCGAAATGGGCGTTTACCCAAAGCGCGGCATCTCGCTGGTGCGCGGCTCCGGCAGCCTTGTCTATGACGCGGAAGGCAAGGAATACATTGACTTCACATCGGGCATCGGCATTGCGGTGCTGGGCCACTCGCACCCCAAGCTGGCGCAAGCCATCTCGCATCAGGCCTCCACCCTTCTTACCTGCAACGAGTCGTTTGCAAACAACGAGCGGGCAAGATTTCTCACGCGTCTTGCCGCTCTCTGGCAGTCTGCCACCTCTACAAACGGCAAAATATTTCTTTGCAATTCAGGCACCGAAGCCATCGAGGCGGCCATGAAGCTTGCCCGCGCAAAGACCGGAAGAAAGAATTTTGTTGCAGCCATGAACGCATTCCACGGCCGCAGCATGGGCAGCCTCTCGCTCACCTTCAAGCCCAAGTATCGGGAGAGATTCGAGCCCCTTATCGGCCCAATCGCCCGTGTTCGCTACAATGACATTGAAAGTTTGCGCTCGGCCGTGAACAACGAGACTGCCGCGGTGTTTCTTGAGGTCATTCAGGGCGAGGGCGGCATCAGGCCGGCCACGCAGGAATACATCAAGGCTGCCCGCGAAATCTGCACTGCGGCCGGCGCGCTTCTCATCATAGACGAAATCCAGTCGGGCGTGGGCCGCACAGGCAAATTCTTTGCCTTCGAGCATTACGGCATCGCGCCAGATGCCTGCACTCTGGCCAAGGGGCTGGGCGGCGGCGTGCCTATCGGCGCCCTGATTGCGCGCGAGGATGTGTGCGCTTTCAAGCCGCTCGAGCACGGCTCAACATTTGGTGGCAATCCGCTTGCCTGCGCCGCCGGCAACGCGGCGCTGGATGTGTTTGAGCAGGAAAACCTGCTTGAGCAGGCCGCCACGAACGGTGAATGGCTGGCCGGCCGCCTGCGTGCTCTGACCGCCAAGCATCCGTCCATTGTGGAAATCCGCGGCAAGGGTTTGATGATTGGAATTGAATTGAAATCAGAATCAAAGCCGGTTCTGCAGGCAGCGCAGGCAAAGGGCCTGTTGGTGCTTTCAGGCGGTGATGTTGTGGTGCGCCTGCTGCCCCCGCTCAACACGCCGCGCGAAGTGTATGAGCGCGCGCTCGGCATACTGGATGCTGTGCTGCCCTAAACTTTGGAGTTGTTTCGATGACCTTGCCTGCACGCCACAAGTTCCTGCTCGAGCTGGTGAAAACCAAGAGCTTCTCGGGCCGTGAATCAGCCGCCGCACTGCTGTGCGCCCAGCGGATGCGCGAGCTTGGCTACAAGCATGTCAAAATAGACGAAGCCGGCAATGTTGTCGGCGGCAATTATGATTATGTGCGCGACCCGCACCCGGACATTCTTCTCTTCTCCCATCTCGACACGGTGGGCGGCTTCTGGCTGGTGAAGGGCGACGCCAATGGCGTGTCGGGAAGAGGCGCGGTCGATGCCAAGGGCTGTCTTGCCTCTTACATCGAAGCGGGCATCAGCGCGCCTGCAGGCCTCAAGGTGGTTGTTGCCGGAGTGACCGAAGAGGAATCTCCAACTTCAAAGGGCGCAATCAGTCTTCTCTCCCGCATCAAGCCGAGCCTCGCGCTCAACGGAGAGCCGTCCAACACAGACGGCATCACCATTGCCTACAAGGGCCGCATTCTTGTGGAGTGCCACTCGGCCGGCTCGCCAATGCATGCAGGCGCGCACTCCGAAAATCCGATTGAGAAGACAATCGAATACTACGAGAAGCTGCGCAGCCACTTCCCCCGCCACCACACGTTCGATTCGGTCATCTTCAACGTCACCCACATCGACTACGGCCGCCGCTCCGAGCTTAATGTCATCCCCGGCAAGCTCGACTTTTTCATTGACGTGCGCATTCCGCCGTCAGCCGATATAGAAAAAATCGAGCAGGTGCTGCTTTCTTCCGCGCCGTCCGGCCTTTCAGTCTCCATCCTCGGCTCCTCATTTCCGGGCTGCGAGCTTTCCACAAACCACCCTCTGGTCCGCGCCATGGTGTCTGCGGTGCGCTCGGCCGGTCTCACGCCGCGCTATCTCAAGAAGTCAGGAATGGCGGACATGAACCTGTCCATGGCGGCAGGCGTTCCCACCATCGCCTACGGGCCGGGGGACTCCAAGCTCGACCACACAGACTCCGAATTCATTTCATGGGCAGACTATGACAAGGCAGTGTCTGTGCTGGAGAAGTTTTTGCAAAACCCTGCGCTTGCCCGAAAACCTTAACTAGTTCCCCCCTCTTTCTTTTCCATGGCCCTCTCGGAATGCCCCGTCTGCCACACGCACCTCAACGCCAATCCGGCGTGGGCGCTCGAGGCGCACATAATCTGCCCCGAATGCGGCGCAGAACTTGTCGTGAGCGGGCTGAATCCTCTTGAACTTGAATCAGCAAGCGAGGAAGGAACAGAATAGCGAAGAAGGGCGGATAAGTGCCTATTCCTCTTTCTTTTTCTTCATCCATTCTCTGCTTTCTTCAATAAGAAACTTCCAAAAGCCTGCCTCGTCTCCCTTTTTCGCTTTTGTCGCGTTCCACTTTCTCACCATTTTGTTGTATTCCTCTATTTCAACATTCATCTGCTCTCCCAAAACAAGCATCTTCTTCTCGTCATACTCGTTTTTCTCCCATTTGCGCGGGCAGACAAAATTCTTGGTGTATTTCAGCCGCCCCTCCCCATCGACAACAAACGGATAAGTCCTGCACACAAGCGGATGATTCCCCCAAATCGAGCAGCCGGACGAATGCAGCGAGAATGTGCAGAAATTGTTTTTGAGCCTGTGCAATGTCAGCAGGCGCTCCTCCATCTGCCCCTCCTCGAAAATGAAAATCGGCGTGTGCGGCGCGCTCTCAATGTTCGCGGCCAGCGCCAGCTGCGCGAATTCTTCGGGCTTGTGCCCGGTCGCCTCAATTATGCGCACAACATCAAAGCCGGTAATCGGCACTGCAAATCTGTTGCAGCAGCGCACTCCGCAAGAGAGGCATGGTTCGGTAATGGGAATAATGGGGCAACGGCCTGCGCCCGGGCCAGCCTGCCCAACAGGTTCATCCATCAGTCTGGCCGTCTTTTTCACGTGCTTTATCTTCATGTTTAGATTTAGGCAGGCAGTATTTTAAGGTCTGATTGATGAATTATTGACGAGGGATAACTATGCCGTCCGAGGTAT
>JAKAJC010000028.1 GCA_021814005.1 Microcaldota archaeon
GAGGTAGGACCAGTCGCCGAGGCTGAATGTGGAATAGACAAAGATGGCGAGCAAAATTATCAGGGCGGCCACCATCACGTTTTGCACGCGCTTGAGAGTGCTCATGCCCAGGTAAATCAGGCCGCCCGCGATGGCCACGAACGAAATGGCGGTAAGGCCCACCGGCAACGGCACTATGAGCTTGAGAAAGTATGCGACCGCGATTGCGTTGAATGCTGAATAAACGATGTTGCCGAACCACACAATCCAGCCGATGATGAACGGCAGCATGCCCTTGAACGCGCGCCTTGCGAAAATGTAGTCCTCGCCAGAAGTCGGAATGGCTGTCGCCAGTTCGGCATAGCAGAGGCCGACGAGAAGGGCAAGCACGAACGCGATGCACAAGGATATGACGGCCTGCGTTCCGGCCAGCGCTCCGGCCAGGCCGAGGAGAAGAAATATTTCAGGCCCGAGAGCGCTGCCCACCCCCAGCATGACGCAGTCAAAAAGAGAGAGCTCGCGCGTGGCCATGGCGCATATTCATAGGCACTGCTTAAATTGATTTATGCAGGCGAGCGGAAAATGACCGGCCTGCCGGCGTTCGGCCTACCCCTTAGCTTTTTATCCCTAGCCCCGTCATCAGACGTTGTGAGAGGATGGCTGACCTGACCTACCCGATGGCGGTGCAGTTGGCGCTGGACGAAATATCGACGGCTGCAGTGTCCATTGAGACCTACCTTCGGGCCTGGGACATGAAGTCGGACGGGCGGCTGGCGAAGAGCGAGGACAGGCTGAAGGATTTCCCTGCCGGCACGCCGCTCGAGATTTTGCGCAAAGCCGACCGCCAGTTCAGCCGCCTTTTTTATTCGGTGGAGAAGTACACTTTCTTTCTTCAGGATGCGGTGAACGAGATAGAAAAGTCGCCGCTGACCAAAGAGGAGAAACAAATCGTTTATGCCTCGCTGTATGAGACGTCAAAGCGCCTGCAGAATGTTGTCCATGACATCAGGCACGGAACTGAAGCCGAAGGCGGCTCGGCTGACCGTTATCATGCTTTCTTCAGGCACCTTGACTGGGCAGTCTCGCAGGAATTGACTGCGCCCGCCCAGCGCAAATTCCCGCTTGAATATGCCATGTTCGGCCCGCGCTCGGAGAGAAAGGAAAACAAGATTCCGGTTGAAACAAGATTTGGCGACGTGGCTGAAAAAATCCGCGGCCGCACAACGGCCGCATTAATCTTCACCGCCATGGCCCAGGGGTCAAAACGCGCGGTGGATTACGAATATTACTCAAGGAAAAGCAGGGAATACGAGAAAATGGAGCCGCCAGAGCTGAATTTTGCGGGCATGAGGACAAGCGGGGCCAAAACAACGTTTTCGCTCAAGACCGAGAGGCCAAAAAGCCCGTCCGGCATATTCAAACTCACCCCCACCCGCGTATCCGGCGGAACTGAGGAGAAGACTGCCGTTTTCGCGGCCGGCACGCAGAATGCCGGCCCGGTAATCTATGACGTCATAGCCACGGGCGTCGAGGGTTATTTTGGAATAGACCGCATGCTCAAAGGCACGAAAATCGGCCGCGCAGTCAGCATTCTTGACCAGTATTTCGACCTGAAACTTTTCGAGGGCAAGACTCCGGAGGAGCGCAAGAGGGCTTACAACGATTTCCTTCGGGCAATCGGCCATTCGAGAGAATTCGTGACCCTGGTGGCCAGCATCAAGACATACCGCCAGAACGATGACGGCAAGATGGTGGAGAGGCTGTCCGCATCCAACGACCTGCGCATGAACGACATAGTCGGAATATCGCAGCAGCTGCTGGCGAATCCGCAATTGGCGCAGCTCGCGTCGGATTTCAAGGCAAAGGAGGAACAGAAAAAGAATCTGGTCATCGCGGAGCAGCCCCAGACGCAAAAGCGCGCGGTGCAGGCACGATGAGGATTTGGAGCTGCTGCCATGGAAAAAATAGTTTCTGCCATAGCGGCCCCGAACATCGCGCTCATAAAATACTGGGGCAAGCGCGACAATCTGCTCAAGCTGCCGCTCAATGATTCCATTTCCATGACGCTGGACGCGGGCACTCTTGCCAGCACCACCACAATTCTGCTCAGTGACGGCCTGCCCCGCGATATTTTCGTGCTCAATGGCCAGAGGGTGCAGGATGCCCACATCGCCGAGGCATTGAAGCTCATGCGCGCGCGCCTGGCGCACGACCATCCTCTCATCGACTCGCCGGTTCTGCTTATTTCATCAAACAATTTCCCCACATCTGCAGGCATCGCCTCTTCCGCCTCAGGCTTTGCCGCCCTTGCAAAAGCGATGGGCGGCGCGCTCGGCATAGACGACCTGCGCGAGCTTTCCATTCTTGCCCGCCTCGGCTCCGGCTCTGCCTCGCGCTCGATATTCGGGGGGTTTGCCAAATGGAAGACCGGCAAGCGGGAGGACGGCGAAGACTCGTTTGCAGCGCAGATTGCGCCCTCCTCGCACTGGCCAGACCTTGTCGATGTTATCGCGGTTGCGGATGCAGGCAAAAAGAAAGTGAGCTCCAAGATGGGGATGGAGCGCACGGTCGACACTTCGGAATTGTTTGACTGCAGAATCAAGCACATGCCCGCCAGCGTCCGGCGCGTGGAGACGGCAATTCTTGAGAACGACTTTGACGCGCTTGGCGAGGAGATAATGAAGGACTCGAACTCGATGCACGCCACCATGCTGGAGAGCTGGCCGCCGGTAATGTACATGAACGACGTCTCGCGCTCGGTCATTGAGGCGGTTCATGAATACAATGCGGATGCCGGAGAAATACGCGCGGCATACACGTTTGACGCCGGCCCAAACGCGCACATAATCACCACGCAGGACGAATCCGCCAAAGTCAGGGCCATGCTCAAGAAAATCAGCGGCGTGCAGAAACTCTTTGTCAGCCCGATAGGCGAGGGGGCGAAAAGCGTTGCGCCGGACAGAAAGCTGGCTGAAAACACGCTGAAAATGCTGAAAATAAATGTTTCGCTCGACTGAGTTTCTCTTTTTATTTGGTTTTTGTTATATTTGTAACGCAGTATATATACGCCAAAAACGCCTTTTCTCTATCAGTGACTACGATGGATACACCCGCAGTTCAACCAAAAGTCAAAATTGTGCCGCAGGGCTACCAGAACCTGCTGGTCAAAACAATCGAAAACAGGGTAACTCGCACTGTTGCCGAGATAAAAGGGCACAGGTTCTCGAACACCTCCCCTGTTCTTGACCATCTTGAATGGCTGGAGAAATTTGTTTCAAAAACAGTCAGAAATTACACTCGTATCAAAACATCAGGCCGCGTTCCCGAAGTGTGGGTAAACGAGGGCGGCGAGTTTTCGGTCCGCTTTGGAGTCAGGGGAATGGCTTTCGAAGTTTATTCGCTTAATCTGGACAACGAAGCCCGCGCAAACTTCGGCCTGCCCCCGCTCAGTGATGAGGCCAGACGCGGAGACAACACGCATTCGATTTAGTCAAAAGAAAGAGTTCCTTTTTCGCCGTCAACTTTTACTTTTTGCCCGTCTTTCAAAAATGTGAGCGGGTCTTTTTCCAGTTTGTCCACCATCGGGATTTTCGAAATTATCGCCCCGACGGCGATGATGGGCTCTGCTTCCAGATTAACCATGGCCGCAGGAGCTTTGTTGTTTTTTGCCAGCTGCAATATGACATAGGAGCCGACAGTGGAGCCCCTGCCCTGCGGAAAGACGAGCACTTTGCCGGCTATGCATTTGCCCTCGATTGCATGCTTTGGCGCAACGCATATTCCGGTTTTCGGGTCGATGTCGCCAAGAAAAGAGATGGCCTCTTTGCACAGCAGCACCTCGCCGCGGCCGATTCCGCGCGAAATTGAGCGCCCTTTTATTTGCATAATATGTCCTCCACATCGCCGTAGACAACTTTCTGATTTTGCAGGCTTGCAAGATATTTGCCGGCCTTGCCCGAATTTGTTGCAGTGCAGCCAAAGCCGGCTTCTTTGAGCGGGCAGACCACCATGCAGGTGTCGGCCACCACAAGGCCGCCTGCGGCTTCGATGATTGCAGTGTAGCCCGCCTTGTCGGCCTTTTTCTTTGTCTCTCTTGCAGTGCAAACCCATAATTTATGGGCCATTTTCTTTCCTTTCACTTTTTCTGCCACCTCTTTTATTTCATCCAAAGAGGCGTGCGGGCAGCCGATTGCGATTAATTGCGGAGGCGAGTCGGCGGAATTGAGGGATTTTTTGCTGGCAATTAATTCTTCGCTGCCGAACACCACTTTTTCCGCGTCTTCAGCCACGTTGTATTCTGGCGTGATGCCTTTGATGTTGAAGAGGGCAACCGAGCCGGAGGCTGCCATTGCCGCGCCGAGCGCCTTGAGCCTGTCCTCCAATTGTCCGGACACGTTTTTCGAAATGCCAATAAATGCAGGATTGCGGTGCTTGGCCAGAGGGCCGGCCCATGCGCCGAGCGCGCCGAAGTCGGCATTGGTTTTGAGCGGAACGCGGACATCGACCAGAAGCCCGCATTTTCTTTTTTCGTCAAGATGGTAACCGAAATTGGGAGTGAAGCCACAGATGGCTGCGGCAAGAGCGGACGGGCCGCCTTCGCGGTTGGTGCGCGCGCCCAAAACAGAATTGCAAAATGACACTGCCGAACTCTCGGCCCATGCAACATGCTCGCCGACTTTCGGCCTGATGCCGATGTAGTAGGGGGTGCAGGTGCAGCTCATGGTGATGCCCATGGAGGAGAAGGCATCAAGCACTTCAATCTGTTTTTTGGCAAAGTCGGCCGGCACGCCCATCTTCTGCCATTGGTCTCTGTCCATGCCGGCTGGATTCAGGAAGGTGGGAATGCGCACTTTTGCTTTTTTGCCGGCCAAATCAGACAAATATTCCAAACCGGCCTGGCCGATTGTCTTGTATGACACGCCCGCAATCTGGGCGGATGAAACGGGAACCATGCCGTCTGCGCCGTAAATTTTGCCAAGCGCCACGAGGATTTCCATTGACTGCGCTACGGCCTCGCCGCTCTCGCCGTCAAGCATTTTTTGCTGAATTTTTGTAAGTTCCATTTGCTGCCTCTACAGGTATTTCTTGACATCAACTTTTGTCCATTCCGCCTTTTCATAATTCTTGCCGTGCGCCACCAGCGGGCGCGTGGCATCGATTCCCATTTTGCTTGTTTCATAGGTGTGCGGGTCTGCAGACGGGTCGAGGGAGCTGCCTTTCTGGTTTGATTTTATCACAATATCCTTGTCTGCCTGCATTCTGGTGGCAATGGCCCATTCCACCGAATCTGGCGAGTAGATGTCAATGTCTGTGTCCACAATGACAACGTGCTTGAGTGATTTGTGGCCGGCAAATGCGGCCTCTATTGCCTTTTGTCCGTCATCTTCTTTTTTCTTGTCTATCTGCACGACCGCATGCAGCCATGAGCAGCCGCCGGGCGTGATGTTTACTCCGGTGCATTTGGCAACCTTGCTCACTTCCAGCAAGATGGTGGGCTCTTTCGGCATGCCCATGAGAAGCTTGTGCTCCAATGCTCCGGGCAAAAGTGCGTGGTAAATGGGATTTTTGCGGTGATGGATTTTGTTGATGATGACGACGCGCTGCGAACGCACGATGTCATAGGTTTCTGTCAAATCAACAAACATGCCCTCATCATGCATTTCATCTGTTATTGTTGCTTCGAGCACAAATTCTGCCTGCGCAGGAACGCGCAGGCCGGAAGAAAGCTCAACGACCTCTAGCGGAGCCAGACTGTTCGCAATGGTGGTTTCATCAACCCCTATTTTGCTTGTGGAAACTGCGGATGCGAGAAGGAAGTTGATTGGCGCGCCAATCACTATGGCCACGTCAAGCGATTTGCCGCCCGCCCTTGCGATGTATTCGTCCAAGTGTCGGTGCAGGATTCTTGCAACCATTTTGTTTTTTCCTATCTGCATCATGCGGTGAAAAGAGCAGTTCTGGCCCAATTCCGCGTCGCGGGCAACCACTATTGCCGAGGAGAAATAGCGGCCCCCGTCTTTTGGCGCGTGGAAAAGAATCGGGAGCTTGTCAAGGTCGACAGCGCTTTCGGTGATTTCAAGCGCAGGGGCTTTTTCTTTTGACACCAATTTTGGCTGCGAGGGATGGTCTATGGCTTTTGCCAGTTTTGCGGTCAACTCCCCCTTTTTGCATCCGATATATCTTGCAATCAAATCTTTTGTGGAAAACACGTTTCCCACTACAACTGCGCCCGGATTTTCTTTTATCTGGGCTGCCATGACGGGCTTGCCGTCAAGGGCGTAGAGCACTCCGGCCAAATCCAGATGGCTGGAGATTGGCTTTTTCAGCTCGACAAGGGTTCCGTCGGCTTTGAGTTCGGTTACAAAATCACGGAATGATTTCATAGTAGAACGCCTCTTTCACTTGTCTTCATTCTCTTTTCACTTGTCTTCATTCTCTTTCCAGCGTTTAAACAGCTTGTGCTTCACTCCAAGCTGGTCCATAACCTTGCCGCACACGAAATCGACGAGCTGCTCTATGTTTTTTGGCTGATGGTAGAAGCCGGGAGAGGCGGGCAGGATGATTCCGCCGGCCAGAGTGACGAGGCGCATGTTTTCGATTGCAATAAGAGAATAGGGGGTTTCACGCACGACGAGGATGAGCTTTTTTCTTTCTTTTAGGGCCACTTCGGCCGCCCTTGTGGTGAGGCTGCCCCCGACTCCGTGCGCTATTTCACCCAATGTTTTGAGAGAGCAGGGGCAGACGACAACCGCGTCGGCAGCATTGGAGCCCGAGGCAAACGGGGAGGAAAAATCATTTTCAGAATAGTCTGGTTTTGGCAGAATTGCTTTTTCGGCTTCTGCCACTTTTTTCGCGCCTGAAGAAACCACTGTTTTCACATCTTGTTTGGCATCACGCAGGGCCTTGGCTAATCTTGTGCCATAAACAATGCCCGAGGCGCCCGTGATGGCAAGAAGAATGCGCATGGAAAAACATCGGGAGGGAAGAATAAAAAGCAGGGGCTTGCCGCCGGCATC
>JAKAJC010000016.1 GCA_021814005.1 Microcaldota archaeon
GGCCTATATAATACATATCGCTCTTTTGCATTATCGGGGTGTTTTCATGTCCTCGGCAGTTCTCAAGACAATCGGCATCGGCGCCGTGGCCGCCATCGCGGGCGTTGTCGCAGTGCTTATCGGCATCGTCGCCATCTTCCTTTTCGCCATTTTCGGCGCACTGGTGGGCGCGGTGACGGGCTTCATTGTTTCTCTCACGCCCTATCTCGGCGTCTGGGTGCGCGAGGGCTTCATGGCATTTGGAGTGCAGAATCCCAGCCTGACCGCCATCGGCGCGGCTCTGGGCTTTGTGGCCGGCTTCTTCAAGTCGTCCGGCTCCCACTCCAACTAATCATTTGCTTTTGTTTTTCTTGTTTCAAAAAATAGCAAAACATATAAATATAACAATCCAAATACGCCTATGAGCTCCAAAAACTTAGACAATCTCTTGGGTATGGACAAAGACCCTGTAATGAAAAGAGTGCGCAATATTTTCTTTGGCGCCATCGGCACTCTGGCCGCGGCGGCCGGTTATCTCGGCTATGACTCATATCAGGGCTTTGTTGCCGAGCGCGGCGCGCGTTTGGCGCAAATAGACCCCATTGAAACACAGGCCCGCGACGTTGCGGCCCTCAACAAATACACAAACGACACTCTCGAAGTGTCCAACCTCTTGCGCATTGCCGAAGCCAAGAAAACCAATCTCGTGTTCAGCGCCAAGTCGAATTTCCTCTGGATATTCAACACTTCAGATTTCACATTTAACGATGACCTGGAGTCCTACCGCCGGACAGTGCAGCTGGCCGGCCGCACGGTGCTTGACAAAATAACCAAATTCCCGAACTCAAAACCTTTCGGAGAACCTGACGAGCGCTTTGACCGCCGCTTCAGCCCCCGCCTTCCCCGCGTGCTGATTCCGGGCCAACTCAACCGCAGCATGGATTTCAGGCAGCATGACATGGGGCGCAGGCAATACGACACCTCCAAATCAGGCGCCTTTGGCAAACCCGACGTTCTTGTCAAATCCCGCGTCTACAAACCAAAAGCCCCTCTTCTGCCCCGCATAGTCAGGTAGACAAAGCCTCTCTCCTGCTCCGTATTCTTTTAGGGGTTCATCAGCCAGACGACTGCATTGAGCAGGGCGGCAAAAATCACCCATGCAATGTAGGGGAGGAAAAGCAAGCCCGCCCTCTCGTCTATTCTGAAGAATTTCACCGCCGTAATGATTATGAGAGTCAGCAGCACGAAAATGGCTATCAATCCATAGAATGGCGAGTGGAAGCCGAAGAAGAGGAGCGACCACTTGACGTTGACTATTAGCTGCAGCGCAAAGAAGATGAACGCCGACACCACTTCAGGTGTCTTGTCCCTCCGATTCTGCCACACAATATATGCGGCAATTCCCATCCACGCATAAAGTATGAACCAGACCGGGGCAAACACCCACGGAGGCGGCGTGAAGAACGGCTTGGCCAGCATATCATACCAGCTGTTGAGCGACGGAGCCGTGAAAATCGAGCCCATGACGCCCGCCAGCTCGCAGACCAGAATGAAAGCCACCAGCGCGCGCCAGTTCAGCTGTTTTTGCAAACTTGTCTCATATCCCGGCCGGGGCGCAAAGGCCGGCGCTTCACTTTCAAACGATGTTATGGGCTCGGAAATCGTCTGCCCGCCCGCCTCCGGCCTTGCGGCAGGCCTTTTCGCATTCTGTTTCTTGGCGGCAACCTGTTTTTTTCCGGCCGCGGCTTTTGCGGCCTGCCGCTTTGCCTTTCTTGCCGCTGGTTTGCCCCTTCTTTTCACCATGCCTGCCCCAACTCCGAATAGGTATAATAAATGTGCTGGCCTTAAGCGTCAAACATCAAAACACAACCGCATGGCCGGTGCTGTCATGATTTCAGTCAGAAAACAACCCATAATCGCAACTGCCGCCCTTGTCGCCATCATGGTGACAGTCTATATCGCCATCGACCTTGCCCAGCTTCAGCTCGGCGAGCTCAAACCCCTCATCGTGCTCGGCATCCCCATAGTCGGCCTGATGGCCGCCTATGCGCTGGAGGCGCAGCATGAGGAAAAACAGTTTCGGGGCGAAGTTTAGATATGGCTGCCGCCCAATTCCCGATAAACTTCCCGCCCAAGCTTCCGGGCAAGAAGGGGCAGGACCCGCCGCCCTATGACTTTCCTCCGGGCTGCAAACGCAAGTCTGCAGGCGCGAAAACAAAAAAATCACATCCCTCTTCTTCCATAACAGTCTCTCATGCCGCTAATGGAAATTCGCATGACCGAAACGTCTTCAGGTTCAAGCATTAAGCAAACCTAATTTTTCCTGCCGATGCCGCCCAATACGGCTTTCTGATGCCGCCTCATACGGGTTTATAATCTATTTTCAAGTGTTTTCTTCATGCCGGTTTTCCTGATTGCCGCCAAGGCGAAAGAGGAATCTCCGCCCGTGCAGCCGGCCGTCCCGACCATCTCCTTGTCCAATGTCAGGATTGCGAAAGAGCGCTTTAATCTTGAGGAAAAAAAGGTCGAGCCTACCACACTGGAGCGCATCACAAAGCTTCAGAACGTCAGCGTGTATATCGGTTACGACCTCTCCAAATCCAACCTGAAATATCTTGACGGCACAATAAAGGGCGCGCTCTATCTCGACAAGGCTATCCGGGGCGCGAAGAATTCGTTTGTGGAATCGGCCCCGCTTCCGGACTTCTACAACGACCAATCCGCTCCCGACAACAGTTTTGTGAGCACTTACCGGCAAAATCCCGACGCTTATGGGGATTTTGACAATTGGCGCGCAAAGGTGAGAAACACCATCTGGGAGCTCGACAACACGCCAAAAAAGGGCGCCAATCTTGAGAATCATCTTGTGCTTTTCATTGACGACGACCATTCAATTGAAGCAGGATTTGACGATGAGGGGGCGAATTTAAGCCAGAATGAGCGGGAGCTTAGCACCACCTCTCTTATTCGGGAGGCGCGGCGGCTCGGGCTCAAAATCCATGTCGTGCTGATGGACCGCGGGAACCAGCCATTCAGCACGGGGCCCGAGGGCGACCAGCAAAACATCAACCTTTTGCGCAATTTCTGCCTGAAAACAGGCGGAACATTCACAGACCAGAGCCGGGAAAAAACCGAAGTCAAGGCAAGCACAGAAAACTTTCTGGACAAGACTCTTGGCGCGGTTGAGGGCGCAAAGGGCGCGCTTTCAAAAGTGGAGATAACCTTGGGTTCAGCGCCGAAACTGGAGCTATACGCGCGCGTTGACGATTATTTCGACAACAAGAAATACTCGGCCTCGGTCGGCTCAAGCTTCGGGCAGGCAAAAGTTATGAATCTGATTATCGGCGATTTCCATTCAATCTGGACCGGTTATGCGAGCGCATCTTTCATGCCCGGCGTCACCGAGAAATACTACGGCAGCATGATTGGCGATGAGGAGGCGGCAAAGGAAAACCTCGCAAAAATAATTTCGTGCGCAAAGCAGAATATAGACAGATTAAAGCCCCAGAGCGACATCGAGGCGCTCTATATCATCCACCGCACAATTTTCACCCAGCTTGGCGGGATGCATGGCTACAACGACAATCTGGTCACAAGCCTGTCATCGATGATTTTTGACTGCAAGGGGAGCATTGTGGAATATGATGTTGCAAAAGCTCTCGGAATAAACTCGAAGGTAAAATACATCCCCGGCTCACCCGGGCACGTGCTCATATCGGCAAAAGATGCTGACGGCAAGGAGGCGTTTCTTGAAACCACTCAACAGTCGCAGAATATCATCTATGACTATGATTATGCCCTCAAGCTTGCGGTCGAGACAAACGCGCGGGCTGAGCGGGCCCGCGGCTCGAACAAGCCGCCGTTGATGCTCAACGCAATGCTCGATTTCAGCGAATCGCAGATGCGCTCATTCGCCCTGCTCAAGCACGCAGAAGGGCTTGTCAGCTTTGTGGAAGAATATGACGGCGGAAAAAGCGAGGGCGCGCGCATAATGAGGCAGGCATGCAGCACTGCGCTCAAAATCAATCCAAACAACGTTATCGCGCATCTCATGCTCAATGATTACGAAGCAGGCATGAATTCCGCCCGCGCGCTCGGCGGGGACGAGTATGTCGAGCTTGTAATCAAGATGTACCCGCAGGCAAAGCCCTGAGTGCTGCTGATGCTTATGCAATTTGCCCAGAAATCCAACGAAACCGAGCAGGGGCGAGTCACGGCCTCAGCCGTGCTTCAAAACTTTTCTCAGGTGCTCACAAAGCTCGGAGTAGGCGCCTCCAATGTGGCCGCGGTGTCCATAATTGCAAACGCGCAGGGCAGATTCTCGGTCGAATTAGCGGACAACTCCGGTCAAATCCATAATTTCTCGGGCAGCATGCAGAATGGCGAGCTTTCAGGCTCACAATCCAAATCCATTGTGCCAAACGGCGCGCTCTATGAATTTGTTTCTGCCCAATCAGCCGGAATAATTCCAACTTTTGCAAAAACAGAATATGATTTTGCGTCAAATGCCGCTTCAGCCGCCAACAGCAATTTCTTTATCCAGTCAAAGCTTGACGAAAATTCAAAATCATCCAAAATAAACTACCTGCCTACCGATGCCTCCTCAATAAGCGGCGGGATTGAGAAAAAATTCATTTTCTCCATACCGTTGGCAGAAGAGCCGGCCGAAGGCGGGAGCGGGGTTGCGTTTGATTTCAAAAACAGCTGGTCCTCAAGCGCTCTTTCAACCCAGCCGTGGGCCGAATTTCTCAATCAGGCCAGATATGTCAAGCCCCCAAATTATGTTATTGCAAACCCTGAATCAATTGAATTGGAAAAAACCATGCCAAAACCCCCAGAGCAGAATTCGGAGCAGCTAAGCGTTTCCATCGCACCTTCCACCTCATACACCATACTTGAAAAGCGGCAGGTTCTTTTGATGTATGACCTTTCCGAAACCTCCAATCCCAACCTGCCGGCCATAGACAAATCAGTGAATATTCTGTCAAAGCAGTTGTCATCCAACGGCGATTATCACGGAGTCGCCAATCTGCCGGACGACCGGGAATCCGAGCTTGCGAAATACACTGTCATTGACAACAACCGGGCCGAGTTTGAGAAGTTCATGCGCTCCAAATACACTGATGCCTCCATTCAGGCCTTTTTTGCCGAAAAGCGCGCCTACCAGAACGGCGAAACACAGGACAATGACGGCTATTCTGTTGCAATCCACTCGTTTATTGACAATTACGGCCAGCCCGGCTCTCCAAACACGCTCGTGCTTTACGGAGACGGCGGCAACCAGTACCGCAGGCTGTATTACAATCCAAATGCGCGCAAAGACCAGCAGTGGGGCTGGGAATTCGACACCCAAAAATACGAGCGCGACCTTGCAAAAGTGAAACAATTCAGCTCCGAGCATCCTGAGGCAAAAATCTATTTCATCCAGTCGGCCGGCCTGCCCCCGAAATCCATTCTTGACGCCCCGCTCGACACCGAGCAGATAGCAACCCTTGCTCAAGCCACCGGCACCCGCAGGATGTCCCTCACCAGCCCGCAGAATCCGGCATCATTGTTCCCCCCGCAGCCGCCCCTTGTGCTTGTTCCCAAATACCTCAACGCAACTCTCAGCGTTATCCCCAGCTCATTCAACCCGTTCTTTTCTGCAGAGGCCGGCTCCACAACCTATTACAACACGTCCGGCACTTCGCTTACCGACATGGGCCGCCCGATTAATGTGCGCAACTTCATACACACCGGCAAAACCGGATACGAGCATCTTGACGACGACATGTACAACCGCAAAAACGAGACCGTGCACCTCTTCGACAAGGGCATGTTCCCGTTTTTGGGGCGCCATGATTTGGTGGGAAAAGCTCTGCCCTTCTCCCTTCTTCTTGACAAATACAACGGCCTTGAGCGCGTGGACGCATGGGCAAGCTCCATCGTCGACTATGCTAATCAAAACAATCTCCGCGGCAAAGAGCTCTCGGATGCGATAACCTCGCATTTCAGCATGAACTCCGCCCAGATAAACAATGAGGTGTGGGGCGCAAATGCCGAAGAATTTTCCCAATTCGGCAAAACCGGCGCCGGCCTGCTCTCCCTCCGCTCTTTCATGTCTGAGTCGCAGTATTACCGCGACCTTATGCGCCTGTTTCCCTACGAAAGCGCGGGCTACAAGCTTGCAAAATCAAAATATGACGATTTGACAGATGCCGCAATAGGCTATTACACGCGCCCGCTCATGCACACCAGTAGGGATGTGAGCCTGTACGAATCTCTTGCATGGGACTACATGTACTCGCTTGCGACCATGAAAAATTCCACCTCCTATTTCAAGCTCTTTTTCCATTCTGGGGAGACTGCAAGCAAAAACATTTTCGCCAAAAAATTAGGTTCGCGCACCCCGCGGATGTCATTGTGGATTGGCGCCGCCTACAACCCCATTGCCTCCTCCCCAAGCGAGCAGGGCACCTATGTGCAGTTCCATAACTTTTTTCAGGCCGGCGCCGGCATGATTCTGAACGAGCCGCTCTTTTCAAAGAACGGGCTTTCGCTTGATTTCAATGCCGAGCTTGCGGCCGGCGTGCTTTTCCCCACAAACAAAAATGCGGGGGTTGAATTCATTCCTGTCAACATTTTGGAAAAAGGCTATATGGGGCAATGGCCTCTTGGAAATCCCATGTCTGTCGGCGCGTTCAAGGCAGGTCTCAATCTGTCCTATGTGCCCGAATCAAAATCATATGCCGCAACCATGCAGGCAAGTATAGACGGGCTTCCAACCAGCTGGCTTCTGGGCATTGCAGACCAGAGCATGCGTGAAAAATCCATTGCCATAAATCCGGCGCTCAATCACAACGTGCCCCCGAACACAATAAAGGCAGGCTTTGCCCTTCCCGTGTGGAACAAGCTCTATGACGCCACCGGCGCCTGCCTTAACGGAGCCGTATCTGGGCAAATTGTGCCAGACGGCTTTGTGGTCAAGAATTTCTCTTTGAGTGCAACCGCAACCCCCTGGAAGAGCGGGCCAATCTTTAGCTTGCAGGCCGGCGGAGAGGGCTTCACCGGCGTCAACTCCATGTTTGCCATTGCCGAAATTATGCAAAAATACAACGGCTGGCAGGCCGGCCTTTCCTACAGGCTCAAGGCCTATTTGGGTGAAAACGCGCCTGTTTTGACGAAATTGGGGCTTGAAATAAAATACGAATTAAGCACGCCCTGAAATAAAACAAAAATAAAATTAGGCGAAATAAAAATAACATTAAACAAAATAAAAACAAAATTAAGCAAAACAAAAATAAAAAACAGAAAATAAAAATTAAAAATAAAAAAATCTTCTTACTCGCTCATGTTGTTTATCGAGTCGCAGATGCTCTTTGCAGCCTCATAGTTTCCGGCCTCAAAGTCTGTCTGCGCCTCATCCATCGCAGATGCAAAGCTCATGTCCGCAACACCGTCATAGTTGGTGTCCACGGCCGAGAAGTCAACCAGCTGGCCGTTCAGGGCGTTCAACTGCGTTGCAAAGCACTGCTGCAGCGCTCTCTGCTGCATGGTCGCTTTCTTCAGCCACAAAAGGTTGTAGCCTGCTGAAAGGCTGCCCACTTCTGTTCCAAACACGCTGATTGGCAGGTAGCCGGAAAGGGTTGTTGCGTCAATCTGCGCCGTTCCCTTGCCGCCTGTGGCAATGTTGAACTGGTGTTTCCAGAAGCCGATGGTTCTGACCTCTCCCGCAGAGCAGTAAAGGCCGAAATCAACGTTTTGCGCAGGCACAACAACATTCTGCGTTGCCGCTGTTGTCAGCGTGCAGAGCTCGGGATAGGTTCCGATGGCAACATCATAGTATTCGTCTATCTTTCCAACGAATTCGTATGTGCCGTCAGTTTCGGTGGTGGTTGTCTCAGTCGAGCTGTTCTGGCTTGAAGAGACTGTCATTCCGCCAATTCCGGCCTCGCCCGAGTCGAGCTGGCCGTTCTGGTTGAAGTCATTGTACACTGTGCCTGTTATGGGGCCTGTTTTCACCGGGCATGCGGCAGCTGAATTGAGCGCCTTGATGGCATCCAAATCATAGCCGTCCGCGTCCGCGCTGAACAGCGCCTTGTTTGAAACGTCTGTCACTCTCACGAATTTGGCGCACTCCAAAGTGCCCAAATCAAGAGAAGCGTCCCTCAAAGCAGAGTTTGAAAGCACCACCCATGTGGTTCCGTCCAAAGACGCCTCCACCTTCACTCTCTCCTCAGGATAAACGCCGCCGGTCACCTCATAGACCATGAGGTCGTTTCCGTCGCCGTTAATTATTGCATTGTCAAATCCGAATACCGCGCTTCCGCCAAATCCAAGGCTGTAGAAGCCGCTGGTAATGCTGTCAGAAGGAGTTCCTGTGCTTTCGGCAACGCCCAGCGCAGCGGCCGGGTTGCTTCTTGCCGCAAGCACCGCGCTTCCGTCCTTTCTCATTCCCTGCGCAGTGCTTATTGAGCTGTCTGCCCACGGGCCTGTTCCGTCAGGCACAGCTGCGAAAATAAAGTTCGCCAGCAGGGAAATTGTCAATATTACAACAAGTGCGCTTCTCATCCACCCACCTCTTAACAGGCCTATTGCAGCAATGTTTTTAACATGGTCTCTTCTTGCAAATTATGGGCTTTTAAGCCCTGCAAATTCCCCGCTTTTCGCACCCTTTGAATTATAAATAAAGCAAAAGAATTGGGCATTTGGATGGTGTGTTTATGAAAAAGCTTTCCAAACCGCTTGCAAAACTTTCCAATTCGCCCACCGGTTGCTGCGAGAAATTCAATCCCGCACCCTGGAACAACAAAATCATCACATGGAAAAACAAGCTCTTTTTGCAAGACCGCCTCTTCTGCCTTTTCTACATTCCTCTTGGCTTTGACAAGCTCATGGTCAAAAATATGGAAAAGATTTCCTCGGCCGGCGCGCTGGCCAAAAAACCCGTTCTGCTCTATGACTGCTCCTCCCCATTCGGAGCCGATGTCTTTATCGCAATCGACAAGTTTGTTCCCAACTCCGTGCCGGCGCGCATTTCAGGCACTTTCCTCTCGCGCGTGTTTGAAGGCGAATTCAAAGACACTGGCAAATGGGTCAAAGAGATGAATGCCTACGCCAAGCGCACCAAACACTCCATCAAAAAGCTCTATTTCTTCTACACCACCTGCCCCTCGTGCGCCAAATACTATGGCCACAATTACGTGGTGCTGCTTGGACAGCTTTGAACGGCCTGTAACAAAAGTGAGTTTAGCCGGCCTGCACCCAAACATGAGTTAGGCAGCCTGTAACCGTTTGGTTCCAAATTGTTTTTATTGTCCTTTTCCCTCACCAATTCTAGGGGTGTTTGAAATGGCAATGAATCCTGTTGTGCATTTTGAAATGTCTGCCGAAGACCGCGCGCGCATGTCCAAATTCTATAATTCCGTCTTTGGCTGGAAAACCGACCAGCTTGGCGCCGACATGGGCCACTACGTTGTTGTCGAAACCACCGAAACCAAAAACCGCATGATTGAGGGGGCCGGCAGGATAAACGGCGGCTTTTACCAGCGCATGGAGGACAAAAGCATGAATTACCCATCCGTTGTGATTGCTGTCGAGGACATCCACAAGCACATGAAAATGGTGGAAAAGGCCGGAGGCAAAATTCTCGGAAAGCCCATGGAAATCCCCAATGTCGGCACTTTTGTGTCATTTCTTGACACTGAAGGAAACCGCGTAAGCATGCTGCAGGCAAGAAAAAAGTAATGGGGTGATAATATGCAAAAAAACGAGTTTGTCATCTCGCGCACCTTTTCCGCCCCTCCGCAAAAAGTCTGGGAGGCATGGACAGACAATGGCAAACTTTCGCAGTGGTTCGGGCCAAAAGGCAGCTCTATCACATACTCCAAAAATGATTTCAAAATCGGCGGTGTTTTTCATTACAAAATGAAGGACGAGAACGGCATCGAGATGTGGGGCAAGTGGGTGTACAAAGAGATTTCAGCGCCGTCAAAACTGGTTGTTGTGGATTCTTTTTCAGATGAAAAGGGCGGAATCACCCGCCATCCGTTTGAGCGCAACTGGCCTCTTGAAATGCTTTCCACCACAACCCTTGAAGAGAAAAACGGCAAAACCCTCATGACCGTGCGCTGGAAGCCAGTTAATGAAACACCTTTGGAGCGTCAGGCATTTGAAAACGGATTTGAGAGCATGACGCAAGGCTGGGGCGGAACTTTGGACAGGCTGGAGAAATACCTTGCGCAAAAGGCGCGGTGATAAATCAACAAATTCTCACCAGCCCCCTCCCTTTATTTTCTTTACCCTCTTTTCCCCTTCATGAGTTCCAAAAAACTCCTTCTTTCCGAGCGCACCACCGACCGCATGGCAGGCTTTTCAGACGCCATTTTCGCCTTTGCCATGACGCTTCTCATGCTTGACATCAAGGTGCCCGATGTTCCGCACGGAGCGGCCGCTTCCGAGCTTGTAAGTTGGATTTTTGCTCAGGCGCCCATGCTCTACATCTATGTGCTCAGCTTTGTTGTAATCGGAATGTTCTGGATGAGGCATCACTCCATGTTCAGCCTTATCCGCCGCCATGACTCGGTGCTCATGTGGCTCAACATGGCCTTTTTGCTTGTGATTTCTCTCATGCCTTTCCCCACTGCCGTATTAGGTGAATACGGCAGCGTTGGGGTTGCAGTGGCCCTTTATGCAGGCTTTATGCTGGCGGCAGGGCTCTTGCTCAACTTGATTTGGATGTATGCAACGACCAATCACCGGCTGGTGAGCGCTGATTTGGACCCCAAGCTCATCCGCCGGCCCACTTTGCGCGGCATGGTCATTTCCACCATTTTCGCTCTGGTAATTCTTGTTGCCTTGTTTGTAAATCCGGAATGGGCCATATGGGGCTTGCTGCTTGTGCTGTTTTCCGGAGCGGTGGTGAAATAAGCATGGTTTCTCTCACCTTCTACGACGGCGCCAACAATTCGGAGGAGTTTGTGAAGATTCATCTGAATGTTAAGGTGCCGGAGAAAAGGGAGAGGATGGAACTGTGAGCGGAGGAAAAAAGAGATGAGAGGGTTTGGGGTATATCAAAAAGGTGGCGTTAATGGGTTTTTCAAATGCAGTAAAAAAGGAGGCGTTATTTGAATCAAAACGTTCTTGTTGCCTTTGTCATACTTTTTGTGGGCGAGATGTTGATGTTCATCATATAAAACACCAAAACGAAGGCGGTGGCGATGATTTACAGAATGCCGTCGTCTTATGCTTCGATTGTCATTCTGAGAGTGGGCATTATAACCAAAAACACCCAAAAGGAAACAAATACTCGCCCGAAGAACTGAAAAAATTTAGAGACGAATGGTGGGTTTGGTGCAAAGATCATCCATATGCGCAACCTCCAAAAATACCAATATCGCTCTCGCCAAACACATTTTCGTTTGATTCTGGAGCTTACTTGGGGATTTATGTCTTACATGTTCAAAACAAAACTCAAAATATCTACTACCAAACTTGGATAAAAATCTCTTTCGATGTGCAAAGAATCGAGCCATTAGAAAGATTTTCATTCACTTTTATCGATGATCGCAATGTTCATCACCTAAGAGTTGGGTCTAAAGTGATCGCAGAAAATAAATATATGACTGCAGAAGACTCAACTGGTAAGACCGTAGTTTTTCTACTAATCGAAATTTTAAAACCAAATGAAATTTTTGATGTCCGTATCGAAGAAATAAAACGATCTTTCGAAGAAAACCCTCCAATTAATTTGTTTTGTGACGTAGTCTCATTTTCAGAGACCCCTTCGAAATTTATCTCAAATCCATCCGGTAAAACTGGATCTTCAATAACCCCTCCAGAAGCTATCCGTCTAAAAACGATTCGGATATTTTCTGATAACTCTGAATAATAAGCCGATAGACGAAATACTGTAAAAATAGAGATAATGTGATTACATGCCCCCATCTGCTGTCAAGACGGTCCGGGATTTAATTTTCTGGCAATACGCCAAAATCATCTCTGAATCTTCCGGCTTCGGCAAAACAAATTACGGGTTCATCATGGACCGCTTCAAGAAGTTGCAGACTGGCCAGATCGAATGGTCCACATCTATCCGCGAGTATCTCAAAGAACGGGAAAAGCCAGATACTTGCATCTACTGCGGCTCGAAAACCAAGCTGACGCTGGACCATATTATCCCCAGCTCACGCAACGGGCCGGATTTGCCTGACAATGCTGTCATGGTCTGTGCATCGTGCAACTCCTCAAAAGGAAATAAAACGCTCTATGAGTGGTTCGGTCTGGAAGACAAGGACACAGTGCATCGGATTGCGGAAGGGAAATACCTCAAACTGCTCTATTCCTTGCACGAGAAGCGCGGGACTTTGAATTCTGGGGCAGTTTGCAAAGGCTGCCGGCTAGGAAGCAAGTGTCCGGTCAGCGGAAAGCTGACTGTTTATTGTTTGGAAGGAGGACTATAAGCGCAGAGGTAGAATATGACGAACTATGAAACTCTCAAAAAACGCATTCTGGCCATGAAGCTAGGTCAAAGAGCCACTATCTACGTTTCTGGCGGTGGCACCAAGATTAACGTTCTCAAGCCGGCTAATGTTCCCTCTAATCTCAAAAACAGCAAGAAATACAATCCTAAGAAAAACTTCCGAATTCTTCTTCTCAAAAAAGGCAAATCCGAGTTTGCCCCTAACCACATGCGTTTTATGATAGACCTGGACCTCAAACGACGTGAAAACCCTCAAAAGACCAAAGTTCTTTTCAGTGCCATTGAAGATATCTACAACGGCGCCGATCCTTTGAAATACCGAACCAAGCTTTCTCATCATTTTGACGGCGAAATCGAAACTTCTTTTACTGACCTCTGCTTAAGCCAGCTATTCATGCTGGAGCAGGATATCAACTACAATTTTGGAAAAATCAAGCCGCCCAAGGCATATATGATGGGTTACATTAGGATGATTCGCACAGGGGAATACGAGATAGACAAACTCTTGTGGAGTTCTCTAAGAAATCCACCTTCAAAGAAATTCAGGATTTAGCTCCGCCAATTACTGACCAAAACCTCGTTAACTGGCCCTCTCTTGTCCGCCTTGCAATTAATCGCTCGTCTGGCCAGTACGTTCTGCGTCTGGTAGTTTGAATAAAGCTCGGTAATCAACGGGGCCGAGCTGTTGCTCAACATCACGAACGCCCCGCGTCCATCCAGCTCCGAATAAACGTCCCGTAGTCGGACCTGCTCGTTTTCAGAGAAATCCGCCTTGGTGTAGCTGGTGAAACTAGTTTTGGAAATGGGGTGATAGGGCGGATCAAAGTAAACAAAGTCTTTTGGTTTAGCCTGCTGTCTCACGATTTCAAAGTCCTTGTTCGACAAAACGGCCTTTTTCAGGGCTTCGGAAACCAAGAGGATGTTCTCCTCATCGCATATTTTGGGGTTCTTGTAACGACCGTAGGGCACGTTAAACTTGCCTTTGGAATTGACTCTATAAAGTCCGTTAAAGCCCGTGCGGTTGAGGTAGACGAACCGGGCTGCTTGGCAGACCATATCTTCTGGTTCGTTTTGACGGATTTGGTAATAAGCCGCCTTTTCATTGGGATAGCGGCCATGGACCTTTAGTTCCTCAATCAACTCGTTTGGGCGGCTTTTGACCACCGCATAGACGTTCATCAGGTCGGGGTTGTAATCGTTGAGATAAGCACGTTTTATCTTGTTTTGGCTGTAAAGCTTGAAGAAAAGCGCGCCGCCCCCAACAAACGGTTCGTAGTAGTCGTTGAATTCAATTGGGGTGCTTTTGAACAAAATGTCGACTAGCTGCCTCTTGCCACCGGCCCATTTCACCAGGGGTTTGGCTTCTTCCGACATAGAATAGCTCAAGGAGAAGATGCTTTTAAAGGTGGCGAGGGTGGGATTCCAGTATACTAAAAAGGTGGGCTATTTTTCATTGGAGATGCGCATACGTAGCGTCTCTAATCCAAAGAGTAACACATGAGATGCAAAAAGCACAGCCGCGCGTTTCCCCCACAAATCACCATCATTTGACGTCCATCTGGCTTACTTTTTTCTTGGTATCCTTCCGGGGAGGTAATCCTGTCTTTTATCATTGTTTCTGTTTGGCATATTTTTGAAAGACTAAATTGATGAGAGTATAAGTCGTAAAAATAACAAATTCGGCATCCTCCTTTTCTCTCAATGGACCCGAATGTGGTCCACCAGGTACAAGGAAGTTCCAAAGCTGAGAATAAATTTTGCTCATGCTCTCCGCGGAACTTTCGGGGGAGAGTATAATCTTTTTGAAACTAATAACTTCGGTTGTCTTACCCTTGGAATCTGGAACTTCATGTGTAAGACCTTTTGTTTTGGCCCAAGCCTTCAAAGCCTCCAACGCATGTCTGCAATTAACGAGAACGCTGGAATACTCCCCGCGCGCCAGTTCTTGCTTTGCCTTTTGTAGGTTCTGAGCTATTTCACCCATATCTGGTTCGGATTGAAGGACTGGGAGTTCGATAAGAAGAACGTTCTTGTATTCGAAGCTGTGGAGGATAGTCTCGACCCAATCGCTTTTACTTATATCAAGAAACAATTCGGCAGACTGAGGTTCATTAACATTTGGTGCTTGCTCGCAAACAAATTTTAGCACGCACTTCAGCCGAAGATTCTGGTCCTTTCTGATTTTTTCGATTTTGCTCAGCTTTTCATATCCTAACTCCAAAGAAAGTTGGATATGAAGCAACCCCCCGGTGCCGATGTGAGTAATGGGGGACGACTCTGCTACCGCATGGCCTGCGTAGATATTCATCGAGCCATCAATTACGTATACCTCGCCACAAATCTCAGATAGTTGGAGCGGGTAATTGCTTGTTGAATGGTTCTGCCCTTCGATGAGGAGATTTAGTCGTGGCGAGAGGTTGTCTATCAATGAGAAAGGGACTACGCGGGTGAGATTAAGGTCCAAATGCCCAGATGAATACTTTACTCGCAACATACAATCATCTATAGAACGACCATTGGAACTAAACTATAGTTTATTAGAAAGGTTAATAATAGGATTGAATATTATATTATTAGAAAAGCTAAAAGAGTTGTAGAGACATGGCTAATTCCATCTTTTATGAAATTGTGGAGGGTGTCGTGTCCTGCACTGAGGGATCGCGTTTACATTTCTGAATACCCCCCACAAACCAAAGGCCATGTTTTTATTGGCCCGAAGGCGTATATTTTGAACACAACAGGAACATTAATGAAAAAACTCTTCCTAGGTAGCCTGGCAACCAAAAAAGTGGCCATAAAATTTTGCAAGAATCAAGCTATTGACGTCAACAACACGCGTGCCTCGGGAAATATGGCTGGCCAGCGCATTCATTTCCACCTCCATACTGTGCCTCAAAACAAGAAGAACGAACTGATAATTAAGAAAAATAAAGCACTAAAGAAGTAAACCCTAATCTCAATCAACCGTATATTGATAGACCAGAACATCAAAAACACCTCGTTTTCTTATCTTCCGCCCAGTCTTTCACGTTTAGGCCAGATGTCATCATCCCACTATCCCACCGCATATCATTTCAGTATACCGGCCATTATGGAAGCCCCCTAAGCGCAAGCAGGTGGTTTACCTAATCAGTAAAAGAGCTCCAAATTCAGTATACCATTAAAGTAACTGAGGCAAAAAACATGCAAAAAAGAGCCAAAAAATGGTCAAAAATAGGGCTCAAATAGGGTAGCCTAAACGAACCAAACTAGGGAAGTCCTAAAGCTAATAATATACTAGTTTTTCTAAATCATTTTGATTGATTATCAGATACTAAGATGTTCTTAGTATTTCTAACTGAATTTCTCTATACGCTCGAAATCATAAACGACCTAGAGCCCCAGCTCGTTTTTCACTTCTTCATAAGAAATGGTTTTGACTTCACCAGAACGAATTTTTTTCATTTCAGATTCAACTGCCAGATGAACCAAGCGCATTTCTTCTTCTTCAAGCTTTTGTTCGTACGCAACCAGAGCTTTTTGGATGGCCTGGGTTTGATTTTTTGCATGCTCTCTTGTGATCAAGCGACGCAAGATGGATTTGTAACGTGCCCCGAGTCTGATATTCATTTATATCACCCGTAACGGTTACTCTGTGCATCCTCCAGTATATACGGATTACGGTTAATGTCAATCAAAATGGGTATTTCCATTACTCTATTAGCTTTTCTAACATATTCTGCTTGTGAGCTAATTTCTTACTTGGAGCCAACCTTTAGCACCTGTTTCATAAGGGCAATGTCGCGCTCCAAAGTGATGGGCGGCCGCCTATACACTTCGCTCGGGCAATAGCGGAATGAAAACATGGACAGCTCCAGCAAAATGCCGTTCAGGGCCCTGCCTTTGGTTGTCAGCGTGTATTCTATGTAAATCGGGTTGGTGCTCACCACCTTCTTTGTGATGAATCCTTCCTTCTCCAGCTCCTTGAGGCGCGTGGAAAGCATTTTGGTGCTCAAGTCGGGGTTGGAGTGCAGGAATTGGGAAAAGCGCTTTTTGCCAACAAAAAGGTCGCGCACGATGTTGACGGCCCATTTCTTGCCGATATAGCCTACGGCCACCTCGATGGGGCAGGCGCGCATGTGCTCGGGCAAATCATTCGGGTCCACCATAGTTCCACCTGGAGGCAGGGTATTCCCGCTTCCCACCTAGCTATTACCAAAAGAATTTATATTACTAATGGTAACAAGAGGCCGGTTTGAAAAGACAAGAAGGCCGGTTCGAAAAGAAGTTCTCTAAAAGACCTGGAAATATGCGTCATAGACGTTGATGAGCGAGCTGAGCGCGTGCGTCATGGTCTGAAACTGCTGGGTTTGCATGGCGTCAACCGGCGCGTTTTCAACCGTTTTCTGCCATTCGTCGCGGTAGAGGTCAAGCACGTGCTCATAGTCAATAAAGAAATTGTTCATCCTCACGCTGTAGCGGGGCGAGGCGCCGGGCGGGTTGAGAATTTTTATCAGCTCCTCCTCGGGCACGCGGCCGTCGAGCAGAAACTCCTTGAACCTCTCGGGGTTGTAGGGAACGGCGTAAACCACGACGGGGCGCATGAGAAGGCCCACAAAGCTGTTTATGCCACTCAAAAGCTCGGAAATTTCGGCGGGAGTGTGCGTCTTGTTGCGCCTTTTCCATTCAAGATTTATGCGGTTCCAGCTGTCGCTGCGCGCAGTCTTGGTAAGCGAATGATAAGCAAGAACATAGTGGTACTGGTTGCGCGCCAGATTGACAATCGCGTTCTCGCTTGGCTCAAGTTTTTTGCCAAAGATGTTTTTCCCATACCCGTTCAAATCCACGTGGATTGGCAAGAGCGTGGGCGAGGCGCCAAGAAGATTGTGGCGCACCGGAATCCTCTCCTGCAGCCGGTCGCACAGATAGAGGGTGGATTTTATGGCCGTCGAAGGACACATGAAGTATTATGTGTAGAAGTAGTATATAAACGTGGGGAGGCAAGAAATGTGAAAAACTCAGGCCTTCTTTTTCCAAAGAGTGAATTTGGCCCAGTCGGGATTCGGGGCGGGGGTGGGAATCTCGACGCATTCGAGCTTGTAGACATTTGTTTTAGCCGCATCCTGCGGGCTGTAGAATTCCCCGGCCACTTCCCCCTTGCGCATGCGCGTGGTGTAGGCGGCCGTGTTGTCCGAATTAAGGATTTCGATGACTGCCTCGCGCGGCTCTGATGCGAAATCCGGGGTGGTGATGGATTTTACCACAAAAGTCACCTCGTCGGCAGTTACTGCGGTGCCGACTGGGGCGGTGAGCTCCTTTTTGCCGTTCACGTTCACTGTGGTATACCCTTCGCTATATGGGCCGGTGATGTCGGGGCTGCATCTTGTCAAGAGCGGGATGGAGACAAGGGCCGCCAGTGAAGTTTTTAGAAATGAGCGACGGGGGTCTGGATTTTCATTCTGCTTTTTCTGGACTGATTTAGGAAATGCAGTGGCGATTGGGTGTTTGACAAACTGCATGAATTTGCTCATAGAAAATCTCCGCTGAGAGCGCTATCTAACTTGGTGTAACAGTATGGTTTTGTGTGGTTATAAACGTTTGGATTTGAGGGGGTTAAAATTAGCCCTTAAAATCAGGGTATTTGGAAAAGTATTTGCGCAGATTCTCCAAATCGCGCTTATAGAACTCTTCGGCGCGGGGGTGGGAGGTCAGGACGGCCTGCCCGCAATCTATCAAATAAGGGCCCTTGTCGGTCATCAGGATGTTGTATTCAGACACGTCGGCATGCACAAGGCCGCCCATCTTCATTTTCTCCAAATCGGCCGAAATAAGGGCAAAATCGTTGTTCGGGTCTTCGGAGCCGGTGTCGGAGAGCTGGGAATAGGGCACGCCCTCAACACCCAAGAATTCCATTGCAAGAATGTTTGCCTTGAAAGCAATCGGGTCGGGCACTCGGCAGCCCAAGTCGTGCATGATTGACAGATTTTTGTATTCCTTCTGGGTCCAGGCGTGAATCAATTGGATGCCATTGCGCGTGCCTGCAAATCGCCTGTCCCCTTCCATATACTGCTGCATGTGCACAAAAGATGGCGAGCGCAGGCGGTACATTTTGATTGCAACAAAGCCGCCATCAACCGTAGTCGCACGATAAACGTTTGCCTCTTTTCCCTCGGCAATGCAGTAGTCGATTGTTTTGAAGATGCCTTTTTTCATGAATTTTGTAAGAGTGATGAGGGAGGTGCGGTCAAAAACGCCCTCCTCAAGAGGCCAGGGATTGCGGTCCTGCTTGTCTTCGCGGCGCGGGCGTTTTTGCTTGGATTGACGAAGAGACATAAGAAAAACAGGGGAGCGGGAGGATAAAAAGGAGAGCTATCTGTTTGTGCCGGCTAGTTGCGGGTCTCGGGCGAATTGACATATTCTGACATCTTGGCAAAGTTAAATTTAATCGTCGGTGCCGAAAGAATGTCGTTCATCTTGAGCCCGAACTTATGTTCTGCATAAGGAATGGAGGAGCCGGCGCGAATCATTAGCTCGCGCGATATATTGATGCTGGAGCGCAGGCGCACCTGCCGGTTCATAAGAGCGGCCGGAGAGAGGAGGTCGGCGGAGATAAGCAGGGCTTGATGGGCCTTAATAAAACAGGACAGCGCGCCGGAGGCAAAGCCGGAGCGCATGAAGTGATTGCCCGCCTTCTCGTACAGGTCGCTGGCTTTTGCCGAATTCAGCTCGCGCGAAGCTTTCTCGGCCAGTCTGTTGCCGGCCACGCTGTGCACAGACATCTTTGAATAATGCGAATTCATCTCAATCAGTCTGAACAGAACTTTTGAGTTGATGTCTGCCTGTTGGGCGAAGATGGTATACGTTTTTCCGGAGATGCAAAGCTTGCGGATAACTGTGTTATCAGCGGCGGTGCTGAAATATGCTGTGAACTTGGCCAGCACGGCCGTCGCATCCCGCGCCAGAGTGGGATTGACGGAAGAGATTGCCGAGAATTCATTGACAAGAGTTTTGACAAACGGGGAGACCTGCTTCCATTCGCAGCGACATTTGGCAAGCACCTTAAAGCGGTCCAGCGCGAGTTCCCAGCGGTGCACTTCCCGCGGGCATTCGCGCAAATAACCAATCGCAAGCTTGGCATTGTAAAGATAGTCGGTTACCGGCGTCGAAGTGCTGGGCATGCGGAACGCTGGAGGCGGTGACTGGGGGTTGGATTTGTATTGCACCATATTATTCACTATTTTACATTAAGTGAAACAGACTATTTAATGATATCGGTCAGCCCACCCCGAAGTGATTAGCGGCTGATGTAGCCCTTGTTGCGCAGCCAGTCGGCCTGTATGTGGTTGTAGCGCCAGATGATGTCGGCCCGCTCGTCGCCCTCGATTACCCAGGGTTTGAGCAAAACAACGTCGCCCTGGCGCACCCAGATGTTGCGCCTAATTTTGCCTGGAATGCGGCAAAGGCGTTCCTTGCCGTCTTTGCACTGCACCTGCAGGCGGCCTCCGCCCACGTTGCCTATGACAACGCCGAGGATTTCGCCCTCGCGGGGCAGGCGCACGCGCACGAATCCCTCGCCGCTTGCGTTCGGGGTTGTTGTTGCTTGAAAGTCTCCGTCAGCCATGAATAGTTTCACCTAAAGATTTTTTCTGTTGCCTCAGCGGGCCGGCGCCCGCGCGCCGCAGGCCTCGCACACAAGGGTGCGGATGCCGTGCGGGCCGTCGACAAGCTTGGTGTCGGGGCGCTTGCATTCCTTGCATACCACATAAGCGCTGATGAAATTGGAAAGCTTTTCGTTGAGCACGCGCTCGAAAACCTTGCCGTGCAAGATAAGCTTGCTGCCGTCGATGGTGGCCGGCACCGCAAGCTCTTTTGAAAGGTATTTGGAGAGGGTGGCCGGGTCGCGGCGCAGCTTCTGGCAGATGACCTCGAAATTGCGCAAAATGGTTTTGGAGCCCTGCAGCTGTGTTTCGGCCACAGGCGGCTCGAAGCGCTCGAACGCCAGCGTCTTCTCGGGCAGAACTGCGCGCGCTTTTTTGAGCATTTCCTCGTAACTTTCGTTCAGAAAAATCCCCACTCAACTTGACGCCGTTGATATGCTAGACGTCGATGATATCATTGGCGGGGCCGGAGTATAAAAAGGCATGCGATAGAGGATATATGGGGTTGAAATCATATGAGCAAAAAGGAAAAGGCGGGCAAAATTGGGGGAAATGCCCGCTCAGGCGCGTTTCTCACAGGCGCAGAAGAACAGAAAAACGGCCCAAAATTCACTCCAAACAAGGCCGGAAAGAAAATGAAGGCGCCCTCTCCAACAAAGCAGATGAATGCGCCCGCTCTTTCCACCCAGCGCCGCACAATCGATTTACCGATTATCCGCCCGCTTGAAAGTCCGGACCAGCAATTGGAAACAAAAAAGGTCGAGGTGCCAACTCCCGAGGAGCTGGCCAAGGCATGGGGGATTCACCAGCAGTCGCTGCATGAATTGGAGGCAAAGAAAAGAAGTGCCGCTCTCTCCTCTTCCCCATCATCTTCTTCAGGTCCAATTACCCGTGAAACGCGCATAATGGACGTTGTGGCCGAATATCCGGAAGTGGTGCCGTTTCTTCTTGACGTCGGCCTGCACTGCATCGGCTGCACCTTGTCTGCCTATGACACCGTGCAGACGGGCTGCGAGCTGCACGGATTTGACCAGGCCACAATTGATTCGCTCATCAAGGCAATGAACGAGGTTATCGCAGGCAAGAAAAAGGAAGAGGCAAAGGCGAAAAAAGAGAATGCCGGCGCGCGCAAACGGGAGGCCAAGGCCCCGCGCTCCAAGAATCGGGTTTAAATAACTCAGTGCGCTCTGCCCTGCATGATTCCTCCCATTCCATCAAGAAACGGGCCAGCGCGCAAGGCAAAGCACGGCGGCAAGCGCGTGGTGTTTGTCACTCCTTACCAAAAATCTGCCGAAGAGGAGGCCAAAAAATACAGCGACCGCGGCCAGCGCACAGAGATAAAAAAGGAAAAGGACGACACCGGCACCTATGTTTACACGGTGTTTGTTTTCGAAGTTTAGGGTGAAACGAGAATGGAAAGCGAAGCCCCGCCGCAAAAACTTGACCGCGCGAAAATTCTAAGCGACGGAAAAGTCGAAATAGCAGTAAGGCATTCCAGCATGCGCCAGCGCCTGCCGTTTGTGGTGGTGCGCGAAAAAACTCCGGCCGGCCTCGTGCCTTATTTGAAAGTGGAGCGATGGGTGGACGCCTCCGAGCTTTTGCGCGTGGCGGCCGAGGCCGATTTGCCGGTTCTTGCGCCGTCAGGCAAATATTTCCCGCCAAAAAAGAAGGCAAGCGATTATGCAGGATTATGAGCCGGCCGCAGGCGATTATGCAGGTTTGTAATGCCGCCGGATTGTAACACTTGGGAAAGCGCGGGGGTTTTAATCCCCGCTTGAGAGAGGTATCTCATGTCTGCTGTGCAAATCGCGCCAGCCATCCTGTGCTATACAAAAGAGGAGCTGGCGCACCGCGTTGCGGCAGTGCCTGACGCTCACACGCTGCACATTGACATAATGGACGGCAAATTTGTCAACAACACCACCATAGGGACGGATGTGCTGGCCGAATTTCATTTTCCGCCTGACAAGGAAATCGAATATCATCTCATGGTGGCCGACCCGATTAAATTTATCGAGGCGCTGCCTGGCGGCAAAAACAGCATTTTCGAGGTGCACATCGAGAGCGTGGACGAGCGCCAGATGGCCGGCCTGCAAAAGCTTGTTGCAAAAAAGGGTTCGCGCCTCGCGTGGGTGGTGAATCCCCCGACAATGCTCGATAAGCTTGAGAAGCATCTGGCCGGAGTGGAGCACGTGCTTTTGATGACCGTGAACCCCGGCTGGGCCGGCCAGTCCTATATTTCAGACGTGGAGGAAAAAATGCGCGCCCTGCGCGCGCACCACCCGCATCTCACAATCGAAATAGACGGCGGGGTTGGGCCGACAACAATTCCGCGCGCCATAAAGGCAGGCGCAAACAGATTTGCGGCCGCCTCGGCAGTGTTTGGCCAGAAAGACCCCAACGCCGCCCTGCAAGGGATTATAAGACTTGCAAACGAGAGAAAAAAATAACACACGAGTGCTATTATGAGCGCCATCAGACTGGATTCCACCTCAGAACTTTTGCTCAAAGCCAACGACATACGCGTTGACATCATCAACATGCTTTTGCCTGCAAAATCAGGGCATTCGGCCGGTCCTTTGGGCATGGCCGACATTTTTACGGCTCTTTATTTCCACACGGCAGTGCATGACCCCAAAAAGCCGCAGTGGGACGGGCGGGACAGAATAGTGCTTTCAAACGGGCATATCGCGCCGGTGCTTTACGCAACTCTTGGCGAGGCCGGCTATTTTGACAAAAAATTATTCAACTCGCTTCGAAAATTCGGCTCTCCATTACAGGGCCATCCGCACAAAGGCGCGCTGGCCGGCATCGAAACATCTTCAGGCCCGCTGGGGCAGGGGCTGTCGCAGGCCTGCGGCATGGCGCTGGCCGCGCGCATGGACAAAAAAAAGCATGTTGTGTGGTGCCTCACCTCGGACGGCGAGCATGAGGAGGGCCAGACATGGGAAGCGGTTCTCTTGGCCGCCAAATACAAACTTGGAAATCTTGTGGCAATAATGGATAGAAACTTTATCCAAATTGACGGGCCGACCGAGACAATTATGCCGCTTGAGAGCATGGCCGCCAAATACAGGGCATTCAACTGGGAAGTGGTGGAAATCGACGGCAATGACATGTTGGAAGTGGTAAAGGCGCTTGATGCGGCAAGAACAAGAGCCGCGTCAGGCAAAGTGCAGCCGCCATTGATGATTATTGCAAAAACAGTGCCAGGCAAGGGCGTGTCGTTTATGGAAAATGCTTATGAGTGGCACGGCAAACCCCCCAATGCGGAGGAGGCGGCCAAGGCGCTGGCAGAATTGCGGGCCGCGCGCGCAAAAATCAAGGCCTGATTGGTGTTTTGCATGACTTCTTTCTCACCAAATCAAAGCATGAAACTCGAGGCGAATCTGTTCGCTGCCGAGATGAAAAAAGTTGCGATTCGCGACGGCTGGGGAAAAGCGCTTGTCGAGATTGGAAAGGAAAACAAAGAGCTTGTTGTCCTCACGGCGGATGTTTCAGAATCTGTGCGCACGCACTGGTTTGAAAAAGCGTTTCCTGAAAGGTTTGTGCAGTGCGGCGTTTCCGAGCAGAACATGGCATCTGTTGCCGCAGGCCTTGCAATGGAAGGCAAGACAGTTTTCTTTTCTGCTTATGGCGTATTTTCACCCGGCCGCAACTGGGATCAGGTGAGGGTGAATATTGCCTACAATAATTTGGATGTGAAATTTTCCGGCGCGCACGCAGGCATAACTGTCGGGCCTGACGGGGCAACCCATCAGGCGCTGGAAGACATGGCGATTATGCGCGTGCTGCCCAACATGTGCGTGATTTGCCCCTGTGACGAGAAAGAGGCGGGCAAAGCTGCGCGCGCGGCGGCCGAGAGAAAAGGGCCGGTTTACATCCGTCTTGGAAGGGAAAAAACTCCTGTTTTCACAACCGACTCGACTCCTTTCGAAATCGGCAAGATTAATGTGCTGGCCGATGGCTCCGATGTTGCGATTGTTGCATGCGGAGTGCCGGTTTTCGAGGCATTGAAAGCTGCCAAGAATCTGGCAGAAGACGGCATTTCTGCAGCCGTGCTGGACTGCCACACAGTTAAACCAATAGACAAGAAGACGCTCGTGGAGTTTGCCCGCCGCTGTGGTTGTGTTGTGACTGCTGAAGAGCACCAAATCAACGGGGCGCTGGGAGGCGCAGTGTGCGAAGTGCTTTCTGAAGAATGCCCCACTCCAGTGGTGCGAGTTGGCATGCAGGACAAGTTCGGCGAGTCGGGAGATGGGATAGAACTTCTCAAGCATTTTGGAATGGATTCTGCTGCAATTGAGAAAGCAGTAAAAAGGGCAATCGGCAAGAAATAAGCATTATGATGATGAGGTGCTGACATGAAAATTTTCCTTGACACAGCAGACGTTGACAAAATAAGGGCATTGAGCGCAACTGGCCTTGTGGACGGCATCACCACAAACCCGACGCTGATTATGAAGGCCGGACGGGACCACAAGCAGGCAATTATCGAGATTTGCAAGCTTGTGAAGGGCCCGGTTTCAGTGGAAGGCATCGGCAATACGGCTGAAGAGCTTGTCAAAGATGCGCGCGAGTTCGCCAAATGGGCTCCAAACATTGTGGCAAAAGTGCCCATGACTGCCGAAGGATTGAAAGCGGTCCGCATTCTTGAAAAAGAGGGCATTCCGACCAATGTTACTCTTGTTTTCTCGGCCGGTCAGGCCTTGATGGTTGCAAAGGCGGGCGCATCATACTGCTCGCCTTTTGTGGGCCGGCTTGACGATGTGTCGGAGAGCGGCATGCATTTGATTGAGGAAATTCTTGACATCTATGATGCCTACGAGTTTGAGACGCAGGTGATTGTGGCCTCGGTTCGCTCGCCCACCCATGTTGTGGAGGCGGCCAAAATGGGCGCACACATCGCCACGGTGCCGCCTGAAATATTTGAAAAGCTGTTCAAGCACCCGCTGACTGATAAGGGGATTGAGCAGTTTGCAAAAGATTATGCGGCTGCCGCCAAGGGCGCGAAAAACAAATAAATAGTTCTTTCTTTTGCTTTTTTCTATTCGTCTTTTACGTTTTGTGCAATGTGAGCCAGAAGGGCGCTGCTCCAGTTCACGTGCGGCTTGAAATCTGCCGACGGCTTGGCAGCCTGCGAGAATTCCAGCAGGGCCGACACGCTCTGCTGCAGTGTTTTGCCGCTCAAATCAAGCTCATACACTTTGCGCGCGCCATAATTCCTAATCGAGCGGAGGGTGCAATAGTCAAGCAGTTCGGCCATCTTGTTTTCTTCAAGCTGGTATGCGTTGTAATTGCGCGCGCGCAGGCGCGATGCAACCTCGTCTGGATGCAGGCGCAGCACAAGCACCCTGTCCACTTTCAACTTGAGGTCGCAGCCCAGATGGCCCTCGATTATGACTGGAGAGTGCACTGCCGAAAGCCATGCGTTGGCCGCAGCTTCAAGCTTGTCCATGTCCACAACAAGCGCGCCGCTGCGCTCGTCAGTGCCGCTGTGAAGGCCTTCGGCTTTTACCAAATCATTTAGTGAGAGATACGCCCAGTTGCTCTGAGTGCACCATTCGCGCGAAAGGCTGGTTTTGCCTGTGCCGGGAACGCCGGTGAGAAGAATAACAAGAGGTTTTTTTGATGAGGATAAAGTTTTGGTTTTCTTGTTTTTGTTTTTCATTTTCTCAGCTCAAATCTCGCGAGCCCGCGCTTTTAGGAGCGCGCGACCGGATGCGAGGCATTCTTTTCCCTTCGAAGTAATCGAATAATAGCGTCGTCGGCCGTCCTCGGCCGAGGTGAGAAGCCCTTCAGCCTCAAGGCGGTAGAGCACAAGATAAACCAGAAGGCGGCTGGGGGAGAAATGGTAGGCGCGGTCAATTTCCTCTGGCAGGTTGTAGGCATAAATCTTCTTTTTTGAGGCAAGGGAGAGAACCGACAGCCACAAATTGCCGATGGTGAGCGACTGGCGCAGACGCTGCAGGGGTTTCGAATTTGGGGCTGATGCCATGAAACGACCACCACAACAAGGTTTAAGAGACATTTAGCATGGAAGGGCGGGCAGGCGGCGCTTCGGCCGGCGGGGTTTTGACGGAGATGGCGGGAAATTTTCTAGCACGAGCCGCCACGAAGTTTGCCGGCCGGGTGCGCCTTCTCCCACACCCGAACGTCTGCATCGGAGCCGTGTTTTTTGAGCATGGCGGCAATGTCGTTTCCAAGCTGTGTCGGATACTGGCCGGTGACGCAACCGAGGCACAAATCCTCTTTTTTCATGCCTATCGCGCCCACCAAATCATCGATGGTTGCATAAGCCAGAGAGTCGGCGCCAATCATTTTGCGTATTTCCTCAACGCTCTTGTTGGCTGCCGCCAGTTCGGTGAATGTGGGCAAATCCACGCCGTAAAAGCACGGGGCGATGGTGGGCGGGCAGGCGATGCGAAGATGTATCTCCTTGGCGCCAGCGTCGCGCAAAAGCTTGATAATCGGCCCTGAAGTGGTGCCGCGCACAATGGAATCGTCGATAAGAACCACGCGCTTGCCGGCCAGCAACGGCTTCACGGCGTTGAGTTTCAGCTTGACCGCGGTGGAGCGCAATGCCTGATTTGCCATGATAAAGGTGCGGCCCACATATCGGTTTTTCATCAGGCCCTCTTCCATCGGAATTCCGCTGGCCTGCGAATAGCCCTCGGCCGCGGGGCGCGAAGTGTCGGGCACGGCGACAACGATGTCGGCATGCACAGGCGCGGTTTTTGCAAGGCGGCGGCCTAGCTCTTTGCGCACATTGTAAATCAGCCTGCCCTGCGCAACAGAGTCGGGGCGGCTGAAATAGACATACTCGAACATGCAGTGCCTTGGCTGGGGTTTTGCGATGAGCTGGCGCTTGGTTATTTTGCCGTCGGAGGAAATGACAAGCGCCTCGCCGGCCCCGATGTCGCCTGCAAGCGGAATGTCGTTGATGTCGAGAGCTGTCGATTCCGAGGCAAACATGATGAAGTCGTCGTTTTTGCCCCACACAAGCGGGCGTATGGCGTGCGGGTCGCGGTAAACAATAAGCTCTCCGCCAGCTGTTATGGCGCACACTGAATAGGAGCCGTCAAGCTCGTCCATTGAGAGCGAAATGGCCTTGAAGATGTCGAGGCCGGAGGCATTGAGGTGCTTGACCAGCACCGCGAGCATGAGGTCAGCGTCGCATGTGGAGCAGAATGCGTGGCCGCCTGACTCGAGGCGCGAGCGGACTGTGCCGTAATTGGCGATGTTGCCGTTGTGGGCAAGCGCAATGCCGCCGAACGGCTCTTTTTCCACAAAAGGCTGCGCATCCTCCACGCCGCCGGCCCCGATGGTGGGATAGCGCACGTGGGCAATGCCCAGCGGGCCGTTTAATGAGGCAAGCTTTTTTTCGTCAAACGCATCTGAAACAAGACCGAGGCCTTTGTGAAGATTGATTTTCTTTTTGCCGTTCCATACTGCCATGCCGGCGGCATCCTGCCCCCTGTGCTGCAGGGCAATAAGGGCGCGGTAAAGAAGCTGGGCGACATCTTGTTTTTTGAAAGAGAGAATTCCGGCCACTCCGCACTCCTCGTGCAGGGCATGGTCGTCAAAAGAGGAAGAGAGAGCGGGTGGCTTAATCGTGGTATTTTTGTTTCCCATAGCCCTTATTCTCCGAAGAAGAATATATTTGTTTGCCTTGGGCTAAGCGAGCCGGGCAAAATGAATGAAAAATAAACAAAAATGAAATGATGCCGCCTTACTTCTCGGGCAGCAGCGGGTTGCGCTCGTCGGTCAGGAGCAGGAAATAGCTCTTGAACTTCACGTCGTACGCAATCAGCTTGAGAATCCATGTGTGCAGGAACTTGTGGCGCTTGCCCAGAACAAGGATGTGGAACCACTGCAGCACGGCGGCAATCATGGCGATGATTTCAAGGATGCACGCCACGATGGCGGTCGGAATAAGCCACAGCCAGCGGATAAAGAGCTCAAGCCGGCCCGCCTTGGGCAGGAATTTTGTCTCGTATTTTACGGTCTTCATGCAAGACCACCTCGGAAGTGAGAACTGGCGCAAACATTAAGAAGATTGAGGGCTGGGCGGGATAGAATTTTTGGCGGGCGAGGCTTTCGGCCAACGGGCGGGTTTTCAGAATTTTCTGGCAGCATCGGCCAGATTTACAAAAAGCGGCACGCAGTTGCCCTCGTCTTTTGGCTGCGCCGGCTGCGAAACAAGGCCGAACGAGAGGGCGAGGCGGCCGAGCAGGCCCAAATCCTGGGCTTTCTTTGTCGGCACGGGCGGGTTCATGCTCCAGTACGGAGACTGCACATAACTGGTGTGGCATTCAGGATGAGGCATGAGGCCCAGCACATTGCCGGCAGGATTGCACACGCCCGCGATGGCATCGGTGGAGCCGTTTGGGTTGAGAGGATAGGAATCAGCAGTTTTGCCAAACATGTCCGCATAGCGGAAAACAATCTGCTTGTTTTCCTCCATTTTCTTTTTGTCCTCATCAGATGCAAACAGCACGCGCCCCTCGCCGTGGCGCACCGGCATGGAAAGCAGGCCGAGCCCGTTGGAAAATTTGCATGCCGACTCCTCGGTGCGCATATTCACCCAGCGGTTTTCAAAACGGCCTGAAGCGTTGCGCATAAGAGTCATGCGCCTCTCCGAGTTTTCAAATCCTGGAAGCGCGCCAAACTGCGTCAGCACCTGAAATCCGTTGCAGATGCCGATGACGGGCTTGCCGGAGTCAATGAATTTTTTGAACGGCTCTTTGAGCCTGTATTTGAATTTGTTTGCCAGCACGCGGCCGGACTGTATGTCGTCGCCGAAGGAGAAGCCGCCCGGAATTGCGAGCATCTGGTATTTTTCAAGCTCTGCGCCGCCGTCAGCCAGAAGTTTGTTGAAATGCACGAGCTCGGTCTTGGCTCCGCCAAGCCGCAGCGCATGCGCCAGTTCGTCCTCGGCATTGATGCCGAAGCCAATCAACACCAATGCAGACGGGGATGATGCCATAATTACCACGTGATTGTTTTCTTGAACGCTTCCTCAAGCTCGGGCACGGTTGCGCGGATGACTGAGGCAGGGCAGACTCCCTCGATTACAAAGTCTGCGCTGGCCGCAACTTCGCCGATGCATGCAAACGCGCAGCCTGACATTGTTTTCTCAAATTCTGAGCGGTGGTTCGGATGCACGCTCACGATAAAGCGGCCCGCGCTTTCTGAAAACAATATTTTGTCGTCGCGCAGGCCGTCGCTGCGCGGCACGCTGTTTAATTTCACCTTGGCGCCTATTCTGCCCCCGATGCAGCTTTCTGCCAGAGCGATTGCAAGCCCGCCGTCGGAGCAGTCGTGCGCGGAAGCAACAAGGCCGTGAGAAATGGCTGAGTGCAGCGCGTGATACATTTTTTTGTTGGATGCCAAATCGACTTTTGGAACATTGGCGCCAGAGCCGAGGTCGTGGGAGGCGTAATATTCGGACGCGCCCAGCTCGTCGCCGGTAAAACCGAGCACATAAACCAAATCTCCTGCTGTTTTGAAATCGCTTGTCATGGCGCGCCCCACATACTGGATTTTGCCGGCCAGACTGATGAGAAGGGTCGGGGGGCCAGAAATGCGAATTGAACCGTGGGCATAATCATTTTTCATCGAATCTTTGCCGGACACGAGAGGAAGAGAGTATGCTGTGCAGGCTTCGGCAAGCCCCATGCAGGTGCGCACCAGCGCAGCAAGTTTCTGCATGCCGTCTGGATTGGATTGGGAAAGAACCGGGTCTGGCCAGCAGAAATTGTCAAGAGCGCCCCACGTGGCCGGCTCGCCGCCGGCCGCGATATAGTTGCGCACAGCCTCGTCCACTGCCAATTGAGCCATGTGGTACGGGTCTATGTCGCCGTAGCGGGGGGCAAGGCCGTGGGAAACAACAACGCCCCAGTCGCTGTCTGCAACTGGCTGAAGCACTGCCGCATCTGACGGGCCGGTGCCGTTTGCGCCGCACATCGGCTTGACCACGCTCATGCCCTGAACTTCGTGGTCATATTGGCGCACAATGGATTCCTTTGAGCATATGTTGGGGCGCGAGAGAAGAGTGAGAAGCTCGGCCCGAAGGTCGGACGGCATTTCAAGCTCGGGTTCTTCGAGCTCGGGCGGTTTCCATTCGGCGCGCAACTGCATTTTCGGCACGCCCTTGTGCAGGAACTGGAGGTTGAGGTCTGCCACAATCTGGTCATGGTATTTTACCGTGAGCGAGCCGGTTGAATTGAATTCACCGATGTCGGTGGCCTCCACGCTGAATTGGCGCGCCAAAGCCGCGAATTCTCCCGATTTTTCAACCGGCACCGCAACCGTCATGCGCTCCTGTGATTCTGAGAGAAGGATTTCCCACGGGTTAAGGCCGGGGTATTTGAGAGGGCAGCGGTCAAGATGGATGAGCGCGCCGCCCGCGTCATTGGCCATCTCGCCGACAGACGAAGACAGCCCGCCGGCGCCGTCATCTGTTAAACCTGAATGCAGGCCCGCCTCGCGGCTGGCCAGCAAAAAGTCGAGAACGCCTTTTTGTGTGAACGGGTCGCCCAGCTGCACTGCTGAAGTGGGCGAACCTTCGTGCAATGTTTCAGATGAGAAAGTGGCGCCGTGTATGCCGTCCTTGCCTATGCGGCCGCCCACCATGAAAATGCGGTCGCCGCTCTTGGTATATTTCTGGTGCGTGAGCCTGCCTGCTGATTTTCTTGGCATAAGCCCGCCGGTTCCGCAGTAGACAAGAGGCTTGCCAAGATAGCGGTCGTCGAAATAGATTGAGCCATTCACTGTCGGGATGCCGGAGGCGTTGCCGCCGCGCTCCACGCCCGCCCTCACGCCTTCGAAAACGCGTTTGGGGTGAAGAAGTCGGGGAGGAATTGCACCTGCATAGAACGGGTCTGCAAAACAGAAGATGTCTGTGTTGAATATGGGCTTGGCGCCCATGCCCGCGCCCAGCACGTCTCGGTTGACGCCCAAGATGCCGGTGAGCGCGCCGCCGTATGGGTCAAGGGCGGACGGAGTGTTGTGAGTCTCGACTTTCACGGCCAGCGCCCAATTCTCGTCCATGGCCATAATGCCGGCATTGTCTGTGAATACCGAGAGAAGATAATGTTTGGCTGAATGGATGTTTTGAGTGGTGGCCGCAATATAGGTTTTGAAAAGCGAATGAATGACGAGACGGGATGCATGCTTTTTTGTCTTGGCTTTTGATTTGGATTTCGATTGTTTTGATTTTGCTGTTTTTGCATCTGCCGCCTTTTCATCTTTTTGCGGCGGCGTGAAGTCTGTGTAGTCTATGGTGGCGTTGAAGATTTTGTGCTTGCAGTGCTC